>NZ_JACJQL010000029.1 GCF_014696625.1 Nostoc parmelioides FACHB-3921
TTTATCCTTTGACTTACATTCACTATTTATCTAAGACAATTGGCTTTATTCTAGATGTTTGAATTTGCTTCCCAATTCTTATTAGCAATTAAGATGCGTTCGCCCTGAGCCTAATAGGGATTATATTAAGGATTGAATTTTGATGGCGCGTAGAGGGTTGATAGCTGACCCATACTTTACTTCCATCACTGTTAATGATGAAATGAAAATGTCGCTGGGTGTGCTAGCTTTGAATCGCTTGAGAGTGTTTTCTTCTCCCTTGACAAAATCACTAATCACGCAAGTATCGAGTAGATAACCCATCATGAAAACTCTATTTCATTAGGTGGTAGCAGTTCGTCTCTGTATTCCTCAAAAATAATATTTTCTGCTACACCTTGATATTGCATAATCACTTCTGGCCAAATGGAAGTCTTTGTTTCTAAAAAAGTAACAAAGACTCTGCTTTCAGTAATACCTTGTGGTGTTTCAGCCAGTTCAATTTTGCCATTCTTATAAATGCCTTCAATAGTTTTTAGCATGATTATTTACCTCCTGTCTAAATTTTAGTATTCTCCTCCGAAAAGGCAGAAGGCGATCGCCTCATGTTATCGGTTACCTCAGTACTTATACTTCATTTCTTTACTACCCTGATACACTTGGACGACATTCACCCAATCTCAACAAAACATCCTTGTACCTAAGTCCTCAATTTATTACGTGAGATTAAGGGAAATATAAAAAAATATTAATAGCCATATAGTTATACAATCATTAATAGTTAAATGATTTTGGGGCTAAAAATAGTCTGGATCTATCTGGGCAGTGGTAATTGCCAGACAGATGAATGCACAGCCTCTCTAAACCTAGAATAACAATCCTCACAACTCTGGCAGCCATCCAAAGTTGATGAATGTGACTGCCTAAAAATCTGGCGTTTGAATAACAAGGAAGCAAAAATGAGTAGCAATCTAGCTGTTAAACTGCGCGCTGGCACTCAAAAAGCTCACACAGCAGCAGAAAACGTGGGATTCATGAAATGTTTTTTAAAAGGCGTTGTCGATAGAGAAAGCTTCGCCAAATTTTTAAGCAACTTGTATTTCGTCTACAGTGAATTAGAAGCCGCGATTCAAAGCCATGCCAACAATCCGGCGATCGCTCCGATTTACTTCCCAGAACTGAATCGCCTAGCCTCTTTAGAAAAAGACATGGTATTTTACTATGGTAGTGAATGGCGTAGCCTCATCGCCCCCTCAGCCAGCGCTCAAGCTTATATCAAGCATATTCGAGAGCTTTCTGCCAATGCACCCGCCTTATTAATTGGTCATACCTACACCCGCTACATGGGCGACCTTTCCGGCGGTCAGATGTTGCAAAAAATTGCTCAGTCAACCTTAAAGCTATCTGGCTATGAGGGTACATCCTTCTATAACTTTGAGCAAATCCCTGACAAAAAAGCCTTCAAAGACCAGTATCGTCAGGCATTGGACTCAGTACCCGTTGACGATGCCACAGTAGATAGAATTGTTGCAGAAGCCAATAACGCCTTCCAATTCAATATGCAAATGGCTACAGACCTAGAAGGTAATTTAATTAAAGCTCTCGGTCAAGTAGTATTTAATAGCTTAACTAGCGCCCGTAACCCAGGCAGCACAGAAGCAGCAGTATCTTGAATCAGCCAAGAAATGGGGGAGAGGATATTCAATAATTTTGTAGTGAATTTTGAATTGATTACCCCCTAAGCCCTTCATTTAGTTCAATCAACACATCACGGTCTAGCGTTGATATCTAAACTAAGAAGCAGCTAGAGCATAAAGCTTTTATTAGCAATTTGCTGTGCGTCAAAAAACAAATTGCTTGTCCCCTATACCCATACAACCGACCACTAGTCAGTTATGACGGAAATCAAAATATCATTAGGCAAAATTCCCATAACTCAGTCGATAGGTGTTGTTGAATTTTGTAGCCCTCGCGCTTCCCATAGTGTATTTTGACTTCCACGTAGCGGCATGGTGTGGTTGCAGTACCTTGGAGGTTTTGATGGTTTTTGTCTTACCTGGTGTCAAGTTTGATCTAGACATGATCAAAAAGTATGACACTCCTGCACCTAGATATACCAGTTACCCACCCGCTACACAGTTAACTGAAGGATTTAACGCCGCCGATTATCAAAGTGCGATCGCCGCCTCAAATCGCAGAAAATCGCCAATATCGTTGTACTTCCACATTCCTTTTTGTCAAAGTTCCTGTTACTTTTGCGGTTGTAATACGGTCATTTCCAACAACAAAAATATTGCTAAACCATACTTAGAGCATCTGGTAAAAGAAATCAAGCATACAAGTAACTTGATTGATCCAGATAGAAAAGTATTGCAAGTTCACTGGGGTGGCGGGACACCTAATTACTTAGATTGTGACCAAGTAGAATTTTTGTGGAAACATATTCATCACCACTTCAATATTGATCCACAAGCAGAAATATCCATTGAAATTAACCCCCGCTACGTCGATCAAAATTACATCTCCTTTTTGCGTGAGATTGGTTTTAATCGGATTAGTTTTGGTATTCAGGATTTTAATAGCCAAGTACAAGAAGCCGTCAACCGCATCCAACCGGAAGAACTGCTACTTGATGTTATGAGTTGGATTAAAGCAGCTAAGTTTGATAGTGTGAATGTAGACCTAATTTATGGTTTACCCCATCAAACCTTGCAAAGCTTTCGGGAGACGGTGAAAAAAACCGTGGCATTAGACCCCGATCGCATTGTAGTTTTTAACTTTGCCTACGTTCCTTGGTTGAAGCCAGCCCAGAAAAATATTCCCCTGGAGGCGTTACCCCAACCACAGGAAAAGCTGGAAATTTTAAAAATGACCATCGAGGAACTGACTAATAGCCAGTACCTATTTATTGGGATGGATCATTTTGCCAAGCATAACGATGAGTTAGCGATCGCCCAACGTAACCACACCCTCCAGCGCAACTTCCAAGGTTACACCACCCACGCCGGTACAGAACTTTTTGGCTTTGGTGCGACATCTATTAGTATGCTGCATGATGCTTATGTGCAGAATCACAAGCAGTTAAAAGAATATTATCAAGCCGTTGCTAGTGATGCTTTACCTGTGAGCAAGGGTATCAAACTCACAACCGATGATATTCTCAGACGAGATGTGATTATGTGTATCATGTCTAACTTTTATCTGCATAAGCAAGAGATTGAGGAGAAATATCAGATCAATTTTGATGAATATTTCTCTCAAGAAATTGCAGCTTTAAAACCATTAGCAGCTGATGGATTAGTTAGTCTCTCCAGCAAACACATCCAAGTAACAGAAATTGGTAGATTACTAGTGAGGAATATCGCTGTTGTCTTTGATATTTATCACCACAATCAAGACAAACAATTCTCTCGGACTATTTAATTCAGAGGGGCGCGGGGGCTGAGGTATGGGAGAAAAATTTACCTAGTCTCCAATCCTCAGTTTTTTTCTAGTCATCTGATTGGCACTAGTTTCGGGCTTGATGAACTTCAGAGTTATGCAAGAAAGCGTTATCTGTCTGCAACGATACTTGAGATAATAAATTAACAATCTCAGCCGAAATTATAATTAATTTGATGACAACTAACTTCTCGTGGACTCAACAGTGGTATCCAATAACTCCCCTTAGCTATCTGGAAGTATCTCATCCGACTCCCATCACTTTGCTAGGGAAAAAGCTGGTGATTTGGCGAGACAAAGATGAAAAATGGGTAGCAATGGATGATGCTTGCCCTCATAAATTGGCACAGTTGTCTTTAGGAAGTATCAACAAAGATGGAAAGCTAATTTGTCGTCATCATGGTTGGTGTTTTGATGGTGCAGGGAAATGTACTAATATTCCCATGTTGAGTGATGAAAAGGCTTTAGCCACTGCTTGTAATAGTGAGCGATCGCAAGTAACAACATACCCTACCCAAGTGCTACAAGGATTACTATGGATATGGCCAGATAATAGTCCTACTGCTTTTGCAGACAGCACTTCAAAGCAACCTGCATTGATGCCAGAATCTACACTTGACAGCCCCTTGAACGATTGGTTCATGTCAGAAGTTCCTGTTGGTTACACGGTTTCTGTTGAAAGTACTTTTGACCCTTCTCACGCCCAATTTTTACATGAAGGACTTGCTGGATTTTCTCCAGAAAGAGCTATCCCCATACAATATTTTGAAGTCTTAGGCAAAATCTCTGCTGAAGATGGTTTTACGTTAAAGCATTCTGGTTACAATATTTTTAACAAAGATATGGATGCGACTAGAAAATTTATTCCCCCCTGCTCTAATACAACAATCTACAAATATTCCAACGGTAAATCTGTTTTATTTCAGTTATACTTTGTCCCTACAAAACCTGGTTATTGTAAACAAATTGGTAAGTTTATTGCTGATAGCCTTCCACAGAAACGGAATTTCTGGTTTGAGCTTTTACCAAAATATTTACAAACTGGCTTAAAACATTCATCCGGTTATAAATTAAGTAACCAAGATTTATCAATGATGCACTCTCAAGCTATTAATGAGAATGTGGGGAATAGAACTTGGCAGAAGTCATATTTTATGCCTTCTGTCGCTGATATTGGCATCGTTACTTTTCGGAAATGGTTAGATGAGTTTGCTGGTGGTAAACCTGCATGGCAGGGAGTGGAAGAAGTGCCTTTTCAAGAATTAAGTGATGAGCAGTTATACGATATCTGGCACAGACACACAAAACATTGCCCTAGTTGTCGGCAATCGCTAATTTTGATAGATAAAATCAAAGATTTTTGTCAAAATTTGACGCTAGGATTGACGATTTTAGCATTATTACTAATGGTCATTAATTTACCTATAAGGGTATGTATTACACCAGCTTTAATGGGAATATTAAGCTTAATTGGTTCCTATAAATTAGATTCAATTCGGCAACGTTTTCTTAGTAGTATTCCCAAAAAAGGTTTACCCGTAGTTGAATTATATAAAAATTAAAAATATCACCTTATACCGTTTCTTGATGTAGCTTGCCTGGCGTAGCCATAGATGCTCTTTATTCTGTACTGTAGAGACGTTGAATACAACGTCTCTACATCATTTATTCGGCGCAACTTCATAGAGAATTGGTATTAGTTCATTTCTATTACGCGAACGGTGAGATTTTTGGTAAAATATAGGTAAATTACCAAAATTTTGGCTTATGTCTGACTCCATGAACTCCCTACGCACTTTGAGTCAGACTATTTGTCATAATTGTGCTTTTCACACCAAGGTAGGAGGAGCGATCGCCTGTGTTCACCCGGAAGAATTAAGGGTAAACTGTGCCGTTGTCATTTTCTGCAATTCCTTCCAACCATCCCAAGAAATTGATAGTCCTTGTGTGACTTTCGGTAGCGATGACGGAGAATAGCCCACTTAGTAGTGGAGGGTAGGGCGCAGTGAGAGGAATCACTGACAACTAACAACTGACAACTGACAGTTAAATCTTGAACTTACCTTGAGCAAAATCAAGTTTAAACTGCTCCAAACAGCCCTCTAATCGGGATAACATTTCTTCAATCCGAGCATCGCTGCTTAGGTGAGGTTTGGCTATTTTGACTAAACTAGACAGTTCCTTTGCGGTTTTTTGCTGTCTTAGCCATTCCTGCAATTTTCGAGCTGGAGTTAGGAGATGATCTAACTTATTAGTAGTCTTGTTATTAGCCCATCCACCTGTAGAAGAACGGGGTTGATAAAAGTGACTCAGGGAGTAAGACTGATACTCAAGTTTCATAGAAGCACACCAATCTTGCCACTTCAGGGGCAGAATCGAAGGATGGGTGCTTACCGGAATCCAAGGTACTCGTAGGGTATCTGCAACGATCGCTCCGTGCATAGCTTCACAAATCAGAACTTCTGTTTGACGAATGCGTGTCAAAATATCTTCAATTTCCCAAGCTGGACTGATATAACCAAAACCCAATTGATCACAAACTCTCTGCCAACCATCTCCCGCAAAATTATAGTGAGGCATATAGGAGAATTTATATTTTTTGGGAATGGAACTGTGATCTATTAATTTACGTAGCAGGAGTGCGCCATCTGTAACCGCTAAATCCCTCCTCAAACCCAATTTTTCTGCTGAGATTGGCCCCCGTACACAGTAGATATGATAAGACTCATCAATTACAGGGGTAGCTTTTTCATAACCTGCGCCTGTGCTAAAAATCACTCGCAATTTTGCCTGGGGGGTACGGCGTGGGAGTGCGTCGTTAATCAGAGTGCCAATTCCCACAAAAGCACAATTGGGATCATCATCCAAGATCCCAGGAATCAGCTTCTCCCACAACCAAGGATTCAGCGCATCTCCAAAATTTTGCCTACCTTCTGGATACTTGCAATAGTAAAGTTTCATAGTTAACTAAAATATAACTTTCATGAGCATAGAGACTAGAGATTATATCTTGTCCGGTTGAACACCTATCATACCCGTGGCCTTGGTAATTAGTAACCAGTAATAGTTACCCGTGACCATTTAAACCAAGCATATTGTAAGTAATTAACCGGACTTGAGTAGTAATTTTTTCACAGATTAGTAAATATTTATAAACCTGAGAAGATGACCAAATTTGCAAAATGGGGTGATGAAAAGAAAGGTTCTAACCTTCAAGTAGCTGTCTAGCAAAGGCGATCGCTGCTTCTGTTGTTGTCACTTTATCTTCAATTCTGGCGATCGCAATTTCTGTTAGCAGTTCTCCCACCAGTGGCGAGGGAGGAATATCGAGTGCTATCATTAGGTTTTTACCACTTACTAGCTGAGTGGGATGAGCGACCAGATCATCAGGGTTAAGGTAGCGGGTGATCAATGGAGAATAAACGGATAGCCGATTGTCGCCAGACATCGCCTCTACCAGAGTATCTTGTACTAAAGCTAAAACAGCGATCGCTACGAATACCATACCTGCTTCTTGGAACACAAAGTACTGTTCTCGCAAGGTATTAGCCGTTTTTAGCTGGGGAAATAGTTTCAGAGCCGTAGTGACAGCGCGAATCTCGGCGCGGCTGTAGGTGAGTTTTTGCAGCTCGATTTCTGCAACACTTGGATCTGGGTGGACTAGACAAGCGAGTTTGGCAATACCTAGCCAAGTGGTCTTTACTGTTTCCCGGACGTATCCTTGCAGTTCCACACCTAGTTGCGGCCAATGTTGTGTCAGTAAATCAGCGACTTCATCAACTACCGCTAGTTTATGAAAGCTTTCGGGTGTGGTATTTGGGAAGAACTGCTTGAGTAAACCATCATTCTCAGCTATTGCCATCCAAGTATGACCCTGAGGACTAGCAAGTAAATAGCCAATTTCTACTCGCACTCGTTCGGCGGCGACTTGACACAGATGTGATGCTAAATCACGAATAGCGGCTTGGGTTGTCGGTTCAATAGTAAAGCCTAGTTGAGCAGCTTGACGGTAAGCTCGTAATAGACGTAAAGGATCATCTTTGAGGTTAGCTTTGGCTATCATCCGCAACACACCCACCTGTAAATCAGCACAACCGTTGAGGGGGTCGATAATCTCTTGGGTGTGGGGATTGTAGGCGATCGCATTCACTGTAAAATCCCTTCTATGCAGGTCAGTCTCTAAACTATCCCCTTCCTGTTGGGCAAAGTCGGCTGTAGCCTGGGGAAATACCACCCGCGCAATCCGCCGCACCGGATCGAGTAAAACAAAACCAGCTTGATAACGATGAGCGATCGTTCTAGCTACTTTCACCGCGTCCGATGGTATCACGAAATCTAAATCCAGATATTCTCGACTTCTACCCAACATCGCATCCCGCACCGCACCACCAACCATATAAGCAGGTTTTGGCAAACATTCCAGGCTAAAAGGCCAATTTTCAGGTGCTAGGGTAGAAGGAATAAATCCAGACATTGTAATAAAACTCTAACCAGTAACTGGTGCTGAATGCTTTAGCTTAAGCTAGATTAACAATAAAGGACTTGGAGTTGGTTCTATTATGTGTATTTGCGTAAACTGCCACTATGTAGACCGTTGTGTAACTTATAATGCCGTAGAAACACAACACCAACAACCCCATTTAACTGAAACCCCAGATTTTGACCCCAATGAACCCTCCATCAACGTTAATATTCGCACCAAAGATGATGTGATTGAAATGGAATGGGATGTTGTTGGTTGTCTCAGCTTTAAGCGAGAAATGGGCAAGTGGTCGAAGTTGCGTCCGGGTGAGTTAGTCCCGACTTGATTTATTGGCAATATCAATAGGCGGAAATATTCGTAGGGCGATGCCCACCAAAATCATGATACGGTGGGCTATAGAGACTCAGATTTTATTATTTTACTTTGACTACGCCAATAGCAGACCCCAAATCTACAAAATACGGTTTATCCCTCCACACTACTACCCCAGAATTAGGGCTAGCAATTAGTAATTTGGCTGGCGAAACTCACTCCCAAGTGTGGAATTTAGGGCGAGATTTATCTAGTTATATACATCAATATTTAGTAGAATTTATCGCACCTCAAACTTGGGCAGACTTGGCTTTTATTGCAGTTGCCAAAGGGCCTGGAGGTTATACAGGAACTCGTATTGGTGTTGTCCTGGCTCGCACTTTAGGGCAACAGTTAAATATTCCTGTGTTTGGTATTTCCACCTTAGCCGCAGTGGCTTGGACAGAAGTCGGTAAAAATCAACAAACAAAAGCTATTGCTGTGGAAATGCCGGCTCAAAGAGGTCAGATTTTTGGGGCGATTTATCAGCCTTCTCCTCATGGTAATGAATTAACAACTTTATTACCTGATAGAGTATTTACACCAGAAGCATGGCAGGAGACTTTAGCTAACTGGCAAAGTGATTACCAGTTAGTAGAAGCCAAAGTAGATTTAGCAGCAACGGTGACAAGTATTTTGGAGCTTGCTAATTTAGAATGGCAACAAGGTAAGCGCCCTAACTGGTCAGAGGCTTTACCGTATTATGGACAACATCCTGTAGATGTATGAAAAAGGCAGGGGGCAGGGGGAGCAGGGGAGGCAGGGGAAGCAAAGAAGAATAACTATGGACTGTTGACTGTTGACTGTTGACTGTTGACTAATCATTAATTTTGAATTTTGAATTTTGTAGCTTTAGCTTCCCGTAGGGTATTTTGAATTGATTCATGACCATAATCTTAACTAACGACGACGGTATTGATGCGCCAGGAATTAAAGCCTTAGCTCAAGCCGTCAGTGGCAAAAACTTTATTGTTGCTGCACCAAGAGACCATCAATCAGGTTGTGGTCATCAAGTTACTACTACTCGCCCAATTAATCTCCAGAGACGTTCTGATAGTGAATATGCGATCGCTGGTACTCCCGCCGATTGTGTCAGAATTGCAATTACACAAATTTCACAGGATGTCAAGTTTGTTTTGTCAGGTATCAACGCTGGTGGTAACTTGGGGGTTGATGCTTACATTTCCGGCACTGTTGCGGCTGTGCGAGAAGCTGCTATGCACGGTATTGCCGGAGTTGCTATTTCCCACTATCGTAAAGCCAAGCAAAATTTTGACTGGGAACTAGCTGCTAAATGGACAGCAGAAGTTTTAGAGGAATTACTGCACCGTCCTTTAGAACCGGGATACTTTTGGAATGTCAATTTACCCCATTTACAGCCAGGGGAAACCCAACCAAAGTTAGTGTTTTGTCAGCCTTGCACTAAACCTCTACCAGCCAACTATCGCATTGATGGCGACGATTTTTATTATGTGGGTGAATATGGCAAGCGTGAACGCACACCAGGAAGTGATGTGGATGTTTGTTTTACAGGTAACATTGCCATTACACAATTAAGGGTTTGAACTCAATCCCGATACCCTTATAAGCTATTCTGCTTTTAAGTTGCACAATCCATCGTGAGGGCTGTTGACAGTCAACGGTTAACAGTTAACCGTTAACAGTCCTTGTTAGTAGTTGTACAATTTAGCCGCGCATTAGCTTACTGTCACAAAGGTAAAACTTACAAATCATCGTCACAATCTGGTTGTATCCCCGTCATATCCAACTGCTAAGTTAAAAATACACAGCCGACACCTTCACTACGGAGGCTTTGTAGATAGTTGGTATGTTTACTTTTGTTCTGGCTACATTTTTGGTGAGTTTACTCACTGCATCTGGTTGGGCGGCGATCGCCTACCTGTTTCCTCAGAATCATTCCCAAGATTAATGATCATCGAAGGCGGCTATCCCTCCCACCACCGTTAACTGCTGACTGATGACTGTTAACCGTCAAGCGTCAACCGTCAACGTGAAATCCCATACCCTTTTAGGGGTGGGATGAGCTTAACCATAACTCTTTTACTCAAGCGTCAGTACATGACGCTTGCTTTTTTTTGATTTTAAGTCCAATATGAGCGTTAAAGCAATTCGCAATTACTTAGTGCTTTAGAGTTAGTATTTTTACCCAGAACTCATTTCAGATTTTAACCCAATCCATTTCGTAAATAAGTATTTATATCTGCTGTTAATTTTTGATTTTTTTGCTATTAAATCCGTTGTGTAATTAATTCGACCAAGTTATTTTGGAGAAATAAACAAATTTGTGTTCCAGAGGCTTGATTATGAATCAAATACAATTAACTCTATTGATTAGTTACTTACTCATGACTTGCTATTTCTTTAGCAACTGGGTGAGTTTTTCTCTGCGCCATCCTACGTCTTCACCAGAAGATAAGTTTTTAACTCTTGTTATGTGTTTAATAACAACAGTTTTCTGGCCTTTAATTGTACCAGTGTCATTACTTGAAATTATTAAGCACAGAAAAATAGAGGTTAGCACTATAATTCCTGTTTTGTTAGTGATATTCGCTGTAACTATTTCTTACCTAATATCAGAGTTATCTACCTAAGCCAAGAATTTATCTGTAAGTTGCAAGGCTGTTATAGCTATAGCTAGATAGATTAGGACATCAAGCTAAGATGAAACCCTGCCAATAAGAGGCTTTCTAGTCTGTCAACAGACAACAGTCAACCGTCAACAGCTATAAATTTAAATTTTTTAACACAGTTAGAAATATGAGGGTTAGTTGACGTGTAAAACGTTAACTCAGTTATTAAAAATTAAACCAAAAGCGCTGAATGTGACAATTTTGTCACAATTTAGACAAAGTTTTTCAAAGTTACCCCTAGTTATAAATTAAACCTGAGATAATTAGGAGCTAGAGCAAGGATTGGCTGTTTAACTTGTGGTGCTGGATGTGTCATTTATTTTTGAGCTAGTTTAATGCCATCCTTGTGGGTGGATACTTTTCACAATTAATGACATCTACTACCTGTGAATAAGCTTATGCCAGATGCGACTCCCAAAAATCCAGTTGTTATGCTCCACGGTTACTCTGATAGGGGGAACTCTTTTCAAACGTGGATAAAAAAGTTTGAAGAAAATAATTATGATGTCAAGATTATTCATATTTGTCAATATATATCTCTATCTAATGAGATTAACATTGAGGATATTGCTGAAGGATTAGATCAAGCTTTAGCGGAGAAATTAGGTAATAACAGAACTTTCGATGCGATCGTTCACTCAACTGGAATGTTAGTGATTCGTGCTTGGCTGGCGAAATACTCCAGCCAAGGTTATTATCGACTCCAGCACTTAATTGGGTTAGCACCAGCCACTTTTGGTTCTCCTATCGCCCACAAAGGGCGCAGTTTTTTAGGGGCGCTGTTTAAAGGAAACAGAGAGTGGGGGCCAGACTTTTTAGAAGCAGGAACTCGCATATTAGATGCGTTGGAATTAGGAAGTAAGTTCAGTTGGGATTTGGCGCATAAAGATTTACTAGGCGAAACCACATTTTACGGTTCAGATAGTGATACACCTTTTGTATTTACCTTTTGTGGAACACAACAGTTCTTTCAATCATCATTAATAAATAACTTTGTCGGCAGAATCACAAATAGAGTTGGTGTACCGCTTGATGGTACAGATGGTGTTGTCAGGTGGGCTGGATGTGAATTGAGAACACGTAAAATAACTATAGATTTTACTAAAAAGCAACCTGAAGATAAATTATCTATCTCACCCTGGAAAAATAGTGGTATTGCCCATACAGTTAGAGTTAAGGATCATAACCACGGCAGAATTATGGGTGATCCTAGTTCAGACTTGGTAGAGTCGGTGTTTCAGGCATTAAAATTTACATCTGAACAAGATATTAATCTTTGGCATCAGAAAGCTTTAAAGACCCTATCGCCAAATGATTCAGAGAACGCAGAATGGCAACAGTTTATCATTCGAGCGATAGATGATAATGATGAGCCAATTCCTGATTACTATATTGAACTGGCGACATCACAAAACAATCAGTGGAAGCGAATTGAAGATTTTGGTGTAGATGTTCACGTCTATGCACAAGATAAAAGTCTACGCTGTTTTCATGTAGACATCACCAAGACTAAAAATTTGCAAAATTTGCAAATACGTATTGTTGCGTCATCAAATTCCGAGTATGTGCGTTATTCTGGGTATGCTTCCAGTGTAGAAGATTCTGATTCTGTTACCGATTTAGAGCTAGATATTTCTCCTATTTTGCAGCAGAAAGATATCAAATTTTTCTATCCATTCACCACAACTCTAGTGGAAATAAGACTTAAGCGGCAAACAAGAAAGCAATTATTGCAGTTTATGGCTTTCGCTGAATCACAATTTTGATTTTCTGGGGATTGGGGATTGGGGACTGGGGATTAGGGAAGAAAATTTTGGAGTAAGTTCTCCCCTTGCTCCTCTACTTCCCCTGCTCCCCCTACCTCCTCTACTCCCCTGCCTCATCTATGACTAGTCGAGGGAATTTTGTCATCATGGGTAGAATCTAGGGGTATGTGTGGGGGTTTTGGTCTAAAGCGATCGCGGATTTTACTAATCACGATGTAGAGAATGGGAACAACAAACAAACTCAACACAGTTGAGACAATCATTCCCCCCGCCACGGCTGTACCGAGAGATTTTCTACTCGCTGCACCTGCGCCTACGGGATTAATCAATGGCCAGACACCAAGAATAAACGATAGGGAGGTCATGAGAATAGGTCGCAACCTTTCTTGTGATGCTTGCACGGTGGCTTTGATAATTGGCAAGCCCCGTTCGCGCAATTGATTTGCAAATTCCACAATCAAAATAGCGTTTTTACTAGCCAAGCCAATCAACATGACTAAACCTACTTGGCAAAATACATCATTACTTAGACCCCGCATCCACTGAGCAGATAAGGCTCCCAAAATAGCTAGGGGAACTGACAGCATAATAATCAATGGGTCAACGTAGTTCTCATATTGAGCTGCCAACACGAGAAAAACAAAGACTAATCCTAGTCCAAAAATTACAGGTGCTTGACCTCCTGATTCTTGTTCTTCGGCTGTTATCCCCGACCATTCGTAACCCATACTGGCGGGTAAAACTTCTTTTGCTAATTTCTCCATCGCTGTAGTTGCTTGACCAGAACTATAACCAGGCGCAGCCGCACCGTTGATGGTGATTGAGCGGAATAAGTTGTAGTGGTTGATTGTTTGCGCTCCAGTCGCCGGAGTAATTTTCACTAGGTTACTCAGGGAAATCATTTGATCGTTGGCAGCGCGGACATATAATTTACCAATATCCTCAGGGTTAGAGCGAAATGGCGCATCTGCTTGCACGTAAACTCGGTAAGTCCTTTGTTGAAAATTAAAATCGTTGACGTACCTGGAACCCAAGTAAGATTGCAGAGTGTTAAATACTTCGTCTACATCAACTTGTAAGGCTTTGGCTTTGTTGCGATCGATGTCAATAAACATTTGGGGTGTGTTAGCACTAAAAGTACTAAATACACCTTGCAAACCAGGAGTCTGATTCCCCTTCATCATGATCTGACCCATGACTTGCAGCAGATTATCTAAACCACTGTTACCTGCTCTATCTTGCAGTTCAAATTGAAAACCGCCGAAGTTTCCTAAACCATCAATGGGTGGAGGACTCACTGGGAAAATTCTGGCTTCGGTGATGTTGGCGAAGACTCCCGCCAACTTGCCAATAATTTCTGGTGCTGATTGTCCTGGTTGTTGGCGCTCATCCCAAGGTTGGAGGGTAGTAAAAATTACCCCACTGTTGGCACTGTTACCACTAAAACTAAAGCCACCAATGGCAAAGGTTCCTGTAACTTCTGGCAATTTGAGGATTTCTTTTTCCACCTGAGCCATGACATTGCTGGTGTAGTTGAGGGAAACTCCTTCTGGCCCTTGGATGATGGTGATGAAATAGCCTTGGTCTTCGTCGGGGATAAATGCTGTGGGTACGCTGAGATAAACCCAGCCTGTCAAGGCGATGGAAGCTAGGAATAATACAACAACGATCGCCCTAACCTTCACAAGAATATTGAGCGATCGCTCATATCCCCGGCGCACCCAATCCAAAAACCTATTAATCTGGTGAAAAATTTTGCCTAACCAACCACGGGGACGCTGTCCCCGACGTAGCAATAAGGCGGAAACGGAAGGTGTAAGTGTTAGAGCCAAAAAGGTGGAAATGACCATCGAAAAGGCAATGGTCAGGGCAAACTGTTTATAAATCTGTCCTGTAGTACCTGGAAAGAAGGCAACAGGAACAAATACCGCCATCAATACTAAGGAAGTAGCAATTACAGCCCCAAACAGTTCTCGCATGGACTCGGATGCAGCCTGACGGGGCGACATTCCTTCTTCCTCAATTAATCGGGAAATGTTTTCCACCACGATAATCGCATCGTCCACCACTAACCCTGTAGCTAATGTCAAACCAAACAAAGTTAAGGTGTTAATGGAAAACCCAAAGACCTTAATAAAGGCAAAAGTCCCAATCAAAGTTAAGGGGATGGTAATTACCGGAATCAGGGTTGTACGCCAGTCCTGCAAGAAGAGAAAAATTACCAAAACGACCAGAATCAGGGCTTCTATCAGTGTCTTGACTACTTCCGCGAGGGATTCTTCCACAAACAGGGTTGTATCAAACGCCACTTGATATTTCAACCCTGGGGGAAAGCTTTCCGCTAACCGAGCCATTTCGGTTTTTACTGCCTTAGAGACTTCTAAAGCATTACTACCTGGGGTAGGAAATATCCCTATACCCACACCCTCATTACCTCGGAATCGCAGAAACGAACTATAATTTTCTGCCCCCAATTCTGCCCTACCTACATCTTTGAGCTTGATGAGTGTGCCATCGCTCCCCGTTTTAATTACCATGTCGGCAAATTCCGTGGCTTCGGAGAGTCTGCCGCGAGCCTGTAAGTCTATTTGATACATCTGGTCTGGTAGGGACGGCTGCTGACCGATTTGCCCCACCCCTACCTGTATGTTTTGTTCGTTAATGGCATCAATTACATCTTGAGCCGTCAGCTTGCGACTGGCTAGACGATTTGGGTCAAGCCACAACCGCATCGCATAGCGCCGTTCACCAAAAATCCGCGCCTCGCCTACACCATCCAGTCTTTTGATGGCATCTACTATATATTGGTCGGCATAGTTACTTAAAAATACGGTGTCATATTCCTGTTGTTCGCTATACAGCCCCATCGCTAACAGGATATTGTTGGATTGTTTGCTGACTGTGACTCCAGTACGTTGTACAGCCTCTGGTAACTGGGGCTGGGCAATAGATACGCGATTTTGGACATCAACGGCGGCAATATCTTTGTCCCGTGACGGGTCAAAGGTGATGGTAATTGTACTCGTACCATCGTTACTGCTGCTAGATGTCATGTACTTCATACCTTGAACGCCGTTGATTTGGCGCTCTAAGATACTCGTTACTGTATTTTCTACGACTTCCGCACTAGCCCCAGTGTAGTTAGCATTAACAACAATTTGTGTGGGGCTAATTTCCGGATAGCGATCCGTAGGTAGGGTAGGTATACTGATCGCGCCTACCAGCAAAATGATAATGGCGCAGACACTTGTAAATACAGGTCGCCTGATAAAGAAGTCAACAAACATTGGGGTTTAGGGATTGGGGTTTAGGGATTCGGGTTTGGGGTTTAGGGATTCGGGTTTGGGGTTTTGGGTTTATTCTCCCAGTACCCAGTCCCCATTACCCAGTCCCCAACCCTAAGATTCTGGAACAATAGGAACGCCATCACGGAGATTCAGCAGTCCTGAGGTGACAATTGTGTCTGTTGACTGCAATCCTTTGATGATTTGGTAATTATTTCCTCTGATGTCACCCAACTGCACTCGTTTTTGCCGCGCAACTAGTTGGGATGTTCCTTGGGGTGTTTTTTCCGTTTGGGTGACATAGACAAAAGTTTCCCCGGCGATGCGTGTGACTGCTGTAATTGGAATTAAAACGCCTGTGCGTTGATTCCAAATCACTCTAGCTCTCACTAGTTGATCTGCCCTTAGTTGACCATTTGTGTTGTTATATAAGGCTTTTACAAGAATTGATTGGGTTTCATTGCTGGCATTAGGAGCAATGAAAAATACCCTACTAGTACCCAATGTTTGACCTTGGGTGTTCATAATCTCTACGGGCATTCCCTGACGTAATTGGGGGCCTCTTTCTAGAGGTACAGAGATATTGACCTCCAAGGGTCGGTTTTGAGTGATGGTTAATAGTGGTGTGGAACTATTGACAAAATCACCAATCTTGATAGGGATATTGCCGACAGTGCCTTCAAAAGGGGCGGTGATGCGATAGAACTGGAGTTGGACTTGTTGCTCGTCAGTGTTAGCCTGGGCTTGCTGCACTGATTTTTGTGCTTGGGCGACACTAGCTTTTTGGGCTTGAATCCTAGATTCTATGGCGTTGAGATTCGCTCGTGCTGTCGCTATTCTGTTGGCATACTGATCTTTAGTTTGTCGAGATACAGCGCCTTGATCGGCTAAAGAAGCATACCTGTCGTACTCTTGCTGATTCAATCGCACATCAGCAACATTAGATAATCTTTCGGCTTCTAAGGATTTGAGGGTAGCATTGGCGTTTTCTAGCTGTGCTTTGCTGGCTTGGGTGGCTGCATCGTTACTGATAACGGCTGCTTGCTGCTGTCTGGGGTCGATTTGAATCACGGCTGCACCAGAGGCGATCGCATCTCCTGATCGCACAAATATTTGGGTCACTTGACCCTGTACTCTTGGTTGGAGAGTGACGGAACGCCGGGACTCTAAGCTAGCCACAAAGTCTGTGCTTTCTTCAATAGTGCCGACTTGTACTGGTGACGTTTTTACTCTTACGCCTGGGGGTTGAGCCTCAGCCGTAGCTGGTGGGCGATCGCTCGGAGTCAGTAACCGCCAAACTATAGCTGTTCCACCCCCTAATAATAGGATGGCAGCCAACAATAACCTGAGCCACCGCCGTTGTTTTGGTGGTGGCTCAGGGGGTTCCTGGGGAAGATTATCTCTAAAATCAGTTTGAGGCTCAGAGGATGACATGGTTTACAGGGAACCTAAGAACTAATTAACTAACAATTGTCACGCCGTGTGCAATTTTCTCCTAGACCTAACCCCCAACCCCTTCCCTACAAGGAAAGGGGAGTAATAATTAAAGCCTCTACGCCACTTGCTACAACGCGGGGAACCCGCGCAAAGCAGTGGCTCCTCCTTGCAGGGGAGAGGTTTGGAGAGGGGTTTTAAGAATAAGTCGCACATCGCGTAATTGTCACAAGGATAAATATGTAGGCGATGGAATTTACTTATTTAGCATGAGTCTCCATAAATCGCTTTGTGTTAGCTCACCCAAAATATACTGTTTTTATATTTTCGCCAATCTACCTAAAGGTGAATGATAAAGTCTAGTTTACAAATCGAGAGTACATCTTGTCTTTTCAATTATTGCTAAAAATTTTCTAATCTTGCTTTCGAGATTCCCTATTTTTCCGTAATTGGTGATTGGTAATATAGGATTTTCCTGCTGTTTGTCGATTAAGTTTGATTTATATGGATTAGTTTTTAACTGTTATTTTTCCCTGTAAAACTAAAGGTAGGTTACAAGATTAACCAAGAAAATTACCTATCATAGTTATTTTTATTAATGAGTATCGATAATTACAAAATATCATATCTTTTTAGTGAAACCAAGTTGTTTTTTGGCTAGGACTTATGCACCCAGATAGTCTGTTAGGACTGGGTGTATGGGGGTAAGGCTCCCATTTCTCAAAAGTTTCAGGTGTTTGATGGGGCGGAGGTCAAAGAACTTGTACAATAAATCTCCTCTACACCCTTGGTTTTTCGTTTTCATCTGCAAATCAGATTGATTTTATCAATAGTCTCTTATTGTCTAATGTACCTAATAAAAATTATTCGACTGCTGTCAAACTTTCAGATTTTTTACCTAATGAAGTACTGGCAAGAAAACTAGAAATAGCAAAAAGCATCCAACCCACACATACCTGCTTCTTTGTTTGCCAATCTTGTCTGTTATTGATGGTAGGAATTGGTTGACTATTCATCTCTAATTTCCAACAAGTCGCGGCACCTATACCAAACAATACAGCACCGACGATAGAGGAAATTGTCACAGTTCTAAATATCCAGTAAGCAAAATTTTGTTCCATCCGTAAACGCCTGACGGCACGGCGATTACGAATCGTACTTAGTTCATCTTTGTTCAGACTGAGTGGAGCTAGTGGATAGGTTATTTGTTGATTTCCCATCATTTTTGTCACCTAATATCTCCTTCTACGTCATATATGATATCCGTAACTCTGGTTATATATAAACTTTCGTCGGAGATAAATTATCAAGTAAATATCAAGATAAAAAGTTTAAACAACTGCTGGTTTTGGAAGCAAATACCCAAAGATATAAGTAGGACAGCATAAATATTTGGAGTCGAGAATAGTCAGGTATGCTGAAGGAATGAGGAGGGATGATTCTAGTTCATCTTTCTTAACTAAGATAGTTTTGTTGTTGGACGGCCTACTTACTTAAGAAAGAGATTTGATTATTACAAAAATATAAATATCTGTAGGAATACTGGAACCATAGTTTTGGTTTGTTTACGAATCTTGAAGACATGGTGTGAAAAACCAAAATCTATTTTTTTTTGCTATGGTGATCCCAAAGGAATTATTAAGCACACAGCGAAGTATAAACAGTATTGATCGTGTTAGTGGTGCTGTGATGGCGTTCTGTCCGACCGCCGAAGTAACAAAAATAAAAAACTAATTCTCCAGAACCAAAGCATTAATCAGGGAGGTAATACTGATGGTGACAGTATCTCAAAACACTTTGGCAAAATGTTCTCAAGAGGAATCGTTGGTTCTCTGGCTGGATAAAGTTGGCATTAAAGATATTGCCTTAGTGGGTGGTAAAAATGCCTCTTTGGGGGAAATGATTCAGCAACTGACACCCAAAGGTGTGAACGTACCGACAGGATTTGCTACTACTGCTTACGCTTATCGTTATTTCATCCAATCGGCTGGGTTAGAAGCCAAGTTACGGGAACTGTTTGCAGATTTGGATGTGGAGGATGTGAGAAATTTACAAGAACGGGGACTCAAAGCGCGATCGCTCCTCATGCACACCCCATTTCCTGTAGAATTACAACAGGCGATCGCCTCTGCTTATGAAAGTTTGTGTAAGCAGTACAATCCTGACACAGATGTCGCCGTCCGTTCCAGCGCCACAGCCGAAGACTTACCAGATGCGAGTTTCGCTGGACAACAAGAAACTTATCTCAATGTAGTTGGCGCAGAAGAAGTATTAGCAGCTTGTCATAAATGCTTTGCTTCCCTATTTACAGACCGTGCCATTTCCTATCGCCATACTAAAGGATTTGATCACTTTAGTGTCGCCTTGGCTGTGGGTGTGCAGAAAATGGTACGTTCTGACCTAGCCACCTCTGGGGTGATGTTTTCCATTGACACAGAAACAGGTTTTAAAGATGCAGCCTTAATTACAGCAGCCTACGGTTTAGGTGAAAACGTTGTCCAAGGCACAGTTAATCCAGATGAATATTGTGTATTTAAGCCGACATTAAAAGCAGGATTTAAACCAATTATTGATAAAGAATTAGGTAGTAAAGAATTAAGAATGGTCTACGATGAAGGCTCTCAATCTACTAAAAATGAACCCGTATCAATAGTAGAACAAAATAAATTTGCTCTCAGTGACGCAGACATTTTACAACTGGCTCATTGGGCTTGTTTAATTGAAGACCATTATTCTCAAGCCCACGGTAGTTACACCCCAATGGATATTGAATGGGCAAAAGATGGCATCACCAACCAACTTTTTGTAGTGCAAGCACGTCCAGAAACGGTGCAGTCCCAGAAGAATGGGAATGTGTTGCGGAGTTATCGCTTGGGACTGGGGACTGGGGAGAAAACACAGAATATATCACGCCTCCCCCTCGTTACTGGGCGCGCCATTGGTGAAGCCATTAGCCAAGGGAAAGCGCGGGTAATTTTAGATGCCAAACAAATAGAAGAATTCCAAGCCGGGGAAGTTTTGGTGACGGAGAGAACTGACCCTGATTGGGAACCAATTATGAAACGTGCCAGTGCAATTATTACTAACTCTGGTGGTCGTACTTGTCATGCGGCAATTATCGCACGGGAATTGGGAGTGCCGGCGATCGTTGGCTGTGGTAACGCTACGCAGGTTTTAACAACTGGACAAGAGGTGACTGTTTCTTGTGCGGAGGGCGAGGAAGGTAAAGTTTATCCTGGGTTATTACCTTTTGAAGTCAAAGAAGTTCCCTTAGAAAACTTACCCCGCACCCATACCCAAATCTTGATGAATGTGGGTAATCCCCAAGAAGCGTTTAGTTTATCGGCAATTCCCAATGATGGTGTTGGTTTAGCCCGGACGGAGTTTATCATTGCTAACCAAATTCAAGTCCATCCTTTGGCATTGATTCACTACGACAAATTAGCGGATGCAGAACAAAAAGCCAAAGTTGCGGCTATCACCGCCACGTATGATGATAAACCCCAATATTTCGTCGATAAATTAGCCCAAGGTGTGGGCAGAATTGCCGCAGCCTTTTATCCCAAACCTGTAATTGTGCGAATGTCCGATTTTAAGAGTAATGAATATCGCAACCTTGCAGGGGGTTCCCAATTTGAACCAGACGAAGAAAACCCGATGCTGGGCTGGCGGGGGGCTGCACGTTATTATGATCCAGGTTACAGAGAAGGTTTTGCTTTAGAATGCCATGCTATCAAGCGGGTGCGAGATGAGATGGGGTTAACTAACGTTATTCCCATGATTCCTTTCTGTCGCACACCAGAGGAGGGACGCTTGGTTTTAGCAGAGATGGCAAAACATAATTTAAAACAAGGTGTTAACGACTTGCAGGTTTATGTAATGTGCGAGTTACCAAGTAACGTCATCTTGGCCGAACAGTTTGCAGAGGTGTTCGACGGTTTCTCCATTGGTTCCAACGACCTGACTCAGCTGACACTAGGATTAGATAGAGATTCAGCTTTAGTCGCTCGACTATTTGACGAACGTAGCCCAGCTGTGAAACAAATGGTGAAAATGGCGATCGCCTCTGCAAAAAAACAACGCCGCAAAATCGGCATCTGTGGACAAGCACCAAGCGATTACCCGGAATTTGCCCAGTTTTTGGTAGAAGAGGGAATTGATTCTATTAGTCTCAATCCCGACTCTGTATTAAAAACGATGCTGGAAATAGCTAAGGTGGAACAGCAAAGCTGAGGCAAGAGGTAAATCAATTCAAAATTCAAAATTCAAAATTCAAAATTCAAAATTACAGAATTGCTTACTCAGCAAAATTTACATCCTAGCCAAGGCTGACACTTTGGAAAGCTTGTCTTTAGATAACCCTTCCAGTTCGTTGACATGAAGCCAGCCATCTTTGACTAACCCAGCAAAGACAAACAACAGAGCCGAGTATTGGTAATCATATTTACCCTCGATTTCATGCCTTCTAGCACTCAAGAAATCGTGTAATTGCCAAAGCTCGTCCAACTCTACAAGTGTGCTGGCTTCCTTTTGAACCTGTTTCAGCAAAGCCTCAATCTCTCGCTTGTAAGCTTGATCAAAGGCTGTTCTAGCTATCTTCTTCTCAATATCAGTCCACTCGGCTTCACTCACGTGCATGACTCAATCTTAAACTGGTGTATTAATTGCGTTTGCTCAGAATAATTGAGCGCCCTTGGTTAAGAGAGCGCTCACCGCGATAATTTATTTTTTAGTTTTTTGTTATTTTCCCTTAGCGAACCAAGTTTAAAAGTTCTTTGGGAGAGGCTAACAAGTCAATAGCTACAAAAAAGATTTTACCTTGGGGGTTGAGCAAGAAGCGCCAAGCCATGTTCATCCCTACTGCTGCACCAAACCAAGGGGTCTGAACTTTACCTGTTACTTTCACCTGAGTGTAACCATCCTCTGCGGGTTCAGCTACACCGCGCTCTGGGAGCAAGTTAAGGTTCTGGCATTCTTCACGGAAGAACCGCAGAATTGCATCCTTACCAACAATTGGTCTTTGGAAGGGAGGCTGCAAAGCTCCATCCTCCACGAACAACTTGATCAGTTCATCAAAGTCATTGGCGTTCAAGTTGTTCATGTAATTCAACACGGTGGAATTATTAATTCCCTCGATGGAGACTTGAACACGCTGGGAAATATCTTTAGGTGCAACTAATGGTTCAGCAACTCTTGTATAGCCGCCTAGTTTAGCTGCATCAAATCCCATGTCTACAACAGAACTGCGGAGGACGGTAATCTGTTGTCCTTGATCCAGACTTTTCAAGGTTTCCAATACTGCATTAGCATTGGCTGAGAGCTGATAGCCAGCAGGAATTGGTGCAACAACACCTTGCTCCATCCATTCTCCCAGTTGATTCCAAAAACCTAGCTTGATATTAGGCGACCAAGTAGCATAGGTGCGGCAAATGGGCGTATCTGTGTGATTTGCCAAATCGCACATAACCTGAGTTTGTTCTTCAAAGGTCATTTCTTTGATTTGCTTGAGAATGCCTTCTGCAAACTGCATACTAGCTGCACCAGGGGCTGCAACAGTAATGGTTTTGCCCATCTCTAAGAAAGCGAACCATGTCCATGCCAGTTGATCTTCTGCACTGAGTTGGTTGAATCGTGCAGTCAGCGCTGGCACTGCATCAGCCTGTAATGTGTTGGGGAAGATACGACGGGCGGAATCGATAGTAATTGCCATACAGAGAGCTACCTAGCGAAGTTTTTACCTGACAAGAGGCGAAGCAAAAAGTTTCAGAGGATACAGTTTTGCTCCTGTGTTTAAAAGTATCACAAAAGTTTGCATAAATTAAAAAAACTTTACACTCTTCTCAAGAGCTTGGCTTAATAAAAAGCTGTAGCTATTGAATAGTCTACTCTTCAGCCCTCAATCCTCGCTCAATTCTCGTTTACGGAAAATGCTTATCTGTAAATTCTTTAGTTTGGTAGGGCGCGTCAAGTCGCTTCGCTCCAATTCAAAATTCAAAATTCAAAATTCAAAATTCAAAATTCAAAATTAAAGACCCCACGGATAAATCCGGGGGCTTGTATCCTTTTTTGTTCGGTCAAAAGTCAACGGTCAAGACAGTTTTATACTAATGACTATTGACTAATGACTATTGACTAATGACTAAAAATTGGTATCGAATTGGCTTGGTCGGTATATTTTTACTGTCCCTGTCCTTACGGTTTTGGGGACTAGATAGATTTAATACTCTCGTATTTGATGAAATTTACTACGCTAAATTTGGTCACAACTATCTCAACTACATACCATTTTTCGATGCTCATCCACCTTTAGGCAAATATATGATTGCTATGGGAATGTGGCTGAGTAGCTATATTCCTTTGTGGACAGAGGGCGTAAATGGATTAACTGGTGCATTGCGGTCTCCTGGGAGTTATCGTTGGGTGAATGCTTTATCTGGCTCATTTATTCCGCTAATTATTGCCAATATCGCCTATCACATCAGTTATCGACGCAGCTTTGCTTTAATTGCTGGTTTATTCACAGCTTGCGATGGTTTGTTTATTGTGGAATCTCGTTATGCCCTCATCAATATTTATATTGTTGTATTTGGATTATTGGGGCAATGGTTATTCTTATTAGCATTAACTAGTCAAAGGCAGAGACGTAATTTATATTTAGTCATAGCTGGTATGGCTTTTGGTTGTGCAGTTGCCACAAAATGGAATGGTTTATTTTATTTAGCAGGTATTTATTTAATTTGGAGTATAGGTTGGATTTGGAAATTCGTTACATCTGAATATCAACCAAGAGATAATTCTGTTGATGTAGAACCTATTAGCCTTCAGACTTCACTATATAATATAACACAAATCAATATTGGACAAATTATATTTTTCTTAGGGATTATCCCCACTGTAATTTATAGTTTGATTTGGATACCGCATTTACAAATAAATCCTAAGTTTGGATTTATTCAAGTACATCAAGAAATATTAGGCTTTCATGAACGTCTTGACGGTAATACGGCTCAAGTACATCCTTACTGCGCTGCTTGGTATAAATGGCCTTTGATGATTCGGCCAATGGCATATTATTATCAAACGGCTCAAAGTGTTAATGATCCATTACCTGTCTTAGGGCCGCCTTTGCCTAGTGGTGCGGGGAAAGTGATTTATGATGTTCATGCAATGGGGAATCCTTTTTTATGGTGGTTTGGCGTGGCTGCATTATTATTTTTACTGGGGATGCTGATAGCAAAAGTAATGATTCCTTTGGTAAAAGAAAAGCGCCTATCTTTACCAGAAAAACTTTCTGTTGATACTTGGATTGCTTTATATATAGTCTGGAATTACGCTATTAATTTATTACCTTGGACGATAGTATCACGGTGCGTTTTTATCTATCATTACATGACAGGTGTAGTGTTTGCATTTTTAGCGATCGCCTGGTTTGTTGATCAATGTCTGCGTAGTTATTATCGCCCATTGCGGATTGTCGGTGTGACGATTTCCTTTGTAATTGTTGCTGCGCTTATTTTTTGGCTACCCGTTTATTTAGGGTTACCTCTTTCTCCTGAGGGTTACAAAATGCGGATGTGGTTTAAATCTTGGGTTTAGTCTGCACTGTAGAGACGTTGCATACAACGTCTCTACATTATTTATTGGGCGCAACTTCATAGAGAATTGGTATAATCTGATTTAATTTTAGAAAATATCTAAGTATCTGTAGAGTGGTCATTACCCACCCTACGTATATCTTATAAAGAGAATATTAGTTTTATAGCCAAATCACAAGTTAATATAAATGCTAGCCCGGCGAACTAAATTACTATCCCAAAACTCATTTTTGGTAAAAGCCTCAGTCATCTTAGGGCTATTGATCACAGTGATATCTATGGAGTTTTCTACGCCAACAGAATATGTATTTGGGTATCTTTATACTGGGACAATTCTGTTAGCTAATCACTGGTTTGGACGTATAGCAACTTTATCGACGACATTTATTGCTGTATTTTTAACAATTCTTAATATTTGGCTTCCAGATAATGAAGTGATTAGGTTTCCTACAGTTGCTAGTCGGACGATCGCCTGTATGTCCTTGATTGTAACAGGAATTTTAAGCGATCGCCTGCGTCGTTCTCAAGAAGCGATCGCCCTCACTCGTGCCACAATAGAATCACAGGAAGAATTAGTGAGACTGCGGGAAGATTTTGCTTCCACTCTCACCCACGATTTGAAAACACCGCTTTTGGGTGCTATTGAAACTCTCAAAGCTGTTCAACAAGAAAAATTTGGTGCGGTATCATCAGCACAGCAGCCGGTGTTAGCCACAATTATCCGCAGCCATCAAACTTCTCTACAACTCCTAGAAACTTTATTAGATATCTATCGCAATGATACAGAAGGTCTAGAGCTAAATTTAATTCCTGTGGATTTAACCACCTTGGCAGAGGAAGCAGCGAGTACACTAATTGATTTGGCTGCTAGTCGGCGAGTTCATATATCGTTTAATTATGGTGACTCTGATTGGCGGCGATCGCTGTGGGTAAAAGGTGATCCTCTACAATTGCAACGGGTGTTGTATAATCTCCTAGTCAATGCTATCAATCATTCTCGGCGGGGCGATCGTGTAGAGGTTATATTAGAAACCCAGGCCTCCTATCAAGTAGTAAAAATTTCCGATACTGGTGCAGGTATTCAAGCAGAACAGTTTCCTCATTTATTTGAACGATTTTATCAAGGACATAGTGAACGCCAAGCCAAAGGTTCAGGTTTAGGACTTTATTTATCTCGACAAATTATTGCAGCTCATAACGGTATAATTTGGGCAGAGAATAGAGTTCCTACGGGTGCTATGTTTGCATTCAAATTGCCTGTTCTCCCATTTCAGCCCTCTTTATCTGCGTCGGATGGCTTCTAACCCGGTAAAAATTTTGTTGGTTGAAGATGATGAACTCTTTCGCTTAGGCTTGCGCGTGCGATTACAACAAGAAGCAGATTTAGAAATTATTGCTGAGGCTGAAGATGGTGAAACAGCCCTTGATTTAATCAGGCAAAACTCTCTGGATGTGGTGTTATTAGATGTAGGATTACCAGGGTTGGGGGGAATAGAAGCTTGTAAACAAATTAAGCAGCAAAATCCTCAACTACCAATTTTAGTTTTGACTTCCCATTCCCAAAAACCGTTAATTTCTAAATTAATTGAAGCAGGCGCTCAAGGATATTGTCTCAAAGGAATTATAGCCGAAAAATTAGTATTGGCACTGCGTTCTGTAGCGGCTGGGGCTTCTTGGTGGGATGAAACTGCAACTAGGGAAATTCGCTCTTCAATTGAGTCTAGCCAGTCTCAACCGCCAGAACAAAATTTCACAAAATCTGATCACCCTTTAACTGGGCGTGAATTAGAAATTTTAGCTTTCCTTGTCAAGGGTAAAACGAATCAGGAAATTGCTACGGCACTCTACATTACCCCTGGAACAGTTAGAGTTCATGTTCATGCTATTCTACACAAATTAGAGGTTAGCGATCGCCATCAAGCTGTAGTTGTTGCTTTACAAAAACGATTGATTCAAAAGGCGTTGCATAAATGCGGGATGAATTGGGACTTTTGTACAAAGCAGAATATTGATTCTTTGCGTCTTTGCGCCTACCCTTCGGGAACGCCAAGGGCGAATGCGTGAGACAAAAATCATCCCACTAATCAGCAACGCCTGATTCAAAATAGTGCGATCGCATATTAATATTCAAGTCATACCAATTTGAAAAAATAATTCGACAGATATACAGCCCCAAACGCTTATCCTGTCTTGATTCTTAATTTTGAATTTTGAATTTTGAATTTTGAATTGGTATCACTTCACTCCAATTCAAAATTAAAAATTTTGATAAATTTTTTATTACTGATATAAGGGGCTTACAGAGTAAAAAATATCCAAATGTAGGGTGCGTCAGTATGAATAATTTCTGATTATAGTTAGGTTATATCGCCCTGACGCACTCTACCAAACTGAACAATAACTATAATTCAGATTTTGTTTACATAGCTAAATATATACGGTTTAATCAATCACCGCTTTTTTACATTTCTTATCTCTATGTATCTTTTCCGACTGTTAGACTGTTAGCGCAAGCAGTAAGTAATTTGTAGTTAGTAATTAGTAATGTCTTAAATTAAGGAATGTAAATAATTAATTACTTAGCTTAAAAAATATATCGACTATAATTTTGATGATTCCAGGGAATCAAAGAGGATTGTTATGAGAATAGACTTAGAATCACCCAATATTAATGTTACTAGTTTAAAAGAAGCGCCAATTCATCTTTCCGGACAGATTCAACCACATGGTGTGCTTTTGGTTTTAGAAGAGCCTGATCTGAAAATATTACAAGTGAGCAACAATACTTGGGGTATTTTGGGTATCAAGACTGAAGATATATTACAGAAAAAATTAGAAGACTTACTCGATTCATTCCAAATAGAACGGATTCAAACAGGCTTATCTTCTGGAAATCTGGAATTTATTAACCCTACCAAAATTTGGATCAGAAAAAAGGGGGATGATTACGCAGTATTTGATGCAGTTTTTCATCGCAATACGGAAGGCTTTTTGATTCTGGAGTTAGAACCGGCAATTACTCAAGAAAATATCCCATTTTTAAGCTTCTATCATCTGGCTAAAGCTTCAATAAATCAGTTGCAGAAAACAGCTAATCTGCGGGATTTTTGTCAGATAATTGTCCAAGAAGTCCGCAAAGTTACCGATTTTGATCGGGTAATGTTATATAAGTTCGATGATGATGGACATGGTTCAGTCATCGCGGAAGAAAAACTAGACAGCCTAGAACCATACTTAGGACTGCATTATCCAGAATCTGATATACCTAAACCAGCCAGAAAATTATTTATTTCTAATTCCATCCGGGTGATTCCCAATGCTCAGGCTCAAGCTATACAGATGATACCATCTGTAAATCCAGTGAGCGATCGCCCGGTTGATTTAACTAACTCAATTCTCAGAAGTGCGGCGAACTGTCACCTGGAATATCTACATAATATGGGTGTCGGTGCTTCCTTAACTATTTCCTTAATTAAAGACAATAAACTGTGGGGATTAATTGCTTGTCACCATCTTTCAGCCAAATATGTTTCCTATGAATTGCGGAAAGCCTGCGAATTTTTGGGACGGGTGATATTTGCGGAAATCTCCGCCAGGGAAGAAACAGAAGATTACGATTATCGGATGAATCTGACCCATATTCAATCACTCTTGGTTGAATATATGTCCCAAGAAGATAACTTTGTTGATGGTTTAGTTAAGCATCAGCCGAATCTTTTAGATTTAACCAGCGCCCAAGGTGCGGCTGTCTGTTTTGGCGACCATTGTACATTAATCGGTGAGACTCCCAAAGCAGAAGATTTAGTTTTCTTAGTCCAGTGGTTGAAGAACAACGTCGAGGAAGAAGTTTTCTACACTGATTCCTTACCGCAAGTTTATCCAGATGCGGAAAGATATAAAAATGTCGCCAGTGGTTTGTTAGCGATTCCTATTTCCCAACGGAATTATGTTTTGTGGTTTCGACCGGAAGTAATTCAAACTGTAAACTGGGGTGGTGACCCTAATCAGCCCTTTGAAGTTAATAAGTTAGATGGGAATGTGCGTCTGTGTCCCCGCAAATCCTTTGAGTTGTGGAAAGAAACAGTCCGCCTCACTTCTTTACCTTGGCGATATGTGGAAATTAAAGCGGCGTTAGAATTGCGGAAAGCAATTGTGAATATCGTTCTGCGCCAAGCCGATGAGTTGGCGCAGTTAGCGCAGGATTTAGAACGTTCCAACGCCGAACTGAAAAAGTTTGCCTATGTTGCATCCCATGACTTACAAGAACCGCTCAATCAAGTAGCGAATTATGTGCAGTTGTTGGAGATGCGCTATCAAGATGAACTAGATGCAGATGCCAACGAATTTATCACTTTTGCCGTCGAGGGTGTAAGCTTGATGCAGACCTTAATTGATGACGTTTTGGCGTATTCTAAAGTAGATACACAAGCGATCGCTTTTCAACTAACAGAAGTAGAAAAAGCATTGGATAAGGCTTTGGGTAACTTGCGCCAACGTATCGCCGAAACAGGCGCGGCAATTACTCACGACCCTTTACCAACGGTAATGGCTGGTAGTACCCAACTCATGCAGCTATTCCAGAATTTGATAGCCAACGCCATTAAATTCCGCAGTCAGGAAGCGCCGCAAATTCATATAGGTGCAGAAAGGCTAGAAGACGAATGGCTATTCTCCGTCAGAGATAATGGGATTGGTATTGACCCCCAATTTAGCGATCGTATTTTCGTAATTTTCCAACGCTTACACACGCGGGACGAGTATCATGGTACAGGTATGGGTCTAGCAATCTGTAAGAAAATTATCGAATGTCACCGGGGACGAATCTGGGTAGAGTCACAACTTGGTGAAGGTGCTACCTTCTACTTTACGATACCAGTTGGAGGTCGAGAGCGTGAGCGTAGAAACGGAAGAAAAACACAAAACAATCTTTTTAGTTGAGGACAATAAAGCCGATATCCGCCTCATCCAAGAAGCATTTAAAAATAGCCAATTGCCACACGAAGTGGTAACAGTTAGAGATGGTATGGACGCAATGGCCTATCTGCGCCGGGAAGGAGAGTATACCCATGCACCGCGTCCAGACCTCATTCTCTTGGATTTAAACCTACCCAGAAAAGATGGTAGAGAAGTACTGGCGGAAATCAAAGCCGACCCAGTACTTAAACGGATACCGGTAGTAGTTCTCACAACATCCAGAAACGAAGACGACATTTTTCACAGCTACGACCTACACGTAAACTGCTACATCACCAAATCCCGCAACCTCACCCAACTTTTCCAAATCGTCAAAGGAATAGAAGAGTTTTGGCTCTCTACCGTCACTCTACCACCGGAGTGAGGGCGATGAAAAAGCACGGGAGCAGGGGAGAAAATTATTAAATTTTAAATTTTAAATTTTGAATTTTGAATTTTGAATTGATTACTCCCCATTCACTACTTTCAAGGGGGTAAAACCAGAAAATTATGGTTGGACACTCAGTCAGGATTTTATTAATCGAGGATAGCCTCGCAGAAGCTAGGTTATTACAGGAATATTTGCATCAAGCTGAGTCCAAACAATTTGTTCTGGTTCATGTGACGCGATTACAGGAAGCACTCAATGAACTCAAACAGACCAGCTACGATGTGATTTTGTTAGACCTCACCCTACCGGATAGCCAAGGATTATCATCTCTACCCAGATTAATAGGACTCGCTCCCAGCGTACCGATTGTTGTCTTAACAAATACTAACGATGAAGACTTAGCCATTGAAGCAGTCAGACAGGGAGCGCAAGATTATTTAGTTAAGCGACAGGTAAATGTTCATGTCTTGGTTCGTGCTGTATGTTATGCAATCGAGCGTAAGCAAGCATTAGAAACATTACGTACCATGAATACAACCTTAGAAAACCGGGTGGAAGAACGCACGGCTGAATTGGTAAAAGCACAAGAAATTAACCAGTTTAAATCTGAGTTTGTTTCTATGCTCTCCCATGACATTCGTAATCCCCTCAATACTATTTTGCTAGCTGCTGGATTGTTGCAAAACAATGAAGACAAATTAACCCAAGAGAAAAAACGTTCTCATTTACAAATGATTCGTTCCGCCATTAAAAATATGGCACAGCTATTAGATGAAGTATCATTAATAGGTAAAGCTGAATCAGGTAAACTCCAGTGTGAACTTATCGCTATAGATTTGGAAGCATTCTGTCGCCAATTAGTAGCAGAAGCGCAATTAACTATAGGCGAGAAGCAGCTAACTGTAATTTTTACCTGTAATAAAACATTTGATGAAGCCTTATTAGATGAAACTTTACTGCGTCACATTTTAGGTAACGTACTAGGTAACGCTATTAAATATTCCCTTCCCGGCGGTATAATCCACTTTGAATTGACTGCTAATAATCATGCAGTCATGCTTAAAATTCAAGATTGCGGCATTGGTATTTCTCCAGCAGACCAAAAGAACTTATTTCAATCATTCCATCGTGGGGAAAATGTAGGAGGAATAGCAGGTACTGGTTTAGGGCTAGCTATTGTTAAAAAATGTGTTGATGCTCACGGTGGTGAAATTATCGTTAATAGTGAGGTTGGGGTTGGTACAACGTTTACTATCATCTTGCCATTAATCGATTTTTAAATGTTTGATATTTCCTATATATAGTCGTAGCCAGATAGATTAGGACACCAAGCTAAGATCAAACCCTGACAACACAAAGCTTTCAAGCCTGTCAACCGTCAACAGCTATTTCTCCCACTACTAAGCTGAGTACAGCTATGATGGGGGTTTCCTAGAGGTGTGAGATGAATATCAAGCGTCGGCAATTTCTGAAAACTTGCGGATTAGCTACTGTAGCTACTCAGATTCCTCTACTTACTGTTCAAGGTGAGGAACCGTCTTCTCTACAAGACGCTACACGTAGCTTGCTTCTCCGGAAGAGTAGGAGCAACAATCTGTCATCGTCAAACACTATCATCAAGCCACAACGGTTACAAGTAGGCGATACGGTGGGATTAATTGCGCCGGCTGGTACCTTTGAGCCTCGATACATAGAAATAGTGCAGCAACATCTGACTAACTTGGGATTAAAAACTAAGATGGGAAGACATATTTTAGACCGTTATGGTTATTTAGCAGGTAAAGATGCTGACCGCGCCAAAGATGTAAATGATATGTTTGCAGATGATTCGGTGCAAGCAATTCTGGCTATGCGTGGGGGTTGGGGTTGCAATCGGATTTTACCCCTACTCAATTACCCTTTGATTCATTCCCATGCCAAAATTCTCATGGGTTATAGCGATATTACTTCTTTATTATTAGCTATAAATGCCCGCAGTCGTATTTTCACTTTTCACGGGCCTGTGGCTACATCCACCTGGACATCCTTTATGCTGGAGTATCTGAAGCGTATTTTGTTTGATGCAGAAGCAGTAACATTAGAAAACACTGATTCTCCTGAAGGAAAAGTACAAACAATCACACCGGGAAAAGCTCAAGGTCAACTTATAGGTGGGAATTTATCAGTTTTATCTGCGATGGTTGGTTCTCCCTATCTACCTGCTTGGCAAAATAGAATTTTATTCTTGGAAGATGTCAATGAGGATATTTATCGCGTAGATAGGATGTTAACACAGTTAAAAAATGCTGGAATACTATATAGAATTTCTGGTTTTATATTTGGTCAATGTACTGACTGTAAGCCAACTAATGAAAAATCATTGACTTTAATGGAAGTATTACAAGACCATATCATTCCTTTAAAAATACCTGCTTGGTATGGTGCAATGATTGGTCATATTCAAGATAAATTTATTTTACCGATTGGCGCAAATGTGGAAATTGATGCTGATGCTGGAACCATACAATTATTAGAGGCGGCAGTCAATTGAAAAAGCCTAATTCTGAATTAATTCTTACTATTTATAAATTAGAACATCAAGCTCAGATAAAATCCTAACAACACAAGGCTTTCCATTATGTTAAACGTCAACAGCCATACCATAAATATACAGGTGTTTAAACGCAAGCTATATAAAATCAATCAATGTCTGGTGATAAGTATTTGGTAGACCCGTATCAAAACATTTACCTTTCACCACATATCCTTTCATTCCTTCTACTTGACACAATTTATCTAAACAATTTGTTAACTGAAATTCACCGCGATCGCGTAAATTTTGGTTTATACTTTCTGCTAAGAATTCAAATATTTTTGGTGTGAGCAAATACAAGCCAAAAACACATAAAAACTCATCTTCTGCCATACCTTCTACCCGCAAATACTCACGAGCATAATCAATACTGGGTTTTTCTGCAAGTTGCGTTATTTCCAAAATAGAATGAAACTCTTGCCACAATCCTGTGACACATCCGGCTTTGTTAATTATCGCTGCTGGCATTATAGTTAAGCCAACAACACTTTGATGAACTTGTGCATAAATCTCTACAACTTGTTGAGCGCAAGTTTTTTTTATGTCGGATTTATAAACATGATCACCTAACATTAATAAAAACGGTTCATTTCCTACCCAATCTTTGGCACAAAATACTGCATGGCCATATCCTTCTTGTTCTGATTGTGTCAACAAAACAACTTTCTGTCCCAACTCTTGCAAGTATTGACTATATTCTTGATTTTGTGGCGAAAGTTTTTGTAAAAGTTCTGGTGCGGGTGGATTTTTAAATAAATCAGCAAAAACTCCTATATCATCAGGCTGTACAACAATACCAATTTCTGTGATTCCTGCACTAATAGCTTCTTCCACAATAGCTAAAATTACAGGCTTTGCTCTACCATCTTGATCAATAATTGGGAATAGTTCTTTTTTCACAACTTTAGTAGCTGGAAATAATCTAGTACCAAAACCAGCAGCCGGAATCACGGCTTTTCTTACTTTATTAATTTGCATAAATTAATATTTTTAATTTTCTACGGAAACATAACTAAATTCTGGGGGTGAAGCAGCTAAAACCTCTGATATACCCTGAAGTAATTTTTCTGCTTCTACGGGTTTAACTAAGTGCAGTTGAAAGCCAGCAGCTAGTGCCTGTTTTTGGTTGATTTCTCCAGCATAAGCAGTTAGAGCGATCGCTGGAATTTTACCACCTTTTGCTGAAGGCATGGCTCGAATTAACTGCATCAACATATAACCATCTATTCCTGGCATTCCGATATCACTTAAGAGCAAATCGACTTTAGTTCTGGCTATTACTTCTAAAGCTTCACCGGCTGATGTCACTGCTGTTACTTCGGCTCCAGATTGTTCTAACATTAATGTGAGGAATTCACCTGTATCAACATCATCATCTACTACCAAAATATACAGTCCAGCTAAACCCCAAGTATTATCTGGCTGTCCCACTTGTGGAACTTTCTGCGGCGCATTCAGCATTAATGGTAAATTGACTGTAAATGTTGCGCCCATACCTTCCCCTGCACTTTCTGCTTTGACTGTGCCACCATGTAGTTCTGTGAGATGCTTAACAATAGCCAACCCTAATCCTAAGCCGCCAAATTGTCTTGTTATTGTGCCATCTGCTTGACGAAAATACTCAAATACATAAGGTAAAAATTCTGAACTTATCCCCTTGCCATTATCTTGAATTTGAATTTGGGCAGAATTATGAACTCTTTCTAGGACTACCTGTATTTGTCCTGAGGAAGGAGTGAATTTAATGGCATTAGCCAGCAGGTTCCAGATAATTTGTTGTAAACGAGCAGCATCACCTGCAACCATACCAACATTCACATTGAGTGCAGTTTTAACATGAATATTTTTCGCCTCTATTGCTAGACGCACAGTCTCCAAAGCCTCTTCAATCGTATTCACTAAATTCACCGACTGAATATTTAAGCTTAATTTCCCTTGCTGAATACGAGAGACATCTAATAAATCTTCAATAAGTTGGATTTGTAATTTAGCATTCCGCTCAATTGTTTCTATCCCCCGTCGGCGCATAGCTTCTTCCAGATTGCGCTTTTTCAGTAGAGTGGCCCAACCTAAAATCGGGTTAAGTGGAGTACGCAATTCGTGAGAAAGAACTGCCAAAAATTCATCCTTTAAACGATTAGCTTTTTCAGCCTCGCTTCTAGCGATTTGCTCACGCATCAGCAGATATTCCCGTTCTTGTTCTGCTTGTTTGCGTTCAGTAATATTCCGAAAAAATATCCCTAAGCCATCTTCAGCCGGATAGGCGTGGACTTCAAACCACATATCCCATAGTTCGTACAATACCTCAAAATGGACTGGAATATTTTCAGCTAGCGATCGCCTATATTCTCGCTCAAAGTCTGTACCTTTAGTTCTCGCCCACTGTTCCCAGTAGTTCTTACCAATCAAGTCCTCTGGTTCTAAATCTTGAATTTTTGCCGCTTGGTGATTACAGTAAGTAATCCGCCAGTCTCGATTCACGGCAATAAAAGCATCAGTCATACTTGACAAAATATTGCTCAACCGACCACGTAGCGCTTGTTCACGCTGAAGTAATTCATCCTTTTCTCGATGGGATTCTTCTAAACAATCATTGATTGCCACCAGTGATTCATTGAGTTGAATAAGTTTTTCTGATAATTCTGCGCGGGTTTGGTATTCCCCACGACGCACTTTTTCTACTGCTAACTCTACTTGAATATTCGACCTTTCAGTAATAGCAATGCCCACAAATAAACTTACCGCACACTGTACCAATAGGCTCAATTTGTGGACGTGTAAAACTTCCGCTTGTACTGGAAACGTTGACAAGGACATGGCTTTAGGGTAGGCAACTAAGTAAGCAAATAGCGTTACTAATACACAGAAACTTGAAGTTAACATTCCACTAGTTACGCCAAAGCGGGTTGCAGCCCATAAAACTGGAACAAAGCCTAAAAAAGACAACTGTTGTAACTTAAATTCGTTTTGATTCGTTTCAGCCACTGTTACAGTTGCTATAGCTAAACAAAGTAGTAGTATGGCGCTGAATTCTAATAAGAGGCGGAAAGAAGGACGGAAATTTTGAGGAACAAATCCAGAATTTAGTGGTTCGGTACGGCGTAACCAGCCTTGAGATTGAAAATAAGGGGTAAAAACTAATAAGGCAGTAGGCGCAATCGCCATGACTCCAATTGCATTACCTAACCACCAATGGGGTATGTTAGAACTCAAACTAGCGAGAGGCATTTTGCCTATAGCGACAAGACATAAACTCCCAATTGTCGCTAAAGTAGCGCAGGCGACGAGGGGAGTGCTAACAGTAAAAAGAGTGGCATCTTTGAGGGTATTGATGGTTCGAGAACCCTTCCAGAGACGACGGTACAGTAACCAAGCGCTCAGAGGCTCGATAATATCCACAAGAGCTATTAATCGCTCCCAACCATGTAAACCCCAAAAAGGAGACATGAGAAAAGAAGCCAATCCGGTGATAATAATACCACAAGGGCCGAACCAAAAAGTTAAAGCGATCGCCACACCTGATGGAGGAAACCACAAAGACACTCCCGGCTGAATGCGGTAAATCAGCGCCATCCCATGAGCCATAACCAGGGCGAATAAGCCCAACAGCGAAATCATCAGCCATCTACGCATAATGGCAATTTTCATGGAGTCTGTCATGGGTTACATCATCGAAGGGTGCTTTGTGCGTCAGCTCATGCAGTCAAGACTTTACCAGGAGGCATTATGAACTGCTACACCAGTACATATGAAAACACTTTTTCTCGTCTTTTCCATTCAGACTGGGGAGTAATACAATATGCAGCCATATCAGACTAGCGTAGGAGATCAGCTCTAGTTGGTCAAAGACAATCGCATACCGTCAAACCACTAATATTCTCATCTAATTTTTGAATTTTGCAACTGCTTGATAGTTAAGATAATTATCATTTGCAATTTTATACATTACGCTTAGTATAGTTTAGTCCATAGAGAATTTCTAAAGACCGTAACCTTATGGTCAAAAAAATTTGCCTCTGCCGGGAAACTCCAGCAACTATCAGCTAGTCTTTTTCCCAACAGAAGTAAAAATCTTGATTGAGTTATTATGATTACCAAAATTCCCCATAGTAATTATCAAAAAAACAAATGCAGTTTTGATATTAGAGGAGATAAACGCAATCATTTTTTGCCCGGTAATTTATTTATAGGTTTATGTGCTGCCTTGCCTATTACCTTGGCATTACCGGTAGAAGCTTTGCAAGTACAGGTAAATCCCAAGAATCCCCGCCTGGGGGACACAGTTTCTGTAGTGATCAATTTAGATAATCCAGACAACACCAATAACCCGACTGTGTCAGTGGGAGAGAAAACATACCCAGCTTTTGAAGTAGCACCCAATAAGTATCGGGCATTCATACCCACAACCCCCCTAGAAAAGCCAGGTACTCGCAAAATTAGAGTATCTGGTGATGGTCAAGTTCAAGAGTTATCAGTGCCAGTAGTTACTCGTAAGTTTCCTGTGCAGCGTATCACTTTACCACCAGGTAAATCTGCTGATGGTGCTACTCAACACGAACTTAATCGTGCTGCTGCTTTCAAAGCATTACAAACACCACAAAAGTACTGGAATGGTAAATTCCTCAGGCCAAATAACGGTCGCATCAGCACTGTTTATGGTGTACGTCGCTACTACAATGGTAAATTTGCCAATGACTATTACCATCGTGGTCTGGACTACGCTGGTGCAGCAGGTTCGCGCGTAGTCGCCCCAGCTGCCGGAAAAGTAGCTTTAGTAGGTACTGTAGCTCAAGGATTTCGGGTTCATGGTAATACAGTAGGCATTGACCACGGTCAAGGAGTTGTCAGTATTTTCCTCCACCTGAGTCGGATTAATGTTAAAGAAGGTGACTTTGTGAAAGCTGGACAATTAATTGGCACAGTAGGTTCTACAGGGGCTTCTACCGGGCCGCACCTACACTGGGGTTTATATGTTAATGGTCAGTCTATTGACCCAACTTCGTGGAAAAACAAAACTTTTGAATAAAGAGGCGTAATTAATCGTTTCTGTTGTTGACTTTGTATATTTTTTGTCGATAATGAGTTAGACAAAATAAGTTTGAATCGGTTCCGTCCTTACCTTGCTTGGGTGGCTTAAATATTAAGATGAGCGTTATGAGTATTGAAAAAATTGTAGAACAAGCTCTCCAGGATGGTTATCTTACGCCAGCAATGGAAGCAGAAGTTGGACGCATCTGTGATAACGCCTCAGAACTCTCAATAGAAGAGTATATGGCGTTGGATAGGTTGATGGGAGCGTTATTGACTGGTGAGGTAGTAGCGGTTCCTCGCAAGCAGTTCATTAACGTGATGGAAGAGTTGGTATTAACTGAAGCGATCGCCAGAGTAGCAGAAATTGAAGCTACTAGCGAGAGTTCCATCGATGTCGGGGATATTGCCGCTTATGCCCTCAACCGCTTACCCCCCTTATATGCCACCACAGAAGAAGGTGCTAGCTACCAGCGCATACGCGCCAAAGCAGAACTGCAAGAATTAATCGCCCAGCAGGTAAGTGAGGCAATCAACCTTAATCTTGACCAGCCAAACGACAACAGAACGCCTGTGTCAACAAAAACCACTGGCAATGAAGTCTTGCGTCAGGTTAGCAGCTTACTACAAGTCTACGCCCCTAGTTTTGAGCAGAAATCTTCATAATCAGTCAGTTTTCAGTTGTTAGTTGTTACTTTTTAGGTTTTACTACTAACCAATGACTACTTACAACTGACTAATTCTGTACTATCACGGGTGTCCCTACTTCTACTTGGTCATACAACAAACGGACATCAGAATTACGCATCCTCAGACAGCCGTGAGAAATAGCTGTTCCCAGAAGATGAGTGTCTGGTGTACCGTGAAAGCCAATTTTGTTACGTCCATCAGACCAAAAGCCAATCCATCTTTCCCCTAAAGGACTATCAACACCCGCAGGGAAAACTTTGCCTGTGATGGGGTGTCGCCAGATGGGATCGTGTTCCATATGTGACACGTTGAAAGTACCCGTAGGCGTTTCCCAACCCCTCTTACCGATAGCAATTGGGTAACTAGCTATCACTACATCTCCAGCATAAACATAAGTGCGGCGATCGCTTAAATCAACCACTACTTCTTTCTTGGTATTTTCTAGTTTATTAGATGTTTTTCTATGTGCCGCAGGTTGAGATAATCGTAACTGGCTTTGATCTGATAAATCAGCGTTTTTTCTTGACTCTGGTGTTAATAACTGTGTTTTTTTAGGTAAATTAGTCTCTAAAGCTACATTTTGGTTCACAGTATCCGACTTATTATGAGATTTAATAGTCGAAGACTGCGGTTGAGATAGTCTATCTGGAGTAGTGGCACCAAAAGGTGCCGGCGCGCCAAAAGCGGTTTCGCCTAAACCCCCCTGATAAACCCCTCCAGGGCGGCTTGCTGTGCTGGGGATTGGCTTCTTAAACTGACCCTGCGCTGTAGTAATGCGCCAATGCACAGCTAACGATAATATGGCTGTGCCAAAGCAAAGAAACATTACCATACGCCCTACAGATTCATTTCTTACCATTGCCATCGCCTATTGTTTATCCCTGACATATTCAGCAGACTAATTGAATATTTTTATTCCCTAATTATCAAGAATTTATAAATTCTTATCTGTTCCCTCATAACTATGCCTACACACTTGGGCAGACTAAGGGTATATAGGCATTACACATGGACAAATTCTGGAGCAGAAATTTGTTTCGCTGAAGTGTCGAGGAGAGAATTTTTAACATCGAACTTATCGGCAGCACCTTCCAAGTGCAGCAATCAATCTTTAGTGGTGTGGGTGGGAGAAAGACCATGTTAGAAAAACTATGGCTAGCAGTCACGATTACATTTGCCCTCAATTTATTTTTTCAGGTTCACGTTCCTGATCAAACCAATTCTGGTGCTATTTATCAACACAATATAGATACATCAACAACAATCTTGGTCAAAATACCGGAAAAATGACACTTCCCAGTTACTACAGACCCAGAAATTTCTGATCTTAAATTTTCCTGGTATCCGAATTAAAATCATTAGCCAGGCAGTTTTTTAATGGGAATTGAGAATTACTTTCTGGGTCTAGATGATGTGCATCACTCTGCCTCGCTATTTTTTTAGGCTGGTATTATTACTAATAATAAAGTCTAATAGAGCCAGTTTCTGTCAGCCAAATAACTAAGTTTCATATTTCATCATAATCAACATAGCTATTGTTAAAATAGAAATTTTGGACATATTACGTAGATTCTAGAAGACAACCTTGGACAATTTATTGTGTTATGAATTCATATTTATATTCGGTTTGAAAGTGCTGAAATTATAACTTTGTTTCTACTACATCCAGATGCTTTAGAAATAGTAAAGTCAATTTGGAAAAATTTCCACAAAAATTATATAAAAATTACTTTCCTCCCTTTTTATCTTGCTTATACATAGATAATTTTCTATGAAAATCCGTTACAGACTCATTTCATTTAGTCAATAACAATCTGCATATTGATTAAACAGCTTTTAAGCATACATCAATGATTTTGTCAACCATAATTAGTCACCTAGCATTAGCTCCACAACCATATGTAATATAGCCTTGACTTGGCAGATGAACAAAAAGAATCCCCAAGAACAAGATTGACGTTGTGCGTCAGACCAAATGCACCCAATATCGAAGAAGTCAGTGTTACAGTCTTAAATCCGTCACGTAATTCAGGAACAAGTGGCCCATTAGCAGGTCTAATAGATAGGGATGAATTAACGCCAGTACGATCTATGAGTCAATCGATTACTGTATCCTGGTCAACGGTTGATGCGAGGTGTTCAGAAGCATCTGTGCAAGTTGACAAACTCTCGAACCACGATTTAATCTTGCGCTGTCAAGTAGGGCTGCGTCCTGATCGTGTTGCGTTTGCCGAGCTATTGCGCCGCTATCAAACCCAGGTTGATAGAGTTTTGTATCACCTAGCCCCTGATTGGTCAGACAGAGCCGACTTGGCTCAAGAAGTTTGGATTCGCGTGTATCGGAATATTAACCGATTGCAAGAACCATCTAAGTTTAGGGGCTGGTTAAGCCGGATTGCTACCAATTTGTTTTATGACGAATTGCGTAAACGCAAGCGGGTTGTAAGTCCTTTGTCATTAGATGCGCCCCGTTCTGTAGATGATGGCGAAATGGATTGGGAAATTGCTGGAGATACACCAGGGCCAGAGGAAGAACTGACAACTAGAGAATTTTACGAACAACTGCGAGAGGCGATCGCGGATTTACCAGAAGTATTTCGCACTACCATTGTTCTGAGAGAAATCGAGGGTATGGCATACGAAGAAATCGCCGAAATCACAGGTGTATCCTTGGGAACAGTCAAGTCGAGAATTGCTAGAGCTAGATCCAGATTGCAAACTCAATTGCAAACTTATCTTGATGCCTAATTTACAATATCCTTAATCTATCCTATGGGAGAATTTAACTATTGATTAAGAATTGTGAGGAACCTGTATCATGCCCTTGCCATCATTAAAAGAATTAATAAACCTCTCAAGGTTGTCCCCCTTCTGCCCGTGGATGAATTGGTAATAATGTTAGTATGACTACTGATTCTAATTTTAATGACCGTTGTCGGCGGCAATTTTCGAGAGATTTACCACAAAAGATGGCTAGGCATACCAACGAAGCAACGGGTGCTATGGATATGGTGAAGCGCGATCGCTTTGAATTATTGAGTGCTTACCTTGATGGAGAGGTGACAGCCGCAGAACGTCGGCAAGTCGAAGACTGGTTAGCCAACGATGTGGCAGTACAGCGCCTCTATTCCCGACTATTAAAGCTAAGGCAAGGCATACGAACTATGCCCATACCAACAGCCCAACAATCACCAGAAACAACAGCAGAGCAAGTATTTGCCAAAGTTAACCGCCGTTCTCGATTAGCTTGGAAATTAGGCAGTGCGGCTGTTGCAGCTTGTGTGATTGGTGCTGTTACTAACTGGCTACCAGGGCGGCAAACGAGCATACCCCAACTAGCCCAACAACCCCAAGAACAGCCTACTCAAGCTGTCACCAAGCCAGATGCACTGCCTATGATAGCCTTGAACAACCCAGTAATTGAAATTCCTAAAGCAGCCGTAGCCTCACCTAACAACTTTATACAGCCGCAGCCACAACTAGGAGAGATTCCCCCAGATATCAACTAATCACCAAATGTGTAGTCGGCAGTTTGGTGCTGACACTTATTGTGGCTACTCCACCAACCATCAGGTAGGTGAACACCTCTTAGCATCTCCACTTTGGCTGGGTTCATCAAGTATACCCAAGCCCATCCGAGAGACAAACCCAGGGGATTTTTTACTTTAACCTCCAGGCGATTGTAAAGATTCTCTGACATTTCTCGCTCAGGCTGATAATCTTCTAGCGTGTCCAAAGCATCTAGAATTCCTAAATCAGCAAAAGAAAGTAAATATCCATGAACGGTACTTTCCCCCATCGTCATGGCTGGATAGCCCATTGGCAAAGCAAATAACTGACCTAGTGTAGTTGCTTTTTCGGCTGACACTACCTTGCCAGCACAATATCTTTGATAATTTCCTTCACCTGGTTTGAGAGTGCCGTAAACAAAAATCCGCACTCCGCCGAAAAATTTTGTTTTTAATTGTGTCATCCCTTTTTTAACCGACTGATTCCTTTGCCTACCATCATCTACAATATGTAGGCAAACAAGATTACAGAGCCAGTAGGAGAATTTTTGGTGGACTCCCGATACAACCCCGCAACACTTGAGGAAAAATGGCAAAAAACATGGGTAGAACTTGGTTTAGATAAGACCCAAACACAAAGCAATAAACCAAAATTCTACGCTCTATCCATGTTTCCCTATCCATCGGGCAGCCTACACATGGGTCACGTCCGTAATTACACAATTACAGATGTGATTGCCCGCCTCAAACGAATGCAAGGGTATCGGGTACTGCATCCAATGGGATGGGATGCCTTTGGTTTACCAGCAGAAAACGCCGCCATTGACCGTGGTGTACCTCCTGCCAACTGGACTTATCAAAACATCACTCAAATGCGGCAACAATTGCAGCGTCTTGGTTTATCCATTGACTGGGATAGCGAAGTTGCCACCTGTTCGCCAGACTATTACAAATGGACACAGTGGATTTTCTTACAGTTCTTGCAGGCGGGGTTAGCTTACCAAAAAGAAGCAGCCGTCAACTGGGATCCCATTGACCAAACCGTATTGGCAAACGAACAAGTTGATAATGAAGGTCGTTCTTGGCGTAGCGGCGCTATAGTTGAGCGTAAATTGCTAAGGCAGTGGTTTTTAAAGATTACTGACTATGCCGAAGAATTATTAAATGACTTAGATAAATTGACGGGTTGGCCGGAACGCGTCAAATTGATGCAGGCGAACTGGATAGGGAAATCTGTAGGCGCGTATTTAGAATTTCCCATTGTCGGCAGCAATGAAAAAATAGCCGTGTATACCACCCGCCCTGATACAGTTTATGGGGTTAGCTATTTAGTATTGGCACCAGAACACCCCCTCACCAAGCAAGTCACCACCAAAACACAACAAGCCGCAGTAAACACCTTTATTCAAGAGGTGGCAAATCAAAGTGAGTTGGAACGTACCGCCGAAGATAAACCTAAACGCGGTGTAGCAACTGGTGGTAAGGCAATTAACCCGTTTAACGGCGAAGAAGTACCCATTTGGATTGCCGACTATGTACTGTATGAGTATGGTACTGGGGCTGTGATGGGTGTACCTGCCCATGATGTACGGGATTTTAAATTTGCTCAGAGATATGATTTACCCATTGATTTTGTCATTGCAGCCCCTGATGATGTAGCAGGTTTTGACTTAAGCCCGACATCAGAGACAGAAGAAGTCACACAAGTCGTGCAAATAGAATATAACCAAGCCTACACAGAACCAGGAATCTTAATTAATTCTGGGGCTTTTACTGGTATGACTTCCACAGATGCCAAGCAAGCGATTGTGAAATATGCCGCAGAAAAAGGTTTTGGCAAAGAACGTATTCAATATCGCTTGCGGGACTGGTTGATTTCTCGGCAACGCTATTGGGGCGCGCCGATTCCCGTAATTCATTGCCCTAATTGTGGGATAGTACCAGTGCCGGACAAAGATTTGCCAGTTATCTTACCAGAAGAAGTGGAATTTACTGGACGCGGTGGTTCACCGTTGGCACAGTTGGAAAGCTGGGTAAATGTACCTTGTCCTACTTGTGGTAGTCCTGCCAAACGGGAAACTGACACGATGGATACCTTTATTGATTCCTCGTGGTATTTCTTGCGGTTTACGGATGCTAGGAACGAAGCACAGGTATTTGAATCAGCAAAAACCAATGACTGGATGCCCGTAGACCAATATGTAGGCGGTATTGAACACGCGATTTTACACTTATTGTATTCCCGGTTTTTTACTAAAGTGCTGCGCGACCGAGGTTTGTTGAACTTTGATGAACCATTTGAACGTTTGTTAACTCAAGGGATGGTACAAGGTTTAACTTACTTCAATCCGAACAAGGGCGGTAAAGATAAGTGGGTTCCTTCCCATTTAGTTAACCCCAATGACCCCCGTGACCCCCAAACAGGTGAACCATTGCAACGGCTTTATGCCACCATGTCCAAATCTAAAGGCAACGGTGTCGCACCAGAAGATGTGATTTCTAAATATGGTGTAGACACAGCACGGATGTTCATCTTATTTAAAGCGCCGCCAGAAAAAGATTTGGAATGGGATGAAGCTGATGTAGAAGGACAATTCCGCTTTTTAAATCGGGTTTGGCGTTTGGTGACAGATTATGTTGCATCTGGGGTCAACTCTAAAAATAAATCTGGTGAATTGAGCAAGTCAGAAAAAGATTTACGGCGGGCAATTCACAGTGCAATTCAGTCGGTCACAGAAGATTTAGAGGATGAGTATCAGTTTAATACTGCTATTTCTGAGTTGATGAAGTTAAGTAACGCCCTTACTGATGCTAACGGCAAAGATTCACGGGTTTATGCTGAAGGTATTCACACATTAGTGGTGTTGCTGGCTCCCTTTGCGCCACACATTGCTGAAGAATTGTGGCAGTTATTGGGTAATAGCGAATCAGTGCATACGCAAACCTGGCCTGCTTTTGACCCAGCCGCTTTAGTTGCTGATGAAATCACTTTGGTGATTCAAGTGAATGGTAAGAAGCGCGCTGATATTCAAGTTCCGTCACAAGCTGATAAAGCTGAGTTGGAGAAATACGCCCGCGAATCAGAAGTTGTGCAGCGTCACCTTGAAGGCAAGGAAATTAAAAAGGTAATTGTCGTGCCTGGAAAGTTAGTTAATTTTGTCGTTGCTTAACTATTTGTGTGTTTCTGGAGAAAAGCGTTAGAGGTCGGTGTACCAAAGCTGTCTTTTTCTGAGTCAATTGATAATGACTGCCGTAATCCCCACCAAAGGTATTGCGGCATTTTTTTATTTTTAAACACAGAGGTGGTTCAAAGTTTATGCGGAGGGACGCAGAGGTTTGGTGAAAGCTCTGTGTTTCGTAGTGATGAAAAACATCTAATTGCCTATATCCTCATTCCATAGTTCAGGATTAGTTTGAATAAACTCACTCATCATCTGTTCGCATTCATCTAAATTTAAATCAATAACTTCCACACCGTGGGACACCATAAAATCTTTAGCACCAGGAAAAGTCCTAGATTCACCGACGATGACTTTCTTAATGCCAAATTGCACCACAGCCCCAGCGCATAAATAACACGGCATTAAGGTTGAATATAATGTGGTACCTCTGTAACTGCCAATTCTGCCAGCATTACGGAGACAATCGATTTCGGCATGAGTAACAGGGTCACGGTCTTGTACACGTTTATTATGTCCTCTGCCGAGAACTTTGCCATCTTTGACAAGAACAGAACCAATGGGAATTCCGCCTTCTTGTCTACCTTGTTTTGCTTCTTGAATGGCGGCCTGCATAAACTCATCCATTTTTCATCCTCCTTATATGACAAAACAACTAGTGTTAATGGATCATGATGGTGGTGTAGATGATTATCTAGCAACTATGCTCCTGTTGACGATGGAGCATATTCAACTCCTGGGTGTTGTCGTGACTCCTGCTGATTGTTATGTCCAGCCTGCGGTGAGTGCTACGCGTAAAATTATTGATTTGATGGGATTTTCTCATATCCCAGTGGCAGAAAGTACTGTACGCGGGATTAATCCTTTTCCTCGGCTGTATCGGCGTGATTCGTTTATTGTTGACCATCTGCCTATTCTCAATCAAAACGAATTGATTCATACACCTTTGGTTGAGGAAACTGGTCAAGATTTTATGGTCAGAGTATTGCGAGAAGCACTAGAACCCGTAACATTAATGGTTACAGGCCCACTCACAACGGTTGCAGTTGCTTTAGACAAAGCACCAGACATTGAAGCCAAGATTGACAAGATTGTGTGGATGGGTGGCGCTTTAAATGTTTCTGGTAATGTGGAAAAAAGTTTAGAGGCTGGACAAGATGGTTCTGCCGAATGGAATGTTTATTGGGATGCAGTTTCAGCTGCACGAGTGTGGCAAAGCGAAATTAAAATAATTATGTGTCCCTTAGATTTGACTAACGAAGTACCAGTGACCTCGGAGTTAGTATACAAAATGGGGCGACAACGGCATTATCCTGTATCTGATTTAGCAGGGCAATGTTATGCCTTAGTTATCCCACAAGATTATTATTTTTGGGATGTGTTAGCAACGGCTTATTTAGGACACCCAGAATTTTATCAACTCCGCGAATGGGAGACAGAAATTATTACTAGTGGTTTGAGTCAGGGACGGACTAAAGTTATCGCTGGTGGGCGCAAGATTTTAGCTATGGATAAAGTGGATAAGGATGCTTTTTATGCTTATATTTTGCAACAGTGGGCAAGGTAATACTAATTCAAAATTCAAAATTCAAAATTCAAAATTCAAAAAAATGGACGGTTGAGAAATTGACATCCTAAACAAAGTCAACTTAAGCAGGCTTCATGAATGTAAATTAAGGGAGCAAAAAAATAAATTGTCCGAAATTTATAATTTGTTAGGGTGCATCAGTATGAAAAATTTCTGAGTATAGTTAGGTTCTATGGCGCTGACGCACCCTACATTTTGGATATTTTTTATCTAGAATTCCCTAAGTTGTTTGCAACTATTTTTGCGCTCTATAAACTGGACTTATTTGACGATAAGTGTTGAGTAATTCTAAGAATTTATCAAAATCAAAACTTAAGGGGTCAACTCTCTGGCTGGAACGGTCTACTGCTTTGTGTGTGGTGATGCGATCTTCTGGTACTTGGCTTTGAGCAATTAACCAAGCTAAAGAGTTATACTGCTCTGGTGTATAACCACTATGAGATTTTAGGAGATTATTGCCGCGTCCGTCTGGTGGTGTTTCTAGAGAAACATGATAGGCAAAATTATTGACAGATGGTGGTAAGTTAGGATTAGTTTGTACAGTTTCAATACCATCTGCGCCATCAAAAACTGAGTTAGCAGCACCAAAGGCTCGCTTTTCTGGAGGGACTAAATATAAAACAGTTCCATCTAATTTAATTATGGCATGGTAACTTGCCTGGACGGTTTCATCTGTATGGGGTGTTTGGAAAAAATTAACTGCGCTGGAAGCAGAGTTACTAGTTTCATGCAAAACAATAATTGGTTGATTTTTTATCGGTGAGCCATTAATATCTTGGGCATAACGTTCACCATAATTACTTGGATGTACAGCCGCAATTTCTAATTTTGGCTTGTACTTGGCAAACGCTTGAGTAGTTATATATCTACCAGAAGACTGATTAGTTATAACTGGAAAATTGCTAATATCTTGGGCTTTGCTACCTTGGTTTATTTCGGACTGGATTTGTATCTGAGGATATTGTCTCCAAGTGGCTATATCTGAGTTTGATGATGTTGCTGTATTTTGTTGTATGTGTGTAGATTTTCCTGCTAATAAAGCCAATATCAAAGCGGCTAACATCAGAAAAATTAGTGTAACCCTGGTAGCCCAGTCACGGAAATTCATTTTTTTATAATTAATAATGCTGCCTTAATTAATCTTAATATACTTCTCTTATTCCAGAAAAGGTTATTAGCATAATTTTTTTAGCTACAAAAAGTATTTCTCTAGAGAGATAAATACGGAATTTTAATATTGTTTAATTATATGTTTTTGATTTGAAATAGCCAATTTCCTTACATCTCACATCGAATTTCTTGACGGTAGGCTCATTACTACTGACAGACCGATTCCTAAGATGCTCTGGTTTTGTTGGTTGTCGATGGTATTGCTCACTCAACAGTAATTCCAGGTATATGTGTCTGTATAACGTTTAGCACATCTTCGCTTTGTATCTTTGGGGGCAAAAGCAAGAAATCTTTCAAGATGTACCGAAGTGAATTTCGTATTTTGGATACAATCCTTAATTTATATGAAATCGAGTCTTAAAAAAAGAGAATTATTGTATCTTAGCTAACAAAAAATACCATTCTAAATATAGTGTCTGCCGCGAAAAATAAATTCTGGAGATTTTATTTATTTTTTGAGTCTTAGTTGAATTAACTGATATATTTGAATCAACACTTTAATTTATGTTGATTGTTCATCTATTAGCCATTTTTTGCTTGCCGCAGTATTTTTCAGACGTTTCAAATAAGCACTGAGGCATGGATCAAAGTATATTTTTAGATGTCTTAACTAGCTTACAAAAATTATTTGTAGGTTATATTCCCGCCGCTATATTCGGCAGCTTCATTGGATATCTTATAGGTATAAATGTTGCTGTATATCAATTGATGCGGCGGATTTTTCAGATTCCTAATAGTATTCCTCCCATTGCTATTCTTCCCCTGACATTGGTTATTTTTCAAGAGAGTGAATCAGCTGTAGCGGTAGTAATTTTTATGGCTAGCCTTTGGACGATTATTATTAATACTGCTATAGGGATTCAACATTTCCGTAGACAAAATAATAACTTTCGCGCCGTTATCTTTCATACATCTCATGCACTGAAATTGGGTATTTGGGTAGCATGGTTTACTGTGATCGCTATAGAAATGTTACTCGCGTCTAAAGGACTTGGTGCTTTGTTGTGGAATAGTTATAAATCAGGTAATAGCAACTACATAATTGAGGGTATACTCTACATTGGTATTATCGGATTTTTACTAGATCAGTTTATAGATTACACAGGTTATCTTTTAGCCCAAATGGTAACAGATAGCAAAAAATCTTCCTGAACGTTACTTTACTTTGCCTCGAAAGCGCACGAAGCCGTAAGACTCTGGTGGATTCCCGCTACTAGTTGCAGGGGGTAGGTTGGGTAAGATCAGATTACGTGTAATCTCCACTACTAAAGCTCCATTGGTATTGCTACCAATGTTGTTGCAAACGCTTGGTGTATTAGGATCATTAGCTGGGTAAAAAGTGGCGCGATCGCTATCTGCTACATTACTTAAATAAACTGTTGGTATAGTAGAGCCAATAGCTAAACCAATACCTTGATCTGTTCCTGACAAACCACCATCATTAGGAGTCAGACTATTAAAAGCATTGGGAATAAAATTAACATTAGTCGGAACTAAGTCACACAATTTCACTTTAGTTACATTACTTAACCCATTGGAAAGGAAGTAAATTGTGTACTCTAGCTCATCTCCTGGTTTGACAACGCCAGCATTAATCAATCCTCGCAAATAGCCGACAGGCCATTTAGAATCACTGTCATTAGTAGCATAAGGTTCTGGCACATAGTTACTGGCATTGCTAGGAACATCACTACGACCATCGACAATATCATTTAAATCTTGATTATTAACGCGGGTAATACGTTTAGTTAACAGCAAGTTAGGACTAGAGCTAATAGCATTTGATGCTGTAAATAAAGTGGGGTCATCATCTGCCGTACTGGTAGGGTTGTTACCAGTATTTACACCATTATCAGCAATTTGTAAGAATGAATTGCCAAGAGTTGGGGGGTTACTAGTAGCACCAGCAGAATCTGCATCAGTAAACACTGTACCGACAGTTCCTGTAGAATTATCAGGTGTGTTAAAAGTAGCATTTGCTTGGTTACTAATGGGATTACCCCCATTAGCATTATTAATTGTGGCAGTGATTTTAATCGTGATGGTATCGTTTACACCCAGAGTTCCAGAATTTGTCAAAGTCACCACACCAGCACCGTTATAACTGGGATTCAGCGTAATATTATTCCCCGACGTTGCCGTAGTAATTGCTGCACTCACAAAGGTTAATTGTGAGGGTAATGAGTCGTTAATCACAAAGTTAATAGCATTGCTATTGCCTGGACTCAGGTTAGAGTAGGTGATGGTATATTCAATGCGATCGCCTACAGTCACAGTTCCACTATTATCATTGTCCGTGAGGAAGCGAACAGACTTGGTTCCTCTGACATTTGCTTGATTACTAGTAGTAATTACCAAGGGAGTATTGATTGCTTGACTGGGGAAATATGTCCAAGTATCTATCCCCTTAAAGTCACCATACCCACCACTAAACTCATGCTCTCCTAATGCGCTATTAATCCCTCTAGCGGCATTCCGAGGGCTAGTAGCTCCTGTCCCATTCAGGTTAATCGTCGTACCGTTAGCTGTAACATAATTGCTGTCATTGTAATAAACGGTAGTCGCTCCAATCGGCTGTCCATTCATATCTACAAGGCTAGGAAAAGCAGTAGGAGGGTTTTCCATTGTGATTTTAAATCCCAAAGGATTATTTTCCGCATCCAACATGGGAAAGTGATATTCACCAGATCGTGTTGTGATGATGGCATTATATGGATCATTGTTTGGTCGAGGTGGGAGATTTGTCCCAGACGCATCCTTCCCATCCCAAAACACTACATTTGAGCCAACAGACAGCACATTTTGTAGCACTCGATCAACGCTAGGGTCATAAATGTTATCCGTGTTGGTGTCAATAATTATTTGATAGCTACCAGTAGAAACGGCATTGAAGCTAAAATTTCCTCCCACACCCACAGGGGCTTGATTCCCACTACCTCCGGTACCCCCAGTAAATTTGAATGAAGTTGGTACTGTCGGCACAGTCGCCAACGTAGAAATACCTAAATAATTGAGCGTTGAGTTGTCAGGTCGATTGAAGAAAACTAAGTGGGTAATGTCGGTTGCAGTATCAGCAACAGTTGGATCTTGGACTCGCACATTACCGCTAAAGATCAAATCATTATTAGTAGCGCCACCGGCAGAACGGTACACAGTGCTGTTATTTGTTTTATCGATAAATCCCCGGTTATTAGCAAAAAATATAAAACCAAAGGGATCGATTCCATTCATATCAGTTTCGTAGCGATACCCATCTTTGGTTTGAATATACAGCTTAGAATTGAGTGCTATGGGATTACCACTACTGGCATTTGACCCCATATTCATCGCAATATAGTTAGTAAATACCCGTCCTTTCTTAGCAACGCCATTACTCCGAACTGTGATATCCCAAGCCGCTACCCCTGAGAGTTGAGTACCATCTGTAGGAAATTGCACCGTTACATCTCTTGGCGGTGGATTGCCTGAACCACTCGTATTTACAGAACGAAATTCAACTTCATAAATACCAGTTTCTGTAGCGACAAAACTACAAGGGATATAGCCACCACTATTAGGTAAAGGGCCGGCCGTTTCTTTAGCAATTGTGTCAATAAAACCAAAACCAGTAGCCAGAACATCACAAGAGCCATTTTGACCATTAAAGGGACTGCGGTAAACAATATCCTGTGGGTTTGAGAAACTAGTAGCGACACTAGAACCAAGATTAACTGTTTCTCCCACTTCCACATACACTTTCAGTGTAGTTTTCCGAACAATACCTGCTGCTGTTAAATTTGACCATTCCAGGTAAGGTCTATATCCACCATCAGAAATTAACTCTTTGCTACCTTCCGCCCAGCTAGGTTGGATACTATTTCCGAAAATACACACAAAAAAGCCCAGGCTACTCAGCCATAGTTTTCGGCGACTACTGGTTAATGGCTTTTTCATGGTTTTTTTGTTTAGATTGCCCACAGTTGCAGAAAATCTATCATTTCTATAGATTTTTATGGTGGCGATCGCTTTTAAGTAATTAAATAAATATTTCATTGGTAAATTTAAAATTTAAACAACATAGGCATAAATGTAGGTGTAATCAAAATGTTGCGAAATATCTATCCAAAATTGTTGGACTATTTTTCCCATCGGCGACAGTCGCATTTCACCACCAATAACATTGCCAACAAAAATGAGTGCGATCGCCTGTACAAATAGTCACAAAATACTAACCATTAGCAACATAATCCTGATTTTTTAACCCCATAGATTCCACCCGATATTTGCCCCGAAATTTTGTTTATTCATCATCCAAATTATTCCCCATACACAACAAAATCTGTAGAGACATTGCCGTGCAAAGTCTCTACCACGTCACGGTTGACGCGCCACAGATTTTTGTAATCCAAACCCATCAAATAATTCATTCAATTTCAACGTCAGACCTAAATAAACCCCCCCTGCTGACCGCGTACCGGAAAAATCCCGGTCATCAACCTTACCAAAGGCATAACCAGCCGAAAGCCGCAAATTAGGACTCAAATAATATCCAGCCTCCACTACAAAACCCGTCTCTGTATGGTTAGTTTGACCAATCACCCGCGCCTCACCGACTAAGTCCCAGCTATATCCCAGGCGATAAGTTGCACGCAATTGTCCCAAATTCACCGTACTAGTACCAGCTAAATCACTGGCTAAATAAGAGGTACTATGACGCAGCGCATATTTACCATAAAATTCCCATTGCCAATTAGGTGCATAAATAGCTTCTACAGCAAAGGTATGGTCTTGAGAACCAGTACCACTACCTAAAAGAATCGTGTCAGGAATAGTCGCCGGATTTTGACGATATTCATAACGCAACAAGGCGTTAAATTTATCGTTGTTGGGGTCGCGGTAAGCTAAACCCAACTTCAAATTGGCTGTATCCCCCAGACCAGAGAGTTTTTGATTGGAAGAGTTGGCTTGTTGATATCTCACTAAAGCTGTGAGTGCAGGAGAAATTTTCCCTAAGGCGGCGGCTGTAATCACCGTGTTAGAACCACCAGAAGAAGTCCGATGTTCATAACGCGCGCTTGCTTGGAATTGAGGATTATCAGAGTATTCCAAACCTATGCTGTAACTATCACCCCCATTAAATCCAATAGAAGAAGCACTTTGACCAACAGCAAAGGGTTGGGCAAATTGTTGACCTGCGGCGGTGCGGTTGAAGAAGTTACCAAAGACGTGTTCATAAGCCAGATTCAGCCTTAAACCACGAGCAATCAGCCAACGGTTATTTAACCCAATAGCACCTTGAGTAGTCAGTTCATTCGCCCCACCAATGATGGAGTAACGACCGGTGAGGGTAGTATCAGAACCGAGTTTATGCTCACCGTTAACACTTAAGCTGGTGATGGAGTTACCAGAAGACTGACCGCTACTATAAAACTGTTGAGCCAAGCTGATATTCACACCAGGAACAACAGCCCAATTAAGACCGAAGATAGTGCGGTCTGGATAGACAGTATCTTTTTGGGAAGATAGGGTGAGTTCGTTTTGGGCTTGGAATGTCAGGTTGTTGGTTAGAGGATATGTTAAACGGGAACGCAATTGATCTGATGTACTTTCTAGACCATTTGTCGCTGTCCGGTCTTCCCGATTACGGTGAATCCAATCCACATCTACAGTGGCTTTACCAAAACGTTGTTGAATCCCCGCCGAGATTGTTGTCAGGGAATTATCGACTTGGCTACCGGGAATTGCTTGTGAACGCGGAGAAAATAGTTCTTCAAATGTATCTAGTGGTTGGGGTGCAATACCAAAGTTGTCTTCATGGTCGTACTGGACACGGATATTTGTGGTTGGGGAAAGTCGCCCTGTTAACTGTCCACCATAGCGAGTTTGACCAGGGACAAAACTAATGGTGGCGTTATTGGCAAAACCTGTGTCGGCGTAGCGATAATAAGCCCGACCTTGGAAACCTGAAAAAATCTGCCCTTGGGCTTCCAGGCGGTAGGCTTCCCCTCGCACCCGCCCCATTATGTCAGAATCATTACGAGAATGGGCATATTCGGCAATTAGCTGGTTTTGAGAACCGAGAGAGATTTTGGCATCTGCACCATAAAGTTCAAAACCACGTAGTCCTTGATTCTCTCTGACATAGGTTGCAGCTATCCAACTTTCTTGGTTGAGGGTACGGGAAAAGTTGTATTGCAAACGACCTGCATAGATATTGCTATCAGAATTGTTGCTGTCATATTGATAGCTGACAACAATTCGCCGCACTAGAACCTGTCCCGTTGCATCAATATCAGTACGTAGGATTGGTTCGCGGAAGATGATAGTACCGCGATCGTAGTCTATTTCGTAATCTGGGCCGCGATTTAGTTGTTTACGTTCCAGCACCGTACCAGGACGATTGAGTTCTTCCAATTCGATAAAAAGGTTCTCACTACCAGGAACAACTAACCGCCGGGAAAGAAAGTAATAACCACTGGTTCCATCAGGTGCAATGGTGTCTCGTTGAAAAGCTTCTAAATTATTGCCATAGAAACCTGTAATTTGCAGATTACCTAAGTTGTAGCTGGCTTTAAAACCGTGGAGTTGGCGGGTAACGGCGGTGAATTGCTGAGAAGACCGAGCAAATTCTTCTGTGTTGTAGTCGCCCCACATAGCATAATCAGGCGCAGTACCCGGAATACCTGTAGAACGTTCAAAACGCAGATATACGCTGTCAGTTGAAGGTGTAACTACGTCTACCTTAGAACTATCGCCGTAAACAGGATAGTTTTGTTCGCTAGATTGGTATGACCGAAACAGACGATTATCACAGTTACAGTCTTCGTTGAGGCTACGAGAACTGTTATATGCGCCCGTAAATAACCACTCACCGATCGCCCCCGTGGCAAATATAGCTGAGTTAAACTCTAATTGGGTGCCGTTATCTCTATCAGGGGGGAGGAAATCACGGAAACTGCTGTAATAATTTGTTCCTCTTGCTCCCAACCGCACATCTATCACCCCAGTCACCAAACTAGGACGCAGCGCTGTGGCAAATTCGATTTGGGTAAAGGCTTCTAAATCGTTAGTTATAGCCCGAATCCTGGCTGTTTGGGATTGGAGAGGCGATCGCCACACCGCAGTAAATTCCCCCTTTTTCGCTTCTACCTGAAACCCTGGTTGTTCTGGTTTCAAGTCAGTTCCTACCAACTCTCCCACCGTGGGGATTAAGGTAATAATCGCATCTTGATTTGAGCGATTGCCATTTTCATCGAGGAGTTGACCGCGAATTGTCGCCGTTGAACGTCCATCAGCTGGGACACGAGATTCAACAGTTTCTACTGTGAGTTTTTTGGCTGTTCCCCTGACAACTACCCGCATCGTAACGGGTGCTTCTGTCCCTCCTACTATTTGTGCAGCTAGAGTATTTTCCCCTTCCTTGAGACCAACTCCATACCATGTCTGCGTTACTAAGTTAGTATCAGCATCAGTTTCTGTACGTCCCAACAAAGAAGAGTCTACCAATACCCCATTTACCCGCAACTCTACTTGACTACCAGACGGGAACTGCACTACTACGGTAGTTGCCGACACATCAATCACACTGTCAGCTGTGGGAGTCAGGATTTTCGCTACTGTTGCAGTTGTCGGAGTATTTTCCCTCCGTCCATTACCCTTATCTGTTTCTGCAACTAATTTGCGTAAACTTCTAGGTATGGGTGTATCTGTTGCTGGTTGAAAGGTGGGAATTTCTTTTGGGGTAGTTGGCGCTGGTTCTGCTAGTCTACTTAAACCTCTGGGTAATGGGTCATCTGCTGGTTGGAATGGTGAGATAGCATTTGTTGGTGCGTTGGATGTAGGTGTTTCCTCTGGTACTTCATTAGTCTGAGTTGTGCGACCTAATCCCCTCACCCCTTTCTCTACCGGGGAAGTGGAAAGATTCAAAGCCTCTGGGGCGGGAGAGGGGTTTTCTATTTCATCCTGGGTTAACTGAGTGGTTAATTCCGTAGTGCGACCTAATCCCCTAATCTCCTTCTCTCGTAGGGAAAGGGGAATATTCAAAGCCTCTCCCCTATGAGGGAAGAGGTCGGGAGAGGGTTTTTCTAAATCAGGTGAAAATTCTGGATTTTCTTGAGCTTCAGCATGAACTATTGCTGGACACAAGACAAAGCTTAAAGCCCCGGCCATTGCTCCCATCAACCGCAAATTGAAAATAGTTACAGGTTTCATGGCTTGACTACCTCCTCTGGGGTGGGAGTAACCGCAAAGTTCATCCTTACCAAACCACCAGGTTCGAGGCGTACCCAACGAGATTGGCTATTGCGTTCGCGGAATTTTTCGTTGGGAGCTAGTTTGTAACCAGGGACGCTACTCAGGTCTAATACTCCCGTGTGGCTTCCGGGTAAAACGTTGGCGAGTGAGAATAAACCGTTGGGATCTGTGGTGATACGGTTACCGTCTTGGAGGAAAATCACAGCGTTGGCAATTCCTACTTCTCCCGGCTGTTGTTCACCGTCAAAGTTTTTGTCATCAAAGACCCGACCAATAATAGTGCCGCAATCAGAAACTATACCTGGACGAATCTTCAGCTGGTGCGTTGCTGGGCCATCCTTAATCCTAAATCTGTTATCAGCCCGTTCAGCATTGACGATCGCACTATTACGACCACTACCACGCAAGGAATCGGTCGTCAGTTGAGCTGCATAGGCAATGTTAATGACTTTACCAACGGGAACATTGGCGTTAGAGCGAAATGTAATAGTGTTGCCATTACTAACGGGAGTGACAGTTACTGATTCCCCATCAATTTCACCACGCACAGACTTAGGAATAAAATTAAAACCTAAGGGTAAAGTATCCGTAATTTCTACATTACTTAAAGCCGCATCAGATAAATTTCGTACTGATAAACGATAGATAACAGTATCTCCAGGTTCAGCCGCAGCGCGATCGCCTGTTTTGATCAGCTGTGCCTGAGTTACCTGACACATATTCGTCGTGAACTCAAAAGCTAATAAATCTAGTCCCACAACTTCGGCATTAGGAACTAAAACCACAGTGCTTTCTACCCTAGAGTCACCAGTCAAACTGATTGGTTGACCATCCAAAGAAGTCGCAATATAACGCACAATATTGTTATTAATTGTGCCTGTGCTATTGAGAATTTCAATTTTAATCCGCCGTTGTCGATAAACGGAATTAGCTGGAGGGTTAACTACAAAAATATAGGTTCTACCCGGTTCAATTTGACCACGATTCGGGTCGAGCAGAAAATTATAAACACCAGCCGGATTATTGGTAATGAAATAAGGATTACTGTTCTCAGAATTTGGTCTTAAACCGCCAGGAGTATCGTTATTGGGAATATCAGGAACTTCTGTGGGTGTGAGGGAAACTAACTGACCTAATTCTGTGCCGGTGGGGTCACTGGGATTAGTTTCATATACACTCACCGAAAAACCAGTGTAGTCTGGTAATAAAGTTCCTGCACAACCTAAAATCCTCCCTAATGGGTCAACTAAAGGACTAGGATTGACATTAGTTTTAATAGTTGATCCTTGATATCGATTATTACTAGCTCTATCTTGATAAGAGTATGTAGCTTGGTTTGTGAGATTGACTACGGGAGTATTTTGCGCGGTCACTGGTGTCGGTATGGTAGTATGCAATAAGCTTCCTAAAAGAAGATTGGCAGTTAACTTGTGATACCAGTTACTGCGGAAGTAAATTGATGTTGGTTTACAAGGACGAATCACTGAATTTATCCCCTCAGAAGCGCCCTGTTATTTATAAATAAAGGCATTGTATTGACGCAAATATGAGCCGTCGTTATCGGAACTTGGAACAACGGCTAACTATTGATTAGATGTTTTCTAGTAGTGCTAATTCGTAGTTAAGAATTAGGATTAATTAACGCACCTGAGTTAAATAGGTCGCTTTGACTGTAGTTTTAGCTGCTACTAATGGCAGTTGCAAACGAATATTTGTATAAGCTGTAGCTGGTGCTGGTTTAATTTCGACTTTGCCCCCAGGGAGGGTAACTTTAACTGTGGGGTTCTCAACAAAACTGCGCCCGCCATCAATGCTATAAGTAATTTTGGCTTCTTTTTGAGAAATATCAACCGATTTCAGCACATATACCGTGCCTTTGGGAATTGGTTGATTGAGAGTCAAATTTTTGATTGAGCGATCGCTTTTATTTTCGCCATTTAAGGTATAACGCAACACATCTCCAGGCTGTACTACCGCTTGACCTTGTAATGCTTGCCAAGTCACCTTCTGTTTCCCCTGCTGATCTTTGCTAATAATCTGTTTTTCCGCCCCTAAGCGCAGTTGCAATTGTGGTTGATTTTTAATACTTTGAGCAACTACACTTCCTGGTAAGTGATTGATAAATGGTGCGGTAGCAATCAGCGCAAATGCACCCATACTAGCGATAAGAACACCCTTCATTACAACTAACCCCAAAAAACTGTTAGATATATGATTCCCATGTTTGCGGTCAGGACTTAAGTCCTGACTACAAACTGTGCAGAACTTAGTTAACCTTGCGTCGGAAGGTAAATGTTCGCTGCTGACCTGGTGCTACTTGACCAGTCACACTGTTGACATACCGAGTCACATCAGTATCGACAGTAGTTCCAGTCTGATCACTACCTGAGGTAGTAGCAGGATTACCATTGAAGAATTGGATAGTACCATTGGGGTCAGTAGCTGAACCAATAATGTTGCTGGTATCAATCTGACCATTACTATCATTGTCTAATGCCCAGTTATTAGGCGCAGTTACCCCATTTTCATTGATGACAACATTGCTGGCGTTCAGGATGATGTTACCGTTACCAGATTGTGGCTCAGAGATGTTGCTGTATTGAATCTGGTACTCAATAATGTTCCCAGGTACAGGACTCTTGTCAGTATCGCTAAGTATGCCATCAGCCCCGGCTACAGGTTGCCCATTTTGATCTAAGATTCTGGAAAGTTTCCGCAGTTTCAGGAAGCCAGTATATACACGGTTAATTGTAGTATTTTGTACAGCTTCTCCATTTAAGCCAGCAGTCCCATCATCCACAAAGGCTGTCACAGGAACGGGGAAACCTTTATCAATATCTGTAGATAATTGAGTACCATCAGGTAAGTCAATTTCCACACCGTAGTTGATGTTTGTACCTGGTGCTACACTAGGAATAGTGATGTATTCACTTGTGAGATTAATGGTGGATTGATCACCTGTTGTAGCCGGATTGCGATCTAGATCAAAAAGGAACTCAGATCCAGTCCAGACATAGGATCTAGATTCGGAACCATAAGTAATTGTAACTAAAGTACCAACAGGTAAATCAGCATTGTTTCCAGCCGGTGTATTACTTGCCGGTGGGATGGGTACTAAAGAGTAGTCACTAGCAGCGCTACCGCTATTTCTGATAGTGTTGGTAAAGGCTACAGGTTGTGGATTTAGTGTAGAGTTTGGTTGTGTGCCGAAAGGTACTAAAGAAGATTTGTTAGTGAAGTCATCGTTTGTACCACCAGAGGGGCCGATAGCATTAGGAGCATTGACTGGGCCATTGAGAACGGCTGAAGCCACAGGAACTTCTAGCGTGAAGATGTTGGCTTCACCACCTGTACCTACACCAGTGTTATCGTTATTACCGTCAACTCCTGTTTCTGGAGCAGATGGATTATCAACGAAACCATCATCAACACTGGTATCAGGTAAACTATCAGGCACACCATCAGGGGTAGTGCCAGTATCTGTACCTGGCGGTGGTGTCATATTGCCTACTTGTCCATCGAAGTTACTGGGGTTTTGGTCGCCAGACTCATCATAGACAGGGAAGTTATTCCCAGGGGTTTGACCAAACAACTGAGCAATGTTGGCAACATTTAAAGATGTGCCGGCAAAGCTGGATTCAACTCTTAAATTAATAGTAAAACCATTAACTGTTTGATTGGGTGCAACAGATGTAACTGTAGCCGGGTTGTTGATAAAACCAACGCGGGTGACTGTACTTAAGTTTGCTGGCGCTGTTGTCGTCCACGCCGCAGCATTAGCATCTGTTGTAATTGGTGATGTCGTATATACGGCTGTCCATCCGTTGGGAGCTGTTACGGATACCAAGTCTGTGCCTGTAGGAATGGCATCGGAAACTAAGATGTGCGAGACATTAGGTATTCCATCAAGGTTAATACCCCTACCTTCCAAGGCTGCTGGAGTGATACCCTGTCCTGTGGGGTCATTACCTTCAACTCGCAAACTCAGACCATAACTAAGTGTGTCATCTGTAATGGAATTAGTTGTTCCCGCATTGCTGTAAGCAGTACGTGTCTTGAGAACTGTGGCTAAAGAGTAGGTTTTAACGCCTCCACCTACTTGAACATCAATAGATGTATCACTAGCTTCTCTAGTGCCGTTAACAGGAGCGCCATCAACTTCATCCGTCACACTACTATTGAGGTTATCTACAGTATAAACGTCACCACCATCAGGACTACGCAAGACGTTTTGAGCATTGGCTGGGGTATTACCTAACCTAACCGTAATGATGTCACCGCTTTGAGCGCCTGGCTGTACAGTAACAGGGACTCTAACTAATACCTGACCGCCGACAGCAATGTTGGGAACAATGGCCTCAGAACCAGTGATGTTAACCCAAGTTACGCCGTTGTCAGTACTATATTGCAGATTATTGAGTGTACCGTTGTTTGGTAATGTCCCGGAAACTGTGGCAGGCCCTGTTGTTGTTGCCAAGTTGGGTATACGGAACTGGGTGGGGTCGTTACCGACGTTGGTGATGGTGTAATTGAAGATTAAGAGATCATTTTCTTCAATCGTACCGCCGTCATCGTCCACTAAACCTGTGTAGTCTACTGTAATACCTGCAACTTCTGCCACTGTTACTGTGACAGTGTTGGAAGTTGTATTCAGGGGTACGTTGGGATTGTTGGGGTCTTCGTAAGTAGCAGTTGCTTCGTTGGTGATAGATTGACCCGCCTTAGTTCCTTCTGCTAGTGCAGGCGTAGTAAATGGGAAAATGCCGCTTGCTAAAAATGCTGTGGCGACTAAAGCACGGTAAATTCGTGACTTCCCAGTCTTGTGAGCTTTTTTGTGGAAATTCATTTGGTGTGGTTACTTGGGTAGAGTGCTGCCTGGTGAATGTCGAGAAAAAATGAATGGAAAATACGCCTGATACAAGAAAATAAAAGCTGTAATAAAAATTACGCCTTTTCTGAGACAAACGAACTAATCTTAGAGTAATAAAGATTACCGAAATCTTTCTAGTCTAGTTCCTATAAGAAAGTATGTTTACAGATGTAAACGGAAGTCTTCTGTAGGGCGTTAACTGTAACTAGTTCTACTTAAATTTAGTTCTGTTGAGTGAATTAGAGTTGGCTGAAGGCCGCAGAGCGATCGCTCAATATTAAAAACTTAAGACAATAACCTCAGGTTTTAAAACAGTTGAAATACTGGTATTAAATAATATAAATTTCCGGAATCTAGTTTTTTACTTAAGTAATTACGGAATAATATTTACGTATTTATAGCTAGTTTAAAGGTTTTACAAAAGTAATATTTTTAACTTAATAAGGACATTGCTGGCTTTTTCAGAATATAAGTTCGAAGAAAATACCCGATAATTTTTATCGGGTATGTTTGACTAGTGTTTTTACCCGTGTTACTATCAACGGCAGTTGACGGACAAACAGGGAAAGCTAGTTATATGACGCAGGCAACATCTACACCCACCCAAACAACCAATGCCACCCTTTCAGCTTTGAAGTGTAAGGAATGTGGCGCAGAATATGAACTGAAAGCGATTCACGTGTGTGAGTATTGCTTTGGGCCGTTGGAAGTGAAGTATGACTACAATGCCTTGCGTCTCTCTGTTACCCGCGAAAAAATTCAAGCAGGCCCCAACTCAATTTGGCGTTATCGCCCCTTTCTGCCCGTCACAACTGACAATGTAATTGATGTGGGAACAGGTATGACTCCCCTGGTGCGTTCCCATCGTCTCGCCCGTCGCCTGGGTCTAAACAAGCTTTACATCAAAAACGATGCGGTGAATATGCCCACCCTCAGCTTTAAGGATCGGGTGGTGTCCGTCGCCCTGTCTCGTGCTAGAGAGTTGGGATTCACTACAGTTTCTTGCGCTAGCACGGGTAACTTAGCAAATTCTACAGCTGCGATCGCAGCTCATGCCGGTTTAGATTGCTGCGTGTTCATCCCCGCAGACTTAGAAGCTGGGAAAATTCTGGGTAGCTTAATCTACAGTCCTACCCTCATGGCTGTGAAAGGTAACTACGACCAAGTAAATCGCCTCTGCTCGGAAGTAGCTAATACACATGGTTGGGGCTTTGTCAATATTAACTTGCGCCCTTACTATTCTGAAGGTTCCAAAACTTTGGGCTTTGAAGTTGCCGAACAACTAGGCTGGGAACTACCTGATCATGTTGTTGCGCCTTTGGCTTCTGGTTCATTGTTCACCAAAATCTATAAAGGCTTCCAAGAGTTTGTGGAAGTTGGTTTAGTAGAAGGTAAGAAAGTCCGCTTTAGTGGCGCACAGGCGGAAGGTTGTTCACCCATTGCCCAAGCCTTTAAAGAAGACAGAGACTTTATTAAACCCGTGAAACCGAATACAATTGCTAAATCAATTGCGATCGGTAATCCAGCAGACGGTGTTTATGCTGTTGATATCGCCAAGAAAACTGGCGGTAATATTGAATCAGTGAATGATGCAGAAATTATCGAAGGCATCAAGCTACTGGCAGAAACCGAAGGCATATTTACAGAAACAGCTGGTGGTACAACTGTGGCTGTGCTGAAAAAATTGGTAGAAGCTGGCAAAATTGATCCAGACGAAACCACCGTAGTTTACATCACTGGCAATGGTTTGAAAACCCAAGAAGCCGTACAAGGCTACGTTGGCGAACCTTTGACAATTGATGCAAAACTCGATAGTTTTGAGCGTGCTTTAGAGCGTTCTCGTACCCTCGACCGCTTAGAATGGCAACAAGTCCTCGTTTAGTAATTAGTCAGTGGTCATTAGCAACTAACAACTGACCACTGTCAACCGTCAACTGACCAATAATTAATTAACTATGGCTGTAAAAGTTTTAGTCCCCACCGCTCTGCAAAATTTCACAAATAATCAAGCTGCTTTAGAATCTAGTGGTAGCAGTATTGCAGAACTCCTAGATTCTTTAGAAAAAAGCTTTCCCGGTATTAAAGCGCGGTTGTGCGATGACAATGGACAGCCACGACGCTTTTTGAATTTATATGTCAACAGCGAAGATATCCGCTTTTTGGATGGGACAGCTACACCTTTGAAAGATGGTGATGAAGTCAGTATCGTCCCTGCTGTAGCGGGTGGTTGATTTAGGAAAATATTTTAGCTAGAAATTTTGCAGAAAATTTATCTGCTGTCAGCATGAGTAGTCACTTTTACTCATGCTTTTTATATATAGAATCAGGAACTTCCAACTAAAAAAAACATCCAAAATGTAGGGTACGTCAGTATGAATAATTTCTGAGTATCTTGAGGTTTTATCCCACTGACACACCCTACTGAACTATTAATTTCCGATAGTTTATTTTTTGGTATTCCCTAAGCAATTCCTCATTAAATCTGTGCTTTATCTAGATGAAAACTGCTATAACTAACTATTCTCATCCAAAATTTTTAGTGATCTAATTTTATACAAATGATTAATAGTAACTTAGAACAGTTTGCCAGTGACAATTACGCTGGTATTTGTCCAGAAGCAATGGACTACATGATTAAAGCTAATCAAGGTAGTGCGCCAGCTTATGGAAATGATGAATGGACGCAAAAAGCAACTGACTATTTTCGAGAACTTTTTGAAATTGATTGCGAGGTATTTTTTACTTTTAACGGTACAGCCGCAAATTCATTATCCTTGGCTGCACTTTGTCAGTCATATCACAGCGTGATTTGTCATGAAACAGCACATATAGAAACAGATGAATGTGGCGCACCAGAGTTTGCTTCTAATGGTTCTAAGCTGTTACTCGCTAAAGGCGAAAATGGTAAGTTAACACCACAGGAGATAGAGTCTGTAATCACGAAACGGGCTGATATTCATTATCCTAAACCAAAAGTTATTAGTATTACTCAAGCTACAGAATTAGGAACTTTGTATTCTATAGAAGAACTTTTAGATATTAAAAAAGTTGCCCACAAGTATCAATTAAAAATTCATATGGACGGCGCGCGCTTTGCCAATGCAGTCGCAGCTATGAATCAAAGTCCGGCAGAGATGAGTTGGAAAAGTGGCGTAGATGTATTGTGTTTTTGTGGGACAAAAAATGGTATGGCATTAGGGGAAGCAATTATATTTTTTAACCGAGCCTTGGCAGAAGACTTTGATTATCGTTGTAAACAAGCAGGACAATTAGCATCAAAAATGCGGTTTATTTCTGCGCCGTGGTTAGGTTTGTTAGAAACCGACGCGTGGTTAAAAAATGCTCAACACGCGAATCAATGTGCAGCTTATTTAGAGAATGAATTGTTAAAGATAGAAGGTGTGGAAATTATGTTTCCCCGTGAAGCGAATGCAGTTTTTGTCAAACTACCAGAGCAAGTTATTAATGCCTTAAAAGCAAAAAATTGGCTATTTTATACTTTCATAGGGGTGGGTGGTGTACGCTTTATGTGTTCTTGGAATACCACCAAAGGCAGAATTGATGAATTGGTTGGAGATATTAAAACAGGATTGGGCTAAATTGTGGCGACTAGTAGCAGTTAATTGATCAATGAAAATAAGTAATACAAATACATAAGATTTTTCGACTACTGTGTATTGATTATTCTCTATTTATCTCATGACTAAATAACTAATAACTATTGACTGGCTATCCTATGTCAAAATGAAGGTAATTTATTACCTAAAGGTAAGCGATCGCTCTACAAGCTAGACAAAGGATAACCTGAGCAATGGCAGATCCAACCAATCAAAATCAACCGGGAGACGCAGTTCCCAGCACTGTTGACCAGAAAGCCCCCACTGTCGCTGAAGAAAACGCCCCCAGCACTAGCGAACCAGTAGCGACAAACCTTCCTACTGCCAACACGCCAGACCCCCAAGCAGCGAACCCGAAGACTAACCCCAATGCTGCTACACCAACTGCTGCACCGCCCAAGGAAGAAAAACCAGCCGCAGCCGCTAAAGCTGCGAAGAAAGAGAAAGCCCCATCTGTAGAAGACAAGCCATTTGTAGAGTTCATGGAGCAAGACTACTTGCCGGCTTTGCAAAAGGCAATTACTGCGGAAGGAGTGAAAGATTTACAGCTTTCTTTTGCCAAGCAAAAGCTACCCATTGCTGGTTTGTCATCGGCGGAAGAATACTGGCAAGTAATTGGTAGTTGGCAAAACGGTCAGCGCCAGTTTAATGTGTATTTCCCTGATGAAGATATCCAGGGCAAAAAAGGTTTTTCTTGCAATGAAGGCAGAAGACCAAGCACCCTAGAGTCATTTTTAATCGATGAGCGCAAAATTACACTGGATATGTTGGTATCTCGTCTGGTGTATCGCTTAAACGGTCAGAAGTGGCTGGGGAGAAACTAGTTTTTTTAGATTCCCGACTTCTTGAAGAAGTTGGGAATCTGAGTCCTAGTTAAGTTCATAAAAGTGATAGGTGACGGCTCCAGTAATGGGGTCGTTGTCTATTTTGACGTAACCTGATTTCAGCATTTCCTTGAGTGTGGCTTCTACTTCTGTAAAGCTGGCTCCCGTGGCTTTGACTCCTTGAGTAACAGTTAAACTACCGCCTTTGGTTTCTGCGGCTTCAATGAGTTTGACTATCAGTTGGTCTTTGGTTAAACGCTGGGTTTGGGATGTAGTGATTGGCTGATTTAGGGGTACACCTAAGGGAGACACACCAGCTTTCAGCCTCAGTTGCTGTTCATATTCATCAACCATACCAGGCATAAGAAACAAATCCACAAACTGCCCGATGCCAAATACGCCCCCTGTGCATAGCCACAACAAACCAGTGCCAATTTTGCCGTTGTAGAGCCGATGTAGTCCTCCTAAACCAAGAAACCAGGCCGCACTCAAAATGTAAGAGACAAGCACACGGTCTTTCTGCTGATGATTAACAGTCATGTTGTGGTTAACCCCTTGGATTTACGCTTGTTTTCTGGGATGGTGTTCCGTTGCTGTTTTGTTTGAGAGCTGCATATCAGCTACGCTGGGAAAAATGCGATCGCCTGATGCACAGAAATATTTGATAATTCTACTAACTCAATTGTAGTTAAGTACCCCCACTCGCGTTTGTTACCTCCTCTGGCAAAGGCTCAAAGCGAATGCTAAGAGTGGCTATTTGCCCGATACGTTAACCACTAATTTCCCCAAATCGATTCCGCAAATGTTGAACTATTGTTGCAACTCTTAACGTTTTGCCTACCAGTTTACCTCTGCACCTTGGTAGACTGAATTTTATACAAACTAATTATTGTCGGCTGTTGCGCTTTGTGAGAGCCTAAACTTGGTTCTTCGGGTGTACTCAAGATAATCAAGACAAAAGAGCAATTAGGACATGGTAGATTCCCTAAAAAAACCAGGCTTTGAAGAAATCCGTCCGGGCGTTAAAGTCCCGGCAAAAGAAACTCTGTTAACACCCCGGTTTTATACCACTGATTTTGATGAGATGGCACGGATGGACATCTCCGTCAATGAAGACGAGTTACTAGCCATTCTGGAAGAATTCCGGACTGACTATAACCGCCATCACTTTGTTCGGGATGCCGAGTTTGAAAAATCCTGGGATCACATTGACGGGGATACTCGCCGCTTGTTCGTAGAATTTCTCGAACGGTCTTGTACAGCAGAATTCTCCGGCTTTTTGCTTTACAAAGAACTCGGTCGCCGTTTGAAAGACAAAAGCCCAGTTTTGGCAGAGTGCTTTAACCTCATGTCACGGGATGAAGCGCGTCATGCAGGCTTTTTGAACAAAGCGATGTCAGACTTTAACCTGTCTCTTGACTTAGGGTTTTTAACTAAGAGCCGTAACTATACCTTCTTTAAGCCAAAATTCATTTTCTACGCTACCTACCTTTCCGAAAAGATTGGTTACTGGCGCTATATCACCATTTATCGTCACTTGGAAGCACATCCAGAAGACAGAATTTATCCAATTTTCCGGTTCTTTGAGAACTGGTGTCAGGATGAAAACCGTCACGGAGATTTCTTTGATGCCATCATGAAGTCTCAGCCACAAATGTTGAACGACTGGAAGGCGAAACTGTGGAGCCGTTTCTTCCTGTTGTCGGTGTTTGCAACGATGTATCTCAATGATATTCAACGTAAAGACTTCTACGCTTCCATCGGTTTAGATGCACGGGATTACGACATCTATGTGATTAAGAAGACCAACGAAACCGCAGGTAGAGTCTTCCCAGTAATTCTGGATGTGGATAGCCCAGAATTTTACGAACGCTTGGATATATGTGTTGAGAATAGCGAAAAATTGAGTGCGATCGCTAGCTCTAATACTCCTAAGTTCCTGCAATTCTTCCAGAAATTACCAGTATTAGCCTCTACTGGCTGGCAATTATTACGCCTGTACTTAATGAAACCAATTGATGCTGTTTCTGCCCAAGGCGCAGCGCGTTAAGTTGTAACATTTTTTTCAATGCTCAAGTGGTTCTGTTTTACACAGAGCCACTTTTTTTATTGCGCTCCTCTGCGGGACGCTTTGCGTTAAGCGGAGTTATGCCGAAGGCTTTATGTGTGTTAGTGGTCAGTGGTCAGTAGTCAGTGGTCAGTGGTCAGTTGTTATTTGTTAAAAGGATTTGGTCTGCGACGGGAAGAAGCAGGGAGAAAGGCTTGCTCCCCCTGCTCCCCCTGCTCCCTGCTCCCTTCCCCCCTGCCTCTTCCAATCAATATCACCCTCAAGGGTACTGTCAGTATATGGGGATCAGCCGTTAGGTTAGTTATGTAGTTTCCCAGTAAACAATTGTATGACAGACCTAATAGACCCATCTCAAATTATTGTTAGACCAAGACCAACTTTACTTTCAACTTTTGAACTGTTGGTGAAACCAATTGCTCCTGTTGGTTCTGGCCCTGGTGTCGTGGCGCGTACAGTTATCCAAGGTTACTTTTTAACCATTGCCAACACCAGTAACTCAGATATCAAAGTACGGTTACAATTTACTGCCACAACCCCAGAATTAGATTTAACTAATACTGTTACTATCACCGATGTTCAAGGTGTTAACGACTTTTCTGACCTCACCCCCATTGTTGGTGATCCCAAAAGATTTATCTTTAATTTAGGTATTGGTGCTAACGACACGGCTTTATTTACCCTATTGCCTGATGTCAGCAAACCAGAGGTAATCAAAGCTAACTCTCTGGAAGTCCGGGGCTATGTAGAAATCGCCTTAACATCTCCATCTAGTTCTGTGAGGTTGCTGCTGACACCAGAACATCGCGGTACTTTTGTACCACAAAACTTTGATACTGTTCGCGCTGCTGATTTTGACCAACTAGTGTATGCTTTGCCTACATCCACTGGACAAAGTGAGTTTACGCTGACAGGCCCAGCCAAACCCAACAAGGAACTCAAATTAGAAATTAAAGAGATTGAGAAATTAGTTGAGAACAAACTGGCAGAAATATTACCAGTAACACCCCAAACACAAATACCAAATGACCTACAGCGAGTTATCGGTCTGATGGCTCAACGTCTGGATGAGTTAGAACAGCGCACTGCTAGTAATGGTAGTGGACGCGCTTTTATCCAGGTCGAAGAACGCCCTAGCGTTGGTCAGCACGTAGTTAATCAATAGGGGTAGTATTCATGATAGTAATTGTCGCCAGTCGTCACGATAAAGCCGCCGAGGCACTGGCTACTCGTTGGATGGCTTATGATTCCCAACTGTTAACAGTTGAAGATTTGTCGGTAGCGGGATGGCGACATTACTTAGATTCTCCCCTTAATTCTACGGCTGTAATTGGTGGGCAGGCGATCGCAGTTGCCAAAATTACTGGTGTTCTCATCCGCCTACCTTACCTTCCTGAACAGGAATTACTGCACATTGCCCCAGAAGACCGCACCTATGTGGCAACAGAAATGAATGCTTTCCTCGTTTCCTGGTTATCTGGGTTACCATGTCCCGTTTTAAATCGACCAACACCAACATATTTACTGGGGCCTAATTGGCGACCACAGCAATGGGTTTATGCAGCCGCTCAAATTGGTATACCTGTGCGTCCGGTCAGACGACAAGTGGCATTATCTACACCTAACCAAGCTCAGGTTTTAGAAAAACCACCTGTAACTGTGACCGTTGTGGGTCATCGTTGTATTGGTCAGGTAGATGATAACCTGGTGACTTATGCCAAACGCCTCGCTTGTGCGGCGAAGGTTGATTTGTTGACAGTGCAGTTTAGCAGCAGTGAAGCTAACGCAGAGTTTTTAAATGCTGAGTTGTGGGCTGATATTTCTCATCCAGAAATAGCTGATGCTATTTTGGCACATTTGAGTGGAGGGGATGGCAAATGTTGATTTTGTTGTGGGGACTTCCTGAGGATTCACCTTTAGCCGCCGTTTACTCAGAATTGATAAGTCTAGGCATTCCCACTGTACTGCTGAACCAACAAGATATTTTAGCAACAGAAATTGAATTACTTGTGGGGGAATCAGTGCAAGGTGTGCTTCGGACTCCACAGCAAACAATTGACCTGAGTACAGTCACGGCTGCTTACATTCGCCCCTACGACTCGCGTCGCCTACCCCAAATAGAACAAGCTGGTATAAATAGTTTAGCTTGGCAGCAGGCGATCGCGATCGATGATACTTTATTATGTTGGTCGGAAATTACCCCAGCCTTGGTAATTAACCGTCCCGCCGCAATGGCTCCTAATGGTTCCAAACCCTACCAACTAGAGCAGATTCGTCAGCTAGGCTTCCAAATTCCGGCAACATTAGTCACTACAGACCCCAATGCTGTGCAAGCTTTTTGGCAACAACACGGCAATATTATTTACAAGTCCATCAGTGGGATTCGCAGCAAAGTCTCCCGCCTCAATCCAGCACACCTAGAACGCCTTGCCAATGTATCCTGGTGTCCGACTCAGTTCCAGCAGTATATCCCTGGTAGAGATTATCGAGTTCATGTAGTGGGTACAGAAGTTTTTGCTAGTGAGGTGATTTCCCCAGCCGATGATTACCGTTATGCGTCCCCAGATGAAGAGTCTACGGTTATCCGCGCTTGTGAAATTCCCCAAGAGGTAGAAGCGAAATGTCAGGCCTTGGCTCAAGCCATCAACTTACCCCTCTGCGGTATAGATTTACGCCAAACGCCGGACGGTGAATGGTACTGCTTTGAAGTTAATCCTTCCCCTGGGTTTACCTACTATGAATATGCTACCAGTCAACCGATTAGTAGAGCGATCGCTCATTTACTCGCAGCATGTAAAAAAGATACGGCAATTACTGAAAAGCACGGGATAAAATTACCAAAAATCAGCGTCAGCAACACTTGAAAAAATTTATACCCTTATACCCCTACACCCTTGTCTAAACCCTTGATATTTCGTTTTCATGCGTAAGTCCTACCATTACTAATTGGGAGATAAGATCATAAAATGCTACCTAAACTGTTTCACCCTGGCTTTAGGTAAGTTAAAAATTCCATTTGATGCCCTAAGTCCTGGTGTGAATGTTGACATTTAAACTTTATTCTGTACTGTAGAGACGTTGCGTGCAATTTCTCTACTTATTTATTTGGCTTCATGCTTTCTTTACAGAAATCAGCAAAAAAATCGCTTTTCTTCACCTGAAAAACAAAGTAGCTGCTTATTAGAAGGATTAAACTGAGTCTGGATAAAATTTAACCAAACCACATTGATAAATTCTATGTACAAATAATATTACCTAACTTGTGAAATATTCATTCTTCTCCGTGTAACCTTCATTAGCTAAGGAGAAAAATCACAGATTGCTCTGACTGATGCCTATGGGAAAGTCCCTGGCTTTGGAAAAAAAGTCGGATAAGAATTTCGTAATCCATAAACAGGATACTATGAAGAGTTTATATTTGTATACTGTTTTTTATATTAAGGATGGTAGACTTACTGAGGTACAACTCTTTTAGATAAATTGATTGTGGTTTTCCATTACATAGGAAATAATTCTTATCACTCTGTAAGTGCGAAGGATTGATCAGTACTGAAATTTCGTAATCTACTCATGCTCAAATACTGAGAAAATATTATGAGAGACCACTTGCATAATGAAAAAGGCAAGTTTTACTGGAAAATCCTCCTGAAATTGATGATATATGGTACTTGTTCAACAGTACTATTCACGGCTAGTATCGTAATTGTTAAATCCCTGTTTTTCTACTTTAATTCTATTACCAAGTCTAGTTATCCTACTTCAGTTCCTTGGATAGATAGCCAGTATGAATGTGAGTATACAGGCAGGACTTGGAATGAAAATCAGTGTTGGGATAAAGAACAAAGTCCTTGGTTTTGAATACCTTGCTTCCATAGTTAGCTAGATTGTCGCCAATGTATTGGTATTTCCACATTATCAGGTAGGCGAGTCGTGCGATCGCCTATAGCAATACTAACTTGTTGAGGTTTTAAATTTTTGACTCCTGTGAGAATTGCTCCGGCTAATTTAACATCGCAAAAGTTAGTATCAGATAGGTTAGCCCCTACGAGATTGCACTGAGAAAGATTAGCTTGATAGAGGCTGGCTCTTTGTAAATTTGCTCCCATCAAATTGGCTTTACACAAATCTGCTTCCGTCAAACTGGCCCCAGTGAAGTCAGCAAATAACATCTCTGCTTGTTGTAACTTAGCTGCATTTAAATTCGCTTCAGCAAGATTAGCACCGTTGAGATTAGCACCCTGTAAATTTGCGCCAATGAGACCACAAAGAGATAGATTAGCTTTACCAAGTTTTGCTCCTTGTAGGTTAGCTAAGAACAGCTTTGCACCGCAAAGATTAGCCAATTTCAATATTGCGTGTTGTAAATTGACTTTATAAAGATTAGCACCTGGCAAATTAGCTGCACGCAGACTTGCACCCATAAGATTAGCACCGCGCAAATTTGCACCACCAAGTTCCGCACGATTCAAATTTGCGCCTTGTATATTTGCTCCTTGCAAATTTGCTTTCAAGAAATTAGCCTCAAACAAAATAGAACCAGTCAATTCTGCACCCTCAAGATTTGCTCCACTAAAATCACAACCCCGCAAATCTGCGCCGCGAAAATCACAACCCCGCAAATCCGCTCGTTGTAAATTTGCTCCCAATAGTTCTACTCGCCTGAGATTAATATTACGCAAATCAAGTCGCTTATCTCCCTCCTCTTGTAAATAATTACGTCTACCGACAACCGTCAAAGCTACTTGAATATCCCTACGGATTTTTGGTGATTCTTCATGAACATTTAAGCGCAACTGTGGCGTTCGACGCTCACCTTGCTTATACCGACCCAGAGAAGTTGGTTGTGATTCATCTTCCTTTTGCTCTTGTTCGTCTCGAACAGAAGCATTCTCTCGAATAAAAGCTGTGAGAATTTCGATAACTGTCCAGTGTTCTTGGGGAAAATCTTGGGCGACTTTTTCTAACACATAAATTGCCCCTGTGCGGGTTTCAATTTTGTCATGCCCCAGTTGGGTAACAGCAGTCATCAGACGTTCTGAAATTAATCTATCTTCAGAGAGTTTGGCATTTTGAATGCTGATTTCTAAGTTTTTTTCGGCAGCAGAAGCACTTTTACTAATGACATCTACGCGCTTGGCTGCATAATAAGCATTAATCATTACACCCAAGCCCAAGAAAATGATGGCAGCAATTGTTAGTGCTTGATTTCTAGATTGTAATTTTTGCTGTATGGTCAACCCTTGAGGATTGGAAGATGCAAATAAAATCACAGCTATAGTAACGGCAAATATAACGGTTATGCCAATCAACCAACGCCATAATTTGTCTGTCTTATTAGCAGGCATAATCGTATCATTCCTTACCACACACAATTAATCCTCATGTGTTTTCTAGAAAATAATACACCATTTAAATCTAAATTTAAATATGGTACTGAGTGCATTAATTGATGCTTTGATAATTAGAGAAATAAGTAATTTAACAATTATTTAAGAATTTGGAACTTACCATCCCATTGAGAATGTCAAATCTGATTCATTCTGAATATATGGATTCTGGATAGAGAATGTTTACAGAATTATTATCTATTAGAAGTATCGGCCGTAGTAAATTTTGCTTCTCGTAGATTTGCTCCTTTCAATATTGCCTCATGTAAAATTACTTCCTGCAAATTAGCTAAATATAAATTTGCTCCTGTCAAATTTGCCCCCGTGAGATTTGCTCCAACTAGGTTTGCAGCACTGAGGATAGAGCCAGATAAATTTGCCCCAGCTAAATTAGCGCCAGAAAGGTTCGCGGCGGTCAAAATTGCCCCACAGAGATTGGCTTGTAATAAATTTGCCCCGGTGAGATTAACACGATAGAGATTCGCGTTTTCTAGATTGGCTTTGCTGAGATTCGCTCCCTGTATATCGATATGGCTCAAATCTAATTGTTGATTTTCTGGGTCTTGCTTTGTATCCCTATGAGCAATCACAGTTAAAGCAGCTTGAATTTCCGCACCAATTGATGATGTTAACTGTGCGGACGAAATATTATTAACACAATGGCGGATAAAATCACTGAGAACTTCCATGATTAGCCAGTGCTGTTTTGGATAATCATGGGCTATTTGCTTCAACTCATAAATGGCTTTGAGCCTGGTTTCTATTGTTTGATGGTGGTGCAAGTCTCCTATAGCTACTTGTAAGCGTTGGGTGATGCTATTTCGCCCACCGCAGGGGGTCTTTTTTTGACCAGAGAAAACTATCTTATCAATGAGATTCTCTATTAAATTGTTGTGTTGTATTTTTCCTGCAACTGTACGATAAACATTAAAAATCATAGTTAACATAATTAAAGATAATATTTAATATCCATCATGAACGGCGTAAACCAGGACAGATGAAAAAACCTGTCTTTATTTCCCTCAGTTCCCGGCAGGATGATTACCCGTAGCTTGCTTAGCCTTATGCCCAGCTTTATGGCAAACTATTCCTTGCCTTTTTTAAGTTATAAACTACCTGTTATTTTGCATATATTTTTTAATTTTTAATATTTGTAAATATAATCATAATTGTGGAAAATACAGAACAAAGTTTACTCCTTCTGGCAGAAGATATGAATTACAAAACCATCTATTGCTATAAATTAAATATGTACTAATATGTTTTTTTACATTAATAAATGCTGCAAAATTTACAGCCACTTACACGTAATTTAGTCCTGATTGGTGGAGGTCATACTCACGCTATTGTACTCAGAATGTTTGGCATGAAACCTCTATCTGGAGTACATTTAACTTTAATCACCCCGTCCGTTGAAACACCATACTCTGGAATGTTACCAGGACATATTGCCGGTGTTTACAACCGTGATGAATGCCATATTAACTTGCAAAGATTAGCTAACTTTGCTCAAGCGCAATTGTACATTGATACAGTAGTTGACCTGGATTTAAAAAACCATAAAGTGATTTGTGCTAGCCATCAGGCGGTAGATTTCGACTTGCTGTCTATCGATATTGGCAGCACCCCAGCCACAATGTCTGTATCCGGTGCAGCAGAATATGCAGTGCCGGCTAAACCAGTGTCGCAATTACTAGAACATTGGTATCAGATGCTAGATAGTGTAGTTCAAAAGCCGCAAATCAACAGGAGTATTGCGATCGCTGGCGGTGGTGCAGGTGGTGTAGAATTGGCATTATCAATGCAGGCGCATCTGCATCACATCTTCAAGCAAGCCCGACAACCCCTGAGTAATCTGGAAATTCATTTATTTCATCGCCAAGCCGAACTGATGTCCCATCATCACCCATCAGTGCAACATCAAGTCAAAGAAATTCTCACCAGACGTGGTGTCAAGCTTCACTTAAAGGAAACAGTTTCTCACATTGCACCCTCTACCGACAGCCAAGACGAAGAACTATTAGAAATTCAATGTGAATCTGGTATCAAAGTAAATTGCCATAAAATTTTTTGGGTAACCCAAGCCTCAGCACTCCAGTGCTTAAAAGCCACGGGATTAGCTACTGATGAGAGGGGCTTTATTTTAGTTGAAGACACATTACAATCGCCCACACACCCGGAGGTATTTGCAGCTGGTGACATCGCCACAATGATTCATCATCCCCGACCGAAAGCAGGGGTATTTGCTGTACGCCAAGGTAAACCCTTATTCGACAACCTCAGGCGGAAATTAACGGGACAACCACTCAAACCCTACAAACCACAGCAACAATATTTAAGTTTAATTGGTACAGGTGACAAACGAGCGATCGCTACCAAAGGTTGTATCACTTTACCACCTCATCAATTATGCTGGCAGTGGAAGGACTGGCTTGACCGTCGCTTTATGCAGCAATTCCAATGAGAAAATTCCACAACTGACGCACCAAGGTTTGGAGAAGGGTATAGGGGTGCAGGGGTGTAGGGGAGCCAGTTGCGTGGGCGGGTTTCCCGACTTGAGCAAACTGGCGTGTATAAATGTTTGAAACCCTTACACCCGGTCTCAACAGAAAATCTAAGTGCGTAACTCCTATATATAAGACAAGGTTTAAAATGGCTGATATGAGAGCCAAAATTGAAAATCAAGTCCTATTTCTGCATCATGAAGACTTACCAGAGTTTAAAAAAGGTGGTTCTGTAGTTAGAAACTCATATTTTTGGGCGCTACGTTCAATTGCTGGTAGAGCCTCCCGTTATCGTGACTGGGAATATGAGCCAGAAGTGTGGCTAGCGCTGGCGCGAATGCTGTTGTCTTTCTCCGAGTCGGGATATTTGGGTTATCGAGAAACTATATTAGAGTTTCCTTTATCACAAGGGGAAATTCCTGATTTATTGCGAGATGTTGCTACCTGGGAATAAGGAGAACAGTGTAAATATAGAGGTTTGCAGTTGAGTCCAATACAGACCTAATCCCCAACCCCTACAAGGGAAGGGGCGTAAGCCTGAAAGCCTCTCACCTTGCTGGAAAGAGGTTAAATGCTCGAACTTAAACCCAAGCGAAAAGTAAACCCAGGACTATAAATCCGATTCACTCGCTCATATTGTTCACCTAGTAAATTTTCTAAGTAAACTGTCAGTCCTAAAGTACGAGTTAAGGGGATGCGACCACTCAAATCTAAATTGACAAAGGATGAGACGAAATCTGTAGTTGTCTCACCTGGTCGGTTGAAAAAGGCTCTACGAGCGCCACTATTGTAGGTAACATACAAATTAGCCTGCCATCCTGAGTTTTGATAACCTACACCAGTTTGCAATACAGAATAGGGAATCATCCCCAACTGTAAACCTCTTTCTGAACCTGTCTTAATTTGGGCATCTGTATAAGTGTAGTTGAGAAAAGTTGACCAGTTATTAGCAACTTTTAATTGCAGTGCGGCTTCTAAACCATTGGTATCTACTAAACCAATATTTGCCCATCTTCCAGCCACAATTCCTAAACGATTATTCAGACTGCTGCCAAAATAGGTAAACTGTCCTGTTAAATTCTCTGCTAGCTTGACATCTACCCCCGCAGTCCAAGAGGAACCTGTTTCCGGCTCTAAATCTGGATTTGGTTCCCAACCATGAACTGTATCATAAACGTACAACTGGTCTAAACCTGGGTTGCGCTGTCCGCCAGCCCAACTACCACGCATAGCAATTAATGGTGTAATGTCGTAACGTAACCCCACACTAGGGTTAAGATAATTGCCAAACTGACCATCAAAACTTTGTCTCAGTCCTAAATCTAACTGAAAACTATTACTCAGATTCCATGTATTGACAGCAAATAAAGCTGTATTTAATACGTTTCTATTTTCAGATTCGTTAAAAGCCGTCCGATTCGGACTAGAACTTAAAACATCGCCACTTAAATCAGTATTTTTTAAATCTAGTCCCCAACGCAATTTATTATTTGGGGAAATTTTCCAATCATGATCAATTCTACCAGTGAATTGTTGTGTATCTAAAACACCAGTGCGATAAAATTCTCTACCTGCAAAGACTGTAGGGCCATAGGTGCTGAAATAATTTTGGTTATAACCAAATGTAGTTGTCAGGTTGGAGTTATCGCCATTCCCAAGGCGAGTTTTCCAAGATAAACCAATATTTAAACCATCATGATCTAGTCTATCTCTTTGTAGGGGAAATCCGAAATAAACTAAGCCTCTACGACTACTGAGTTTAGTGATATCTAAACTTAAAGAGTTTCTTTGATCTAAATCTAAGCCAATACTACCAAAGTAGGTGCTAGTAGAGGTATCTGCATTCGATAAAAACCCTTGGGAGTCACGATTGGCTGCACCCGCAGGCACACGATAACGGTTATCAACAAAATATCTCTCAAAGCTAAAATTATAATTTGCCGCACCAACTGAACCACTATAACTAAACTGTTGATTATTGAGATTGAGTGAGCCAAATTCTAAACTACTTGTGAATTTAGGTTGTGCAAAACCTTTTTTGGTGATGATATTCACCACTCCCCCAAAAGCGGAAGAACCATATAAAGCAGAGGTCACGCCACTAGATAATTCCACACGTTCGATGGATTCTACAGGAATGCTATTGAGGTCAGTTGCACCATGATATGTGTTGACATCATTGTTAATTGGTCTGCCATTAATGAGGAATACAGACTGATTAATTGAGGCTCCCCGATAATAAGTACCTGTGTGAATATCTGCACCATGACCAACATCATTAATAGCAAAACCAGGCATTCTTTTTAATACATCAGCGACACTGGTAGCGCCTTGTTTTTGAATTTCTTCTTGGTCAATAACGTAAGTGGGAGTAGATACTGGCAGAGTTTCTGGTTCGGCGATCGCTTCTATGGTAATGTCTGCATCATCACTAGAGGTTTCTGCAATTTCCGGCTGTTCCTTAGATTCACCCTCTGAATTTAATTCTCCTGGTGTCGATTGAGTTAATAATTCAGCACTGGTTGTGGGTAACTCAATTTCACTCAAATATGGAATATCAGAATTATCTACTGTTTGAGTAATTTCCGTATCACTACCCAAAGCCGGAAATGCTAAAAATAAACTAGGAAAAGCAACAGACAGCCAAAAAAAGCACTTTTTCACTTTGTCTCACACCAAGTAATAACAATCACTAAGTATTGATACTTTTTTTCTGAAATTGTGTCAAAAGACACGCTGTCGTATTTCCCTAGTTTATGACGCAAAGCTTGACGGTATAATGCGCGTCTGAATTGGATAATTACTAAGAAGGGCTGTTAACAGTTAACAGTTAACAGCCCTCAAGACGGATTGTGCAACTTAAAAGCAGAATAGCTTATGTGCAGCGCAATAAATTTGTACTTATAGTCCTAGCCAGGAGAAGAAATTTTGCCACCAAGGAAGAGTTAGATTACTCACTGTCAATTTCATTTTTTGACGGATGTCTTTAATATTCCAGTTAGTTAACCTAGCTAGAGTTTGGGCTTCTTGTTCAAAACGTCTTGACAAAGAGCGTTTATATTCTCTACCTGCCGGACACGTTGCTTCTCCTGTAAATGGATGTTGCAATACATATCTTCCTTGAAAAGATTCACGGTTAGATGTTTCTTGAAACATCAAATCTTCTGGAAACTTGTCACGGGTGTAGCGGACGTGTAGGCGAGAGATAAAGACGTTGCTCGCAGGAAATCGACGAAAGCTAGGAGAAACTGGACTATAAGCATCTCTATCTAACCAAAACACACCGGCCTGTTTTAGTTCATCGGGAGTTAAAGGATCACCAGAACAGGGATCACAACTACCCATGTCCCAGGCATATTCTAAGAAAGCGACTTTCTTATTTTCTTTGGTGTATGACGTTTGGAAAGTGGACTTGTAAAAGTCACCAAATTCTGATTTCACAAATAAGGGGATGTTGACATCTGAGGGGATTTTCACTGTCCGGTAGTTGGTGATTTCCGCCTGACCTTTAGGTGAGAGGACATAGACAATTAAATCTTGCTCTGTAGTGGCGTTAATCATACCTAAGCGGATAGGTAGCATGAATTTAGAGGACTTGTAAGCAATTTGCAATGGGCGGAGAAATTGATAACCAGATTGCTCAAATCTATCTAAGTTGACCTTGGCAACAAAGAACTTCATGGAGGAGCGAATATAAGGCTTAAGTAACTGTTTTGCACCTCTAGGAATTTTGTAACCATTGCGGTTGAGCCAAGTTTCCAAGCCACCAGATTCTTTGGCGCTTAAAACCACAATGTCGTACTCTCCAACATTAAAGCGTGCCTCCACTGTGACACCCAAATTGCGATCGCCTCTTGCTCTTGCAGCCCCAGATTCATTAACGGCGGCGCTGGGTGCTGGTAGTGCTTCTAGTGCCATATCTCCAACAGCACAAGGATTGGAGTCGAAATATTCCACCAAACGCGGCGCACTAAAAGCATCCAACCGCTCAATAATTTTGGGTTCAGCCACACGCACCTGCTCTTTTTTTATGACCGTCGGTACAGGTACAACCATCGCAAAATCTTTAACTTCGCCCTGGTAATCGTTAGCCATAGTCAACACAGTGCGATCGCCATCCCGTGCCAACACCACCTGAGACGCTTTGTTATACAATTTGGCATCAGCCTTAGCCACATAAAATCCACAAAATGCCCAAGCCGCAGGTGCAAAGCACAGCAGGGAAACTATTACCAACAACAATGGAACAAGTAATTTAAATCGCTTCATATTATTTTGGAATCTTGAATTGATAACTCTCCCAACCAAGAAAATCTTGGTGCTGACCACAGAAAATCTACCAAGATGGTCAAGGGGGCAAAGGCGAACAATACCCAAAAAACTGCGGTGGGAACAAAGAAATAGTTCCGCAAAATAAAAGTGAAAATGGCAATGCTAAATGCCCAAACAATCCGCCCAATTCTGGCATTAGGAATTGAGCGGGGGTCTGTGATCATAAATAAGGCAAACAGCAACAAAGACCCACTCATCAATCGATGCCAATAAACATCCCAAGTCCAGCCCAACCAGAGATTTCGCATGGCTTCTAGCAACGAATAGCTTCCTAAAAAAGCGGCCGTTGTATCCCAGCGTCCGATACGCTGTAAAATCATGCCGCCAGCACCAGCGAATAACAGTCCATACCACCACTCTTCACCCCACTGACCAGGAGAAACCCAAGCATCAGGAGTTAAAGCTAAGGCAGAGATGATGCCAAAATTAGCCGGGTTGAAGAAATGTTTATTGTTGACTTGAAAGACAAATTTACTAGCGATCGCACTAGCTGCGGCTAAGGCCATTGTTGTCCAATGGTCAGCACGCAACAATAAGCTTAGTCCCAAGGAGGTAATCAAGGCGCTGCGGAGATTTAGCTCAGGGATTGGGGAATGGTGAGTGGAGATGGGATAAATTTCCTCTCCCTTGCTCCCAGCCCCCAGCCCCCAGCCTTGTTTCACCTGCGACAATAGCCATTGTGTTAATAGACAGGTGGCGATCGCTACTCCTATTAATTCCGGTCGCAATGTCCAGTCCCTTGTACTAATCCCCAGTATGAGAAACAAGCTCAGAAAAATAATTTGATAATCCCGTATATCTTTGAGCAACATTAACCCTTTATTCAGGGATATCCCCTAGATTTTCCATTAATCTAAGCGAGTACAACCGGAAATCATATTGTCGTTACAAATTTTGTTACAAGTAAAGCTTTGTTTGGGGAGTGATGAATGAGGAGCCATTATTTCTTAATTTTGAATTTTGTTGGCGCAGCCTTCCCGCAGGGTATTTTGAATTTTGAATTGCAATAACTCACCCATTAGGTAGAGAACTAGAATGGAGAGTCGCTTCGTTAGTCAGAGGATATTTAATTTCAGGCTTTTTACAATCAGACCAGGTTAACCAGCAGTAAAATGTTTGAGGCAGGAAGTCAAGGAAAGATGCGATTTAATACTTAAACAGTGCATTGAGGTAAACCATCAGGAGTGTGACACCATGCTATTTAAAGACCGGACAGTAGCAGGTCAAGTTTTGGCTAAAAAGTTAGCAGATTATGCTAATCGCTCCAATGTGTTGGTTTTAGCCTTACCTAGAGGTGGTGTACCTGTTGGTTTTGAAGTGGCTAGGGCTTTAAATGCTCCCTTGGATGTGCTGGTAGTGCGTAAACTTGGTGTACCAGACAATGAAGAATTAGCAATGGGGGCAATCGCTTCTGGTGGTGTACGGATACTAAATCAAAGTATTGTCAACGACATTCAAATCTCCGATGAAGTAATTGCCAGAGTTGCAGTCCAAGAAGAAAGGGAACTCGAAAGAAGGGAAAGTATGTATCGAGGCGATCGCCCTTTTCCCAATTTAAAAGGACAAACCGTGATTTTAGTAGATGATGGTTTGGCTACTGGTGCAACTATGTGGGCTGCTATAATTGCTGTCCGACAACAACAACCCAAGGAAATCGTGATTGCTGTGCCGGTTGCTGCACCGGAAACCTGCGAGGAGATACAACGCAAGGTAGAAAAAATTGTCTGCGCTAATACACCTAGTCCATTTTATAGCGTAGGTATGTGGTATGAGAAGTTTCCACAAACTACGGATGATGAAGTTAGAGAGTTATTGAACAAAGCTAACAATAACCATGAGCCATTATTGTCTGGGAATTAGAAACGCTGTTTCTTGATAATCACCATGAATAATGAATTAAAGCAAACTGCATCCCAACTGCTAGCAGCCATGCTATCCAATCCCCACGTTTACACCCGAATTAGTGAAGAGGGTGGCTACGGACAGATGGAACAGGAATTAATTCTAACGGCTGTAGAGATGGCTGAAAGTTTAATTCAGCACATTGAAAATGCTCACCCTCCAACTGAACCTGAACTACAGCGAATAAATTGATAACTATAATTTCCTTGAAAATGTTGATTGATTCCCTATCCACCAAAGGATAGGGTTTTTAATATTAACTTTTTCAAATTAATATTGTAATTTTACGAAAGTCATAATGTTTTAGTGAAGGCTTCATAAAATAAGTGCAGATATACAATTATTTGTAAGATAAGTAGAGCAATAGTGCCATCTGTTATCTAGTAAATGTTGCTTTCCGTCCCTCCATACAAACTACATGAAAGCTTCATATTTAAGTATGTCTATCTACTTAATGACCAATACTTACAATAATCATTTTTGTAAAATATAAATACTGATTTATCAGTGTTCATACGTTAAATAAATCTTTTGTTAAATATTTCGTTGAGAATTAAATAAAAGTCACCACCAGAAAAAATATTTTGTTAAAAGTAAGAATAAGCACCAACAATCATGATTTAAGTCTCAAATCACAAACTTGATTCTAATAGAATCTTGAAGGTATTTATTTTGCATATGAAAGCTAATTTAATCACCGCTTTAGTTACTACCGCCGCCACTATTGCAGGCTTGTGCTACAAAATTGATACGGCATCTGCATCTGGTTTTACTTGGAATAATTCTTGGACTCAACCTACTGTTCAAAACAAGTCTGTCACTGGTTTCAATGACGCACCTTTTCAACAATTTGTACAAGCAGAAGGTATTGAACTACCAAACAGTGGACAGCTTCTATTAGACCCCACAAAGCTGAAGCTAAAATATGACCATGAAGTTTCGGTTTACTTCATCAACGAAGGTGCTGGTTATAGAAACCAATTAGCCTTTGAGGCCACAGGAAGCACTAACAGTTCAGGATTAGTTTTTAATGACATTTCCTGTGAAGGCTCAGGATGTATTGGTGGTTGGGGTGGTAATACTCTACAACTAGGAGATGGAGTTAATCTGGGCAATTTTACCGCAGGTACTCAACTCGATTTATGGTTGCGTGCTGATGGTTTAAACCGTGGTGACTCAGCAAATATCTTCGGAACTAAAACCTCATCTAATGCTGATGGACTACAACACGTAGTTGCTTATAGTTTTAACAATTATATTTTGCTAGGCTTTGAGGATTTGTATGGAGATTTGGGTGCTTCGGGAACAGATGCAAATACTGGTAGGGACAATGAACATTCTGACCGCGATTTCAATGATGTGATTGTTGTTCTTGATGTCGGTCAGAGAAATGTACAAGCTTTAGTGAGTGCTACAACCCCTGAGCCGTCTGTTACTTTGTCGATGCTACTTATCGGATCTGTCAGTGTATTGGGGTTGCGCCGTCGTCACAAGCGCACCGCTCAATAAATTAATCTAGAGTCTGTTCTGCGTTCCTATCACACTGCTGGAAACAGCAACTATGAGTATAGTCGTCTACCAGAGACACTAAAAATGGCAAATGCGTTTTCACCCATATGATAAATGTGGGTGAATTTACGTTTAAAGTTACGCTATTAGGGTGTACTATGCCAATTCAAAGTCAAAATATCTGTTTTTTATTGGAAAAAGTTAGGTTTAAAATCGGACTTGCGTCCCGCTACGCTAAAGCCCCTAGTGAGTGGCTGTCTTGAATTTTGAATTTTGAATTTTGAATTTTGAATTGATTCATCTCCCACGATCGCGTTCTAAATCATCAATCACTTTCTGCATATACCACTCTTCCGACATCCCAGGTTGGTAATCTTTTTGCTGCTGAATTAATCTTTGAGCAATTTCCCAATACCCGCCAACCAACCGCAGGAGTTTTTGACGCAGCACATTCGACTTTTGTTGTTTATATTCGGGAACATATGTCTGAATTTGTTTGAGACTATCTTGGGTTAGTTGGTAATTGTCCCAATCTTGTTGTTCACAAAAGATACTAGCTGCACGTTGATAGTCTGCAACAGCGTTTTGCATTTCTTCGAGAAAAGTGTAAGCTATGCCGCGATTGTAGTAAGCTTGGGCATCATTGGGATTAATTTGCAGGGCTTTGCCATAGTCTTGAATAGCACCTAGATAATTACCCATTGCGCGATAGGTATTTCCTCTGGCAACATAACCTAAGGTGTCTTCTGGCTGCATTTGCATGGCTTGATTAAAATCAGCGATCGCACCTTGATGATCACCTAATAGAGAACGTGCTTTCCCTCTGTTACGATAGACGACTGCATCCTGAAAGTTTAATTGTAATGCTTGGTTAAAATCGGCGATCGCTTCTCGATAATTCCCCATTTTGCACCGCACCACTCCCCGACAGCAATAGGCTTGAGCATCTTGAGGATCGGCTTGTAATATCCAGTTTAAATCGGCTATGGCCTCTCTGGTGTCGCCCTTTTCGGCTTTGTCTAATAGTTGGGTAAAATATTCGTTAACAGATTTTATGGGGGCAATGGGGGGCTTTGTTGGCTGTATCGTAGCTTGTTTTGGTGGCTGTAACTGTTTAATTTTTTCTAAACACAGACGACAATTTTCCTGATCTTTTTGCTGTAAGTATAATTCCGCAGCTTTTTTAAAACTAGCGATCGCATCTTGAATATATCCCTGTTTGCGGCGCACCGTCCCCCGTAAGCTATGAGCCGCAGCATAACTTATATTCAGCCGAATCGTCTGTTCTATATCCTCTAGCGCACCTGGTAAATTTTTCAGCGCCAGCCTTGCTAATGCACGACAGTAATACGCTTCCAGACTTTCAGGGTTTATCTTTATGACTTCAGTGTAATCTGACACAGCCAAAAGAATAGCCCCTGAGTCATAATACGCTAAACCTCTTTGTAAATAAGCTTCAGCAAAATAAGGAGCAAGTTTTAAAGCATGGCTAAATTCCTCAATGGCTCCAGCGTAGTCTTTTTGTTTAGCTTTTTCCAGTCCCTGGTTATAAAACTCGTTATTCATAGCGTTTATTTTCAGTTCCAGGATTTAAAAACCCTACATTTTTCATAAAAAAGCGGGGGAAATGACAGCATTCAATTCCCCCCTATCTTGTAGATTATCAAATATTTTCAGCTAATTAATTCATAACTCCTATACTGTAACTTTCCTCAATCAGTCAACAAACTAGGAGAAGTTAATACAAAAACATCCCTAATACCTTGAGCTTCTATCTGCGGTTTGATTGGAGTAGTAAAATGATAAAAATCATGGTCATTGACCAATAATAACTCTCCGGGATTGAGAATCTTACTGAATACAGGCTTATCTTTTTTCGCAGTATATAAGTGCGTTTCCCCACCTTGAATATTCTCTCTATCAACAGAGAATATGCCGATAAAATCTGTACCATCTTGATGGATACCCTCAGGTGCGGGATTGCCAAAACTATCTGGAGAACAAGTAGTTCTGATTTGATGTACGCCGATTTCTGCTTCTGGATGGAGTTTGCAAGAATCACTAAATGCTAACACCAAATTTTTAAAACTATTAAGTCCGATGAGTCCGTCATCTAATTCTGCAAATTCTCTTTTAATATCCCCCACTAATGGATTGTAATCTTTACTTTGGAACAGATAACCATGAGGTAGCTTAACCAACTGATTTTCTGCAACTATAAATCGAGATAATCTTCGCAGACGATAGTTGCCTTTAATATAAGGATCAACTGGTAAATTATTATAAAACGGCTTAAAATCTCCCAACTCGATTGAATTTACCTTTCTGAGGGTGAACAAAAAGGCATATTCTAATTCCGTCATTCCCCCAACTATTTGCATAGGATTTTTCTCCTTGCAGATTGCAACCCTTCCGATTTTTCTCTAAGGAAGGCTTATTACACCGAGTATATGCTTCTTTTTATTAAAATGTCGTCATTTTAACTACAAAAATTGACAAATTGTGATAAAGGCATGACAAAAGCTGACCCATAAAATATGCCAAACAGATTCATGGTCATGGGTAATGGAAATATCACTTATTACTAACGTCTCTATTCTCTTGTAGGTAAAGATTTTAAATAGTCAGTACTTGGGTGTATATTGGCTAAGTACTGAACAAAGGTTATGGGACTAGTATCAGGATATAAAAATCTCTCTTCCCCATCCCCAAACCCTAATTCCCAATCCCCTTAAACATGATTGATTGGCTCTACCGTTACCCCCCTTTATATCCTGGTATTCTGCTAAAGCGCCATAAGCGCTTTTTTGCTGATGTGCAACTAGCTTCCGGCGAAGTTGTCACAGCACATTGTCCCAACACAGGCCCCATGACCGGAGTATCGACGCTAGGGAGTGCGGTACAACTTTCTAAAAGTGCCAATCCTAACCGTAAATTGGCTTATACTCTAGAACTGATTCAAGTACAGGACAACGAGCCGACTTGGGTAGGAGTAAATACAGCTTTACCAAATCAGATAGTCAAGTTGGCTTTGGCAAAATACTTGTTTCCAGAGTTGGGTAACTATAGCCACATCAAAAGTGAGGTAGTTTACGGGGTAGATAAAAAAAGTCGGGTGGATTTCTTTTTGACAGGAGATGATACAGAACGCCCAATTTATTTAGAGGTAAAAAATACAACTTGGGCAAAAGAGACTTTAGCATTATTCCCCGACACAGAAACCACAAGGGGACAAAAGCACCTACGGGAATTAATGGCGTTATTGCCACAAATGCGATCAGTAATGCTGTATTTTATTAATCGTGGTGATTGTACAGAGTTTGCCCCTGGTGATAGTACAGATCCTATATATGGTAAGTTGTTACGAGAAGCGATCGCCTTAGGTTTAGAAGTCTTACCGTGTCGTTTTGATGTTACCCCGGAAGGCATCCGTTATTTAGGTTTAGCAAAACTGGTAATTTAATCTCATCAATGATAATTATCATCATGGGTGTATCTGGTTCTGGTAAAACCACCATCGGAAAGATGTTGGCGGAATCTTTACACTGGGAATTTTATGATGCTGACAGTTTCCACTCACTAGAAAATATTGAGAAAATGCGGCGTGGTATTCCTCTGGATGATGCTGATAGAATACCTTGGTTACAAAGTTTGCAAACCGCTATTACAAATTGGCTGCAAAACAATAGAAATGTTGTTTTAGCCTGTTCTGCACTCAAAGCTAGCTATCGGCAATTTTTATTATTAGATACTGATATTAAACTAGTCTACCTGCAAGGGACATTTGAACTCATTCAAACAAGACTAAAAAAGCGTGAACATCATTTTATGAATGTCGAATTGCTCACGAGTCAATTTGCATCACTTGAGGAACCAGATGATGTTATACGTGTAGATATTTCTCAGTCACCCCAAGTTATAGTACAAGCTATTATAACCATGATAAATGTTTAATGATAAGAAGAATTTATATATTTAATGCTCCTGTTATATACCTCATTTATAGGCGTAGCCAGATAAATTAGGACATCAAGCCAAGATAAAACCCTGACAAAACAAGATTTTCAAGTGTGTCAACAGATAACAGTTATATTTGCAAAAATATGTTATTAATATCAATCTTGAAAACTTGAAACTTACACACTAAAATTGAATACGCCCTTGCCAATTTTCTATCATCTTTGGACTAATTCCAGGTACTTTATCCAAGTCTTGTGATGAGACAAATTTTCGCTGCTGACGGGCGACAATAATTCTTTGAGCTAGCTTTTTACCTACACCGGGTAAGGTTTCTAATTCTGCTAAATCTGCTGTATTGATATTCACTACTTGAGTTGGAGTCAATTCGCTGGAAGTGGGAGTTTTAATTTGACCACATTGCTTTTGTTCTTGTTGAATTTGTGCTTGGACTTTGACCGGGACACCAACTTGAGCTTTAGCATACAGACGAGCAAATTCACGCTCATAATGAGCAGCAATTGTAGGATTATTAATTACTATCAAAGTCTCATCATTGCCATGATTTGCTGCATCAGACCAGTTGTGAGAACCTGTAATTACTATTTGGTTGTCGATAACAGAAAATTTATGGTGTAGTAGGTCTCCTTCTCGTAAAGTGGGTACGCCCACCGTAGTAACTGGATTAGACCAAGGTCGATTATCAATTTCATATCGGCATTTATTACCCAGGGCAATTCCCATCATATCTAAAGCTTCGCTGTAATAGCGATAAGCGAATTGTTTATCAATTAATGCTCGAATTGAGACTTGTTGTTGATGACGGTTTTCTAATGTATTAGCAAGACGCTGTTCGGAAAAAACAAACAACGCCATATCGATAGATTTATTCGCTAAATTTAAGGTTTCACTAATTAAGCCATTGCTGCTTTGAATCCAAAGTAAGGCGGGTGAAGTTGGAGAAAAATGTATAGTAATTGTATTGTCACCCAAGGTAATTTTTTGGGGAGGACGTACAGGTTTCTGTAAACCAAATTTACTGTCTGGTTTACCTCCAACACCATCACCCCACATGAGGTTAAATTCTTCTGTGAACAAAGCTGCTAATTCTGGGCTATCAATGTGTAATAGATTGTTGGCATTTCCCAAACTGGAAGAATTAGAAAAATCCCCGAAAACATCGCTTAAGGTGAAATTTGCTGAAGTCACAATTACTATGCGATTATCTACAACCACAAACTTATGGTGCATCAACTTACTACCTGCTGAACCATCAGCTTGATCATCAATCCAAGGAATTTGGGAATTTTGTAAAATTATGAGTGCATCCCTCTGATTAACTTCTTCAGGACTGAGTTGATTGTCTTGATTTAGGTCTACAAATTTAAAGTATTCTTGATAGCGTGCTTGTTCTCTATCAGTTAATTTCTTGACTTCATCTGGTGTCAAGTTACTCAAAGAACGAGTATAGGTATTTTCTATAGCGTTTACCAGTCTAATGAAGTACATTATTTAAAATAAAGATAGTGTAGATACTCAAGGGTAAAAATGAAACCATATTCCCTAGACTTTCGCCAAAAAATATT
>NZ_JACJQL010000003.1 GCF_014696625.1 Nostoc parmelioides FACHB-3921
TGTGCTGTCGAGGGTTTGCTGATTTCTCTGATTGTTCGATACCTAGTGAGTAGATGATACTTTTTATCAATCCACTCTTTTGCCATTTTGTCAATGCGTAAGTCCTATATAAGTAGGACAGGGTAAACATCTGCGTTTCACTGTCCATAAATTGTCTATGATACCGTTTCTTCATGTAGCTTGCCTGGCGTAGCCATAGATGCGCTTTATTCTGGACTGTAGAGACTTTGTATGCAAAGTCTCTACATCATTTATTTGGTGCAACTTCATAGAGAATTGGTATGAGTATCTATTTTAGGTACTCGTAGTTTTATGGAGTCTTCACTTAATCTTTAATTTATTCCTAAGTGAATATATGTAATATAGGACTAGTATTTGATTTCTGAAATATACGTAGGGTGAGCATAGCCCACCGTATCATGGTTGTGGTGGGCAATGCCCGCCCTACAGATACTTAGATATTTTCAATAATCAAGTCGGATTCCTATATATACTAAAGTGTTTATCAAAAAACCGATATTTTTAACAGTTAAACAATCAATTAATTTCCCGTAAAAATCATATAGATTAACTTTATTGCCTGAAATTACTATTTATTACAGAAAAAATACTACAAGCAACTAATTATTTAACTGTTTTCTAGATAGCTTTATATATCTAGTGAAATAGGTTGTTTATGGAAATTCCAGAAATATAATTGAGAACAAAATAATGATAAAAAATGATGGGAGGCGGGAAACTAAAAATATTAGGTTAGGTGTAATATCAGTGATACCAACACTGTTGTTTTTGATGTTTTCCCACACTGTTAGTGCTGAAGATCCAGGGGAATGTTTTATGATTACTACCTCTGGTAGAACCATTCCCTTGAGAAAGCTTTGTGGTGGTACAAAGACATTTCAAAACAGCGAACAGAGAGTTTTTCGAGTTCCGATCAAACGGCGATTGGGTAGAACTCCTGTGATTGATGTGACTTTCAATGATAAGAAAACTTTTGAAATGATTGTCGATACAGGTGCAAACAATACCTTAATACCTCTAAAGTTAGCGATCGCTCTCCAACTCCAGCCTACTGGGATCATGAAGGCTCAAATTGCTGATGGTACACAAGTGGAATTTTCTACTAGTCAGGTTAAATCGATCGCTGCTGGTGGAGCCATAGCTAAGAATATCCAAGTGGCGATCGCACCGAAAGCAGAGTTCGGTCTACTAGGTCATGATTTCTTTGGCAACTACGACATCAAGATTTTAGAAACAGAGGTAGAGTTTCATCCTCGGTAGTTGTTAGAGACGCGATGAATCGCGTCTGTACAATTAATTGTGAAAAATAGCAGAGTAAGCTTACCTCTTTATAGTTAAATTTTGCTTGTTACTGACTTCTAGGGGTAAGAAAATAGTTAATACTTCGCCGTAGTGTGGGCGCTGGCGGACGATTAACTTACCACCGATCGCTTGAAATAGGTGCTTGGTAGCAGCGATATTCAAACTAATTGTGCCTGTTTCTGGTTGGAACATGAGTAATTGTCCCAAGGCTTTACGGATGGGTGGTGTAACTGGTGCGCTGGCTTTATTGCTATCTTTGCAGTGAGTGTGAGGAGACAATTGTAACTTTAGTTGATCTCCCGCCGGAATCACTTGTACTTGAATATGGCTCCCGGCTGGTAAACTGCGGGTAAAATTCTCCATCAACCCAGTGAGTACACGATCCAGCATATTAGGATTGCTCACCACAGTTGGTAATTGTTGGGGTAAAACCACATCTAAAGTCAAGTTTCGCCGTTCGGCTGCTTGTTGCCAACGAGGGATACTTTGTTGCAACACTTGATCCAAAGACATTGCGGTTAAATGAGTATTCGCAGATTTCCCGGAAGTAGATGTTTCTAGTTCTGCGGCTTTGAATAGCAACTCCATGCGATCAATTTGCTCAGTACACTCATGATCGATAATTTCTAGACGATTAATCACATTGGCAGGTAAATCACGCCGCTTTAACAGCAGGCGAGTCATAGTACGAATAGTAGTTAACGGTGTACGGACTTCGTGAGCAAAAGCTTGCAATAATTCTACATCGGGTTTGATTGATGGCGGATTAGGTATGGGACATTGGACATTAGGTATGGGACATTGAGGATAGGGAATTTCTTCTATTCTGTTACCTTGTTCCTCTCCTCCCCTGGTTCTTCCTAATCCCCAATCTCTAGTTTCTTCCTCTGGTAATTCTTGGAGTAAAAATTGGCTAAACTGGAGTACTGTACGATAATCCGGTGCGATCGCTGGATACTGTTGCACTAAACTATCCAACTCCGTGAACAAATCAGGATTAGTCAGCATTACCCTTGCGCCTAGCGATCGCCAAGCCTGCTGGACTATTTCTGGCTCAAAGGAAAACGAGAAAGCTTTTTTACCGTTTTTATGTGTGGCGAGAACTAAAACTAATCTAAATTTATCTGTAAATATTAAACAAAACTGCTCAGATGCCAAAGGATCGGCAGGTAGTAAAGGTAATACAGGCTCACAAAGGGTAGTTTCTGACTCTGTAGAGGCGATCGTACTTGGCATTTGAAATGGCATCAGTGCCAAAGGGTTAAATGGCCTGGCGGTAAAAGTAATCGTCTGTAAGTTTTGAGTGAGGATGGGTTGACTGAATAGGGGTGCTGGTGCAGCTAAAACTAATCCTTGAAGCGCCTCAGATCCAACAGCAACTAAACTGTTAATGAGTAAATGTTCTGTCGCGGCTAGACTCATACGCCACTGTCGCTCTGCTTTGGTTGGTGAGCATTCAGCCACAGTTCCCTGACCGTCGGCTAAAACTTCACTCAGACTTGGCAATATCCATTCGTACACAGAACTTCACCCCTTCTTTCAAGAGCGACTAGCAGCTCGGAAAATTCAAAATTTCTCTACTACTTATGAGCGTATAGTTATTTATGCCTTAGTAACAGTCGTATAACCGAACAAGATAGGCGCAATTTCCCCTGTGGTGCTTTTTCACGTCTACCATCTCCAGTATGAAGTTTTTGTGAATTGGTGGCACAAATTAACAATTCAAAATTCAAAATTCAAAATTCAAAATTCAAAATTCAAAATTAAAGACAGTTGGAATTGGGGATTTAGCGAGAAACGCGGTCTTGGGCTTTGCCCAAGTGGAGCGATTTCTCAAGACAAACCCCAACTCAACTGATACTACGTGTAGACGTAGCGCAAAGTCTGAGCGCCGGCTTCCGGCGAACAGAACTTTGTAAGAGAGGGGTCTTAAACCCTTGAATTTACGATAAATGAAGAGTCTGTTAGCGATTACGCTTTTAAATTACATAGTCACTTGTATGGTTTGTTGACTGTGAGGCAGTCGCAGTCTTGGCGGTTTCCGTCGATTGCGAACTGCCGAACCCGGAGGGCTGACAGTTAACAGTCAACCGTCAACGGCCAACACGGAAAAATTCTGATAACATCTAAAAACTTTTATATGTCAAGTATTGTTAACTGCTGGTCTTGACTAAAACTAACTGAAAACTTTTAAGAAAAAGTTTGCGGATTTGAGTCCCAATGAGTGATCTAAGTTGTTAGCCTTATCTATCTTTTGCCTGCATCAACCATCTTGTACTGACAAGTTTAATGTTTATTTAGCATTTGCTCCTCCACACAACACACAGGTAAATTGATCGCTTCAAGTATTCCATTTGGAGACAAAAATGAAAAAAGTGTTTTCCCTATTAGTGTCCGGCTTTCTATTAGTTGGTAATTTTGGCTGCAAAGAAGCTCCCAGCAGCACCAGTGGATCTGATCAAGTACCTGCAAAACAGGCATCTGAAATGACAAAATCCACAGGTAAAACTATCAAATCTACTGTCAAAGAAACCCCGATTCCCGCAGTTAATAGCAATAACAAAGATAAAACGGTAACCAATAAAACCTTAGCTACAAAAACTGAAGGAGATATAAAAGCTTTAGTGACCAATAAATTACAGGCAGGTATCCCAGGTAATAAGCTTGTAGTAGAAAATCAACAAGGTGAAATTACCATCAAAGGTATAGCAAGTTCTCAGCAAGAACTAGAAAAAGCCGAAAAATTGGTCAGAGAAGTGAAAGGCGTGAAGACCGTAAAAGTAGAAGCTAAAGTTGAGCCTAGCAACAGGTCTTAGGTTATTAGGGAACACCAACAAATAAACTATTCCAAATTGACGGTTAGTAGGGTACGTCAGTATAAATAATTTCTTGGTACAGCTAAGTTTTCTCGCACTGACGCACCCTACCTTTGGATATTTTTTATTGAAAAACAGGACTCATGATCAAGTCCTGTTGATGATTGATGAAGATAGATCACAAAGCCTGAGTCGAATGCTGACGCTGCGCTCAAAATTTTTGTTCAAGTGTGAAATATGACAGTTATTAAGGGCAGTAGCGCTAAAATAAAACCGTGCCAAGATTGAAATTTGGCTTCTGGGGTGTGATTTGGTGGTGCTAATAGGGCTTCTATTCTTTGTTCCAAGCGATCGCCTACACTATCACCCAAAGCTGCACAGCAAATTTCTGATTGTGAAAATGCAGAACCATTACTAACCACTAATAAGAGTGATTCTGCTAGTAACAAGGGATCAACTTGGGATGCGGCGTAACTATCTGCACGAAGTTCGCGCAAAACTAAAAGTTCTTGCCACAAAGCATCTGTATTGGGTAGCCAAGCGGTGCAAGAACGCACCCAACCCAGCCAGAAAAACCAAAAGGTGTCCCGATAATAAAAATGTCCTTGTTCGTGGGCGAGAACGCTTTCTACGTGGTTGGGAGAAAGTGTTTGTAGTAATCCTTGACTCACTACTAGTTCTGGTTGCCAGAAACCAATTTGTCCAGCAAATAGGGCTGCTGTGTTGAGTAGCCTGACTTGTTTACCTTCAAGATGAACCAAAGGACAGTGGCGGGCGGATTGTAGCGATCGCCAGCCTTGAATAGCTAGTGCGATACACAAACCAGAAAAAATTGCCAGAAAGGTTAAAGCTAGCGCGTAGCTGAACCAACCTGTGTACAGGCCTCCCATTTTGCCTTGCGGCCCCATAAATAAGAGAGCGATCGCTGTCATCAAAATTAACAACGGTGGAAACAGAAAGAAAAACAATGTTCTTTGCCACCGTGCTTCCCAATTATCTTGGGGGTTAGTCCAAGAACTTCTGAAAATCCACGAAACCACCAAAGCTGTCAAAATCATCAGCAAGTGCATCATTGTTCCTCCCTGGCTTGGCGCGCAGCTTGAATACGTTTGGCGATCGCTTCTATTTGTTCGCTGGCCGCTTCATCAAGGCTATCAGCAAAAGCTGCCACTACATCAGGGTTGCCCACTGCCAGAAAGCTGTGTAGTTGATCGTGGGCTTTAATTACCTGGGCTTGTTGTTTTGATAGTAATGGCCGCCAATAAAATGCCCGCCCTTTTTTATCACAAGCTAACCAACCTTTGTCCGTGAGGCGACGTAACACTGTAGTCACGGAAGTGTAAGCTAATTCGCGGTTAGGATCAGCCAGAATGCGATCGTGGACATCTTTGACGGTAGCTGAACCTACTTCCCAGACAATATTTAAAATTTCTGCTTCCAAAGGGCCTACAGACATTTGTTTAGGACGATAGTCGGGTAAAGGAGCCATATTAGTTGTGCATTGGATTATAGAGTTTGGATATTGGATTAGATGCTGAGATTTCCCTTTGGGGATAAGGGGTCATGGAGAATGCTGAATCAGAATTTCTTCTGCCTGCTATCCCTGGCCTTTTTTCAGGTTACCGTTGTTTGAGAGCGATCGCACAATAGCAAATACTCTTGCCTAACTATAAAAAATAAGCTCAATTCAGCTGTCATGATGGGTAATGACACCCATTAGAATGTAATCTCGACAGTAGTATTTAGAGCAGGTGTATCCCCCGCGTGAAGCTATTTGTATACCATACTCCGGAATTAACCCCCAAAGACCAGGTTCCCGACTGCGCGATCGCGGTCGATGTCTTACGAGCCACCAGCACAATTGCCACCGTCCTTTCTGCTGGTGGCGAAGCTGTGCAAGTCTTCAGCGATTTGGATGAACTTATTGCAGTTAGTGAAGCATGGCCTCCACAAAAACGGCTCCGAGCCGGAGAACGTGGTGGTGGGAAAGTCGCTGGTTTTGAACTGGGTAACTCTCCCCTTGACTGCACACCAGAACTGGTGGAGGGAAGACGCTTGTTCATTAGTACTACTAATGGTACTCGTGCTTTAAAACGGGTGCAAGACTCTGCCAGTGTACTAACAGCAGCTTTTATTAACCGAGCAGCAGTAGTACAGTATCTTCTAGAAAAACAACCAGAGACAGTCTGGATTGTCGGCTCAGGTTGGGAAGGTAGTTATTCTTTAGAAGATACAGCTTGTGCTGGGGCGATCGCTCATAGTGTTGTGGAAAAATCCCAGCTACCCCCTGAGAAATTAGCGGGTAATGATGAAGTCATTAGTGCGATCGCTCTTTACTCACAATGGCAAGACAATTTGTTAGGGCTACTCCATCATGCTAGTCATGGTCAACGTTTGTTACGCCTTGAATGTCATGAAGACCTAAAATATTGTTCCCAAACCGATGTTTTAACTGTTTTGCCTATGCAGCAAGAAGCAGGTGTATTTAAAACTAAAAACTAAATATGCAAAATCCGTAACTAAAGAAATTTTTTGTTTTTTTAGATTTAGCATTTTTTAGGATTGTCACAGAATCAACCAAACAACTAAGGTTTGAGTCAGGGGTGTCAGTTTGAATACTTATATCCCTGACAATTTTTTATGGCGTTGTGCATAGCAGTTGTTTTAAGGTGATATGCACCTAAATCAAATACTCTTGCGTCAGGGATGTCCATAGTCAAGAGTCCAGAGTTAAAGGCTAGCTTGGACTGTGGACTTTGGACTTTTGAAAACCTGAGTGCGAAATATACAATTTAAATGCGTAACAGCTTAAATCTGCTTTAATACTTTCCTTGTGTGCAGTTGTTAGTTTTTGCGGCACCGACTACCAAATACTCACCACTAACAAAAACTCTATCTCTCTGGGGGTAGAGTTTTTTATTAAACTTAATTAATTTAAATTTACTCGGTAAATTCTAGCAAAGTCATTATTTATTAACAATTTTCGGTAATTGTATCAAAAGCTGCATTTAGTCATACCAAAAAACAAATAGTAGTTATTTGTTTTTTGAATTACATTGTGACTTTCTTAACAATACCTAAAATTAATGTTAAAAACTACTCACTAAAATATTAAGTCTGTTAACCTTTCAGGGAAGCCAGTAACAGAATTTCTTTAGCCTTATTTTTAGATGGGTACAAATGTATGAAATTGGTTAATTAGGACTAAAGTCCTTGTTAGCTACTGGAAAAATTCGTCACAAGTAAGATGACTCCCACACAGTAGATCACTAAACTGGCATACTAACGAATCCGGCAAAATAATTGTGTAATTGGAGATTGATATGACTTTAGCAAGTCCTCCACAGATAAAGCCTTTAACAGACGAAGAACTGTATAAAATCAACGCCTACTGGCGTGCAGCTAACTATTTGTCAGTTGGACAAATTTATTTACTTGATAACCCCTTACTAAGAGAACCACTCAACAAAGAACACGTTAAACCTCGTCTCTTAGGACACTGGGGAACTACGCCAGGACTGAACTTTATTTATGTCCATCTCAATCGGATTATCAAAAAATACGACCAGAGTATGATTTACATTGCCGGGCCTGGTCATGGCGGGCCTGGACTGGTAGCGAATACTTATCTAGAAGGGACATACAGCGAGTATTACCCCAACATCTCCCAAGATGTTGGCGGGATGCAGAAACTGTTCAAACAGTTCTCCTTCCCTGGTGGTATTCCCAGCCACGTAGCGCCAGAAACCCCTGGTTCAATTCATGAAGGTGGTGAACTTGGTTATGCTTTGGTTCATGCCTTTGGTGCGGCTTTTGATAATCCCGATTTAATTGTGGCTGCTGTTGTTGGTGATGGGGAAGCGGAAACAGGTGCATTGGCTACTAGTTGGCATTCCAATAAGTTTCTCAATCCGGCTAGTGATGGTGCAGTACTGCCAATTCTCCACCTGAATGGGTATAAAATTGCTAACCCCACAGTCCTAGCACGGTTAAGCTACGAAGAGTTAGAAAGCTTATTTGTAGGCTATGGATACAAACCTTACTTTGTCGAAGGTGCTGATCCCGCCCTTGTGCATCAACAAATGGCAGCCACTTTAGATACAGTGATTGCAGAAATTCACAGTATCCAAAGAGAAGCCCGTGTACATGGATTTAGCAAACGTCCCCAGTGGCCGATGATTATCCTCAGGACTCCCAAAGGATGGACAGGGCCGAAAGAAGTAGACGGGAAGAAAACAGAAGATTACTGGCGATCGCACCAAGTACCCTTTGGTAATGTCACAGGTAATCCAGAACACCTGAAACTACTGGAAGAATGGCTTAAGAGTTACAAGCCAGAAGAACTCTTTGATGCTAACGGTAAACTGATACCAGAATTAGGAGAATTGGCACCAAAAGGCGATCGGCGCATGGGCGACAATCCCCACGCTAACGGCGGTATCCTGTTGCGTGACCTAGTAATGCCCAATTTTCAAGACTACGCGATTGAAGTTCCCCAACCAGGTAGAGTCACTGCGGAAGCCACCCAAGTCACAGGTACATTTCTGCGGGATGTGATGAAGCTCAACTTAGATAGTCGTAACTTCCGCATCTTTGGCCCTGATGAAACGGCATCAAATCGCATTAATGCTGTCTTAGATGTCACCGATAGAACTTGGGTAGCCCAAAAACTACCAGAAGATGATCACCTTGATCCCAGTGGTCGGGTGATGGAAATCCTCAGCGAAACCTGCTGTCAAGGATGGTTAGAAGGATATCTGCTAACGGGCCGTCATGGGTTCTTCTCTTGTTACGAAGCCTTTATCCACATCATTGACTCCATGTTCAACCAGCACGCCAAATGGTTGAAAACCACCCGTCACATTTCTTGGCGTAGACCTGTAGCCTCTCTCAATTACCTACTCACCTCCCACGTTTGGCGACAAGACCACAACGGTTTTTCTCACCAAGATCCCGGATTTATTGATCATGTAGTCAACAAAAAATCGGAGATCATTCGGGTATATCTTCCCCCCGATGCCAACACCTTATTATCAGTGACAGACCACTGTTTAAGAAGCCGTAACTATGTCAACGTCATCGTTGCAGGCAAACAACCAGCCTTACAATACCTAGACATGGATGCAGCAATTAAACACTGCACCAAAGGTATTGGTATTTGGGAATGGGCTAGCAACGACCAAGGTAGTGAACCAGATGTGGTCATGGCTTGTGCTGGAGACGTTCCCACCTTAGAAACCTTGGCAGCTGTAGACATTTTGCGCCAACACTTCCCCGATTTAAAAGTACGGGTAGTTAACGTTGTCGATTTGATGACACTACAGCCCAAAACAGAACATCCCCACGGTCTAAATCCCAAAGACTTCGAGACTATTTTCACCACCGACAAACCTATAATTTTCGCCTTCCACGGCTACCCTTGGCTAATCCATCGTCTAACTTATCGCCAACCCAACCACAACAACCTCCATGTACGCGGTTACAAGGAAGAAGGAACAACCACGACTCCCTTTGATATGGTTGTGCTGAACGACCTCGATCGCTTCCATCTAGTCATGGACGTAATCGATCGCGTACCAAAACTGGGCTACAAAGCAGCCTACGTCAAGCAACAACTACAAGATAAGCTCATCGAACACAAACACTACATTTCCAAACACGGCGAAGATATGCCAGAAATTAACGACTGGCAATGGCCGTATTAGGTACTAGCGATTATCTCAGATACCCGACTTCTTCAAGAAGTCGGGTATCTCGCAACCAAAACCTTAAAAGATGCCAAGTAATTGGGCTTAAAGCGTCTGGGGCTGTCACGATCAGCTCAGTCAGACTAAAATTCACCTGGCTATTTGTAGTGTTGAAGCTAGGGTAAACGCCCAAATTGATTTGACAAAAATGTAGGAGGTTAGTTTTGACGAAATTAAAAGTTGGCATCAATGGATTCGGTCGTATCGGGCGACTTGTGCTTCGTGCTGGCATTAACAACCCCAACATTGAGTTTGTGGGGATTAACGACCTCGTACCACCCGATAACCTAGCTTACTTATTAAAGTATGACTCTACCCACGGTAGGTTAAGAAGCCAGGTTGAAACCAAAGATGACGGTATTGTGATTGATGGACATTTCATTCCTTGTGTATCAGTCAGAAACCCAGCAGAGTTACCTTGGGGAAAATTAGGTGCTGATTACGTCGTAGAATCGACTGGACTCTTCACTGATTCCGAAGGCGCATCTAAGCATCTACAAGCAGGAGCAAAGCGCGTCATCATCTCTGCTCCTACCAAAGACCCGGATAGAGTGCGGACGCTCTTAGTTGGGGTGAACCACGATTTATTTGATCCCAGCAAGGATTTAATCGTCTCCAATGCTAGCTGTACCACCAACTGTCTAGCACCCATCGCTAAGGTAATCAATGACAACTTTGGTTTAACCGAAGGGTTAATGACCACAGTTCACGCCATGACTGCTACTCAACCCACGGTAGACGGCCCCAGCAAAAAAGACTGGCGCGGTGGTAGAGGTGCAGCCCAAAATATTATTCCCTCTTCCACAGGTGCAGCCAAAGCCGTAGCTCTAGTTTTACCAGAGTTGAAAGGTAAGTTAACTGGTATGGCTTTCCGCGTTCCTACACCAGATGTTTCCGTTGTAGATTTAACCTTCAAAACTGCCAAAGCCACCAGCTACAAAGAAATTTGTGCAGCAATGAAGGAAGCATCTAAAGGTTCACTAGCAGGTATTCTGGGTTACACAGACGAAGAAGTAGTTTCCACAGATTTTCAGGGTGATACTCATTCCAGCATCTTCGACGCAGGTGCGGGAATTGAATTAAACGCAAACTTCTTCAAGGTAGTCGCTTGGTATGACAACGAGTGGGGCTACTCTAATCGTGTAGTTGACCTGATGTTGTCAATGGTACAAAAAGAACAACTGGCTGCTGTTTAATCAGGGTATTGGGGCTTAACAGTTAACAGTTAACGGTTAACTGTTAACTGATTTAATCCTCCCCTGCTTCTCTTGCCCCTCTTATCCCCAATATCTATGCGTCGAACTAAAATTATCTGTACTGTAGGCCCGGCTACATCTGCACCAGAACGTTTAGAAGCGTTGGTAGAAGCTGGGATGAATGTAGCGCGGCTGAATTTTTCTCATGGGGCTTATGATTTTCATGCCCAAACTGCTCAGTATTTGCGGCAAATCAGTGCTGACAGACAAAAGCCTGTGGCGATTATGCAAGACTTGTGTGGGCCGAAGATTCGTTTGGGAACGCTACCACCAGAAGGGTTAACGGTAGAGGCTGGTCAGGAAGTCACTTTTGTTTTGCAAGAAAAGGGTAATAGTCTAGATGAATTACCTTTACCATTGCCGACTTTGTTTGCAATGGTACGACCAGGGGAACCAATCTTAATTAATGATGGTCGTGTCAAGTTGATTGTGACCGATCGCGATGCCGATCGCATTCGAGCTATTGCCAAAATCGGCGGTCTTCTTTCTACTCGCAAGGGTGTTAACCTGCCAGCCACTCGTTTACCTGTTAGTTCCATCACCGAAAAGGATTTGCAGGATTTGCGTTTTGGGATTGAGTTGGGTGTGGATTGGGTGGCGGTGTCCTTTGTGCGATCGCCTTACGACCTCGAACCAGCCCAACGGATGATCGAAGCTGCGGGGAAAACCATCCGAGTGATTGCCAAAATTGAACGTCCAGAAGCAGTTGAGCAAATTGATTCTATCATCGACGTGGCTGATGCAATTATGATTGCTCGTGGTGATTTGGGTGTAGAAATGCCTATCCACGAAGTACCCCTGATTCAAAAGGACATCATTCGCCGTTGCAACCAAGCGGGTAAGCCCGTGATTACAGCAACGCAAATGCTAGAGTCGATGATTAGCGCTCCCGATCCCACCCGTGCGGAGGCTACAGACGTTGCTAACTCCATCCTCGATGGTACAGATGCAGTGATGCTCTCTGGAGAAACTGCTGTAGGACAATATCCTGTCGCCGCCGTCCAGACTATGCACGATATCGCTGTGACTACAGAAAAGTCTTTGCAAGAGGGTAGTAAACATTGCTTATCCCATGAAGCAGGTGGTCTGAGTGTCACCGAATCTGTAGCTGAAGCTGTCTGTCGTATCGCCTACGAAACAGGTGCAAAAGCGATTCTTTGCAACACCACATCTGGGAGTACAGCAAAACTCGTGTCGAAATATCGTCCAACTACACCAATTTTTGCTTTGACTCCCGACGAAACCGCCTACCATCAGTTAGCACTTTCTTGGGGCGTGGAACCTTTATTAACTCCACCAGTCCACAATGCGGAAGAAATGTTTATGAACCTCATAAACACTGCCGTCAGAACGGGTTTGGTGCATGACGGTGACAAGGTAGTTATTACTTCTGGAGTGCCAATTGGTAAATCAGGCACAACTAGTTTAATTAAAGTGCATTCTATTGGACAACCAATCACCGCCTAATATTCCTAGAATAAGTCTGAGGCTATTTTCACTCAACTAAATTGGGCAATAGTTAAGAAAAATGGCCAGAATCAGAATTTTCAGGAATCAAAGAGGGTGTGAAGAAGAGGGGATAGGGTAAATCCTACACAAAATGGACGGACTTACGTAGTGTTATGGATTATTTATTGAAGCAGTCCAGAGTCAATAGTCCAAAGCAATAACTAACGGTGTTCAGCTCCCCGACTTCTTCAAGAAGTCAGGGATCTAGCAACCCAGCAAGTAAGTCTTAACAAACTAAAATCATGGAGTATTTTATGACTAAAAATCTACTAGAACAATTGCGAGAAATGACTGTTGTAGTTGCTGACACCGGTGATATTCAAGCAATTGAAAAGTTTACACCCCGCGACGCGACCACCAATCCCTCTCTGATTACGGCAGCCGCTAAAATGCCAGAGTATCAGGAAATTGTTGATCAAACCTTACTCCAAGCTAAAAAAGACGCAGGCACAGGCGCTAGCAAAGGTCAAATTGTCTCCCTCGCGTTCGACCGTTTGGCGGTATCCTTTGGATTAAAAATTTTACAAATTATCCCTGGTCGCGTTTCTACAGAAGTAGATGCCCGCTTGTCTTACGATACTGAAGCTACTATCACCAAAGCACGGGAATTAATCGCTCAATACAAAGCGGCTGGTATTGGCCCAGAACGCGTTTTGATTAAAATTGCCTCTACTTGGGAAGGTATCAAGGCTGCGGAAACTCTGGAAAAAGAAGGTATTCATTGTAACTTGACATTATTGTTTGGGTTGCATCAGGCGATCGCCTGTGCGGAAGCCGGTATCACCTTAATTTCCCCCTTCGTTGGTCGGATTCTCGATTGGTACAAGAAAGAAACCGGACGTGATAGCTACCCCTCTGCGGAAGACCCAGGTGTATTATCAGTCACCACAATTTACAACTACTATAAGAAGTTCGGCTACACAACCGAAGTTATGGGAGCTAGTTTCCGTAATATTGGTGAAATTACTGAGCTTGCAGGTAGCGATTTATTGACAATTTCCCCTGGTTTATTGGGTGAACTACAAGCCACAATCGGTGAACTACCCCGCAAACTCGACCCAGCGAAAGCAGCTACTTTGGATATTGAAAAGATTTCCATTGATAAAGCGACTTTTGACAAGATGCACGCTGCTGACCGCATGGCCTATGACAAACTAGACGAAGGCATCAAAGGCTTTACCAAAGCCTTAGAAGAGTTGGAAACACTACTAGCAGAAAGACTAGCTCGTCTAGAAGTAGTAGCAAGTCACTAGTACTTGGTGGCTTAGTGGTTAGTAAGCTAATGCGCGCCTAAATTGCATAACTACTAATCAGGGCTGTTAACTGTTGACTGCTGACAGTCAACAGCCCTCACAATAGATTGTGCAACTTCAAAACAGTCCCAATGAAATAAGTTTCACAATCATAGATGAAAGATATCTTCCCCCTACACCCTTACACCCCTATACCCTCTTTCAAGTCAGAATAACTAGCCACTAACTACTCAATTCTTAGTCCTGATATTCTTACCCAAAAAGACTGAACATATCCAAACCCAGAAACCTAGACTAAATCGGACTTTCTTAATGACGAATTAGTATTAACGACGGATATATCTTCCACGCACAACTGGGCGGACGTATCTTCCACGCGCAACTGGACGGACGTATCTTCCACGCACAACTGGGCGGACGTATCTTCCACGCACAACTGGACGGACATATCTTCTCCGGACTACTGGACGAACATACCTTCTCCGCACACCCCGACGTTGAGCAAGTAAAAAACCTTCAGTTTGACCACTAATTAGGTTTGCATCTGCTTCAATACTTTGTTGATCAATACTATTGCTGATAGTGCTAGCTTTTGCTTCAGCGATAAAGGGGGGATAAACTAAGCTACAAAGCAATATGCCGATTGAAGATAGTTTGGCAACACTTTTCATTTTGTTAAGCTTTAGTAAAAAATTTATACCAGTGATAAACATAGAATTTTGGGAAATATCTATGTCTCTATCTTCAGAGCGATATTTTTGTTACCTATAAGTTCATCAAATAATAGAGAATCAACTCACACCACAGATATTACTTACCAATAAAGCCATCGTTGATGATGGGTGGGGACTAATTGTTGATAACGTCCCCAACCTATGTGAATCGTAGTTTTCTGGTTATCTACACAGTGTTAATTTCAGTGTCAGCTATGAATATTATCGATGCCAATCATACATTAATCGTCCATGACGATCGCGGACAAGTTCCCATCCTCCATGACGATAGTATTGACCGTGATAATTTACTCTACGGTGGTACCGATTACGATATCGTCCATGACGATAATAATGCCTATAATAATGCCGATTATGATAGCGCCGTCTGTGGTAATGACCTCTAACCCGTCTTCTTCCGTGATAACGCCTTCTGTATCGTCGGTGAGCTATTAATGTTTCTTTGTGTTCACCTTCGAGTAAGTTTGTTTCTGCTCCAATAGTTTGCTCATTCAAAGCATTATTGAGAGTATTCTCTTTAGCTTCAACTAATGTGGGCGGATAGATGAAAGCTAATAACAGAAACACGATTGAGGATAGCTTTTGGAAACGGTTCACGTCTTTGCTTTTCCTAAAATATCGGTAATAAGTTTAATAAATACTTGAAATTAGGAAATGATATAGTTCACACTTCACAAACCTGAATCACGTAAATGTAATGAAAGTACTAATTTTGAATGCTGGTTCGAGTAGCCAAAAGAGTTGTTTATATGAAATTCCCGATGATGCTCTCCTGACAGAAGCACCCCAGCCGCTTTGGGAAGGGAAAGTTAACTGGACTCAAGATAGAAGTGTGGCGGAAATTGAGGTCAAAACAGCCGGAGGTGAAACGCTAAATGAGTCTATTTATGGTGATTCTCGCCAAGCACACGTCACCTATATGCTCTATACTCTCAGTCGCGGTGCAACTAAGGTGATTGGTCAATTATCCGAAATCGATGTGGTGGGACATCGGGTGGTACATGGTGGGCAAAATTACCGCCATAGCGTAATTATTACTGAAGAAGTGAAACAGGCGATCGCTAAATTATCTAACCTTGCCCCAGCCCATAATCCTGCTGCTTTGGAAGGTATCGAAGCCATCGAAAAAAGCTTGGGCGATGTTCCCCAAGTAGCGGTCTTTGATACTGGCTTCCATGCTACTCTACCCGATGCCGCCGCTATTTATCCCGGCCCATATGAATGGGTGGAACAAGGTATCCGCCGCTATGGGTTTCATGGCATTAGTCACCAATACTGTTCGGCTCGTGCTGCTCAAATCCTTGGTAGAGATTTGGCATCTCTGCGGATAATTACCTGTCATTTGGGCAATGGTTGTTCTTTGGCCGCAATTAAAAATGGTCGCAGTATTGATACCACAATGGGTTTCACACCTTTAGATGGGTTGATGATGGGTAGTCGTTCCGGTTCCATCGATCCGGGGATCATTGTTCACTTAATGCGACAATCAGATTACTCTGCGGAAAGATTGGACTATGTTTTAAATAAAGCTTCGGGCTTACGCGGTATTTCTGGTGTATCCAGCGATTTACCCCAGGTGATAGAAGCCATTACCCAAGGTAACTACCGCGCCCAACTGGCGTGGGATATGTACGTACACCGGCTGCGTTCTGGGATTGGTTCCATGTTGGCGAGTCTGGGGGGTTTGGATGTGTTGGTGTTCACTGCCGGTATAGGGGAAAAATCCGCAGGTATTCGCCAAGCAGCTTGTGAAGCCTTTGGGTTTTTGGGGTTAAAACTCGACCCAGAAAAGAATCAAAACAAACCAGTAGATATAGATGTCGCCACTGCTGATTCTACAGTACGGGTGTTAGTAATTCATACTCAAGAAGATTGGGCGATCGCTCAACAATGTTGGCATTTGTTAAAAAGGTAAGCGGGAGAGTGAACGTATCATGAATTTACCTAGTAGTGGCCAGACATAACGTAAAGTAGGTTTGACAATTTCTGGTGTCAACCACGAAAGAATTAGCAACAACAATAAGTAAAGATTACTCAACTCCCCAACGCCATGAGAAATAATACCAGAAACACTACAAACGATAGCCCACGCCCAATTATCTATATTTTCACTTTTAATAGTAGTAAATCTTCGTAAAATTTTTACCAATACAGGACGGCTAAAAGCTATTGTGATAGTCGCACCTATCCAAGTGATTATTGATGTTAACCCATTAACAGAATGTGAACTATAAGCCAAAAAACCAGCAGGCACAATCGCCGCTATTTCCCAAACTAATAGATTCAACTTACTCCTCAAAGCGCCTAAAATTTGTTCTATAAGCCAATAGTGAGCGGTAACAATCTTCTGGCAATCAAAATTGTTATTTAGCAAGTCCCATTTAATTTTGTGCAGAATATCGCCATGAAATAGAACAACGCTTTGCAAAACACGTTCTTGTTTATGAGCATCAACAGATTGTAATTGCTCTTGTTGATAATAAGAGGTGAAAGTAAAACCAGGTTGTAAAGATGTGTTCTTTTGTAGAGATTTACTCCAAAAGGCTTGTAGAATATTTATTAAAAAAATAGTATAAGAATTGGTGACAGTTATACTAGTCGCATCTTTTTCTTTTTTTGTTGATACAACATTATGGCTAAAGCAAGTGTAATACCACAGAGGCAGTAAAAGCTTTAGCGGAATTTCCAGAGTAGTACCCTTGTTTTTAGCTTCTTGGATTTGTTCTACGACTTGCTGATTCAGGTAAAAACTATAATCATTTTGCTCGACCTGAAGTTGTAAAGTATTGCCTTGGGGGATTTGCAAGGGAATAGCAATGATAACATCAACAGGATTATTGGTTTGGCTCTTATTGTCTTCCATTGACAGCTAAATTTGCCATATTTCTTACTAAATTAATCATAAAATCTAGTACTCCATGCCATTGTTTTTCACCAGCAATTACACCCTCGTTGTGAACTTGCAGGATTAAGTTTTTTGTTTCTTCTGGTAAACTGAATAGGTCTTTATGATATCGAGTAATAATATCTCCATCTAACTGCATAACAGTTTGGGCGTAAATAGTATCAGTCTTGGTACTTGTCACATCTCCACCATCAAGAGCGGCTTTCAATTCAGCAATCTTCCGCAGAGTACGCACAAATTTATCATTAATCAAAAGCGTATGAATTTCTTGGCAATTTTGTTGCCATTCTTTTTGCCAGTTTTCGTTACTATTATCTGTATTTCCATTATCAATAACAGGAGCAGGAGAAGGTAATATAGGACGGGCTAATTCCACATATCGAGGGTCTGATTCAACTATATTTCCTTGTTTAATTTCTTTTAATAACGCCAAGCGTTTGTGATATTGTTCTACTTTTTCATTGTGAAGTTTTTCATCCTCAATAATTATGTAAAAATACTCTCTTTCAAGTTGAGCAAATAGACGTTGATAACGCTCTCGTAATGGGCTATCGTCAGGGATTCCTTTTACTTTAAAATAATCTTTATCGTGTATGGAATAAATTTCTTGATAAGCTTCCCAGGCACTAAATTTAGTCCCAGTGATGTTAGAAACAACCATAGTATTGACTTCTAAGGCCGTAATATCATCAACTAATATTTGTACAGATGATACAAATTTATCTAATAAATTTCTACATTTAATCTCAATAGTATCTCTTGTTTGATTACTATTTGTTAATTTACCATTATTAAATCTACTACCAAGCGCATTTGGATTCTCAAGAGCGTCCACACCTTGAGTTTTATTTTGCATAGCAATCACCCTTTATTATGCTGTCAAATTTTGCTATTAAGTGATACCTATAGGTAGAAATAGAGTCTAATTATTAACTCTCAAACCTACAACAATCTTCATAGTTGTACCGTTTTGCGTGAGTTATACATTTCCATCAGAATTTTATATATTTTCTGGACGCTTTCTATATTCTTCTGCATGATTTCTCGACTATCTTTCACTTGAACTAAATGGAAATTTAGTAGTTCGGCGTAAGGGCCACTAGCCAAGAACTGACTACCCACCTCGTTTTCTATATCTCCACTGATCAAATTAATTTTTGTGTAAATCCGGTTTCCTGGTTTAGCAACTTCAGTGATGTTATGTAGTTCTTCCTCTGATTGTGTTGATGGTTCTGCTACCCAAGTAGTGATTTCCAGTTCTACAACTTCAGCGATCGCCGACTTAATAGCATCAATAATTCTGTTAGCATCTAAGTTATTAGAGTCAAGATCCGTAATTATTGACTGGAAATCATCTCTTTCTGATTTCAGAATTTTACTTTTCTTTACTGATTCTTCCGTGACCGTAATTTCCATAATGTTATAAAAGACGAAGATTTTAAGTGCAGATCAGGTTTAATTCTAAGTGATGTTGGAAATTTTACTAAGTTTAGGTGAATAAAGTTAAGTAAATTTAACAAATGAGTTCAGCACATATTCGATAATACTTAGAAAAAATTTAAGTATAATAAAGCACTAGCTGCTCAGGTGCAGCGAAAATTTTTAAGTTGAAGTCATGTTAATTAATTGCCCACAAAACAGAATCTTGAAAGCTTCAGAATCCCGGTATCTTGGAGATAAGCTAATACGCGTCTAAGTTGCATAACTACTAATCATGGCTGTTAACTGGTAACTGTTCACTGTTCACTGTCAACTCTCAACTCTCAACAGTCAACAGCCCTCACGATGGATAGTGCAACTTCAAAGCAAAATAGCTTACTGGGACTCTCGTTTCTTACGAATCATATGTCTGAAGAATTTATCGTTGGTAGTAAAGTCCGTGTTGTGGCATTGCCGCCCTATATCAAAACCGCAGACCCCATGCCTATGCTACGCCCCCCTGATGTGATTCAACTTGGCGAAGAAGGCATTGTACTTGACCGTCGTCCTGGCGGATATTGGGGTGTCCGCTTTCGTAAAGGTGCATTTCTCATCGATAGCCAATATATTGAAAGTGTGGATAAGCTTCCAGAAAATGATGGTGTGTAAGGGTACAAGGATTATGAACTGGAATATCTATGACCCCAAGAATTGTAAACTTGTGTAAAGATATCATTCTTGTTTACATCATGATTTCCCGACGCAATTTTCTACACATTTTGCTTGTCAGCTGCTTTGCTATTATCAGCTGGTTAAATTTTGCCCCCACTGCTTATGCACTTGGGGGCAAACTCCCCGCTATCAACCAACCTGCACCCGATTTTACGTTACCAACCAATACAGGTGATGGTAAGCTTTCTCTTGCTGATTTGCGCGGTAAGTGGGTAGTTTTGTATTTTTACCCCAAGGACTTTACATCTGGTTGCACGATTGAAGCTCGTCGTTTTCAGCAAGATTTACCAACCTATCTGGATAAAAATGTCCAGATTATTGGTGTGAGTGCTGATGATATAGACTCCCATGCTGAATTTTGTGATTCCGAGGGTCTAAAATTTCCTTTGTTGGCTGATACTGATGGCGAAGTGAGTAAGGCTTACGGTTCTTGGATCGGTTTTGTATCTATGCGTCATAGCTTTATCATTGATCCACAAGGTATTCTCCGAGAGACTTTTGTCAAAGTTAACCCGTCTGTTCATAGCACAGAAGTTCTGGCTCGACTTGAAAAATTGCAGTCCGCAGCTTCTTGAACTTTATTACCGGAAATTTGGGTTTAAAACCTCCCCTTTCTCAGGGGACTTTCAACACTAATGTTTACAACCGTATCGGTATCACTCCAAAAGGAAGATAAAAGCTAATCTGCCTAGCTAAATTAATGGGTGCCTAAATTGCATAACTACTAATCAGGGCTGTTGACCGTTGACAGTTAACAGTTAACAGTTAACAGTTAACAGCCCTCACGTATAGATTGTGCAACTTAAAAGCACAATAGCTGAAAGATAACGGCAAAAACTGGGCTTATTATCTTAAAAACACCGAATCATCAACGGATTCCATCATTATCAATAGCGCTGTATATACCATCAGGGGCAAGTCCCAACCAAGGGTCAGAATTAGGAGTTAGAAATAGTTGAGCATATACTTTCTCATTGAGTATTGCCACGTCATTAGTCTGATTACCTTCCACAAACCATTGATGAATTTGGCTGTGTAGCATATATTCATTTCTGACTGTATCTAAAGCCATTACTGACTCAAAGTTTTTTACCAATTGCTGTACATTAGCTGCTTTAGTTTTAGCTCGTATCAAAGCAACGCTGTTTTGATCTAGCTTAGTATCAGCTATGTAAAGTTGAGCTATTTTGTTCCAAGATTCCTCATCTGTGATTTTTGCCAACGTCTCCCGACTGTTAGTAGGCTGAATAGTCCTAAGTAAGGGACGCTCTACAGCCATCTTAGAAACTGCCAAAGAACCTGCTAACTCTGCGGTTGGTGGCTGATTTGTGTTATTTGGTGATTCTGTCAACCGGGGAAAAGAATTAATTCCCAGTTGAGATAAATCTGCTGTCCATTGGGTTTGGATTGCTTGCAGGCGATCGCTGTGATATTTTTTTAAAAAAGCATCACGATTGGCAACAGGAAGCTGGTGATACTCTTGCGCTACTAATTCAGCTTGTTGTAGTTTTTGTAAAAAGGCTTTAGGGCTGTAAAGTCCAGGTATAGCATCAATAGGACGACCAGACTCATCCAACACATAATGAATGCTATTACCTGTAATCGTCCGTTCTAGCTTCCGACCATCACCAAAGTCGATTGTAACCTTTGGTACAGGACGCACTGATTGCCAGTGTAAAATAAAACGGTCTTGCAACAGATGAGAAATTTCTGCATTGGGATATAGTGCAACACGGAAGAACCGACTATTAGCACAACTCAAATCCTGATCAAGCTTACCTAACAACCGCAAAGATAAAATCGGCTTACCACTAGCCTGAGCTGCTGCTTTAGCTTGTTCTATGTCAGTGTACCAGTAAAGACGAGAAGCATAACAATCTCGTTGCTGGCAGAGTGCATCTAAAGCTTTTCTGACTTGGGGGTTATGAAGTTGATTGCTATGGGATTTAAGAAATATTTGCAACCCCTTTGTTCCCTGTTTTCGTAATCTTGCTACTTCCTGAGATAGTTGAGATGCTTGATTCACAGGAATTCCTGCATCAGCAGCCGGTAAAAAACTCAAGCCGATTATCATCAAGATACAGGCATTTCTGAGGTTGATAAATTTCATATATTTAATATACACAGTGTGGATGTAAATACTCAAAAAAATACACAATAAAATCAGAATTTCTCAAGTATATTTAACTTTTTGAATACATTATTTGATACATATACAGAAAATTTAATTAAATTATCATTCCTTTAAAAAAGAAAAAAAATATTGTCAATTGTATTACAGCTAACACTTGAAATCCCTACAGCCAAAAGAATCTTCTAGAATTAAGAAAGGTGATAAGTACATATACCAACGGAGGAAACAAGAACTCATGGCTGGTGGCGAGTCTCAGACCCCTGTTACTCTGTCAGACAGAGAACTGCAAATTATCGACTTAGTGGCCGCTGGCTTAACTAACCAAGAGATTGCAGCAAAACTGGAAATTAGCAAACGCACAGTTGATAATCACATTAGCAACATCCTCGACAAGACGCGAACGGAAAACCGAGTAGCGCTAGTCCGATGGGCTTTACAGTGGGGTAAGGTCTGCTTGAATGACGTTAACTGTTGTTCTCTACCAAACCAGAACGACTGACAAAAGTTAATGGCGTGTGGCAAACGCCATTGATTGAGTGCATCTAGCACAGCGACGAATGTTGTCTGGTAATACAGATAATTTTGATGGTTTACTGATTGTTTTCTCCTCACGCATCTTTCATTTGTGAACCTCTAGCGCAAGTCTGATAAACGTCAGCATCAAGCAGTTATTGCTCAACAGAGTGGTGATAAAGGTATGAAGGATAATGGGTAAGTGTTTAAAACCATTATTCCTTCATACCTCCACTTTGGGATGAGCGTCAGCATTGAACAGATTTCCTACGGGACGCTACACTTAGCGTTTTATAGAGCATCGCGTTAGACTCGATGGGCGGCGACTTAAACTTATGTCAATAGACCTTGAAAAAATCATCAACAAAAATTAGCAACAATCCCTAGCTTCAAGCGTTACATTTGTAAGAAGTTTATATTGCTCCATTAACTTGGGAGCAGTGTTCTTATGGATACCTCTGCTTATGTTCAAGGTAGCTCGTCTCCCTTTGATTTTCTAAATTTCAACTTGACAACACCTCAACCTCAACAGGACGCTGACCTACTAAAAAATCTGTCTTTTATCCCAGGGTTGAAAGAAATCTTGATGTTGCGTCAGGTTCACGCCCTCGAACACGCCACCGTTTGGGTGTTGAGTGAAACTAGAAACACTCAAACGCCCATAAGTAGACCAAGCCCAGTTCAAGTTGATAACGAGCTACTAGGTGGTTTGTCTACAGACCAAGGCTTTTACCTCTACGGAGAGGTGAATATTAGCAATTTGCGGCGTGCTGTCACCCTTGCTCTCCACCGCCTAACAAATGGTGAATGGGATTTAGCCGTACATCCCCGGTGCGGTACGAACTTATCAGTGGCTATGCTGCTTACTGCTGGACTAGCAGTGGGTGTAAATCTCATGTTACCGTTCCGCCCTGTGGAACAATTGATAGGCTTAGGATTGGCAGCTAGCACCGCATCTGAACTTGCACCCGATTTAGGCTTAATAGCACAGCGATACATTACCACTGCGATTCCTTTTAACTTGGCAGTAGACAATATTACTATTTCCCGTGATGTTTGGGGTCGCCAAGGGCATTTTATTAAGGTGATATGGCGAGAGAGTCATTAGTCAAGTCGCTGCGCTCCAATTCAAAATTCAAAATTCAAAATTCAAAATTAAATACCTCACGGATAAATCTGGGGGCTTGAATTAATGCTGTTTCACTTTTTTTCTTCTCCATAAATAAATTTAGGGGCTTGTATCCTTTTTTCTTTGGTAATTAGTTACTATCCTCATCCCTAGTACCCATTTCCTAATGCGAAAACTTTATTTTTTAGTCCCAGGAACTGACGGCAAATTTGCTTGTGGTGGTCTTTGGGCAGAGTTAAAAACATTTAAATTGGCGCAGCAAATTTGCCATGCCGAGGTTGTAACTTACCGCCAAAGAGAAGTCGGAAAATTATTTCTTGATGAACTGTTAAAAGAAAAAAATTTAGATGACGTAATCTTTGTAATTAGCTGGGGTTTTGATATAGCCAAATTAGCGGCGAAACTCAAGCAACACAATGTGGTTTATCATGCTCATAGTGCAGGTTATAAGTTCAGCCTACCTGCAAGTATTCCCATCATTACGGTGAGTCGTAACACTCTAGGATATTGGGGGCAAAAATCCCCTAATTCTCTCATTTATTATCTACCTAATGAGATTAGTCCTGAATTTAAAAATTTATATATAGAAAGAGATATAGATGTTTTAGTTCAGGCAAGAAAATCTTCTCAATATTTGATAAAACAACTCATTCCAGCGTTAAAAGAAAAATGTCAAGTCGAGGTAGTTAATTCTTATGTTGAGGATTTACCTGGGCTATTTAATCGCGCTAAAGTTTATCTTTATGATTCTGCGGAATACTGGGCGCAACAGAATGTTAGTGAAGGTTTTGGGTTACAACCAATGGAGGCATTGGCTTGTGGGTGTCAGGTTTTTTCTAGTGTTAATGGTGGATTGGCAGATTATTTAGATCCTGGTTTTAATTGTCATAAAATATCTGGTTATTCCCAAGAATATGATGTCCAGCGTATTTTCAAGGTCATAAATTCTTCCATGTCAGCAAGTTTATCAGAAGATTTCTTTGTTGAGTATCGGATGGAAACTATTCTGAAGCGGTTGCAAGTAATTCTAGGGGAACTGAACGAATTTTTTGACCACAAAAAATATCATGCAAGTAACATACCTAGCTTAACAAAAAGAAGATTAGTCAAACTTTTTATCAATAGAATTTATGGTAAATTCCAAAAGAAATATTTTCAGGGTTTGTAGGGAATTTTAGTAAAATACTAAGTGATGGCTACATCCTCTTCACCTGTGTTTCAGAAAGCCTACAAAAAGATGGTAATAGTAGTTGTAGTTATTAATACGATGATTTCCGTAGTGCTACTTTATGTAGCTTGGCGGGTTTGGCAGTTGAGAAGACTGATAGCATTTGTTGCCGATCGCCTCATCGATTATGAGCGCTGTAGTCATGATTTACTATATAAAGCACCGGAAAATATTTATCTCGGCCAGCAAAATCTTCAAAATATGCGGTTGAGTAACCAAAGTTTACAGATCCAAATTCAGCAAGTAAGGCAAATTGTCAGTTTATTATTGCTTGGTCAACGCACTTGGGGGCGTTATGTTCGCAAACCAGTCTCCATATCACCAAAATGAAGCCTGTAGGATCAAATCACGCATAAAAGCAACATTTTTGGTTGATATATTGTCACGCTAAATTAATCAGATAAAATCGCCGGTGTTTTTCAAGAGGCGAAAACCACCTAAAATAAGTGTAAGGAGAGAAACAATATAAGATGTCTAATAACCGTTCTGGAACATTTATTGGCGGTATGATGCTGGGAGCTACCATTGGTGCTTTAGCAGGGCTACTTGCTGCTCCACGCACAGGACGCGAAACTCGTAAACTTTTGAAAAAGTCTGCTGATGCTATCCCCGAATTAGCAGAAGATTTATCAACAAGTGTACAAATTCAAGCAGATCGACTGTCTACCAACGCTTTGCGAAATTGGGATGAAACTTTAGATAGATTACGGGATGCGATCGCAGCTGGTATGGATGCTAGTCAGCGCGAAAGCCAAGTCTTGAAGCGCCAACAAGCTACTCCAGACGCTGATTCTCTTGCCCAAGAATTAGAAACCCCGTAATTATGAAACAGAAATACATACAGTAAACCTTGTTTTCCTGTGTAGGTACAAGCCTAGTCGTAGATTATTTGAATTTTTATTGCCGTGGTTGAACCCCTGTTTTGGTTGGGACTGTCAATTGTCTTAGTCGCTACCAGCTTGACTGCTGTTTTGGTAGCGGCCATACCCGCTTTGCAGGAATTAGCACGGGCAGCCCGCAGTGCTGAAAAGTTATTTGATACCCTCTCCAGGGAATTACCACCTACACTAGAAGCCATCCGCACAACAGGCTTGGAAATTACAGATTTAACCGAAGATGTTAGCGAAGGTGTCAAAAGTGCCAGTCAGGTTGCAAGACAAGTTGACCAAAGTCTAGATGGCGCGAGAAAACAAGCTCAAAATCTGCAAGTAGGTACACGCAGCATATTTGTTGGTGTCAAAACCGCCTGGAAAACCTTTACGAGACAAAAACCTACAAGAAGAGCAATTGAGCGTTTATCTATTACAGAACCGTCCTCTTTTGCTGTCCGAGAACGAGAAGCACTGAAATCAGAAAATCGCCTCCCCAAAGCAGAAATATACCGGAGTCATGATGGTTACAGTGAAGCTTCTAACTGGAACAACGGCATTGATGAGGAGGAATATTTCTAGGACTTACGCATGAAAACGAAATATCAAGGGTTTGGAGAAGGGTATAGGGGTATAGGGGTATAAATTTTTGAGACCCTTACACCCTTACACCCAGTCTCAACAGAAAATCTGGGTGCGTAAGTTTTAATCTCTAGTCAATAGTCATTCGCTACATCCCCTAAGAATAATCTTTGCTTTCATCCCTAAGATTAGAGTAAAGTAAACAAGTGTAACAAACTATCACTTTTCTCATACTCTTTTGAAGTAACTTGTTCACTTTTACTGTTGATATTTGTATAAGAACGTCCATGCAGTCTCGTTTTTGGCGACGAATTTTAGTATCTATTACAGTATTTTTCTTGGCTGGGTCACTTTGGGTAATGAATTCCCCCTCTGCGCTGGCTTACGACAATCCTGAGTTGTTACCTAAGTTTTTCACACCAGTTGTAGACCTAGCTAAAACACTCCCAGATCCGCAAGAAGAAAAGCTAGTCGAAGACATAGAGCAATTTGAGGCTGATACTGGTTGGAAACTACGTGTACTAACTCAGTATGACCGCACTCCCGGTAGGGCTGTAATTAATTATTGGGGTTTGGATGATAAAAGCATTCTCCTAGTTGCTGACTCCCGTGGCGGGAACATCCTCAGTTTTAGCGTTGGTGATGCAGTTTATGAACTGTTACCCCGGACTTTTTGGATAGAACTACAAACCCGCTTTGGGAATTTGTATTTTGTCCGAGAACAAGGAGAAGACCAAGCAATTTTACAAGCGTTAGATTCAGTTAAAGGCTGTTTACTGAAAGGTGGTTGTAACGTTGTACCTGGGCTACCAAGGGAACAGTGGATTTTAACCTTAATTACATCCGTTATTGGTGGAATTATTTGTGGCTTTGCTGGACAACCCCGCAAGGAAGGACAAATTTTTGCTTGGCAATGGGCTTTAATTTTCTCACCATTGTGGGGAATTTTGTTTATAGCCTTTGGTATTGGGCCTGTGGTAACACGCACAAGTGACTGGCTACCTCTAGTTCGTAATTTCTCTGGTTTCTTCATTGGGGGTTTAGTGGCTTACTTATCCCCTGTTTTTAGTCGTCCTTCGTCTAATGCTAATTCGTAGATAGGGATGGGGGACAAAAAAGTAAAAAGGTAAAAGATTTTTTCTTTTGTCTTGGACTGGGGATTGGGAAGGATATATTACTATAGGAATCATGTTTGATTTTTGAAAATATCTAAGTATCTGTAGGGTGGGCAATGCCCACCAAAACCATGATATGGTGGGCAATGCCCACCCTACTTATATTTCAGAAATCAAATACTAGTGAAGAAGACGCGATGAATCGCGTCTCTACAAATGGTTTATTTGTCCCCTTCTTTTTTCAAATTGGTATTACTTAGCGATCGCCCAAACTGATAAGCTGAAGGCTAGTCTCTGAGAATTGAATAGCAATGGAATGGCACGTAAGTGATGCTCAAAGTTTAGCAATTATCGATAGTGAAATTGGCGATCATGTGTTCTCGCCAGCAGAATATGAAATTGTTCGCCGTGTAATTTACGCTACGGCTGATTTTGAGTATAAATCTTTAATCAGATTTTCTGAGCGTGCTTTACAAGCTGGAGCCGCCGCATTGGCAGCACGAACTACTATTGTGGTAGATGTACCAATGGTGCAAACAGGTATTGCTTACGATATTCAAAAGACCTTTGCTAACCCAGTTTTTTGCAGTACAGAAGCTTTGACTCGTCCCCAAATAGAAAAAACTCGCGCTGCATGGGGAATTGAAACCTTAGCCAAACGCTATCCAGAAGGTATTTTTATCGTAGGTCAAGCGCCAACAGCTTTAACTACATTAGTGGATTTAATTGAAGCAGAAGAGATTAACCCAGCTTTAATCATTGCTACTCCCGTAGGGTTAGGAGATATAGAAGATGCTAAAAGGCGCTTGCAAGACTCTTTAGTTCCTAATATCACAATCGACAGCCGTAAAGGTAATGCTGTTGTGGCAGCTGCGATCGCCGATGGTTTGATAGACTTGGCTTGGCAAGCTTATGGGCAGAAGAGGGAGTGAATCAATTCAAAATTCAAAATTCAAAATTCAAAATTCAAAATACCCTACGGGAAGCTAAAGCTACAAAATTCAAAATCTCCCCTGCTCCCCTGCTCCCCTGCTCCCCTGCTTCTTCTCTCTCTCTACTCCTCAGTTCTGCGTCTGCGGCGTGGTTTATCTTGTCTGTCTGGGCGTAAACGGCTGCTAACTTCGTTAAAGAAATCCCTGCGTAGATAGGGATAATCGTTTACCCAGAGGTCGCGGCTGGGGATATACACATCACTAAATTCTTCGATTCTGCTTAGGTCAGGACGATTGGATAAGACAATCATCTCAGCAATTTGACCACGGGCGATGGCTTTATGGAAAGGACGTAGGGGTGCTTCTAACTCGACACTAAATCCTGTGTCGTCGCCTACCTCAATATTGATCCGTTTTTCTCGGTTTTCGACAATTACCAATTCGCCTTTGCTGTTGACAGTTTCTTGTTTACCCATCAACTTATCTGTAATCCACCAATCCAAAATGCGCCCACGGAAAAAGCCACTGTATTTGTAACGGCGGCATTTTGCATTCCTTAGGCTAGCCTGAAGTACGGGATACCACATCCAAAAAAAGGCGGCGAATACTCCTAAGAAGAAGACGATAAGGCCAAACTCCAAGCGAAAAACTGACCTAATCAGGAGAATCACAACTACGGATACTACAGAAGCTAGCAGGCGTTGCAAAAAGTTGGAAAACTTTCCCCAGTAGTACTTATACTGCGGGCCAGTGGCAATTAAAGGAATTAGTTGTTCAAATTTCTGGCGAGTCAGTGGAACTAACATGAGTGGGGAATGGGGAGTTTGAAGTTTAAAGGATCTTTTCTAAACCATATACTAACGACTTTAGCTGTAAGACTTTGCGAATCGCAAGTAAAACTCCTGGCATATAGCAGGCGCGATCGCTTGTATCATGGCGTAATGTATAAATTTGTCCTGGTGCGCCAAAAATTACTTCTTGATGGGCTATTAGTCCGGGTAGGCGGACGCTATGAATTCTAATTCCTTCCCCGGCTAAACTACCTCTAGCTCCGGCTATTTTTTCTGTCTCTTCCACAATAGCAGAGTTAAAAGTTTTACCTAATTCTGCTAGTAACTCGGCTGTCTGAATAGCTGTACCACTGGGTGCATCGGCTTTTTGATTGTGGTGCAGTTCGATAATTTCTACATGGTCAAAATATTGTGATGCGGTGACGGCTGCTTGTTGTAACAACACCATACCTATGGAGAAGTTAGGAATAATCAGACAGCCAGTGCTGGCTTTTTCGGCAAAATCAGCCAAATTTTGAATTTGTGCTGGGCTTAATCCTGTAGTACCTACAACCGGACGAATGCCATAGGCGATCGCACTGCGTACATTATCATAAACTGAGTCAGGATGAGTAAAGTCTACTATGACCCCTGGAGGCCCCTGTCTTTCTCCTGCGACATAACCCAGCATTGGTTCTAGTTGGTTTGTGATGGGAACTTCTAGAGGTTCGCTTAAACCTGCTAATTCTCCTGCATCTTTACCTTGATGTTCTGGACTGCTGTCAATTGCACCCAATAAGTTTAAGTCTGGTGCTTGGGATACTGCTTTGACTACTTCACGTCCCATTTTGCCAGCAGCACCATTGACAATAACTGGGATAGGAGCTTGATTTGTCATAACTCTTTCTGATTTTACCGATTACCAATCCCCACAGATATTATCAGTTTTTCCACGTAAATGATCTCAGCAATATAATCAACCCAAGTAGGCTTTTTTCACGCGCTCATCATTAATTAAGTCGGATGCTGCACCTGATAAGGTAATAGAACCAGCTTCCAAAACATATCCTCTATCAGCGATTTGTAGGGCTAAATTAGCGTTCTGCTCTACAAGTAAAATAGTCACACCAGTAGCACGCAGATTTTCAATAATCGAGAATATTTCCTTAACTATCGCAGGCGCTAAACCCAAGCTAGGCTCATCTAAAAGCAAAAGTTGTGGTCTACTCATTAAAGCACGAGCGATCGCCAACATTTGCTGTTCTCCTCCACTGAGAGTTCCCGCTAGTTGATTTTGTCGTTGTGCCAACCTGGGAAATAACTCAAATTGTTGTTTAATATCGGCTTTAATCTCTGTTTGATTGGAGCGAATATACGCACCCAAGAGTAAATTATCTAAAATCGTTTGCTTGGCTAATACCCTCCGCCCTTCTGGACAATGGGCAATACCGAACTTCACAACTTCATGGGGTAGACGGCGAGTAATATTGCGTCCACTATAAATAATTTGCCCATTTTTAGGAGTAACTATCTTCGATATCGCCCTTAATGTTGTACTTTTACCTGCACCATTTGCACCAATTAATGTAACAACCTCACCTTTTTGAATAGTTAAATTAATCTTTTTCAGAGCTTGAATACCGCCATAGTTAACATCAAGTTCCTGAATTTCTAAAATTTTAAAATCTTGTCTATTTTTATATCGGCTTTCATCTGCGTTCATCGGCGGTTTAAATCTAAAAATATTGAGCTTAACATAATATCTAACATACATTAATATTAGTGAATTAGTCATAGATATTTCCAGTTACGTGAAGTACATAAATAAGATTTTTTAACACAGAGGTACGCGGAGATTGGCCAATTTTATTAGCGGTGTACTAAGTATCTCAGCAGGTTAGTAAACGCTAGAGAATCATTGCTGGCATTTTTTGCTAGCTTTGTGTTAGAGACTCCTTTAGTACAGCAAATCATGAGGTGGGATATGGCAATATTGCGAGAATCGCCTTGGTATCAAGAAATCCTTGCTGAAGGTGAAAAACGTGGACTACAGCAGGGACTACAGCAGGGTATGCAACGTCAGTTAATACGGCTGTTAGAACGGCGTTTTGGTGAAATTCCTCAAGAGTTAACAGCAAGGCTAGAAGGGGAGACTGTAGAGCGATTAGAAAACCTGATGGATAGTGCGATCGCTGTTAGTTCATTAGCAGAATTTCAGCAGACTTATTCATTGCCCAAATAAGCCTCAATTACAGCCGGATCATTCCTGACTACAGATGGTTCACCTAAAGCAATTAATTGTCCAAAATCTAATACAGCAATCCTGTCACACAAACCCATGACTAGAGGTACGTGATGCTCAATTAAAATGATAGTTAAATTGAAGCGATCGCGGATCTCACGAATAAAATCACTCAATTGCTGTTTCTCACTGGGATTCATCCCCGCCGCAGGTTCATCGAGTAGTAATATTTGCGGTTCTAAGGCTAAAGCACGGGCAATTTCTAAGCGCCGTTGATCACCGTAGGCAAAGTTTCGGGATTTCTCTTGGGCGCGATCGCTCAATCCCACCATCTCTAATAATTCTAAAGCTTTCTCTCTACTGCGAGCTTCTTCTTTAGGTGCTGGTGGTAATCCTAAAACACCTGTAAATATAGTACTTTTAGTATGTAAATGACGGGCAATTATCACATTTTCGAGTGCCGATAATTCCCCAAACAAGCGAATATTTTGGAATGTCCGCGCAATCCCCAAACTAGCAATTTCATGAGGACGTAGTTGAGCAATTGCTTTATTTTGATAAATTAATTCACCACTGGAAAGTGGAATTAAAGCTGTAATTAAATTAAACAGTGTAGTTTTACCTGCACCATTAGGCCCTATCAAACCAAAAATTTCATAGTGATTAACTGTAAAAGATACATTATTTACCGCTACTAAACCACCAAAGCGGCGTGTGAGTGACTTTGCTTCTAATATAACTCTACTTTTATCTAGGCTCATCTATTTTTAGGCTTACCGAATTTAAAAATATCTGGAGTTACCAAACCTTGGGGGAAGAAAATAGTACCTATAACTATTAACAACCCAAAAATAATTAACCTACCGTCCCGGAGAAATTGAGCTAACCAAGTAGGGAAGCCACCTGTATCAGCTAGTCCGCGTAAAACCTCTGGTAAAGCTGTAAATACCATACCGCCAACAACTGAACCTAAAAAGGTTCTGGAACCGCCAATTAAAACAAAAGTGAGGTAGATAATACTAGCATCAAATGTCCCTTGTCTGGCATTCCAAGTATTAAGAAAATGCGCGCTAATTACACCCACAATACCAGCAAGCATAGCCCCTAAAGTAAATGCTAAAACTTTGTAATAAGTGGGATTAATCCCCATCGCCCCGGCTGCTAATTCATCTTCACGAATGGCAGTAAAAGCTCTACCTACTCGCACCCGTTCTAAACGGTAAAATAGCACCATACTAATTAATAGTAGTGGCAAAGCAATCCATAAATATTCGATTGGTGTTTGGAAGGGTTGAGGGATACCAAAAATGCCGACAGCACCCCCTGTAATATCTAAGTTTAAGGAGAGAACGCGTAAAACTTCCACAAAAGCGATAGTAGCGATCGCCAAATAAATTCCCCGCAAGCGTAAAGCTGGAATGCCGACAGCTATCCCCAATAAACCAGAGACGACAGCAGCAATTAACATCTCCAATAAAAGTAGCGGTATAGGAAATGAATTACTGTTAGTTTGAAAAACTTTGGTTGATAAAATCGCGGCAATATAACCACCTAAAGCATAAAATCCAGGGCTTGCTAAAGATAATTGCCCAGCCATAAGAGGTAAGTAAAGTGATAATCCCAGTAGCGCCCCCAACACCATAGAGACAATAAGAGAACCATAGGTGGATAAAAATTCAGCCATTTTAAATTGCTTTTATAAAACTTTAAGCTGTTAATATTTGCTCTGCGGTTAATGTTAGTTCAGGAAAGGTTTTTGATATAATACGCTCAGAACCTTTAAAAGATGTGCGCTCATAGTTGCCACTACTATTTAATAGAAAGACAAATACAGTCGGCTCTTTTGGTGTTCCTAAATATTTTCTATCTCCAATTGCCAAATAATCCACAATCCAATATTCTTGAATACCTAATCTTTGATATTCATCCAACTTATCAATATAGTCATCTTCCCAATTAGTTGATGTCACTTCTACAGCCAATTGAATGGGTTGCTCAAGTGCAGAATAGGCTGAACGATTTGACCGCCATAAATCCCTATCAATTACACTAACATCCGGTTTGCGCCCTTGTTCTATGCCATCAGCCGTTGTAGTTCTAAAAACGGCTGTATTCTTGACGACATAATTCAAATTAAGACTTTTAATTTGCTCTTTAAAAGAGTCAGCTATAAAGTCAGCGACATCATCATGATTTATAGTTGAACGCACTTCTATAATTTCTCCATCTACAAGTTCATAAAAACCTTCCTCTGGACATTTATCGAGAAATTGATCAAAGGTTAATTTTTGTCCTGCGATTGCTGTCATGGCTTGTTACCTCAGACTTTCTGAATAAACCGACGACCTAATAATCCTTGGGGTCTAACTAATAGCATGATAAACAAAATGCCGAAAGCTACAGCGTCTTTATAACCAGAGTAATCAGAGGGAACCAGCGCCTCAACCACGCCAATCAGTAAACCTCCCAGCACTGCGCCAGGAATGCTACCTAAGCCACCCAAAACAATCACCGCTAAACCCCGTAACCCAAAGCCAATCCCAAAATAAGGGCCTGCAATGCTTACACTAGAGGCGACTAGAGTTCCCGCCAAGCCAGCGAGAAAACTGCTGATAAAAAAAGTTAAGACAATAAAGCGATCGCTATTGATACCTAATAAACTAGCAGTAGTGGCATCTTCAGCGATCGCCTGCATCGCTTTACCATATTTAGTTCGATTAATAAAATAGGTAAGAATCGCCACAATTACGACTGATACAGTAAAAATTACCACCTGTACGCTGCGAATAGGAATGGGCTTTTCCAAAGTTCCAAAGTTAAAGGCTGGGGGTAAATTCCCAAAAGTATTTGCCGGAAATGTATAACTTTCTGCACCTACTAAATATTGAATTAGGTTCACAATTACCACTGCTACCCCTAAGCTGGAAACCACGGTTAGTAAGGTGTCAGATCCTTTTTTTCGCAAAGGTTGAAAAGCAATTCTTTCCATTGCTACTCCCACTAAACCGGCTAAACTACTGCCAATAATCAATGCCATAGCAAATGGTAATTGTATCGGCAGAGTAGCGTTAGCCAGCAAACCATTAAACCCAAACCTACCACCCATAAGAGCATAAGTAAAATATGCTCCCAGAGTAAAAATTGCTCCATGTGCTAAGTTAATAATTCCCAAAATGGAATACACCAATGTATAACCTAAGGCAAAAATTGCATAAACACTGCCGATAGATAACCCATTCAATAATTGTTGTAAAAATACACTAATATCCATTTAAGTTTGTCATTAGTCAGTTGTCAGTTGTCATTAGTCAACAGTCCATAGTGATTATTTACTTCCCCTACTTTTTCCCTTCCTCTACTCTCAATTTTCTATTTCAAAAATGTAAATTTACCTTGACTACCATCCTTTTCCATTTTAATTTGAGCTACATAAAAATCTTGTTGTACAACTTCACCAATTGGTGTAAAACTAATTTCTCCTAATGGTGTATTGTATTTACCTGTTAGTAGCTGTTTGTTCAATTCTGTACGTAACTCTGGTAACTGTATTTTATTAACTTTGTTTCTGGTATCTAATGCTTTGAGAGATTCTACATATACTTGTACTGCGGCAAAAGCTTGAGCGCTAAATTGGGGCGGTTCTTTCTTATATTGATTAACGTAGGCTTGGCGAAATGCCTGATTAATTTCACCCGTATATTCTGGACTATAAGCTTGAGCAATTAACACACCATCACAAAGTGCTTTACAAACTGCGAAAACATTTGAGGTATTTAAACCATTACCACCAATAATTGCACCTTGATAACCCAATTCACGCAACTGCCTGACTAAGTTTCCACCATCGGCAGCTAGTCCAGAAATAATCACCAAATCAGGTTTTAAATTAATCGCATTAGTCGCCTGGGATTGAAAGTCAGTGTCGGTAGTTTGGAATTTTTGTACTGTTACTAATTCCAGCCCTTGCTCCTTAACAGTTTGTTGAAAAATTTCGGTTTCTGATTTGCTAAAAGCATCATTTTGAGCGAAGAAAACCGCGACTTTTTTAATGTTGGGATTTTGCTTAAGTGCAGCTTTGACTGAATTGGGTGCAACTACAGAAACAGGTGCAGAAACTCGCGCCACATAATCACCGATTTCTGGTATGCCTTTTGCTGTATTTGATGGCCCAATAACTGGGACTTTTGCTCTTTCAGCAATAGGATTAGCACTAAAGGCTTGTTGGGATAATGTAGGCCCCACAATACCTACGACTTTATCTTTATTAATGAGAGTTTGAAAAGCATTAATTGTTCCAGCTTCATCACCAGCTGTATCTTGAAAAATTAGTTTAATTGGAGTACCGTTAACTCCACCTTTATCATTGAAATACTTTTCAGCAATTTTAGCTCCAGCGACTTGTTCTTGACCAAGTAGAGCTACATTACTAGTTTGTGCTAGGGCGATGCCAATGGGAATAGTATTGTTATCGCCTGTTGTGGTAACGTTTGTTGTAGTATTGGTTGTGTTATTTGGAGAATTGTTAGTCGAATTTGTATCTGTGTTAGCACCACCACAAGCTGCCAGAAAAAAAGTACAAGCAGAGAATAATGCTGTGGTATATGCAAAAGTTATTTTCATTTTTGTGTTGATATAAAACAATTTACGAGAGTTTTATTAAATCATCTTTCTCCTTTGGGAGAAAGTACTTTCTGAACTGTTATTAACAATACAGGATCAGAATATCTTTTCGCTATGCTCTTTTCTCTAGTCCCTAAAAATATAAATGTATAGATAAAATCGATATTTCTTTCATACTGATGTAACCTAGCAATCTGGGATTTTTTTAGTAATTTTGTACTATAATATACTGGTATTCAAAAGCTGAAATACAAGTTTTCTATCGAACTACTGTATGCTGAATGACGGCAAAAAATCCTTAATAAACCAAGCTAACGCTCTTTATCGACATGGTGACGTTTTGCTTAGGCGGATTAATAGCATTCCCAATGCTGCCCAAAAACGAGTAGGTACAACTCTGGCTCATGGTGAAGTGACAGGACATAGCCATCGCATACGGGAATCTCATGGTGTGCAGGTGTGGGTATATGGTAGCGAGATGTTTCTAGAAGTTAAACAAGCCAGTGCTACCTTGATTCATGAAGAACATCGAGCAATTGAATTACCCCAAGGGCTGTACCGCGTTTGGAGACAACGGGAATACCGTCCTGATGCTTACGTGGAGGTAGAAGATTAATGCTGAACATGATGTCAGGGGGGCGTATCCCGAAGAAGCGATCGCCACAACATCCCCAGGAAAATCATCAGCCTGTATCGCCTCAACTGGGGCGAAAACTCATCCTTGAACACCGTGCATGGGAGGGGATACGCGTTTTAGGGCATCTGGATTTAAGCGGTGCGACAGAACTTGGCAATTTACCAGAAAATCTCACCTGTGAAAGTCTAGATATTAGTGGCTGTGTGAACTTAGTCAATCTTCCCCCAGGTCTTCATGTCACCCGTTGGATTGAGTTGGCTGGAAGTGGAATTAAAAGTTTAGGCTTGGGACATGGTTTCGTGTTGCGCTGGCGAGGTGTAGAGGTAAGCGATTACATAGCCTTTGAATCTCAGTCCATCACCGGGCAAGATATCCTCAAAATAGAGAACGTTGAATTACGGCGAGTGCTAATTGAGCGTCTGGGATACGAAACATTTTTGCAGCAAGTGGGGGGATTAGTACGCGATCGCGACAAAGATGCTGGCGGGGAACGTCAACTAGTCTACATTCCCTTTGAAGATGATGAAGCTCTCATGGTCTTAAAGGTCACTTGTCCCTCCACAGGACACATTCACATCCTGCGCGTCCCTCCCCAGATGCAGAGTTGCCATCAAGCAGCAGCCTGGGTGGCTGGTTTTGACAACCCAGACGACTATCATCCCCTGATAGAGGCTTGATTGGGTGAAAAAGACGCGATTTATCGCGTCTCTACAGTTGGTTTATTTGTCGCTTTCTTTCTGCAAATTGGTATCAAAAACAGCTTGTATTAACCAATAAACTAATTAGCCAAACTTGATATTACACCCCTAAATCCCTACGGACAACGTGGATGAACGCCGCCTTGAGTGCAAATGTAAGCTAGTTGCTTGCCATCTAGATTTTTAGCTTGAGAAAAATCTACCCCTTTAACTACCGCAGATACAGAACCTAATTCTGGGGTTTGTACGAATTGATCTGCTGGGTCTTGTCTGCTAGGTGTGAGAATTGTGTCTTTAAAATCGGCACCGGCGACATTAGCTCCCCGCAAATCGACCAGACTTAAATCAGCATTTCGTAAGTTAGCATTTTCTAGTTGAGCAGAGCGTAAAATTGCGCCTGTCATGCGAGTAGCGCTGAGGTCAGCATTGCTGAGATTTGCCCGTTCTAAATCAGCGCCGGAGAGGTCGGAACTTTGCCAATCGGTTTTAGTTAAGTTGGCAAAGGATAATTGAGCGCCTATGGCGATGACTCGACTAAGACGCGCACCGTAGAGGTTGGCTTCTTGCAATTTAGCATCGCCTAAATCAGCCCCTGTCAAGCTGGCATTTTCTAAAACTGTACCCCGCAAATCAGCTCCTACTAATTGGGCGCTGCTGAGGTTAGCACCAATTAAGCGTGCATTGGATAAATTGGCTCTGTTGAGGGTGGCGCGGCTTAAATCGCTACGAGTCATGAGGACGCGGCTGAGGTTAGCATCAGTGAAATTGGCTTGTTTCATCTGGGCTTGACTTAAATCAGCGATCGCATCATCATAGGTGTCCCAGCGTCCATCGTCACCGACACTGCGAAAACGGCTACCCTTAAAACTAGCTTGGTTAAGATTGGCAGATTTAAACTTAATACCTGATAAATCAATATTGTCTAAAACCAAGTTAAAAAAGGAACCACCCACAGTCCCACTTTGGCCTAGTTGAGTCCGGCTGAGATCAAGCCCTAAGGTTTTACCACTATAAACATTGAGAATTTTATTAATTGTCTGCTGGTTAACTTGTAAGCGTTTTTGTCGAACTTCCCGTTCTGGGGATGTGCTACCAACAGAGTCTAATTCTGTCGCCAAAAACTGATTTTTGTTTTGTAATTCGGGGATGGCGGCGGTTCCTACGCTGGTGAGTGCCTGTTGGATGGTATCTATGAGAATGGGGTTAGTTTCCTTCACCATCATGTCCGTCAAAAACTGGATAGATTGGAAATCTTTGAGACTACCCAAAGCCAAAATTGTCCTCTGACGGTCTTCAATGCTGGCTCCAGACTCAGGACTTAATTGTTTTACAAGTTCCAAGAACTGCTGACTGTTAATTTTCTGCGATTCCCGATTTCCTTGCTGAGTTTGGATATAAACTTGAGTCCCAATTAAAGTAGCCAGTACAGCCGTCATACTGGTAAGGGCAACACCAAATAAGGTGAGGCTGGGGTTTTGCTGCATCCGTCGCCACAAGGAAATCAAGCTACTGTTGTCTGTGGTGATGACTTCTGCTTGGGGATAGCTCATAGCCATTGCAGTTGTAGCTAAGGCAGCATTTCCTTCCTCAGGTTGAGGACTGACACCAGATAAACCTCGTCCACTTGAGGCTAAATCTGGGGATGATACAGGGCGATTGGCATCGACTACATAAGTACCCGCCAACCAATCATGTAAGGCCTTTCGTCCCCGGCGTGCGGGTAAAGCCAAAGCCTCACCCATAACCATTAACACTGCCAATGATGTAAACAATCCCAAATTAGGAAAAGCAAAACTGTAGCGCCAGAGAATGTAAGCAACAGACATAGGTACAGTCCAGCGACCAATACCTTCACGGACGACAACGGCGGCTAAACCTGGGGAAGTGCCTTCTTCATTAACTACCTTCACCCCAAACCAACGCTTGGGCAGAGTACTACCTGTTTTTGCTAGTAAGTATAATTGCCACCAGGAAAGAGCTGTGGGTGCTAACAAAGCTAACATCCATAAGTAGTTAGTCGGCCAAGCTACATTTCGTATACCATAGTCTGCCGGTAATGCCAAAGGTCTGGCGATCGCTCTTTCTGTAACTACTAATGCTGGGTTGAGGGGTTCTCGATTAATATCACTTCTGGAATTGATATATACCCCTAGACCAAAAGGAACCAAGCCAGTGGTGGCTAATAAGGTAATTTCCGTTGCCCAAGCGGCCAAGCGCCTTGTGGCTAGGGGTAGTGAATTTGGTTTTGCTAAATTTTTGCTTGGTGGATTATTACTTTTTTTAACAATTGGAGTCGTCATTTTTAGATAATTCCCTTTAAGTTTATTCTTTTGCCGCATTCCGGCATCGTTAACATAAGACTATTGCTTATTTTGAGAATTGCCAGAGACCAAAAATTTGTATCCAAGATACACTAACCCGGCTAACAGCGCCAAAGATATTGCCGATACAACGACTTTTAACACCATTTGGGCGATCGCTATGCCTAATACTACCGACACACCCACAACTATTAGCTTTTTTGTCCCGGATAAGCCATTAAACCAGAGTTGTAATTTCTGAAAACTAGCGTTCTGATTTAGCCAATTCAATGGCGAGTTTTTTTCTGGTGCTGGAGACTGGGCATTCATATCCGCTTCTAGCTGGCGGAGACGACGCTCTAAATCATCTTCTGGTTGAGGACTCATGAATCTTTTTTTACCTCAGTTAAGATATTTAACAACGGAATTTGGGATGAGAGAAATGTAAGAAGCTAGCAGCAGGGGCAATACGCTTCGGTTAAGGCAATACTGCCCCAATTCCTAATTCTTCCCAATCCCCATTACCCCTTATCCCCAGAAGGGCCCCCACCTTCCCATTCCCTCTTTTCAATACAGCTATCCTATTAATTAGACACTTTATCTAATCTTTAACATTTAGCCATATATTCATTAAATTAGTAGATAAAATTTTATACAATCTATTTTGGAACATAGACGTAATAGCAACGTCTTTTAACTCAGACTATTTACTACATATATCGCTCTAAAAATAGTCGGGAGCATTAATTTATTATGAAGAAGTTTAGCCTATTTAAAGTTGTTCCCGCAGCTTTAGCGATGATTTTAGCATCAAGTCAAGCTAATTTAGCTCAAGTACCATCAATTCAGATCAATCGGAAATTGCCTTCAGAACCATTGGTTTTGAGTGGTCAGTCTGGTGGAACAGTCAAAAGCAATTGCGGCAATGTCGCTGCTACAGCCAATCAAATTATCCAAGTTACAGAAGCACTACCTTATTTACGATTGACCGTTGAAGGTCAAGGTAAGCCCACATTATTGATTGATGGGCCTGGTGGGCGTTTCTGTGTTATGGCAGATACTTACTCAGGCAGTAAAGCTGAACTATCAGGTTATTGGCAGTCAGGAAGATACTCACTAAAAGTAGGCAATTTATTACCAGGACAGCATAATTACAACCTCTCAATTTCCCAAGAAAAGCTGCCAAATAGCAGCAAAAGTATCCAATCTCGGTAAATTGGGGGTTGGGAAGAAGCAGAGGAGCAGAAAACTCTGAACAATATAACTTACCCATGAAAACGAAACATCAAGGGTTTGGACAAAGATTAGTGCTTGCTTTTAAAACTAGACAGACAAGCTTCTAAGTGCGGACAGTCTTCGCACTGAATTTCTTTACCAGGGTTAGCACATCCACAAGGAGGATTAACAAAACAATCATTTGCATTTGTGGGAAATAAATGCTTTTTGCATAGCAATTGTAAGGCGGCTTCATGTAGACAAAAAATACAATCTTGCACCATTTTCATTTCCTTATAAGGTGAAGTTATGACGCTACTGACCACCTAATCCAAGCTGAAACTTTGTCTTCCACTACAAACACTCGTTTTTGCGAATTAGCAGTTTCGGCCACCAGCACTTTCAGTGTCACCGTATCTATATTGTTAATCAGGTAGTTTCCATAACCAACAACTTTTCCCCAATGCCCAGTTTGTTGATTAAGTACATAATCTCCTGTGGAGAACATAACAGTATTACAACTATTAAAAATAGATTTAACATACTATATTGATTGTGGATGAACAGTTTGGTAAAAGCCTCATACTTGTAGATTGTTCTAATTGAAACTCTAGAAATATATTCTAGTTCCTTACTCTCTGCCTTTGGATATAATCAGAACTTACGCACACTGGTTGTCTATTGAGACTAGGTATAAGGGGATAAGTGCCAAACCCTTGACTTTTAGTTTTCATGGGTAAGTCTTAACATCTGTGCAACTTTTTTCTCGTCTTTACGTCTCACATTGACAATACCTAATTACTTACCGTAGATATTGCCTAAGCTATACTATTTGCTACGCTGTGTAAATAGTTAGCCTAACATTCTCATAAAAATCCCATCATAATCGCTGTGAAAATTGCATTCATAGTTGATTAAGTGGCAGATAAAAGGAGTAAATGCTGATAATCACTAATTATTGGTGCAAATAGCAAAAATACTCAATTTATTTTCAGTAAAATCACCCTTATTGAAATTAAGCTGTTGAGTTTATGCTAGCGTTTCAAAGATTACTTGCTAGTCTCCGTTTTCCGATCTTATCTTGCATTAATTTATAGCTGGATGTATTGCTGTGATTAGTTTATAGGTAATTGGCTTTCTCAAGCACAGCATTTAATCTTTCAGTGGTGTACAATATATAGTCCTTGCGAAGTATTGACTTTTTGCTGATTGTAATTATTCATATTGCATATTTTCACAAAAAGTTATAAATTATTAATTTATAGGGGAAAATGAGTCTTAAAAACTAAATCCTAATTCATTAAGGATATGAGGAGCCACTAAGACTTCATCTAAACCTTAAATAGCCCCAAAGATATGTTTTTATTTGGTAAAGCAGAGTTCCAGAAATAATCATGGAACGATGGATAATCTAAAAATATATCTTCGTAGTGCAGTTTTTAGTAATCATTCGATAAGTTGAGGTAATTAATTGCAGTTATAGCTGTAACTTATCACAAGTATCAGTGATTGCTAGTAAATTAATTGTGCATTCAGAATTATAAAAATCAACGGCTTGAAAAATTTATAGTCGGTTGTTATCTCAATTGATGTAGGCTATTTAAACAATTATCTTTGCTATTTCAGTAAAGGTAACACTACCAAAGCGCATCTACCAACAATTTACACCCCCAATGGAGTTAATCTGGCGATGCAGAAGCTAAACGGACTGCTAACGAATGACATTATAGAAGAATCAGCATGGGAAGCTCTAGAACAATCGATTTTATATTATCAAGGTCGTCCAGTAGGGACGGTTGCAGCCTTTGATGCTTCTGTAGAAGCATTAAATTATGACCAATGTTTTGTGAGAGATTTTGTTTCATCAGCCCTAATTTTTTTGATTAAGGGTAAAACAGATATTGTCCGCAATTTTCTAGAAGAAACATTAAAATTACAGCCTAAAGATAGACAGTTAGATGCTTATAAGCCAGGGCGGGGATTAATTCCTGCTAGCTTTAAAGTAGTTTCAGATAATGGTGAAGAATATTTAGAAGCGGATTTTGGTGAACACGCGATCGCACGGGTTACACCAGTTGATTCTTGTTTATGGTGGATTCTTTTATTGCGTGCTTATGTAGTAGCTACCAAAGATTTTTCTCTAGCATATCAGCCAGAATTCCAAACAGGTATTCGGTTAATTATGGAAATATGCTTGGCAAATCGTTTTGATATGTATCCAACATTATTGGTTCCTGATGGTGCCTGCATGATTGACCGTCGTTTAGGTATTTACGGTCATCCTTTGGAACTACAAGTCTTATTTTATTCGGCGTTACGTGCAGCCCGTGAAATGTTAATTTGTCAAGGAAATCAAGATGTTGTTGAAGCAATTGATAACCGCCTACCACTTTTATGCGCCCATATCCGCCAACATTACTGGATAGATATTAATCGCTTAAATGCAATTTATCGATTCAAGAGTGAAGAATACGGTAAAGCAGCAGTCAACTTATTTAACATTTATGTAGACTCAATTCCCTATTACGAATTAGATAAATGGTTGCCTAAAAAAGGTGGTTATTTAGCTGGTAATGTTGGCCCTTCTCAGTTGGATACTCGCTTTTTTGCTCTGGGTAATTTGATGGCGATTATTTCTGACTTAGCCACAGAGGAACAGTCACAAGCCATCATGACGCTCATCGAAGATAGATGGGATGATTTGGTAGGAGATATGCCAATGAAAATCTGCTACCCAGCTTTAGAAGATGAAGAATATAGAATTGTTACAGGGTGCGACCCGAAAAATATACCTTGGTCGTATCACAATGCAGGAAGTTGGCCAGTTTTGATGTGGATGCTAGCAGCAGCATCTGTAAAAGCTGGTAAACCTTATATAGCAGGTAAAGCCATTGAAATTGCTCAAGCACGCCTTTTAGAAGATGAGTGGCCAGAGTATTACGATGGCAAAAAAGGACGACTCATAGGTAAACAAGCCAGAAAATATCAAACCTGGACAATAGCTGGCTTTTTATTGGCGGCGGAATTGATGAAAAATCCTTCTCATTTATCATTAATTAGCTTTGATAAACTACCATCAGAATTGGTTTCCAGAGCGTGTGAGTTTGAAATTGGCAGTGTAGATGCTTCTATATCTCGATGAATTTTCATTTACACTCATATGCTCTAAAATTTTATTGCGTAACCCCTTGTAATTGCCAGGGGTTTTTTTATGAGAAATCAGTACATCCATCTGAGCAAGTGTCAAATACCCTTAAATCCTATATCCATTTCTACCTTTTGTTCTGCGGGAGTTGAAGCAATTGGAGATTTATGAGAAGTTTGACGGCTTTTGCTAACTTGGCTGAGAAAAATACCTAACATAATCAAGCCACCACCAAGATATTGAGCCATAGTCGGTACTTCACCTAATATGAAATAAGCTGCCACAATACCTGCAATTGGGGTAAACGAAGCAACTAAGGATGCTGTAGAGACAGTAGAAGTTTTCAACCCTATAAGCCAGAATGACTGACCTACAACCACAATCAAACCACCATAAAAGAACATCCATTGCCACAAGAATGGTGAGAAGACATCAGCAAAATGATCTCTACCATAGAGTACTAGAGCAATAAAGAAAAAGATGACGGTTCCCAGTGCAGTCCGAAAGATGCTGTAAATCCCTAAAGGGATATGAGCCAAATATTTTTTACCGATAATTGTAGAAATAGCTAAAGCGATAGACCCTACGGCTACTAGAAATTCGCCTACACCCAATTGCCAACCTCCCATATTCATCATGCCTGACCCTGGAGGTTGGAGGATAATAGTTAGGATAACACCAGTAAATGCAGCGATCGCTCCGATAAATTCTCCAAAATTGATTCGCTCTTTTAACAACCAAACCGATAAAGCCAAAGCAAGAGTTGGTTCTAAGCGTCCCACCAAAATCACATTATTCACCCCTGTGAGTGACAATGCTTGAAAAATCAAGCCAGGCGCTAGCGCTCCTGATAAGATGGCTACTGCTGTTAAACCAAGCCAATCCTTCTTTGACAGTTGCACTAAAGTAGCTTTGTTCCACTGTTTGCTATGGATGAGGAGCATCACCATCAAGGCGCATAAGTTCCCCACAAACAAAACATTACATAAAGAAATGGGATTGCGTCCATCAATAAAGTGACGATCGCCAATTTCTGTGAGCTTTCGGGTAACTGCACTAGATGCACCAAAAATGAAGATGGCTAGCCAAAGATATACTTGTCCAGAAACTCTGCGGATTAGGCGATGTCGTCCTCTAAATTTAATCACAATCACATTACAGCAATAAAAGCATCATTCGTTATATTAAGTTACTTCAATCTAGTTAAAAATGAGGTTTTGCTGAGAGTAGGCTTAAATAAGGATGTGACTTGGAGGATGATGTGAATTTCTGAAAAAATGCTGAGAATTAACTTAATAGAATTAATAGATAAACTCAGGAAAATCATGAATTGGTTTCAATAATCTCTCAGTCCTCAGTGCGATAGTTTGGATGTTCGAGATAAGTCAAACATCCAGGAGTCACTAATGAAACTCGCGCCATTAATTACAACTTTTGCATTGACTGGTTTTTTAACGGTTTGGGATGCACCATTAAAAGTAATCAATCCTGCATTAGTTCAAGCATCGGCTCAAGAATTATCAGTAAGTCAGAAAATATCATTAGTTACTAAGAATAAGGGTCAGATTGGTGGTGGTGATCAGTTGCGTCGTTTCTTTTTTGGAGATTTGGAACCAATTGGAATTCAACCAGGTGGAGCGGGTCATGTAGTTAACCTTTATAACAAAGCCAACAATGTGACATTCTCTTATTGTTCAACTTATGATGTAGTTGTTGCGGTTAAGAAAGGTAAAATCACTAAATTTGAACCTAATGAAGTGAAGTAGTTAGGGGGCTGTATAGAAAAAATAATTAACAGTCTTATTGCTGAATTAGGGAAAAATGGAAATAAGCGTTATCATTTTTCCCTTTAATTGTTTTGTCATATGTTTTTCTATTTAATTCTCATGAAGTTACAGCCGTAGTCAGATGTATTAAAACATTAAGTTACGATGAAACTCTGATAAAACAAGGCTTTCAAGTCTATTAACCGTCAACAGCTATATCTTGTAAATGTGATCTTTACCGACTTCTAAATGTGCCAAATTATTAAAAGTAGCTATAGGCAATTGCACACTCACTATAGTACCTTTTGTTATATCAGACTCAATAGATAATTTTCCATAATGAGCATGGACTATACGTTGGGCAATGGCGAGTCCTAAACCAGTACCATGAGGTTTTGTAGAAAAGAATGGCTGAGTTAATTTTGATAAAACCTCTGGGGAAATTGGTTCGCCACTATTACAAATATTTATACAGACTTGCTCTGGCGATGAAATATTTACTTCCCATTTAACAATGTCTCCGGCTGCAATTACCTCACAGGCATTACGGACAATATTAATAAAAACTTGTTTTAGCTTATCTTTATCTGCTAATATTTTTACTGGAGTTAATGATGGAATAAATTCAATTTTACGTGAGAGTGCTTCTGGCATTTCACATACTAATACGAGTAATTCACTAATGAATTTATTAACTTCTAATTCACATATTTGTAAAACTTGAGGTTTTGCATAAAGTAAAATTTCACTTAGTAGATTGTCTAAGCGGTAAGCTTCACTAACCGCTAAGGATAATCGCTCTTGAGCATCTGATGACAAAATAGTTTTTTGAGAATATTTTAATCCCATGATCATTGTAGTTAAAGGATTGCGAATCTCATGCACAATCATGGCAGCAAATTCACCCATAGCTGCTAGTCTTTCCTTTTCTACAAGCTTGGTTTGTGTCGCTTTTAATTCTGCTGTACGTTTTTCTACTTCCACTTCCAAAATATGATTAAATTGGCACTGCTCCTTATATAAGCGATAATTATCAATAGCTGTAGCAGCACGTTCAGCAAATAGTTCCGTAAACTGAATTTCTTCTGGACTAAACTCTCGTGATTCGTGATGAAATGAGCAGATAGTGCCAATTACTTCACCTTCAGCCGTCCGTAACGGTATCCCTAAATAAGCTCGATAACCTTCTGGAGGCTGACCATACTCTGGATGTTTACTTGTATCTTCTACTACTAGAGAGTTACCAGTTTCGATAACAGTGTTAGTTAGGGAACCATGTAGCGAATAGACGTGTTCCCCTACACCCATATTAATATTACTGGCTAGGACTTTCTCAAATCCTTGTTGACACAATGTGACTACCGACCAATCTACATTCAGTAACTTGCTGACTCCACAGGCAATGTTAAACAGGTAGCCACTTAGTTCTCCAGTCCGATAGTTTAAAGATGATAAAAGAGCGATCGCCAGTCGCTCACGTTGCCACATTTGATTTTGCAAGAAAATTCCATCATCAATGGCTTTAACCATAAGTACCCATAACAAACTTAGGGAAATTATTTTTGAAATATTTATGTTGATCTGTGGTGAGAAACTTCTGATTATCTTCTCAAGAAGATATCAGTTTTATAGATATAAACCCTGGGATGTTTATATTTTTTTAACTAATTGAATAAGAAGTAATTCAGTGTCAAGACCAAATTAAAATTGAAACTGTTAAATGCTGGGTTTTAACAATATGCTATTGACAATATCAAATTTTAAATACATAGTTCCTTATCATTAGTAAGCCAATATTTTGAGCCAAATCAGAATTATGATGAATTCTTGATTTTCTCAGCAAGTTATCTTTTGATGTGCAGAATCAAGCCAAAGAAATTATTAATCTTTTGTGAAGATCATCAGTAGAGATAGAACTCAAGTATGGATGTAATGACTCTCAGTGTCACAGGAGTTCTTAAGAAATTCTCAGCTTAAATTAATTTAATTACTAACTAATATATTTTAATTAATATTAAAGAGATAAGATATCGGACGCTTAACCTGCATATTTTAATTTAGGAACAAAACGTCAATTTCTCTCCCCTGTATCTTTCACTGCCCTATAATAACGATTGCAGCACTCTCAGCTAATGCGTGCCTAAATTTACATAACTAATAATTAGGGTTGTTAACTGTTGACCGTTGACAACTAACAGTTAACAGATATTACGATTGATTGTGCAAATTAAAAGCATAATAGCTGAGAATTTTTGTTAACAGTCAGTAGTCAGTTGCAAAACAACTAACCAGCGCCGATAAGGAAGGTATTAATCCAGATATAAAACAACTAGCGAGTGACAACCGACACGCACAGCGCAAAGAAAATATTTGGTATTTTATCGGTAATAACTACCCTATTTACTGTAGTCTGCAAGAACGGTAATTATAAATCGGCTATAACTAAGGATGTAGCAGTTAACAGTCAAGTTACATTTAACAGCTTGATTTTATTATCAAAGCCTTATTTGCTACTCAAAAACAGTGAATAACATCAAAAAAAATTGGATAAATATCGACCCATTTTCTCTACAGTTACGCCTGACCGTTGGTATGGCTTCCTTTTCAGCTTTGGTATTAGGTAGCCTGGCTACCTGGACTAGTTGGAGGATGCAGCAAATTTTAATTGATAGCCGTAAACATGAGGTAGAACAGATAGCCAAGCGTTTACCACAAGACGTGCAACTTTATAGCAAAATGATGCAAGCTGACACCAGTTTACAAAAGGCTATTAATAATTTTGCAAATACTAACACATTAATATGGTTTAAGAATTCTAACAGTAAAATAATATCAAGAACTGATAATTTAGATTTATTACCTGAGTCTTTGGTAACTAAGTTAATGAAATTGACTCAGATGCCGATTAAAGCACAAGTTTATCAAATTAATCCCAGCTATTTTGTTGTATGTGGAACTTCCATCAAAGTCCAGGGTAAGTTGTTGGGTGAGTTATTTGTAGTCAAGGATATTACCCGCGAACAAACTATGTTTGTGGCAATGGTGCGTAGTTTAGGTATTACTAGTATTCTGGCAATTATTATTCTGACTATAGCGATCGCATTTTATATCAGGCGATCTTTACAACCTTTGCGCCAACTCAGTCAAATGACTGCTGTGATTTCCGCCGAAGATTTAGGACAAGCCCAATTATATCTTGATAATGCCCCCAGCGAAGTCAAGGAATTAGCACAAACCTTAACTATGCTTTTATCCCGTCTTGCTCAATCCTGGGAACAGGAGCGGGAATTTGTCAGTAATGTTTCCCACGAATTACGCACACCCTTAACGATTGTATATGGTTATTTACAAAGCGTATTGCGGCGGCAAAATAATTTAACTCCTCTTCAACAAGAAGCTTTAGAAATTGCTGCATCAGAAGCAGAAAGAACTATCCGCCTGTTACAAGATTTACTGGATTTAGCAAGAGCAGATAGTGGTTATTTATACTTTCAGATGAAAACTTATGTGCTGAACGACATAATTGCAGAAATTGTGGTTATGGCTGAAAAGTATAGCGATCGCCTCATTACTATCGAGTCAACAATTTTCCCTATTGAAGTGAAAGTAGATTACAGTCGTTTTAAACAAGTATTACTGAATTTGATTGATAATGCTGTTAAGTATTCTGAAGCTGATACACCCATAACCTTTAAGTTAGATCAACTTCAAGACACAGCAATTATTCAAGTTTGTGATCAAGGTTATGGTATTCCTTTACAACACCAAGCCCGGATTTTTGAGCGATTTTATCGTATAGATGAATCTCGCTCCCAGGCGACTGGCGGTTGTGGTTTGGGTTTATCGATTGTCAAAACGCTGGTAGAGGGTATGGGTGGTAGTGTCAGCGTGCAATCAAAGTTAGGAGAAGGGAGTATATTTACAATAATTCTACCTAGATAGGCAAATTATGAGTCAATTCAAAATTCAGAATACCCAACGAGAAGCTAAAGCTACAAAATTAAAGACAGTTACCCACCAGGAGTGATTTTTTAAAAATAACTTTTTCTAAGCAAAGATATTTATTAATTAATTATTTAATCAAATATATTTCTTTAATTTAAGAGTCAGATATCAGATAAATTTGATTTCTGATATCTGACTCTTAATTGCTTACGTATATACTAATTCTTATCATAAATATCGATTCTGGCTGTACCAACAGGAATTTCTCCTGTCAATCCAACCCTTCTAGCCGTTACGCCGTAAAGCAGTACGTCTTGACCTATGCCATTTCTTCGTACACCTGTTAGTTCTACTTCTACAGAAGCACCAGATGTTACAGGTTCATCAAAAGTGATTGACAAATTGTCTTTACTAATCTCTGTTTTAGCGGCAATTGCTTTACCTTATTGATCTCTAATTCTCACGCCATTAAAACGTTCCATTTGACTTGGTAATGAAATCATGAGATCTTGCAAAGACATACCCACTACCGCTAGCTGAATAAAGTGATTACCATTGCGGATACCAGAGTTGGTAATATGGGGAACGTTAACATTCAGCGCCACCTGAGATAGTTTGTTTATATTTGAAGCAGGCTGTTCATGTTTTACAGGTGTAGCTATAGCTACAGCAGATGTAGAAAGTATAAGAGCAGATAAGCTACCGCAAATTAGACCTTTCATGATGTAATTCTCATTTTTAGGTAAATTAATTGCCTGGTGTTAATCAAGCAGTCTAATTAACAGATTGCTTCATGAAGATGAGTTCAAGCTGATATATAAATTAAAACAGTATGAAATTTGATGATCAATAATCTGATAAAAATCAGCGTGGCATTAAGAAATTAGTAATTTTCTCAGCAAAAATTTAAAATCTATTCAGGAAAAACTCACTTTTATCATTAATGTTTTGAAAAGCTGATGCAGGGGCAAAAATTAATTTTATAAACCAGATTTGAAAAAAATATTTAATGCCTTTAGGATATGAATCAATAATATTGAATGACTCGGTTGCAGGTATAGCACTTATGACCGAGAAACTTGAGTGTCGAGTTATTTCTTAATAAACCCAGAGTTAGTTTAAAATCGCAATTTTCTTAGACAATGACCGATGATAGGAATAAAAATATGACAGCACACATTCTTTTGGTTGAAGATGAAGTTAAATTAGCGCGATTTGTCGAATTGGAACTAAGTAGTGAAGGTTACAAAGTTAGTGTCGCCCATGATGGAATTACTGGACTCACCTTGGCACGAGAATCAACACCCGATTTAGCAGTTCTTGATTGGATGTTACCAGGACTATCAGGTTTAGAAATTTGTCGCCGTCTGCGAGCAACGGGTAATTCAATACCTGTAATTTTGTTAACCGCCAGAGATGAAGTGAGCGATCGCGTGGCAGGATTAGATGCAGGAGCTGATGATTATGTGGTCAAACCCTTCAGCATTGAGGAATTATTGGCAAGAATTCGCGCTCATCTGCGCCGCACCCAAGAAACAGATGAAGATTTGTTGCAGTTTGAAGACCTAAGTTTAAATCGCCGCACTCGTGAAGTGTTTCGGGGTAACCGAGCGATTGAATTAACAGCAAAGGAGTTTGATTTATTAGAGTATCTGCTTTCCCATCCCCGTCAGGTTTTTACCAGAGATCAAATTCTCGAAAAAGTTTGGGGTTATGATTTTATGGGTGATTCCAACATCATCGAAGTTTATATCCGTTATTTGCGGCTTAAATTGGAAGAAAATAACGAAAAGCGGCTGATTTATACAGTCCGTGGCGTAGGATATGCACTACGAGAGTATCCCAACAAATAATTTTACTGGGGAAAACTTACCAATTAAGAATTTATAGTGAAAAAGTGACCAATCACTCAGATTTCCATTGACTACGAACACAAAATCATTAGCAGGGGTTGCTACTGTATTCCCTGATAATTTCAGCTTTTCCTTCCCTGAGAGGCTGGTGTATAACTTTGTGGCCTTAGTTAAAAGTTTGATGGTTGTAGATGAATATAGGAATAATCGAGCCTTACAGTGACGGATTTTTGGAAGTTTTACCAGAAGGTGAAAGCAGCGACTATTGGCAAATTGCCGCTATACACATCAATGGTCAAGCTTACTGCCCTACTCCTCGGCTTTATCGTTCAGAAAAATTAGCATTAGCAAAAGCTGCGAAAATTTATGATTGGATAGCTGAACACGAAACAGAAATGAGTAATGGAGCTTACTGCTGTTCACCATTGCAACTTATTCTCTGGCAGCAATCGAAAGCATCTTAATTCACCTGTGGGTAATGCTAGAGACTATGTTTAAACCCAAAACCAGAGCAGCGAAAATTTAAGCCTAGTTGTACGTTAGGGTGTGCTTTATTTAAGCACACTATTTCTCATTTATGAAGTAAATACTTCCGCTACTAGCTATGATTTCATTTTGATTTCTCTATTTGCCACAAACGATTTTTGAATTGGTATAATAAAAAGTGTCTGACACTCAATGGTGTAGTAAAATTTTGCAAGAGTTAATAGCAAAATTAATTATGATTCAATGGCTTTTACCTATAGGATTGCCCATATTTGCTTTAATAACGGGACTGATTAGTGAAAAATTTATAATTAATAAGTTTAAAAACTTCGTCTATAAAAAAGAAATACCCGGAAGCCATATAATTTTTAAATCTCTGCAAGGTATGCTCCTAACTTGGTTCATACTTGCGGGCATTTTAGGAGCAGTTATCGCTGCTCCTTTGAAGCCAGATTTTACTAATTTATTGCAAAAAATTATTACAATATTTTTCTTATCTTCACTGACATTAGTTTTAGCTAGGTTAGTTTCAGGTTTCATCAGACTATACACTTATAGAACAGAAAGAGCTACAGCGTCTCTAATTTCTAACTTAGCCAAAGCTACTGTTTTAGTTTTGGGTTGCCTAATTTTGTTGCAAACATTGGGAATTGAAATTACACCCATTATTACAACTTTAGGAATCGGTGGTTTAGCAGTTGGTTTGGCGCTACAAGATACACTAGCAAATTTATTCTCCGGCTTTCATTTAATTATTTCTAAGCAAGTTAGAACTGGAGATTATGTCAAATTAGATGCTGGACAAGAAGGTTACGTTACCGATATTTCTTGGCGTAATACCACAATTAAAGAGTTTTCCAATAATGTAATTATTGTCCCTAATTCTAAACTGGCCTCGGCAATCTTTACTAACTATCATTTACCAGCTAAAGAAATCACATTAACAATGAACGTCGGTGTTAGTTATGATAGTTATTTAGATCAGGTTGAAAGAGTGACGGTAGAAGTTGCCAAAGAAGTTATGCAGGAGATTGCCCCAGAATTAAAAGAACATGAGCCATATATAAGGTTCCATACCTTTGGGGATTTTAGTATAGATTTTACATTATATATGCGTGTCAACGAATACTTTGACCAGCGTATTGGCAAACATTTATTTATTAAAAAACTACACAAACGCTATCAGGAAAATGGTATTTCAATTCCTTTTCCTGTGAGAAATGTGTATATTCAAGATCCCAATAACAATTAGAGAAGAGAAGCAAATAGTTGATATTTTGTTTTTTGTGCATACTTCTGCTGTTGTCATCGCTGATTAGTCAGGGTTGCATAACTGGCACAGGAAGCCAGTAAGACAAGATATTTCAGCGATCGCTTTGCAAAGTGCATGAAAATGATTATCATTTAAAAATGAATTTACCAATTATTACTGTCGTTGCCGGCCCTGCTGGCGGTGGCAAGACTACCTGGATTTGCCAACAAATAGGAAACACCTCCTCCCATGAAAACATCATTTACTTTAGTCCTGGGACTGGCAAAGTTCCCATTGACCAGACACGCGTAGCAGCAGAATTCCCGAAAGTCAAAGTTTTTAGTGATGGGCAAGAAATCGAGTTTTTGTCCGAACTGGCAACAGCTGGGAATGCTTATATAGAAATAGGGTTTTATTTAGAATTAAACGCCATCCAAACAATATTAGATAATTTACCTTATCAAGCCGTGGCTGTTTTACCAGCAAACCTCCCAGACTCTGAATACCATGCCTGGGCCAGAAAAATTATCATTGGTGCAGAAATTAATGCCAGCATCATACCCACGCAAATGTGGCGCGTACCCAGCAATGGTCAAGTGATTGACGAAGACAGTTTAAAAGAGTTTTGGTACGAAATTACTCATGGTGCTTATGGTGCAGTTAACCGCGCCAAGGGTATTTTTGATGTTGCTGACGGTAGGTCACTTTATGCAGATTTTATCGCAGGTATACCTACAATTGATTTTTTGGAATTAGACTTACCCCGCCACTTAGCAGGCAGACCGCAAAGGTTTAGTGGTATAGAGGTATTGGGAAAAAACTTAGATGAGTCGGCCATGAGACAGACTTTGGCAGATTGCTATTTAACAGATGTAGCGATCGCACAATACCAAGAACAGGTAACACAAATTTTACTAGAGGAGGGTAGCGAGTGAAAATAGCAGTTATGTCCTGCATTCATAGCAACTATGAAGCCTTAGATGCAGTTTTGTTAGATATTGACCAACAAAAAGCCGACCAAATCTATTGTTTAGGTGACTTAGTAGGATATGGCCCATATCCTAATGCTGTCGTCGCACAAATTCGCTCATTAGATATTCCCACCTGTGTAGGCTGTTGGGATGAAGATATTGTGGAAGGTTTAAACTCCTGTGAGTGTAGTTACCCTTCACTGTTAGCGGAAAAACGCGGTAAATTCGCCCATGAGTGGACACATAAAGAACTCCATCAAGAAAACCAAGAATTTCTCGCCCAATTACCCCACACCTTACGTCAAGACAACTTGGTTTTCGTTCATGGTAGCCCCCAGAGTAATCACGAGTATTTGTTACCAGAACTTGATGCTTTTGCCGCCTTAGAAAGAGTATTTTCCACAGATGCAGATGTGCTATTTTGCGGACATACTCATGTACCTTATGTCCGTACCCTAGATGCAGGTAGTTTACAAGTGTCCGTCAAAGGTGTGGGAATAGAACAGAAAGAAATTAACTTTTCTGCTTCAGTAAAACGAATTGTTAATGTAGGTTCAGTGGGGGAACCCAGACACGGGCGACCAAATGCCACCTACGCTATTTATGACACCGATACTCAAGAAGTAAATCTCAGAGAAGTACCTTACAACTATCAAAAAACCTGCGCCGCCATCATCGAACAAGGTTTACCCCCCATCTTTGCTTGGCGTTTAGCCCAAGGCTTGGAATATGCAGAAAGGGCTGATGACCCCACTCACGTTTGTACTCGATGAAGGATATAGGGGATTGGGGACAAAAAAGTAAAAAGTAAAAAGTAAAAAGTTAGAAGATTGGATTGGGGATTGGGGATTGGTCAATAGTCAATAGTCAATAGTCAATGGTTTTTGTCTCCTTGCATCCCTAATGCTTTTTGCAAAAAATAAATTATCAAATCGAAGAATTATATGAATAAATGGGCAATTTTAACTGGGATTGAGGGTAATTTGGCAGCTTATGAGGCTGTGATGGCCGATATTAAGCGCCAAAGTAAACAGATAGAAGCTTTATATATTTTGGGTGATTTGGTAGGGCCAAGACCAGAAGTAGAAAAAGTTGTAGAACGAGTCCGCAACCCACTAAACGGCGAGTTAGAACCTCTGGTTTGTAAAGGTTGGTGGGAAGAACAGTGCTTCATTTTGCATGGTCTTGGCCCCACTGGCGAGGCTGATAATTTGCTAGCGCAGTATGGCGGAGAAACGGTTAAGTTACTTTGGAATTCTGTTTCTCGTCAGACGGTGCAATGGTTAAGAACTCTAGATTTTGGTTTTTTTGAACTAGATTGTTTATTAATTCACGGTACGACTGTATCAATTGATGAAGCATTAACCCCCGATACTTCGCCAATTCAAATGCTTGACCGCCTGACAAGAATGCAGGCAAATAATTTATTTTGTGGTCGTTCTGGTTTAGCGTTTCAATATCACCTACAAGCTGGTTCTGTAACTACAGGTATCACAACTCTTGATAATCCAAAATCACTTGAAACTATGACCATTTCTCCACGCCAGATAATTGGAGTGGGTAATGTAGGCAGAACACCAGGTGTAGCAACATATACTCTCTATACTCCGGCGACGAACTACGTAGAATTTAAAACTATCCGTTATGGTGTCGGTCAAGGATTTCAGCGTAATTCCGTTAAAGCTATCTCATCTTAAAGTGCGTTATACCAAATTAAGATGAAGCTGTATAGAATAATTGGACGCAGATGCACGCAGATAAATCACAGATAAAAATATATCCAAAATCTAGTACAGCACAGCGTAAATAAGCAGACCATTCTAAACTAACGAAACGCTTACGCTGTATTCATTTTGAATTTTGAATTTTGAATTTTGAATTCCGCCTTGCGGTACTAGGGTGCTTCATTGCGATCGCACCTAAACCATACTCAGAAATTATTCATACTGACGCACCCTACTAAGGTATCAATTTCGGATAATTTCTTGTCTCATGTTGTCTAAATTAACTATATTCATATCAGATGATTTTGCATCTATCCTGCGTAGTAAACATATAAGTTTGATTTCTGTCTCCAGATTTATGAATTATTAGCAGACAGTGCTTATAGTTAAGTTCTTAGGTGAGGCTAAACCTAGTCACGCAAGTGAGGCGAAAAATCATGTTACTCAAATATTTGCAATTGCATTGTTTCTCAATCAATGATTGGTTCAATTGCAATTATCATTCTGAATAAATCTTCATGTCAGAGGTTTGCTTTTTAAGATTCCTAGATAGCACCGTAAATTTGGGAATTTTAAGCTAATAGGTTTTTAAATTACCTATTTTTTTGTGGTGGGAGTAAATGGACGTAATTTACGATAAATTTTGACTTTTTACTCTAGATTAACCATAAGACAATAGGCAGATTGAGAGTATTTTGCTTGTATGCGGAGTATATGCGCTGTAAAGTGGGCATCTTGTCCGCCTAGCATCTCCCAGTGAAACTTGCAACAGCTTATTAAATCAATCTATAGTCTTGTGTGTTAGTTAACCTAATTCTGGAAAATATTCTAGAAAACGGAACTGAAACAGAATTTTTTGATCAGAATATCATAACAGATGACCACTTTTCTCTCTGGTTTTGTTACAGCTTCCTTTATTGAATAAGGATATAGCTTTGCTCATTCTGCAAGTTGTTCTCGCGTGCAACGCAAAGACAATTGCTGATGTTTGTATTGTGGAAAAAGGGGTAGAGGAGGTGATAATAACTCGCTCAACGTAAGTGAGGTTTTTGAGGGAGTTTGAGCGTTCTCCTCTATATTTCTATACACGTCATCCGTGTTAGAGATTGCAGAAAAGTAAGCACATCTCAAAGCACATTCTTTTCTTATCCCCCATGTTTTATTATAGCCAATTTGGAACACAAATTGGGGAGATAAGAAAAATGTTTGTATCAATCTGCAAAATAAAATTAACTCGTTAACCCATGAAAACAGGGTCTATAAAAATAACCAGACACATCATTTAATAGCCTAATTTCTGTCAGATTCATATACCAAGGTGCAGTATCGTGAACACCTTACGCCGCCAAGAGAATGATTTTTGGCATCGATCGCATCAGCCAATTCCCGAAGAACTTCCTACCTTGGAAGCTAACGAATTTTTACCCCATATTGGCAAATGGACAAGTATCGGTGGGGTAGTTGTCTTCAGTATCTTTATTGTGGGGGTGGTGCTAACATCTGTTCTCAAGTACAACGTGACGGTGAAAGTGCCGGCGACTATTCGCCCTGTGGGAGAATTAAGGCTGGTACAGTCGCTAATTAATGGCAAAATTCTCAAGATTAGTGTTGCAGAAAATCAGATGGTAGCCGAAGGACAAGCGATCGCCTACATTGATGATTCTCGTCTGCAAACGCAAAAGAGCCAATTACAAAACCTGATTCAGCAAAGTCAACTACAACTCAATAAAATCGATGCTCAATTAGGTGAAATTGATGCTCAAATTACAGCCCAGACGAACTTAAACGATCGCACCACAATCGCCGCACAAGCTGAACTGAGTGGTACACAACGCAACTATGCAGATCAGCAAGTTAAAGCTACTGCGGATATGACACAAGCCCAATCAGCTTTAACGTTAGCCAGGATACAAAAAGACCGCCTGCAACGGGAAAAGCTATTAACGGCGACGGTGCGGGAAACAGAAGCCGCTTTGGAGTTAGCCAGGGTGCAAAGCGATCGCCTACAACGGGAAAAGCTGTTAAAAACTACCGTAGATGAAGCGGAAACAGGCTTGAAATTGGCGAGAGAACAACGCGATCGTTTACGACGGGATAGGCTTCTCAGGACGACTGTGCAAGAGACACAGACGGCTTTGAACTTAGCCAAGGCGCAACAAGAAAGATTACAAAGGGAACAACTCTTAGCCAAAACTGTGCAGGAAGCAGAAACCGCTTTAAATTTAGCCAGGGTACAACGCGATCGCCTGCAACAAGATAGAGTTTTAACTGCAACTGTCCAAGAAGCAGAAGCCGCCTTGAGTTTAGCTAGAGTACAGCGAGAAAGATTACAGCCGATAGTAGCATCGGGAGCGATCGCCCGTAGTTTCTTCGAGGAAAAAGACCAAGCCGTAATATCGGCGGAGGCGAGGCTGGAACAAGCCAAAGCTAACGCTAAAAATCTGCTGGAAGATAAAGAACAAGCGGTGATTGCGGCGGAGGCGAAACTGGAACAAGCCAAAGCCAACGCTAAAAATCTTTTGGAGGAGAAGGAACAGGCTGTCAAATCAGCAGAAGCGAAGCTAGAACAAGCCAAAGCCAACGCCAAAAATCTCTTGGAGGAAAAAGACCAAGGTGTAATTGCGGCGGAAGCGAAGCTGGAGCAAGCTAAAGCCAACGCCAAAAATCTCTTAGAAGAGAAAGAACAAGCGGTGATTGCGGCGGAGGCGAAACTGGAACAAGCCAAAGCTAACGCCAAAAATCTCCAAGAAGAAAAAGACCAAGCTTTAACAGTTGCACAAACCAATCTCGCCAAGGCCAGAACTGCAATAAATCCCAATGATGCAAGCGTGACTGTAGCATCGGAACGAATTAAACAAGAACAAGCCAGAGGTGAAGTTACCTTAGCCGCCTTGAAAAAAGAAAGAGAAACTTTGCTACAACAACGCTTAGAATTTCAAAAACAACTGGACAGAAACCGCAAAGAACTACAACAAGCCGAAAATGACCTAAACCAAAGTATAGTCCGCGCACCCATCGCCGGGACAGTGCTGCAATTGAATTTGCGTAACCCCGGACAGGTAGTACAACCGAGTGAGGCGATCGCTCAAATCGCACCGTTAAACGCGCCAATACAAATCAAAGCTAACGTCCAGGCGCAAGATATCAACAAAGTCAAACCCGGTCAACAAGTCCAAATGCAGGTTTCTGCTTGTCCTTACCCAGACTACGGCACGCTCAAAGGAACAGTCAAAACAATCGCCCCAGATGCCCTACCTGTAGCTAATAATAGCCCACAAACCACCACAGCTAAAGCCACAGCCTATGAAGTCATTATAGAACCGCATACCCCATACGTTGGTAGAGGCGATCGGCAATGTCAACTCAAAACCGGAATGCAAGGTAAAGCAGATATCATTTCCCGCAGAGAAACAGTATTAAGGTTCATCCTCCGCAAAGCCAGATTAATTGCAGATTTGTAATTAGTCAGAGACGCGATTAATCGCGTCTGTACAATTGTCTTCTGCGCTTGATTCTTAATTTTGAATTTTGTAGCTTTAGCTTCCCGTAGGGTATTTTGAATTTTGAATTGGTATAACCTCCGTATTCCTCTGCGTTTAAAAAAGCCACCAACTGATACAAAACAGTACTTAAATTACAAATTAATATGCTTAATTTCTTCAAACTCCGAAAAAATTACCCCTGTGTTTTACAACTGAGTGAAGAAGATTGTGGAGCCGCTTGTATAGTTTCCATTTGTCGGCAACACGGACGCTTTTTAAGTATGAATAAAAGCCGTGAAGCAGTAGGAACTGGACAATTAGGTACAACCTTATTAGGTCTGAAACGTGGCTCGGAAAATCTCGGTTTTAACGCCAGAGCCGTGAAAGCATCACCCGCAATCTTAGACAGAATTAAAGAAATTCAACTACCAGCAATCATTCATTGGCGGGGCTATCACTGGGTAGTTTTATATGGAAAAAAGGGAAGCAAATATGTCATAGCCGATCCAGCCGTAGGAATTCGTTATATTCACCGGGAAGAGTTAACAACCGCTTGGAATGGGGTCATGCTCTTAATGGAGCCAGATCACCAGCGTTTTTCTCAACAGCCCCACGACAAACCACAGCCAGGATTTACCCGCTTTCTCCAGCGCATCTTGCCCTATCATGGGCTATTGTCCCAGGTTTTTATGATCAACATTGTCCTGGGCATATTGGCTTTAGGCTCACCAGTCCTGATTCAAATCCTCACCGATGATGTCTTAGTTCGTGGCGATACTCAACTACTAACTGTGATAGCGATCGCTGTCGTCATCATGAATTTATTTAGTAGCGGTATGCAGGTATTAGAATCTACGATGATTGCTCATTTTAGCCAACGCCTGCAATTAGGTTTAGTCTTGGAATTTGGGCGGAGAATTCTGCAATTACCATTGACTTATTACGAAGCTCGTCGCAGTGGAGAGATTACCAGCCGACTTAGAGATATTAATGAAATTAACCAGTTAGTCTCACAGGTTGTAGTACTTTTACCTAGCCAATTTTTTATCGCTGTAATTTCTTTCGGCTTAATGATTTTTTATAGTTGGCAGTTAGCATTAGCGGTCATCCTCATCGGTGCATTGATGAGTTTAGCTACATTGCCGCTTTTACCAGTCCTACAGCAAAAGACTCGTAGTCTTTTAGTTTTAGGTTCAGAAAATCAAGGTGTGTTAGTAGAAACCTTTAAAGGCGCACAAGTCCTGAAAACCACAAATGCTGCACCGCAATTTTGGGATGAATTACAAAATCGTTTTGGTCGTCTGGCAAATTTAACATTTAGTACTATTCAAATTGGCATTATTAACAATACTATTGCGAAATTTCTTTCTGCTATCGGTGGTGTAGTTTTATTAGGACTAGGAAGTATTTTAGTCATCCAAGGAAAGTTAAGTATTGGTCAAATGCTAGCAATTAATGTTCTGCAAGTTAATGTGCTGACATTAATTAGCTCATTAGTAGGTTTAGTTGATGAATATTTTCGTTCCCAAACTGCTATCTCTCGGCTTTTGGAAGTTATTGATGCTACTCCCGAAGTAGATAACACTTCTCAAAAACCATTCGCCCAAATCTCTAGTGATGCAGACATTCGTTTTTCCCATATTAACTTTCACCATCCTGGTAGAGTTGACCTATTGGAAGATTTTTCTCTCAAGCTACCAGGAGGACAAATTATTGCTTTAATTGGCAAATCAGGCTGTGGTAAAAGTTCCTTAGCCAAACTCATGGCAGGATTATATCAGCCCAATTCTGGTAATATCCGCATCGGCTTTTATAACATTCAAGATATTGCCCTTGATTGTTTACGACAACAAGTAGTTTATGTACCTCAAGAACCTCATTTCTGGAGTCGTTCAATTTTAGAAAACTTTCGTTTAGGGAGTCCCCATATTTCCTTTGAAGAAGTCGTCACAGCTTGCCAAATTGCCGATGCTGACAGTTTTATTAGCCAACTACCAAATAAGTATCAAACAGTGCTAGGAGAATTTGGGGCTAATCTTTCTGGAGGACAAAAACAAAGACTAGCGATCGCCAGAGGTATTCTCAATAATCCACCAGTCCTAATTTTAGATGAAGCAACAGCTGGACTAGACCCAGTTAGTGAAACTCAAGTTCTTGATCGGTTGTTAGAATCACGTCAAAGTAAAACTACAATTCTCATTACCCATCGTCCCAGCGTAGTCCATCGCGCCGATTGGATTGTCTTACTAGATCAAGGCAAAATACAACTCCAAGGTACTTTAGAAGATTTCCTGTCTCAACAAGGAGAGCATCTAAAGTTTTTATCAATATAAATATTATTTTTAGTCATAAAAAACATAGCAAATTGTAATTTTCCAAAAAAGATGCAGTAAAACCAAAATTTTATGTATAAAGTAGTAAACAAATAATTTTATTAAGCACTGATCATAGCTTATAAAATACATATTTTGGTATTTGAAAACTCATAAATAAACTAAACTTATTGCAGGGGTATTATTAATCTTACCCCTGTATTTTTATGGCGATCAATTTATATGAAAATTATATTTTGCCATCAAAATAGCATGAGTCAAAAGTAGTAAAATTTATTTTTATAAATACCACCACAGCATAATTTAAATAAACCAAGGATATTCAATAATCAAAACATAGGTAATAACAAACCTATGTTGTTAAGTAAGTGAGGTAAAAGTTCATGTCTAACCAAATGCTAGCTTCCAATTTACTTGAAGATTTATCCTTAGATCAACAGCAATCTTTAGCTGGTGGTCAAACCTTTGATGAGGGAGATGATGAAGGCGGAAATACACGACTTGGCACTGGTGAAACTCGCCGCTATAGAATTAGAAGTGTCAGCATCGTTAGTGTCCGCAAATTGTCATAGTTAGTGACAATTGGAGTGAACTGAAATAAACGTCTCAAAGTCTAATTGTACTTGAGCATTTCTGCACAATCTCCTATTTTCTGCTAAATCTTATGAAGCTAGGTAATAAAACTACCTAGCTTTTTTTATGGAATTATCTCTATTGATGAAAGCTAAATAACTCATATTTTTATTTAAAATAAACTTTAATTAAAAGATGATTTTCTATGAACCAAAAGCTAGATATTTAATCAAATATTATCTAACTAAAGAGTAATTTAAAATATGTATAAATATTGAACAATTAAATTATCAGGTGTTAGACACCTATGTGATTAAGTGAGGTAAAAAATATGTCTAATCAAACCATTGCATCTAATTTGCTAGCAGATTTATCCACAGAACAACAGCAGTTTCTAGTGGGTGGTCAGCAAACAACTCAACCACCACAAGGTCAAGGTGGTTGTCCGGGTGGTATGGGTTCTGGTGGTATGGGTATGGGTTCTAGTGGTACTGATCAAGATAGCTGGGAGCAAAATGGCTATGATCAGGAAGGGGGTGGCGCTGGAGGTAGCTTTGGTAGTCGCCGTCGCCGCTTGCGAGTAAGACTTTCTGGCTACGTTTATCTCAGATAAGTTGACAAATTTCAAAAGTAGGATCTGCACTCTTATTCATACAAGGTAAATGTTCTCAAACCTTGTAGTTAATGACTAGTGCAATCAGAACGCTAACTAGATGGGATTTTTACTCAACAGCCAGTTCCTCGGAGAAACTGGCTTTTTTTAATTTAATTACATTTTGAGGATACAATTTTCAGCTATATCCTATTTATGATGGGGTACGAAAATATTGTTTTTTGCATAAAAATATAAATTAATAAATGAAATAGTATTTGCATTGATATCTGCAATATTTACAGGAAGATTAGTTGAAAAATCATACTTCTTAAGCAATATTTTTATTATTTTTATTTCCACCTCTAGGAGAGTTTAATTTGTCAATATTATTCCTATAAATAGAATCAAAGTTATTATACATTTATGGTTATTATTCATATTTGTATAAACTTTGTAAGCGTGTATAAATAATAGAGAGAACAGAGAAAAAGAATCATGTCAAATCAAGTTTTGCAATCTGATTTACTCGTGGAACTCTCCACAGAAGACCAGCAAAATCTAGCTGGAGGTCGCTGGGGTCATTTCGGTGGTTTCGGTGGTTTCGGTGGTCGCTCTTGGTTTAGAACAGGCAGATTCTGGGGAGGTCGCTCTTGGTTCAGACCAGGTGGTTTCCGGGGTCGCTGGGGTGGTTACTGGAGATAATTGCCTGAAGCTCATCGATAGAAGCTTATTAATTATCATGACAAGTCTTGATTTATCTTAAATCAGACTTGTCTTTTTGCTATTTATAACGCCGTGTCCAACTTTCTCTCAAACCTAACCCCCAACCCCTTCCCTGCAAGGGAAGGGTAGCAAGATTCAAAGCCTCTCTCCGCTTGCCTAACGGCAGGCTAGCGCCAACGGGAAGAGGTACTCTACGAGAAGCGCTCCGCGCTATGGAGAGGGGTTTCAAAAATAAGTCGCACATCGCGTTATTTATATTAAAAATAATTACCCAATTGTCTGGGAATTATGCTCAATTTCTTGGGCTTCTAAAAGCCTAGTTTGTTCCCAAATCCAATCTTGTAAAATTGGATTAACTAACTCAGGAGCTTCATCTTGAGGACAATGTCCTACGCCTTCCAAGGGAATAAACTTGAGTACTTGAGGATAGTTAGCTAATTCTCGACCTAAATCTATCGGTTCCCAAGGGTCATCTGTCCCCCACACAATCAATGCTGGACAGGGTAGCAATGGTAAAAGGTCTTCTGGTAGGGGGCCAGAAGAATAGGAAGTAAATGCCAGGAAGACGGCTACAGCACCAGGATCACTTGCTGGTGCTGTCAAAATATCCACCAGTTCCTCTGTCACAGCCTCACTATTAATGTAGGCTTGTAGGAGAATCTTTCTCACTGTTTTTGGTTGCGCGACTTGACGGAAAAAGAACTGACCAATTGCTTTAATAGATAGTACGCGTTGCAGCACAGGCGCACCAAAACGACGTGACCAAGGTAGAGTTTCCCGTTTGCGATCGTGCAGTAATCGTAGAGAACAGTTGAGTAAGGCAACACTTAAACAAATCTCTGGATTGCTGACTGCTGCTTGCATGACTACAATACAGCCAATAGAGTTACCCACTAAAAAAGCTGGTTCACCGACAACTTCACGGCAAAAATCCGCTACTTGTTCTCCCCAAGTTTCTAGTGTATAAGCCATTTCTGTATCTGGTTGAGGTTTGGCTGAACCACCAAAACCAATTAAATCAATTGCATAAACACGGCAATTTTCCGCTAGTGTGGGTATGTTTTTTCGCCAGTGTCCCCAGGAAGCACCAAAACCATGTACGAGTACAACAGATGGCCCGGTAGTTCCTTGAGTTTGATAGCAGATGGAAAAACCTCGCCAAATCCAGGTTTTTGTAGAAGTAGAAGTATTCATGAGAATTTAAAAATAGCTGAAGATATTAAAGTAAAAGATTGTACCAATAGAGTTAGAGTTTAGTTGTTCTACTGAACAAATCCTGGGGATACTCCCTGCTTATGGAAAAACTCATAACCCTGAAAGAAACTCAGCTACGTGTCAGTTTTGTGTACAAAATAACAGAAGCAGCAATGTTTACAGCACTGAGATTTTTGTCAAGTTAGAAATCAATAAACAAAAATTCCACAATAAGAGTGTGAAATTTTTTATTCCCCATTTCTTATTCTTTATTGCCTATACTTTATTTTCAACTCAGAGCATCGGCCCAATCAAGGAATTAATAAAAATTATCACACAGATGCCAGTAGCAATGATCTACTCTCTGAGGTTTAATATGGGAATTATTAATTTTCCTATTTATACGTGGGTACAGGCTTGACTAATAAAAATCAAGGAAAGTTGAGATATTATTAACTTCAACTTATTAGTTTATAGATATTATGTAATAGTTTTTTTTAGATGAACTCAATTGTATTTTCATATTTTTATTTATGGGTCATAAATAACACTATTTGCATATTTTTGCACAAGATTAGGAAGTTAATACAAAATAATGAAATAAGCAGCCGGATAAATTCAGTAGTTTTACAATTTACGGACTTGAAGTTAGCCCATAAGATGTACTGGATACAAAGCATCTACTAATAGGTGAGCTAAACCTGAACAGTAAGGTTCAACTTCACCTAGATTTTTGTTCCTAGTGCAGGCTGGCTAAAGAAAATGACCATACTAGAAACAAGTGACACTCCTGTTGGTGGTTACGCGCCAGATTTTGAATTACCAGGGATTGATAATCACGTCCATCATCTCAGTCGTTATTTAGATAATTTTCGCGCAGTTGGCGTAGTTTCTTTGGGTAATTACTGCCCTTATGTAAATTTGTATCTAGACAGGTTAAAGGCCATTCAAGCGGAATTTGGGATGGAGGGCTTTATCTTAATTGGCATAAATGCTAGTGATATTACCGAGCCAAGTTGGTCAAGCTTAGAGAAAATGAGAGCCTTTGCCCAAAATCACGAGTTAAACTTTCCTTACCTGTGGGACTCGACCCAAGAAGTTAGCAGAAGCTTTGGCGCTACTAAAACACCGATCGCCTTCTTGATCGACAGTCATGGTATATTGCGATATAGAGGGCAGATTGACAATCATCCTCAAGAGCCATCATCTGTAGGCGAAGACTACCTACGAAATGCGATCGCTGCTCTGTTTAAAGGCGAAGAAATCCCAGTACCTGAGACGGAACCAGTAGGCACTTCATTGATCTGGCGTATATAGACATAGATAGTCATTGTACTGCTATCTTAAATTGGAGGCACTTGCAACTTTTTTGATAAAGCGGAACTTCATGGGAACGAATTACCGACGGGTTTTACTCAAACTGAGCGGTGAAGCCTTAATGGGCAACATGGGCTATGGGATTGATCCAGAAGTGGTCAAGGAAATAGCCCAGGAAATAGCGGAGGTGATAGCCACTGGCGTTCAGATTGCCATCGTCGTTGGCGGTGGTAACATTTTTCGTGGCGTAAAGGCAGCGTCGGCGGGGATGGACAGGGCAACCGCCGACTACATTGGGATGATTGCCACGGTAATGAATGCCATGACGCTGCAAGATTCACTGGAACGCATAGGAGTACAAACGCGGGTACAAACTGCGATCGCTATGCAGGAATTAGCCGAACCATATATTCGCCGTCGAGCCATCCGTCATCTAGAAAAGGGACGGGTGGTTATTTTTGGTGCTGGTTCCGGTAATCCCTTTTTTACAACAGATACAACAGCAGCATTAAGAGCCGCAGAAATCGACGCAGAAGTAATTTTTAAAGCCACCAAGGTAGATGGGGTTTATGATGCAGACCCCGAAATCTATCCTAACGCCAAACGTTATAACAGTCTCACCTACGCCCATGTTCTCGCTCAGGACTTGCGGGTGATGGACAGTACGGCGATCGCCCTTTGTAAAGAAAATAATATCCCTATTCTTGTATTTGACCTAACAACGCGGGGTAATATTCGCCGCGCCGTTTTAGGAGAATCTATCGGTACCCTTGTGGGAGGTTCTTGTGAAATTAGCTGAAGCTGAAAGTAAAATGCAACATACTGTTGAGGCGACTCAACGGGCATTTAATACAATTCGTACTGGCCGCGCCAATGCCAGCTTGTTAGATAAGGTGTTGGTAGACTACTACGGTTCACCTACGCCCTTAAAATCCCTAGCAAACATCAGCACGCCAGACGCAACGACAATCCAAATTCAGCCTTACGATAAGACCAGTTTAAATATTATCGAAAAGGCAATTTCTCTATCTGATGTTGGTCTAACACCCAGCAATGATGGTTCTGCTATTCGCCTGAATATACCACCCTTAACAAGCGATCGCCGCAAAGAACTAGTCAAACTGGCTGCTAAGTACGCGGAAGAAGGGCGTGTTGCTATTCGTAACATCCGCCGTGATGCCGTAGACTCAATTCGCAAACTAGAGAAAAACGCCGAGGTTTCCGAAGATGAAGCCAAAGACCAACAAGACAAACTGCAAAAACTAACCAACAAATATACTGCCAGAATCGATGAACTGTTGACAGAAAAAGAAAAAGACATCACCACTGTCTAAACAGTTTTCAGGCTGAGGAATCTCATGTTCTTCAGCCTTTTTTATCAGTAATACCAAATTAATATGAAGCTGCGCCAAATAAATGATGTAGAGACTTTGTATGCAACGTCTCTACAGTACAGAATAAAGTGCATCTATGGCTACGCCAGGCAAGCTACATCAAGAAACGGTATAAGTCCTAACTGTTGACAACTCTCAGAAATTTTGAATTTTGAATTTTGAATTTTGAATTTTTTATGTACGACACCATCATCGTTGGTGCTGGGCCTGCGGGTGGCGCAGCAGCATATCATTTAGCCAAAAAAGGGCGTTCAGTATTAGTTTTAGAAAAAGAATCCTTACCTAGATATAAACCATGTGGCGGGGGAGTGTCACCAATAGTTGCCGAATGGTTTGACTTTGACTTTAGCCCAGCAATTTCTCTGAAAGTAGACTCATTTCGTTTTACCTGGAACTTAGAAGACCCTGTAGAAGCGAAGATTGAGACTAAAGAACCAGTGTGGATGGTACGCCGGGAAGTTTTTGATCATTTCTTAGTACAGCAAGCGCAAAAACAAGGCGCAGAACTGCGGGATAATACAGAAGTTACAGGAATTGAGTTTAAGAGTGACTACTGGCAAGTTAACACCGCTAACGGCCCCGTTACTGGGCGCTATCTAATCGCTGCTGATGGTGCTAAAGGCCCAATGGCAAAATGGTTAGGCTTCAAAGAGCGTAAACGCCGTTTAGCCGGTGCATTAGAAGCAGAAGTTCCCGCCAAGGTCGAAGATAAATCTACAATTCACTTCGAGTTTGGTTTAGTGAAAAACGGCTATATTTGGAACTTTCCCAAAGAAGATGGTTATTCAATTGGTGTAGGAACCTTTATTGGTGGACAACCCCAAGATTTTAAGAAAATTTTGGTTGAATACTCCCAATTATTTAATATAGATGTCCAAACTAGTAAGCAATATGGTCATCCAATTGCTCTATGGGATGGTAATCAAAAATTACACACTCAGAACGCTATTTTGGCAGGGGAAGCAGCTTGTGTAGTTGACCCCATGACCGCAGAAGGAATTCGCCCCTCAATTTATAGTGGTGTTCACGCCGCCGCCGCAGTTGACAAAGCTCTTTCCGGTGATATCAACGCCTTAGAAGAATACACCGAAATCATTCATGAAAGTTGGGGTGCTGAGATGGCTTGGGCGCAAAAATTAGCCGGCGCTTTCTATCGCTTTCCTAGCGTCGGTTATCAAGTTGGTGTTAAGCGTCCCACTGCTCCCAAAGTTATGGGTAAAATCCTCTGTGGCGAAATGTCTTACAGCAGCGTTGCCGGTCGCGCTCTCAAGCGTCTAATCCCTGGCTTTAGAGGTTAGGCAACACCAATTAACAATTCAAAATTCAAAATACCCTACGGGAAACTAAAGCTACAAAATTCAAAATTAAGAGAAGTATCTGTAGGGTGGGCAATGCCCACCATATCCGGTTTTTGGTGGGCATTGCCCACCCTACATAGGATTCACTACACCCCTACACCCCTACACCCCTACACCCCTACACCCTTACTTTTTGGATATTTTTTTACTACTTGGAAACCGTATTAGCTCTACGGTCAGGACGCGACTCTAATTGGCGTTCGCCGTAATGTAACAGTCTGCCTATAATTGCCAAACGATTTTCCCAAGCTCTGACTTGATAGCTATTTTCCATCTGTTGTTGACGCATCCAGACCCGAAATAGTGATTGAAAGCGAGTTAGATTAGCTTTGGCTGTGACTAACTTACTAGCAGAAGGTGCGGTTGCTAGTTGATTTAAAGCATTTTGCAGTAATTCTGCCTGGCTATGAAAATCGGCAATGCTTTTATTTGTTATCTGTTGTTTTTCATCCTGTAGAACTAATTGCCATTCGCGTTTCAAACTCAGATATCTGGTCACAGCACTTTGGAATGGTTCACGATGAGGTAGAGGTTCACTAATTGCCGATTGTTGCTTTCCTTGGGTATTACTAAATAACTTGTGCAGCTCGTTATTTAAATTTTCGGCGGCGAACAGTGCATAACCACTCACCGGTAAATCCCTCACCAATTGCAACTGGTCAAATGCACCTAGTGTTGGTAAAGAAAGTAATCTGATTCCAGGAATTAATAAAGTAGAACCTAATTGTGTCGAAGTAATCCAAGGTTTTGCTAAAGTTTGGAAACGCACCGTATCTTGGGCATAAGTCATGGGAATAATTAAATCTACATTTCCCTGTCTTGCCCAAATTTCCCAATGCTGTTGAATTTTTTGGACGCGTTCATATTCTGGTAGGGGGAAGACTGCAACTGACAAAATCAGGTTGCGGTCTTGCTGACGTAACATTTGGGAAACTTGAGCAACGAAGCTATCAACTTGCTGGGTACGGAATGTTGTCCACTGCTGCCATAGTTGTGTTTGACTAGGGGAAATCTTCATCGGATCTACACCTGTCAATTGTTGAAACTGGGTTCTGGCTGCTTTACCGTAACCGTAGCTTCGTCCGGCTGCTGGGTCTTGGAAAGGGTAGCGAATATAGTCTAGCTGTAGACCATCGACTTTATATTTAGTAATAATCTCTTCGTAAAGTTTCAGCAAATACTGGCGTAATTCGGGATTGGCTGGATCGAAAAAGGGCTTAGTTTGACCAAAGGGAATCATTTGCCCTTGGTGATCGTAGTTTGCCCAATCAGGGTTAGCAGCTAGGACTGGCCCTGGATAATTGGTGGGAATATTCAGTAATTCATTATGGCGCTGGTTTCCAGCCGCGAATGTCCAAACCCAAGCGTGTAATTCCATCCCTCGCTCATGAGCTAATTTCACCCCAGAAGCCAAGGGATCCCAACCGCGAATTAATGGGTTTTGCTGGGGTGCAACTTTACTGGGATAAATGGTGTAGCCAGCGTTGACTGTTTCAAAAAAGATGGTGTTGATTCCTGCTTGCGCCAAACGATCAAAAATTTTGGCTAATTCTTGTTCGCTACCTGCACGGACAATTGTCCCTCTGTCTAGCCATACTGAGCGGATTTCGGCTGGCGCTAATCTGCGGTCTGTGGGAAACTGTTTCCACAAGTTTGTTCTGGTTGCGAGCCATTGTTGACGAGCCAGAGCATAATTTTTATTGGCAATTAACTGAGGTAAGTTTTTGGCTACTACTCTAGCTTGTGCCAAAACTTGTTCTTTGTTAGCGATGGGAGTTAAAGAGGTGCTGGTAATTCGTGGGGCTTCGGCTTTCACAGACAGGGAGTTGTTGCTATTCCCATCATTCACCATTGCGGCTAAGTGGGCGCTTTCTACTCGTCCAATGAGGTTTTCTAGCTCTTGTTGGAGAGCGATCGCTTCACTACTACCTATTGGTGCATTAGAATGAGGCGCAACATCCCAATGTACTTGTTGTTCCAGTTGATCAATCGCTTCTTCAGTTGCGGGTGGTTTGGTTGCTGGTAAGACTGGTTTAGGTGGAGTGATGGTTCTGGGGGCGATATTATTAGTTCTCTTCTGTTCCTCTGAAACAGTTGCTACCGATGTGGCACAATTGGACGCACCTCCGGTAATTTTTTTTGTGTTATTTCCTGACACATAACGAGTCACAGCAGCTTTGAGCCAAGAACTATCTAATTCTGCTGTGGAAGCTGCATCTGTTCCCCAGCGCCAGCCCAAAAAAGTAGCGCGTTCTGTTGAGACTACGGCGGCGGGATTTTCTCTGGAATTCCACACGGCTACAGTTTGACTAGCACCACTACTGGGTATCAAAACACCACCGTGTACATTACCAAAAATTCCCCTGTTATTTACCCAGCTATGACTTGAGGTTTGAGGGGGTTTGATTTCTTGTTTATCCTTGAGGCTAAATCCCCAATAGCCGCCTAAGAGGGTTTTTAATAATTGACGGACTCCTGGGGCTGAGAGACTACCAACGGGGCCGCTTGCAATGATGTTACCGCCTTTGCTCTTCCACTCTTCCAAGGCGATCGCTTGGGTTGGCGTGAGGGTTTCGATATTCGGCAAAAATAACACGCGGCGATCGCCCCAATCTGCTACATTACTCACACTTGCTAGGGGAATCACACAATATTCCACCCCAATATTTTGCAAGCGTTTGGTAATTCCTGCCCAATGCTGTGTATTGTCTGGACTTTGAACTACACTCAAAACGGGTTTTTCTACCGCCTTTGCTGTCAAAATATCAACACAATTAAAAATAACTAATTGCAGAGTAAAAATGAAGAATCCAGTTTTTTTAATTTGCAATCTGTGATTATCTTGATTGTTTTTTTTGTGATTCTTCACTATTTCTCCCCACCACTAATTAATTATTATTTATTATTTATGAATTAAATCAACTCTGATTTACATCAGGAAAACAACTGATATTGCCTATCTAAACGCTAACACTATCAGTAATACAAGTTTTTATCAGTTCTTCAACACCTGCGATCGGTATGATTTTTGTTTGTAATTTTTGGGCTACTTCCTCAACATTCATATCATCTAAAAAAACTAATTCTCCATGTTTGAGCATGACATTAGGTAGCAAAATGCCTCCACCTAAATCCTGTTCTTTTAAGTGTAAAAGTAAATCGTGTCCAGTAATTAATCCGGTAACACTAATAGTTTGTCCCCAGTAATCACTAGATAAGGCACGCATATTTATTTCTAATCCTTCCACCGCATTTAAGCTTTTGAGAATTGGTTGAAAGGCTTTTTCTACAGCATTACCAACAACCCAAGTTAACTTTTTAGGGTGGTTGATTTTTGCTGGTAATAATTCCGCCGCAGTCTCTGCAAATTGTTTGAGAAATAACCTAATTGAACCTACACCGTTATCAATTTGGGGGTATTCTTCGTACTCAGCCTCGCTAGGTAATTCCTCACCCGCAATCAAAAACCATTCGTCTGCTAACCAAGCAACATTAGAACCAAATTGTCGGCGAAATTCCTGGGTGAGCGATCGCACCTGTGCAATCACTTCTTGGGCTTTCTCTCTAGTTACAGGTATAAGTTCGTCTTCTTCAGGACGAAATCTTGTTAACCCGACTGGTACAACTGCCACTGAGGCAACGGTAGGCACATCCCCATCATGAAATGACGCTAAATCCCGCAGTGTTTGTTCCAGATGTTTGCCATCATTTATACCAGGACACACAACTACTTGAGCATGGATTTGCAGCCTTCTGGCTTGAAACCACCGCAACTGGTCTAATATCTGTGCTGCACGCTGATTTTTCAGCAGTCTAATTCTCACTTCCGGTTCCGTTGCATGAACAGACACATATAAGGGAGACAGACGCATTTGTTCAATCCGTTGCCACTCCCTTTCCGGCAAATTGGTGAGAGTTAGATAAGAGCCGTATAAAAAACTTAACCGATAATCATCATCTTTTAAATACAGGCTAGAACGCTTACCTGGGGGTTGTTGGTCAATAAAACAAAACGGACAACGATTATTGCACTGAATTAGACCATCAAACAAAGCCGTTTCAAACTCTAACCCCAGGTCTTCGTCGTAGTCTTTCTCAATTTCGATATGATGAGTTTTGCCAGAAGCGTCTAAAACTTCCAATTCTAGGAACTCATCAGAGCATAAAAATTTATAATCAATTAAATCGCGGGGCTGTACACCATTAATAGCTACAAGCGCATCGCCCACGTCAAAGCCAATTTCAGCAGCTATAGAATCAGGTAGTACTTTGGTGATACGGGCGGGAAGAATAGCAGCCATGAATCAAAAGCCAATATCTCATTAGAGTCACTACTAATGAATATAGACTAATGGCAGTAAGATTCAGAACACAGACAACCGCTTGCAAACAATCTTACAAAAGTTATTCATACTGACGCACCCTGATAACTTGTATGCTGTGTTGACGGTTGACGGTTGACGGTTGACGGTTGACAGTTGACAGTTGACAGTTGACACCAAAAGACCTGCAAGTTAAACGCGTGACAGTTTATTAGGGATTGGGTAAAAGATAAATTGCCCAGTCCCCAATCCCCAGTCCCCAATCCCTAGCTATTTTGCAAAATTCCGGCGCTAATTGCCCCTAAAATCGCTATACCAAACACTAACCGATACCAAATAAACACCCACGTACTTTGGGTTTTAAGAAAACTCAGTAAGCCAGCGATCGCAATATATGAAAAAATAGCCGCAGAAATTACTCCCACAATTAAGGGAAGCGCTGCACCATCGGCTATACCTTCAGCTAAAACATCTTTTAATTCGACTAACCCCGCCAAGGTAATAGCGGGAATCCCCAGTAAAAATGAGAATCTGGCGGCTGTTTCCCGTTGTAAGCCCATAAATAACCCACTTGTGAGGGTAGAACCGGAACGAGAAACACCGGGAATTAATGCTAGTGATTGGGCTAAACCCATCAACAGTCCATCCTGCATTGTCAGATGTTCAAAATCTCGCTCACGTTTGCCTAATTTTTCCCCCACCCCTAACAACAAGGACATCACTATCGAGGCAACGGCGATCGCTCCTAAACTTCTAATAGGTGAATTATCAAAGTCGGGGATAAATTTTTTAATCAGCAACCCGAAAAAGATAATGGGTATGGTTCCTAAAATAATTCCTAAAGATAAACGTAAATCATAATCAGCGTAATCTTTCAAGGCGATCGCTCTTGTTGCGCCTTTAATAATTCTTGTCAAATCTCCCCAGAAGTACCACAGCACAGCCGCAATACTCCCCAACTGGATGATAGCCGTGAAAGCTACCCCTGGATCACCCCAGCCAAAGGCTACTGGTATGACTTTCAGATGTGCTGTACTACTAATGGGTAGGAATTCAGTCATTCCCTGCACAAAACCTAAAACAATCGCCTGCAAAATATTCATTTGCTGCACCCCACCACCTACCGAATTAGGTGAGGCGCTAAAAACTTCTAAAGGAAACAGCACTATCGACAAAGCCGCCGATACTGCACTGACAAGCACGAACCATTGACGTTTGAATATAGACATTACTTTACCTGCGATCGCTTTAATTAAAAGAATTAAGTAACCCAAGTTGCCAGTTTAAGGCTGTTGTAGTCTTTGGGCTTGGTCATTGGTAATAAATGGTTAACCAATTACCAGTTACCTATTACCTATTACCAGTTCTCGTCAGATAACTAGCAACTTATGTTAAATAAACAGCTAACTAGATAAGCCCCCAGGAAAATAACCCAACAAAGCATCTCATGTTACAGCTTGCGGTGCAATAGTCAACAGTCAACAGTTTTCTCCTTCCCTACTCGTGGTAGTATAAATATGCCCCCAGGGGGGATTTTTGAGTATGGTATTTTGAGTAATATAAAGATTAGTAACAATTATTAAAACTTTGATTAATAATACTTTGGCACCTTACGCAACTTCTACCACTCCAGGGATTACGGAACTACCGCCAAGCGAAACTGGACAGAAGAATATAAAAGAGTTGGAATCAACACTACAAGCATCTCCCTCTTTGCCTTTAGCTTTAGTGTTTAGGCAAACCTGGCTAGTGTTTGCAGCAGCAGTGTTTTTAGTATCAGTACCAGTATTTATAGAAGCGCCATTAGTGCGATCGCTACCCACATTGAGTTTAGCGCTCACAGGATTTTGGGTGTGGCTAAGTTTTACTTTAATGTCCCGTCCAGCAACCTATGTATGGGGAGATTTGCTTTTAGGCTTTAGCTGGAGTTGGCTAGCAGGAGGGATTTACTGGGGTTGGCTACGTTGGGAACCTTTGTGGCATTTACCAGTAGAGTCTGTAGGATTACCATTTGCTTGTTGGTGTTTGTTACGCAACTGGGGCAAAGTAGGTAACTGGTTTTATTTAGGTTCCTTACTCGGCACAGTTTTAACAGATGTGTATTTTTATTTAGTAGATTTAATGCCCTACTGGCGGCAAATCATGGTAGTAGAACCTGAAAACGTGTCGCCCATTTTACAAGCAGCCGTTAGCCAAGTGCAAACACCTTGGGGTATATCGTGGGCAGTTATTCTAGGTTTAGTGCTACTAGTAGCGGGAACTGTACCCTTAACTAAAAAGCAGCGACACTGGTACGCTTTCGGTGGAGCAGTCTTAAGTACAATTTTGGTAGACAGCTTATTCTTGATAGCCGCCCTGACAGCATAAGTCAATTCAAAATTCAAAATTCAAAATTAACAAAATGTAGGGGGTTAAATCCCCGTTACAACACTTAATTGTGTAAAGCCTGCGGCATAGTTGCGCTTAGAGCGTAGCGGGGCGTTCGCTTTTAGCGTCTCGCAGAGAAGCCCATTGCGTTGGCGTTAGCCTACTCTGCGAGTTCTCCGCAGGAGTAACTGAAGGCTATTGCGAATTGGTTTAAAGACAACTACCCATAAGAGGCTGTTTAGACTGGGTGTAATGGTGTTAAACCCTTAAACCCCTAAACCCCCACACCCCTACACCCCTAAACAAATATTGTGAGCATTAATAAGCTGTATATTAGTTTCTGATGGCTGCTGTGTGTTGATTAAGTCATTAGCTTCTCATAAACAGTAGAAACGTTGTACGCAAAGTCTCTACTATATATTTTTGAAGGCTGTTTACTTAAAGCTGTTGTTTCAGTTTGATGGAAAGAGGTAAAAAAATCGTGAAAGGATTGGTGCGTTTATTAACAGTATTTAGCTTGTTGCTAGGCTGCTGGGGATGGTTAGGAACAACTCAAATTGCCCAAGCTGGCAGTTTACAAAGTTTTTTGGTTCCTCAAATCCCAGTTTTAGCGATTGAATCGCAAAATCGGGCAGATGCCAAACTAGCAACAGAATTCGGTAAAAAAATCGATTTGAACAATACCAACGTAAGAGCTTTTCAACAATATCCAGGGTTATATCCCACTCTGGCTCGGAAAATTATCCAAAATGCTCCTTACAGTAAGGTAGAGGATGTCTTGGATCTACCAGGATTAAGCGATGGTCAAAAACAACTCTTACAGTCTAATTTTGATAAATTCACCGTAACAGAACTAGAACCTGCCTTCAACGAAGGAGACGATCGCTTTAACAACGGTATTTACAGATAATCCAATTTGTATTTTCCGTCAACAAGACTAACCCACTCTCTATCTCAGAGGGTGGGAGTCTTATTATTAAATCAGAAGATAGGTAATAGGTAATAGGTGATTGGTGATTGGTGATTACCCATTATTCGTTACCCATTACCCATTACCCATTACCCAGATTTCTCACCTTGTCACACATAGAGTTTCCTAGCCAATTTGATGTTTTAGTGGTCGGTGCTGGTGCGGCTGGACTATATACGGCATTGTGTCTGCCAGAATCCTTACGAGTCGGCTTGATTACCAAAGAAACTGTTGCTTTATCTGCTAGTGATTGGGCGCAGGGTGGTATAGCTGCCGCGATCGCCCCAAATGATTCTCCTTCTTTACATATTGAAGATACAATCCAAGCAGGGGCGGGCTTGTGTGATGTTGCAGCCGTGGAATTTTTGGCTCAACAAGCTCCCAAATGTATCGAATCCTTGGTGAACTTGGGAGTTGCTTTTGACCGACATGGGCAAGCTTTAGCCTTAACTTTAGAAGCCGCCCATTCTCGTAACCGTGTTCTTCACGCCGCCGACACTACAGGTAGGGAAGTCACAACTACACTCACCGCCCAAGTATTACGTCGTCCCAATATCCAAGTAATTCAGCAAGCTTTGGCTTTGAGTCTTTGGCTGGAACCAAAAACAGGTCATTGTCAGGGAATCAGTCTGTTTTATCAAGGTGCAATTACATGGGTCAGGGCTGGGGCTGTAGTCCTGGCGACTGGTGGCGGTGGTCAAGTATTTGCCCAAACTACCAACCCGGCGGTAAGTACAGGCGATGGAGTGGCAATTGCATGGCGAGCCGGGGCTATTCTCCGTGACTTAGAATTTGTCCAATTTCATCCCACAGCCTTAACTAAACCAGGTGCAGACCGTTTCCTGATCAGTGAAGCAGTCCGTGGTGAAGGCGCACACCTCGTAGATAATGAAGGGCGGCGATTTGCCTTTGACTATCACCCGGCTGGAGAATTAGCACCCAGAGACGTTGTGAGTCGGGCTATATTTAGTCATTTACAACGCACTGCTGTTGATCCTGCCACAGCCCATGTGTGGTTGGATATGCGACCTATTCCCGAAGATAAGATTCGTCTCCGGTTTCCTAATATTGTTAAGGTTTGTCAGCGTTGGGGCATAGACGTTTTCCACGAACCGATTCCTGTAGCCCCAGCCGCCCACTATTGGATGGGTGGTATTGCCGCAGATTTAAAGAATCAAACTAATATTCCTGGATTGTACGCAGTTGGAGAAACTGCTAGTACGGGTGTACATGGAGCGAATCGTTTAGCAAGTAATTCATTGCTGGAGTGTATTGTCTTTGGCGCGCAGCTAGCAAATCTCACGCCAGCAGATTTGATACAGCATATAGAAACACCAGCCTTACCCACAAGAGAATTGAAGATTGATGCCAGCGAGTGGCAAAACCAGCAAGCACATTTAGCCATACTGCGAGAAAAGTTACCGCGTCTAGTTTGGCAAAGCGCTGGTATTTGTCGAGAACAGTCTACTTTATCTGTGGCGATCGCTACTGTAGAATCTTGGCAACAGGATTTTGCTGCATTGCCTTTAAGCCAATTTTTGTTATCTCTACAACCCAACGAGCCTGTTAGCTTTAATTTTTCAGATACCGACCAACAACTACGACTCTGGGCAGAAACAGGCAATTTACTCGATATTGCCTATTTAATTCTCAAAAGCGCTGCTTTTAGAACTGAAAGCCGTGGCGGACACTTCCGTTTAGACTATCCCCACTCAAATCCTCATTGGCAAGTCCACACTTTAGTACAAAAGCACCAATGGTGGCAATCTCCGATCATGAAATCTTAAATAATGCTTAAGTATATTCAACTAAGTGTTTAAGTTCCATATACTGACTTCCAATAGGCACAAATAAATACTAATAATGAATTAATATTTACTTCCAAATAATTAATTTGGATTTAAGTATTTTCACGGTGTTAGGCGCAAATTACCGCAGCTACAAAACTATTTAGTCAAATAGTCCACATCGTGCTTGCTTATCAAATCGTGGAAAAAATAAATATTTAGCGAGTACCGCTACCATGCTGGCTATCTGGCCCACCATAATTTGGTGGAACATAAGATTCTTCCAAATCTTGTGACTTTTGCTCAGATTGGCTGGGTATGATGCTTATATCCCTAGAACTGCTAGCCAAGGAAACGTGACTTTGAGTTCCATTGGCATCTGCGACCTTGGGAATAATCAGGCTGGCACTGATGCAAAATATCACAACACCGATGATTGTCCAGTTGGTTTTCATAGGCTTGGTGAATTATTTTAAATTTCTGATTTATTTACAGATTGTTTATTTTGTACAAAAGGGAAAAGAGCTTTTCCCAAAATTAAACGTTGGGTAATCTTATTGGTGAGACAGAGAAATACTTAACTAAAACACCGTCAAGAGTCTCATCTTTTCGAGAATTGACACAGAAAGGCACTCAATAGTTAAGCAATATAACCTACGACCAGTTATTTTCATCGGTCTTTGGTTATAGTTATTTCTACGTCAAAAGTTATATATGTTCATTAATTACCACAGGAGAAATATCAACATCATGTTTTTTTAATTATTTCTTAATAATTTGCGGTGTAAATACTCACACTTACAGTAGTTGTCTACGTAACTTTACGCAGGCTCATCTAAATTTCATAAATTCATGATCTTAAGAATATATAAAATTTAGGGGGAGAACGACTATTATAATCATTCTTTTTAAAAATTGGCTTGAGAAATATCAGTAAAATTTCATAATACGTCCGTAACTCGACTGACAGCAATAAATTAAAAATATGAAATACTCTATGAGTAGTCCTACGTTTGTGTGGCATTTCGTAGGAAAGACGAAGTCAACAAAAACTCAAAAACGATTCGGCAGTTCCTTATTTATACCAAGTTGAAACAAGAATGTGACAGATATACAGCCCTAAACCCTTGTCCTCTCTTAATTCTTGATTTTGTACTCCTGCGGATAATCCTTACCTCTAGGGGAAAGCAAGCTACGCGGTAGCGTTGTGTAGCAAAGGGTATTTTTTCTTACTGCGGATAACCATTACCCCTATGGGTAAGCAAGATCCCATCGTATCTCCGAGAGGAGAAGGGTATTTTGAATTTTGAATAGTATCAAGACTAAGTGTTTCCCCTATCCGCCAATTCAAAGCGATTTTTTCCTAAATGTTTAGCACGGTACATGGCTGCATCCGCTTTCTTTAGCAATGTATCAGGCTCTAAACTGGTTTCCGGGTAAATACTAATACCAATACTCACAGAAACTTTAGTAGTACACCCGTTCAAAACAATTGGCTCAGTGATATTTGCTAGAATTTTTTCAGCGACTTTGGCTGCTACCTGCACGTTAGGTATGGCCTGTAGAATGACGGTAAATTCGTCGCCGCCTAAACGAGCCACTGTATCACTAGCGCGTAAAGAATTGCTGAGTCTTTGAGCTATCACCACCAACAAGCGATCGCCCATTTCATGACCAAGGCTGTCATTAACCTGCTTAAACCCGTCCAAATCAATAAATAAGAGTCCCAGGGAGAAATTGTTATCTTTCGCCCAATTAATAGACTCATAAAGTTGTTCCGCAAAATATTTACGGTTCGGAAGACCAGTTAAAGCGTCGTGATAAGCTAAATAACGCAAATGGTCTTCCTTTAGTTTTAATTCATTATTAGAGCGAAACAACTCAGCTGCTGTGCGCTTGAGTTCTTCCTCCATGATTTTGCGCTGAGTAATATCTCTGATCACCCCAACTAAAAAGAAATTACCTGCTGCGTCTTTGTGGAGCGATCGCTTAGTAGCAATTAAATGAGTTTTCCCATAAGCATCAGTAAATTCTTCCTCATTTTCCTGAGGCCTTTGAGTTTCAAACACTAACTCATCTTGCTGTCGAAAAACATCAGCTTCATGTTTAGGGAAAAAATCAACATCTGACTTTTCAACTAAAAAACTCTCAGGATAACCAATAAATCGGCAGTAAGCTTTATTTAAAACAATCCACTGATGTTGCTCATTTTTTACAAAAATTGGGTCAGCGATCGTATCAATTACTTGCTGCAAAAATTCTTTGGAACGCTTTAACTCTTCCTGCATATGAGCAAGATAATTAATCATCCAAATTACTGAACCAACCAAAGTTAGTAATGCAGGAATTAATGGTATCCACCACCCTGATAAAAAAGCTAGATAAGCACTTAAAAGCAGCAAACAGCAAGCAATAAATATAGCCACTATATTGGGAAGTGTTCCCCGTATTCGCCATGCTGCTACTGCTCCTAAATATGACCAAGCAAAAATCCACAAGTATTCCCAAACATCAGACCAAACTTTTAATACAGGTCTTCCTTCCAAAGCCGCAGAAATTAACTGACTAATAAAATAAGCTTGCAGTTCAATCCCCGCCACAGGTTTTGCTGCTCCCATCCAACGACTTGAATAGGGAATAAATACAAAATCTTGCAGGCTAGGAGCAGTAGAGCCGATTAAAACGATGCGATCCTCAATCCAACTGCGCGGAACTTTATCATCTAGCACATCTAGCATACTCACCTTGTGGAAACCGCAGGAATCTGAGGAAGAATTTCGACAACCTGGTTTAGGAAAGTTAGACAGAATTTGAGTACCCTTGTCATCAGCTCTAACGTAAGCACCATCATTTTTCTCAAATCGAGGAAAAACTGACTTACCCAACTGTAAATACTCCGGGTTACTAGCCGATTTTTTGGGAAAAACTGCCTCCTTCTTTAAATATAATAAAGCTAACTTTAAAGCAAAGCTTTCATAATAATTTTCACCAATATGCCAATACAACAAAATTCTGCGTACTTTGCCATCTGGGTCATAGAGTAAGTTATTAAAGCCTATTTGTTGGGAATTTAATTGTGGTGGAGGCGCAACTTTATAATTTTTATTATTTGATAATAATTGCGTGCCGATTAAATTCGGTATTGTTTTATAAGTATCAACTAGATTTTCATAACCATCTTTGGTTGGTAAATCTCGATAAATATCTAAGCCAATAGCACGAGGTTGATTGGCTTGTAATTTTTTTAATAAATTAGCAATGATGCCATCAGGTATGGGAAATCCTTGACGTAAAGACGCTTCATCAATGGCGACGATAGTAATGCGATCATCAGGCTGTTCGTTTGGTCTGAGGCGAAAAAATTGGTCTAATGCAGCCAATTCTACGGATTGCAGTAATCCTATAGAACGCAGCATCAGGACACAAACCAAAACGATGGAGGCAGTAATTAATTCTCTTCGTCCCCGACTCAGCCATTGCGCCAGTCCCAGAATTAACCTCACAATAGGATTCCCTAGTTGCTTATTCATTCCCAATACCTAAGTGGGATAATTTTCTCTATTGCTGATAAGTATCAATCCAAAATTTACCAAGTCAGAATAATTTTGAAATCCAAGTTCAATAATCAGAAGAAAATGCCCTAAACCCTTGATATTTCGTTTTCATGGGTAAGTCCTAATAGACACAAGCTTAATCTAAATACTATTTGTCAATAGTATATTTTCACTTAGTTACAATTGCCATCTTTTTTATGAAAAAAAGCTAGTTACCCTACGGATAGGCTTAAGCCTGCGTAGCGTTACCGCAGAAAAGGCTTCTCTACGAGACGCTACCGCATTAAGGGACTTCCAGAAAATAAAACAGTCAACAAGTGATTCACGCTTATCAACCAGTTGACTGTTTTATTTGTCATATTTATTTGTGTCTAGGCTGGGTGGAAATGATTCGTAGAAGTTACTTAAAATACTTAAAGTTGCTTGGCCCTGTATAACCTGTGATTTTGGCTAACTCTGAAAGGTTCTGCACTCCACTATAGGTTTGACCATTGATAATCCAAGTGGGGAAACCCTGTATTTTTGCAGCTCGGCACAATTCTGGCTGACCTTTGGGACTATCCTCAGCACACTCTATCTTGATGTTGTCACTGATGATTTGGTAAGCCTCTTTCCCAAAAAGTAGTTTCTGGTCATGGCAGTGAGGACACCAATAAGCCACATATTCCTTTGCACCTACCTTAACTAAATGCTGTGCTAAGGCGATTTCTGCCTCGCCGGAAGTAGTATTAATTTCCCAGCCAAATTCTGGGTTAGGATTGGTTTTGGGAACAAAAGGTGCCAGTTGTCCAGGAGGTATGTTGGCAGAGGTAACATCCGGTTTATTAATACCTGCATAAACGCCCAGAGTCCCAATCAGGGTTACCATACCCACGATCAAAGCAGTAAATAAGATTTGTCCGATATCTTCCCAAGAACGCCCAACGATTGTTAGTACCAAAAGGCTGAGGGAGAATAAAGCCGAACTAATACAATAAAGGCACAGAGCTTTAATTTCAAATGCCAGTAAATACATCAAATAGCCACTGAAAACAGACATGGCGATCGCACCTACCAGCAGTAGCCACCATGTCACATTTTCTAGTTGTTTGCGGCTGTTGTTTTCTCCACCTTTCCAAACAACAGGTGCTAACGCCAACACCAACATACTGGTGTATGCTAAAAACCCAAACAAGGCTAATGGCTGTCCTAAAATTGTTGCCCAGGGGCTGGATAGTACATCAGTACAACCCGTTGCACCAGCCTGTGCTACACAAGCAGGGCTGCCTCCTGTTAATTTCTCTATAGTTAGATAGCCGGTATTGAGAGCGCCAAATCCGGCGATCGCGGCAATTATTAGACGCGACCATTTATGAATCCAAGGAGTAGAACGGCGGCGAATCATAAATTGCGATTGGGTATTAGGGATTGGGGATTAGGGATTGGAGACTAAAAGAATTCCCAGTCACCAGTCCCCAGCATTTACGAATGTATAGTGATTGAGGAAACCGATTTGCTCTCACCTTTAGAGTTCCAACTCCGATGAGCAGCTTCCACAAATTGGCTGACGCGAATTGGGTCGATTGGTTGCTCGATTCGACCGTGGCGTTTGAGTGAACTAGAAACAATTACACCGTTTGCAGCCTGCAACAGTGTAGCAATATTTTCCCAACTCGCCCCACTACCAATAAATACGGGTGTGCCATTGGCTGCATCACAAGCTAATTCCAAATCTTCTTGATTGGGGGGGCTACCAGTAGCCCAGCCAGACAAAATCACCGCATCTGCCAAACCCCTCTCAATCGTGTCTTTGACCGCAACAGTCAGATTGGGTGAACTCAGTGGTCTAGCGTGCTTGACTAAGACATCAGCGAGGATTTGCACATCACTACCCAATTCTCGCCGATAGCGCAATAATTCATGGGCTTCTCCCTCAATTAATCCTTGGTCTGTTGCCATTACCCCAGTGAGGACGTTGACACGAATAAACTGGGCGCGGACACAGCTAGCGATCGCCATTGCACTTTTGCCATCATTTCGCAACACATTCAGCCCGATCGGCAACGTCACCAAATTCTGTATTCTTTGCACGACAACAGTCATGGCACTTACCACGGCTGGATCAACCTGATTTTTAGTAAACGGCGCATCGAAAAAATTCTCTACAATAATACCGTCCACTCCGCCACTAGCCAGAGCCGTAGCTTCTTGTTCTGCCCGATCAATCACTGCTTTCAGGCTGCCTCCCCAACGGGGTGAGGTAGGCAGTGGGAGCAGATGAACCACGCCAATAATCGGTGTGCGAGTTTTAAATAGTTGATATAAGTCCACGTCTTTAAACTATTGTCAGGTACTGGGGGTTGGGTACTGGGGGTTGGGTACTGGGGGTTGGGTACTGGGGATTGGGTATTCAAAAAAATTTTCCCTCATTTCCCTCATCTTTCTTATCTCCCCCATCTTCCTGATCTCCCTCATCCCCAGCCCACATCATTAAATTTCGTTTTATGCAGGATATTTTACTACCTCCTCCTGAAGACAGAATTTGGCGCAAAACTTACCATAAGATATGTTAAGATAAAACCTGGCTACAAGAGGAGTTTGCCACTCACAACACGCAAGGCAGCTTCCCGTGGTTTAGGCACATCACCTACCTCTCATGTAGGTCTAGCCTGACCGTCAGGGTAGCATTACTGCTTTATTGGGCGTAGTCGCAAGTGCGATTTCCCTGAGGGTAGCGACTTCTCACAACCAGCCCTTTGGGCGGCTTCCCGATGGGTAAATTAACAACGCATACGCTGCGGTAATGTAAAATACCAATAGGCGAATTGTTAAAAAACTTAAAAGTGTCAGATTTATCTCAAGACACTAAGCTTTACCCTGGGAAACAAACTAATAAAAACATCATAACACGACCTGAAATAGTCAAGGTCAGGGCTTAAAGACAGTTGTTGACCGTGGATGTACCCCACCAGATCACTGTCAGTCAAGGGTGCGGAGGAAAAAAGCAAAACTATCGCGTTTTGTGTTTAATAACAAGAAAAGACTGGAAGTTTTTTTCAAAATATGGGTGAAAAGCCGACAATAGCAATTTCTCACTTGGGCTGTGAGAAAAATCGAATTGATACAGAACATATGTTAGGCCTGCTGGTAAAAGCAGGTTATGGTGTAGATACAAATGAAGAATTAGCCGACTACGTAATAGTCAATACCTGTAGTTTTATCGAATCAGCTAGGGAAGAATCGGTTAAAACCTTAGTAGAACTCGCAGAAGCCAACAAAAAAATTGTCATTACGGGCTGTATGGCGCAGCACTTCCAAACACAATTATTGGAAGAGTTACCCGAAGCAGTGGCTGTAGTGGGTACGGGAGACTACCATAAAATAGTTAACGTCATTGAGCGAGCAGAGCAAGGCGAACGGGTTACACTAGTTAGCGCCGAGCCAACTTATATCGCCGATGAAACCACCCCACGCTATCGAACTACTACCGAAGGTGTAGCCTACCTGCGAGTAGCCGAAGGGTGTGATTACCGTTGTGCATTTTGCATAATTCCCCACTTACGCGGAAACCAGCGATCGCGTACTATAGAATCTATAGTTGCTGAAGCCGAGCAATTAGTAGCCCAAGGGGTGCAAGAGATCATTCTCATCTCCCAAATCACCACCAACTATGGGTTGGATATTTATGGTAAGCCCAAATTAGCCGAATTATTGCGTGCTTTAGGGAAAATTAATGTACCTTGGATTAGGATACACTACGCCTATCCCACTGGATTAACCCCAGATGTGATAGCGGCAATTCAAGAAACACCAAACGTATTACCATATCTAGATTTGCCTCTACAACATTCTCATAGTGAAGTTCTTCGTAGCATGAACCGTCCCTGGCAAGGGCGAGTCAACGATGAAATCATCGAGCGCCTCAAGATAGCCATTCCAGGTGCTGTGTTACGGACAACATTTATAGTGGGCTTCCCTGGAGAAACAGAAGCACAGTTTGAGCATTTACTACAGTTCGTCCAACGGCATGAGTTTGATCATGTAGGTGTTTTCACCTTTTCCGCAGAAGAGGGAACCCCCGCCTACAAGTTACCAAATCAACTGCCCCAAGAGGTGATGGATGAACGCCGCGATCGCCTCATGGCACTCCAGCAACCCATTTCTTGGCGAAAAAATCAGCAGGAAGTCGGCAAAACAGTTGAAGTCCTGATTGAGCAGGAAAATCCTGAAAGTGGGAAATTAATTGGTCGTTCTGGCAGATTTTCTCCAGAAGTTGATGGTCTGGTCTATGTGGATGGCGAGGCGAAGCTAGGAACCATCGTCCCTGTGCAAATTCACAGTGCTGATGAGTATGACCTGTTTGGTCAAGTTGTCAGTCATAACTGATTGCTGACCAATAGCACAACGTTTCGATTTACAAGTCTAAAAGCAAAAAAGCAAAATCTAGGAGAGTTGATGAACTTATCGTTTCCCGAACTAGGAATTTCCCAAGAACGCGTAGAACACTTAGAAAAACTTGGTTTTACAGCACCAACAAACATTCAAGCCCAAGCCATACCCCAACTTTTGTCAGGACGGGATGTAGTTGGTCAATCACAAACCGGTACAGGTAAAACAGCAGCATTTTCACTGCCAATTTTAGAGCGATTAGATCCTCAACAAAAAGCAGTACAAGCCATAGTTTTGACCCCAACCCGCGAATTAGCAATTCAAGTCCACGATGCGATGGCGCAATTCGTTGGTAACAGTGGATTGCGTACATTAGCAATTTACGGTGGTCAATCAATTGACCGTCAAATGCTACAACTCAAACGCGGCGTGCATATCGTCGTCGGTACACCAGGACGGGTAATCGACTTGCTAGAACGGGGTAACTTGAAGCTAGATCAAGTCAAGTGGTTTGTCTTAGATGAAGCCGATGAAATGTTGAGCATGGGCTTTATTGACGATGTAGAGAAAATTCTTTCTCAAGCACCCCAAGAACGTCAGACAGCTTTATTCTCAGCTACCATGCCACCATCAATTCGGATGTTGGTCAACAAATTTTTGCGATCGCCCGTCACGGTCACCGTCGAGCAACCAAAAGCCACCCCCAATAAAATCAATCAGGTAGCTTATCTCATTCCTCGTCACTGGACAAAAGCCAGAGCCTTACAGCCAATTCTGGAAATGGAAGACCCAGAAACAGCTTTAATCTTTGTCCGTACCAGACGTACCGCCGCCGAACTCACCAGCCAACTGCAAGCAGCTGGTCACAGTGTGGATGAATATCATGGTGACTTGTCCCAACAAGCACGGGAACGGTTATTAACTCGTTTCCGCAGCCGTCAAGTGCGCTGGGTAGTAGCAACTGACATTGCTGCACGCGGTTTAGATGTGGATCAACTATCTCATGTGATCAACTACGACCTACCCGATAGCGTCGAAACCTACGTCCACCGGATCGGTCGTACTGGTCGTGCTGGTAAAGAAGGTACGGCAATTACCTTAGTGCAACCATTTGAGCGTCGCAAACAGCAAATTTTTGAACGTCATGTCCGCCAAAATTGGCAACTGCTTTCCATTCCCACACGGGCGCAAATCGAAGCACGCCACATTCTGAAATTGCAAGAGCAAGTCAGAGAAGCCTTAGCTGGTGAGCGTTTAGCTTCCTTCTTGCCCATTGTCAGCGAATTGATCGAAAAATATGACGCTCAAGCGATCGCCGCAGCCGCACTACAAATCGCTTACGATCAAACTCGTCCCGCTTGGTTAAGCACGGATGCCGAAATCCCCGAAGAAGTCGCATCCACTCCCAAACCCAAACTCAGCAAGCGTCGTGAGTTTTCCGGTGACAGAGGTCGTTCCAACTGGAACAAATCAGATAATAACAACAGCGACGACGAAAGACGCGGTACTCCCAAACCAAAATTGCGGACTGGCCGTCGTGAAACTTCCGCTACGCCTAGCAATCCTAAATTGGGTTCACCTGCTGCAAGAGAATCAGCTTCTTAGTCATTAGTCATCAGACTTTGAACTTAGCTAAGATAGCTAACTGTTTTGATCAGCTTGTAGGAACATAGATATAAATGGATTATTTCTCATCTTATGTTCACAATCTCAGACTTAGAGCAGCTACAAGCTGAACATCCAGAATGGCAGATGGAACTGGTGGACGGAAGTATTTTGGTTATGGGGCCATCAGATTATATTTCAGAAGAAATCGGCGCTGAGTTAATTCGATTGCTTGGCAACTGGGTTCGCCCACGTAAGTTAGGACGGGTAACTGGTTCTAGCGCTGGTTTTATTCTGCCTAGACTGGAAACGGAAAATGGCATCGAAGCTGATATAGAAAAGCGAAATCTCCGCGCTCCTGATGTATCTTTTGTGCGTGCGGAGAGACTAAAAATCAGCAAGCGTGATTTTGTGGAATTAGTCCCTGACTTGATGGTAGAAATTAAATCTAAATCAGACCGCATCAAGCCACTGGAAGAAAAAATCCAATTATTTTTACAACTAGGATGTACGGTGGGGATTCTCATCGACCCAGATAAATTAACATTAACCGTTTACAGAATTAATCAAGAGCCAGTAATTTTACAAAATAACGATAAATTGACATTACCTGATTTACTTCCAGGTTGGGAGTTAACAGTATCAGAAATTTGGCCGCCTGTGTTTGAGTGAGAAACCAGAGGTTAGAGACTAGAGATTAGGGATTAGAAGTAGCAGCAGAGGTACGGGAAGAAATTCAACCCAATCCCCAATCCCCAATCCCCAATCCCCAATCACTATTTCCAAGGACGACTAACTTTTTCTAACTCCTGAACTTCCTCATCATTTAACCTCCAACCCAAAGCGCCTGCATTTTGCCTTACCTGCTGGGCGGTTTTGACTCCAGCAATGGGAATCACATTACCTTGAGCGATTAACCAGTTTAGGGCAACTTGGGCGGGAGTGCGATCGTATTTTTCCCCTAAGCTGCGTAGTAAAGATATCACTGGGGCGATTTTTTGCAACCCCTCTTTCTTAAATCTTGGGTCTATACTTCTAGCACCAGTCGGAACTTCATCACTGTCAGCAGAATATTTTCCTGTAAGTAAACCTTGAGCTAATGGGCTATAAGCCAAAATAGTTACATCTAATTCACGGGCAGTTGCTACAATGCCCTCAGTTTCTATTTGGCGACTTAGTAAAGAATAGCGGACTTGGTTTACTGCCAAAGGCACACCCCTAGACGCTAATATTTGGTGAGCTTGACGCATTTGCGATGCTGAGTAATTACTCACACCCACAGCAGCGATTCTCCCCCGCTTCACTTCATCGGCTAGCGTGTTCATTAAGGTTTCTTGACTTAACAAAAAAGTAAATGGCCAATGCACCTGATACAAGTCCACACGCTCAAGTTGCAGGCGTTTGAGGCTATCTGTGATGGCATCAGAGACAGACTGGCCTGAGAATCGCCAAGGTAAGGGGCCAAATTTTGTGGCAATTTGTACAGGTTGTTTTGCCTGTTTTACAAATTGCCCTAATAATTCTTCTGATAGTCCTAGTCCGTAAACTTCTGCTGTGTCGAAAAAGGTAACACCAGTTTCTAAAGCGGTGGTGAATGCTTCTTGTAACTGTTCTGGGCCGTAGCCATTGCCATAATTCCAAAACAGCTTATCTCCCCAAGCCCAAGTTCCAATACAAAGGGGTGTAACGGTAGGGCCATTTTTCCCTAAGGTAATTGTTTCCACGATCGCCAGATTTAATTTAGTTACATTTCTTTACTGTTTTAGTGTAACGCTGGCAAAGTGAAAGGTGTGGGGGTGTAAGGGTTTAGGGGTGATGAGGCTATTACTCTTGCACCCATTGGCCTTAGGCTACCTGAAAATTATCGGCTTCCTCCACTAGCTCATAACCATGAGTTAGCCTTTCAGTGGCTTTGTCAATCAAATCTAAACCTTGTTGGACTGTTTCAATTACACTTAACTGTCCACGCAACTCAGCCGCACCGACGAAACCTTTGGCATACCAAGTCATGTGCTTGCGGGCTTGACGAACGCCGCGATCGCCTTTATATTCCCATAAGGCTTGTAAGTGATCTCTAGCACATTCCAAACGTTGAATTGGGGTTGGTGCTGGCAAGAGTTCACCAGTCTTTAAGAAATGGTCAATTTCCCCCACCAAAAACGGATAACCCAAAGTCCCACGGGAACACATCACACCATCAGCACCCGTTTCTTCTAAACATTTCACCGCCGATGCTACAGAAAATATATCGCCATTACCAATCACGGGGATGGAAAGTATTTCTTTGACACGGGCTATCCATTCCCAACGAGCGTTACCATTGTAACCTTGAGCGCGGGTGCGTCCATGCACTGTAATCATTTGCGCTCCCGCATCTTCCATGCGCTTGGCAAAATCGAGAATGGTAATTTCTCTGTCATTCCAGCCAATCCGGGTTTTGACAGTGACCGGCACATTAACAGCTTTTACTACTTCCCGCACAATGGCTTCTGCAACTTCCGGCTGTCGTAGTAAAGAAGAGCCACCGCCGTTTTTGGTAATTTTATTTACCGGACACCCCATATTGATATCAATCGTATCAGCGCCTTCCGCAACGGCTTTGATTGCTGCTTCTGCTAAGAAATCGGGACGACAGTCAAACAGCTGAATACTGATTGGTCGTTCGTTGGGGTCTACTTCCATAATTTTTGGTAACTGCTGAACGTAGTGTAAACCCGTAGCATTCACCATTTCCGTGTACATCATCGAATCTGGTGCATAGCGACGTACTAGACGACGAAACACCATATCTGTCACCCCCGACAAAGGCGACTGAAGGACTCGGCTTTTAACTACGAATGAGCCGATTTTTAGGGGTTGAGAAAGTCTAGATTGTAGACTGGGGGACAGAGTAACCATAGAGGCAATTGAAAATACCAAATCAATCTTAACTGTTGACTGTTGACTGTTGACTGTTGACTATTGACTGTTGACTATTGACTGTTGACTATTGACTGTTGACTATTGACTGTTGACTATTGACTGTTGACTGTTGACTGTTGACTGTTGACTATTGACTGTTGACTGTTGACTGTTGACTGTTGACTGTTAAGTGTTGAATGTTAGAAATTGACGCTCATCAGTCATTAACTCAATACACTTGTGCATCTGCTGACGCATTGTCTCAACGTCAGTATGAAAGCGCCGCCCATGTCCTGGTAATACCCACTCAAATGAGTAATCAGCTAATCGGCGCATGGACTTAATTTGTTCTGCCCAAGAATACCAGCATACATCATGAAATGCGGTCAATTGTTGCCGAGTTTCCGACCATGCAAGATGATCACCCGTAAACAAGAACTTGTTTTTGTATAGTAAAACTGTGTGTCCTTTAGTGTGTCCAGGAACGGGAATGATTAATATATCTGGTTGTAAAGTAAATGTTTCCGAACCAGTTAATTGTATTTCTACATTCCGAGTTTCCGCAGAAATTTCATCAGCGTGCAAGATACGCTGACAGTGAAAATGTTCAGCAAATTTTTGATGATCAGCTACATCATCCTGGTGAGTTAAATACATATATTGAATTCCCCCCATCGCCTCTATTTGTTTTACTAAAGGCGGCGTAAATCGAGGAGAATCTACTAAAATGTTTCCTTCTGGCTGTTGAATTAAATAACTAGCAGCACCATAAGATTTTTCCGAATGATAGCCGCAGTGATAAATATTTTCAGCCACTAAAATAGGAAAACTCTCCTGGGCAATTTTGATATCTTTGGGTTTTTCAACTGTGCCGATAGAACTGGTGGGGCAAGATAAAAGTGCTTGCAGTGCTGCTAATCTTTCTGTTTCGTTTGTGGGTTGATGATATACTGCCGACATTTCATCAACACGATGAAAAACTGCTGGTGTCATCCAGCGACAGGTATCACAATCAATGCAGGTAGTATCTACATAAAAATCGCCGTTAGTATTTTGGGGGCGACGAAGATTTACATGAGCCATAATACACCTCTGTTTGCCAAGCTAATTGCTAGGCTGGTAATTCAAGCTGATGTCACAAGCCTAACAAAAATCACTTCCAACTAAGCTGTTACGCATTTAAATTGTATATTTCGCACTCAGGTTGTCAAAAGTCCAAAGTCCACAGTCCAAGCTAGCCTTTGACTCTGGACTCTTGACTATGGACAGCCCTGACGCAAGAATATTTGATTTAGGTGCGTATCACCTTATCAGCATCACTAATAAGTTAATGCGCGCCCAAATTGCATAACTATTAATAAGGGCTGTTAACTGTTGACTGTTGACTGTCAACGGTTAACAGTTAACAGCCCTCACGATGGATTACGCAATTTAAAAGCAGAATAGCTTAGTTCGCCAACCCAACTGACTAGTACCGCAAGGCGGAATTCAAAATTCAAAATTCAAAATGAATACAGCGTAAGCGTTTCGTTAGTTTAGAATGGTCTGCTTATTTACGCTGTGCTGTACTAGCGCGTCTCATCCGCGAGTATTAAAGACTCGTCCGCGAATATCAAAGACTCGTCCGTGAGTATTAAAGACTTGTCCACGAATATCAAAGACTTGTCCACGAATATCAAAGACTCGTCCGCGAGTATTAAAGACTCGTCCGCGAATATCAAAGACTCGTCCGCGAATATCAAAGACTCGTCCGCGAATATCAAAGACTCATCCGCGAGTATTAAAGACTCGTCTGCGAGTATTAAAGACTCATCCGCGAGTATTAAAGACTCATCCGCGAGTATCAAAGACTCATCCGCGAATATCAAAGACTCATCCGCGAATATCAAAGACTCGTCCGCAAATATTAGCAACTGATGTTACTCAAGTGAGGCACACTGAAAAGAGCAGCACTAGTTCTACGTTTCTTTGACTATTGAAGTATTAACTCTGGGGATGGGGTATTAAACCAGATCCTTTCAACAACTGATACGCGCAGCGCAACCAAAAGAATAGTTTTTGTATTTCTTAATACAAACTATCTAGTATTTACACTCCAGATATTAGTATTTAGGATAAAAATATTAGAAGATAACTATAGTATCTGTTGTAATTGACGATTAACTAATAGTAACCATTTTAATGCTCTATGCAATCTCTACCTCAACTTCTCTGGCCACAATGCTTAGAGTCAGTTATTGACCTTTCGCCACTGACGGTTGAGCCGGAAATGCCATTGTCGGATGCAATTTCCCAAATGGCAAAGCAAGGTGCTGCTATTGTTGTGGTTGCCAATACTCAGATATTAGGGTGGCTATCAGAAAGAGATGTGGTAAAGCTGGTAGCCTTGGGTGTTGACTTGCAGACCACTACAATTTCGCAGGTGATGAACACCTCAATCATATTTTTCCAGGTTGGACAATTGGAGGATATAGGGGCAATTATTTCTCTGTTACGTCAACATCAATCAAGTTGTTTGTTAGTGGTTGATGAACAAGAGCAACTAATGGGAACAATTACATCTGAAAGTATTTATCAAGCTGTGGGAGCAGCAACGGAGTTGAATAGCCAAGAAGAACCAGAAATCTCACAGCAAGATTTTCAGTTGCTTAAGTCAGCAGTGGTTAATCCTCAAGATGCCATTTGGCCTAGTGAAGAGAGCCTGTGGTGTGTGGCTAATACTGCATCAATATTAATTTGGATATCAGCAGCAGATACGTCGTGTATTTTTTTCAACAAACCTTGGTTAGAGTTGACAGGCAGTACCCTAGAACAAGAAATAGGTAAAAGTTGGTCAGACAGGTTGCATCCAGAGGATTTACAAGGTTTTTTAGATGCTTACTTACCAGCTTTTTATACTCATCAGTTTTTCTCGGTGGAATATCGCTTACTAGGAGTGGATGGAGAATACCTTTGGCTACTAAATATTGGGGTTCCCAAATTTACATCTAATGGTGATTTTGCTGGTTATATTAATTCTTGTATAGATATTACTGAACACAAGCAATACTTTGCTGCATTAGAGGAGAGTACAAACAGGCTGAAACTAGCACTAGAGGCGACCAACACAATTTACTGGGAGCGAAATCTTAGTAATGACCAGTTATTCTTTCTCAATCCTGTTGTTGAATTTGGAGATAGTGAAGGATTAACTAATAGCAAGGTTCTAACCTTTTTTCATCCAGAGGACAGGGAAAGAGTGGATAAGGCTGCACAAGAAGCGATCGCCAATTGTAGTTGTTTAGAAATAGAACATCGGCTGCCAGTTGCAGGAGAACCATCTAAATATAAATGGTTTCTCTCAAAATCTACAGTTCTCACGGACACAACAGGTAAACCTTCGCGGATGATTGGCATTTCCACGGATATTACCGACCGAGTGGAGGCACAAGACGCACTAGAACAAGCCAACCAAGAGTTAGAAAGGCGAGTGGCAAAGCGCACCTTAGCTTTACGGAAAGCAAATAGACAACTGCTGGCGGAAATTAGCGATCGCCAAATTGCTCAAGAGCAACTACGGCAATCTCAACAAATGTTGCAATTAGTTATGGATACTATTCCGCATGGTGTTTTTTGGAAAGATCGAAATTCTGTCTTTTTGGGCTGTAATCGTAACTTTGCCATTATGGTAGGTTATGAGCATCCAGAAAATCTGATAGGTAAAACCGACTATGATTTTCTCATAAATCCACAGAATGCAGACTTTTACCGCCAATGTGACGCTAGGGTCATAGAAACAAATAACCCTGAATATCACATTATTGAACCCATACTGACACCGGATGGGCAACAAATTTGGCTAGAAACAAATAAAGTTCCTCTTCATGACCCTGAAGGTAATGTGGTTGGTGTTCTCGGCACCTTGGAAGATATTACTGAACGCAAACAAGTACAAGAAGCTTTGGAAAAAAGCGAAGAAAGGTTTCGATTTTTGGCAGAATCTATTCCGCAACAGGTATGGATAGCTCAACCAGACGGATACATTGAATATGTCAACCAACGCACCCTGGAATATTTTAGTAATGTACCAGAATCCATACTAGGCTGGAAATGGCAGCAATGGATACATCCAGAGGATCGCCCCCGTTGCTTGGAAATTTGGCAGCATTGTGTAACCACTGGTGAACCCTTAGATGTAGAATTTCGGTGGTTTAGGACGACGGATCAAAGCTATCGCTGGCACATAGGACGTGCGTTACCACTACGCGATTCTCAAGGTAATATCATCAATTGGTTTGGTACAAATACAGATATTGATGATCGCAAACGGGCAGAAGAAGCCCTGGCAGAAAGGGTAAAATTGTCAGACTTTCGCTCAGACGTTGATACAATTCTCACTCAAAGTTATACCTTACAGGACTTAATGCGCGGCTCTGCTGATGCAGTAGTTAAACATCTCAATGCCGCCTTTGCCAGAATCTGGATACTCAATAAACAAGAAAATGTCCTGGAATTACAAGTCAGTTCGGGGACGTACACCCACATAGATGGGTCTCATAGATGTATACCAGTCGGTCAATACAAAATCGGTTTAATCGCCCAACAAGGAAAGGCTCACTTCACCAATTCTGTACAAACAGATCCGCTTATCAGTAATCCAGAGTGGGCCCAGCAAGAAGGAATGGTTGCTTTTGCTGGTTATCCCTTGATTGTGGAAAATGAGACATTAGGCGTGATTGCCATGTTTTCCTGTCAAGCAGTGAGTGAATCTCGTTTCCAAGCTTTGGGGATTGCAGCTAATCAGATTGCCATTGGTATCAAGCGTCAACAAACGGAAGCAGCTCTCAGACATAGCGAAGAAAGATTCCGCAATTTAGTGGAAACTAGTAGTGATTGGGTATGGGAAGTTGATGAAAACGCTATCTATACCTACGTTAGTCCTAAAGCTAAAGATATTTTAGGTTACGAACCACGAGAATTATTAGGTAAAAGTCCCTTAGACATCATGCCACCAACAGAAGCAGAACGTGTCATGAATATCTTTAGTTCTATTATTGCAGTACAAAAGCCTTTTAAATGTCTTGAGAACACCAATGTTCATAAAGATGGTCGTTTAGTTGTTCTCGAAACTAGTGGAGTGCCGGTTTTTGATGCGACGGGGAAATTTTGTGGTTATCGCGGGATGGATCGAGATATCACTGCTCGTAAGGAAGTGGAAACGAATTTATACCAAACTCAACAGCAGTTACAAGTAATTTTGGATAACTCCCCAGCCATAATTTATGTTATGGATTTGCAAAATCGGTTTATCTTAGTCAACCGACAGTATGAACAACTATTCCACACCACTCAATCCGAAATTGTAGGCAAAAGTGTATATGAGACTTGGCCTGATGATATTGCTCATCAATATGCCATTAACAACCGTCAAGTGATTACCACTGGTATGGCTATAGAAGTTGAAGAAGTGGTTCCCCAAGAAGATGGATTACATACATATTTAAGTATTAAGTTTCCTTTAAAAGACCGCAATGGCACCATTTATGCGATGTGTGGCATTTCTACAGACATTACAGAGCGTAAATCAGCAGAAGATTCGCTTCTCCGTTTCCGCAAAGCAATGGAAAGTACGAGTGATGCCATTATCTTTGGTGATATTTTTAATATCAGTAATTATGCTAACCCCAGTTTTCAGGAATTATACGATTATAATCTAGAGCAATTACAAGCGGCTGGGGGGGTATGCACAATTTTCCAGGAGCCTCAAAAGCAACAAGAAATAATGGCTAGGGTGATGCAAGGGGAATCTTGGCGGGGTGAATTGGCCATGCGATCGCGCAATGGCTGTTTATTACAAGTTGATCTGAGGGCAGATGCCATTAAAGACAGCAATGGTAAAATCATAGGTACTGTATGTATTCATACAGACATCACCAAACGCCAGCAGGTAGAAGAAGGTTTAAAATTACGCGATCGGGCGATCGATGCTAGCAGCAATGGCATCATTATTGCTGATGCTAGCACTCCCAGCAGACCCATTATCTATGTGAATCCTGCCTTTGAGCGCATGACCGGCTACTCTTCAGACGAAGTGATAGGACAAAACTTCCGTTTATTCCAAAGTGCAGATATCGATCAACTAGGATTACGAGAACTGAGTGCGGCTATGCAGGCAGGTAAAGCTTGCACTGTGGTTCTCCGCAACTATCGCAAAGATGGCAGCCTCTTATGGAATGAGTTGAACATCTCCCCTGTTTATGATCAAAATGGTCAACTTACCCACTACATCGGTATTCAAACAGATATCACAGAGCGTAAACAAGCAGAAACAGCACTACTCGTCAGCCAACAGCGACTACAATATTTACTGACATCTAGTCCTGGTGTGATTTATACCAGTAAAACTTGTGGAGATTTTGGCAATATTTTTGTTAGTGACAACATCACCACCATAACTGGTTATAAAGCCCAAGAATTTACAGAAAATTCCGACTTTCGGTCTACTCATATCCACCCAGAAGACGCACCAGCAGTCTTGAAAAAACTTTCAAGCGTCTTAGAGGCGGAAACTTACAAATTAGAATATCGATTTTTACACAAAGATGGGACATATCATTGGTTATACGACCAAGGACGAATGGTGAAAGATGACACAAATAATCCAGTGGAAATGGTCGGTTACTTGATAGATATTACAGACCGCAAACAACTCGAAGAATACTTAAAAGTAGCACTCGAAAAAGAGAAAGAGTTGAGCGAACTTAAATCTCGCTTCGTCTCCATGACTTCCCACGAATTTCGCACGCCGTTAAGTACGATTTTATCTTCTTCTGAATTACTAGAACACTACCGCCACAAATGGACAGAGGAAAAACAACTCACCCATCTACATCGTATTCAAACTGCCGTCAAGCGGATGACGGAAATGTTAAATGACATTTTAATCATTGGTAAGGCAGAAGCAGGGAAACTAGAGTTTATGCCTAGACCCCTCGATGTCGTCGCCTATTGTCGAAATTTAGTGGAAGAAATCCAGCTAAACCTGAATAATAAGCAAGTTGATTTTATCAGTGAACATCAATCCATGTTATGTTGCATGGATGAAAAATTATTAGGACACATTCTTATTAACTTAATTTCTAATGCGATCAAATATTCTCCAGCCAACAGTACTGTTCAAGTTAAATTTTATTGTCGAGATCAATGTGCAGTCTTTGAAGTTCAAGATTGGGGTATTGGTATCCCAGAAGAAGATATTACACACTTATTTGAATCATTTTATCGAGCCAAGAATGTTGGCAATATCTTAGGTACAGGTTTAGGATTAGCAATTGTCAAAAAATGTGTAGATATTCATGAAGGTGAAATATCTGTTGTCAGTAGCTCAGAAGTTGGTACTCTATTTACTGTGAATATTCCTTTAAAACAACAAATAAACGAAGAGGTCAAAAATGATTAAAATTTTAGTAATTGAAGATGAAGAGTCGGTCAGGGAAAATATTTTAGATTTGCTACAAGCTGAAGATTTTCATACCGTGTCTGCGGCTAATGGACGCATTGGCATAAATTTAGCATTGGCAGAATTTCCCGATTTAATTTTGTGTGATATGATGATGCCCGAAGTTGATGGTTACGGGGTATTATCAGCATTGCGCCAAGAACCATTAACGGCAACCATTCCTTTCATTTTTCTAACAGCAAAATCTGCCAAAGCAGATTTCCGCCAAGGGATGGATATGGGTGCAGATGATTACCTAACTAAACCATTTACCAGGGCGGAATTACTCAGTGCTGTGATGAATCGTTTAGAAAGGCAGGCTACTTTAAAAAAGTACTTAATAAATCACAATGGTATTAAAATATCATCTCCAAAAACGCAATTGTTGGAGATGAGTCTACACAAAGTCATTCAACAACAGAAATTTCAAGAGTTTGAGGTGCAATATCAGCCTATCGTTGATATTGCTTCAGGAAAAATAGTTGCGGCAGAAAGTTTATTACGTTGGCACAGTCCCGAATTAGGTTTTGTTTCCCCTTCAGAATTTATTCCATTAGCAGAGTCCACAGGTTTAATCGTGCCAATTGGTCAATGGGTAATAGCCAATGTTTGTCACCAAATTAAAAGTTGGCATGATTCTGGAGTGGATTTCTTAACCATTTCCGTGAATTTATCAGCAATGGAATTTAATAAACCAGATTTAATTCAGAGAATTACTGAAGCTTTAAAAACCAATAACATAGCACCACATTATTTGGAGATAGAATTAACTGAAAGCATGATTATGCAAGACTTAAATAGTGCAATTTTTACCATGAACGAATTGCAATCTTTAGGTGTTAGGCTTGCTATTGATGATTTTGGTACAGGTTACTCTTCTTTAATTTATCTCAAGAATTTGCCAGTTAATACACTGAAAATTGACAGGTACTTTATTCATAATGTTGCCAAAGATAAGCAAAAATCTGCTATTACCAAAGCTTTAATAGAAATGGCACACAATATGAATATGCAGGTAGTAGCTGAAGGTGTAGAAACAGAATCAGAACTATATTTTTTAAAACAAAATAAGTGTGATGCAATGCAAGGATTTCTCTTTAGTCGTCCATTACCAGCAGTAGAATTTGAAAATTTTCTGTGGAATAATAAACACTTGTCTGTATAAAAAATAGTCAAATAATTACTACCGTGAACAAAACGTTAACTTGACAATTACTAAGATATAGTAATAATTGTTTTTTGATAATTTTTTTATAAACAAAAATCAGTAGTTATCCATACAATCTTATGCAATTATTTAAAATTTATTTTGTTGGCAAATATGAATAAAATTCTGGTTATTGAAGATGATATCCATGTACGCCAAAATATCTTAGATTTGTTGGAAGGTGAAGGATTTAACATACTTGAAGCGCATAATGGACTCCTTGGTGTGAAATTAGCTCAAGAAGAAATTCCTGACTTAATTATTTGCGATGTCATGATGCCAGAACTAGATGGATATGAAGTTTTAAAGGTACTACGCCAACGCTCAGAAACGGCCATAATTCCTTTAATTTTTCTAACTGCTAAGTCTGATAAGAATGATTTCCGTCAAGGTATGGAAATGGGAGCAGATGATTATATCATCAAACCTTTTACAAGAGCAGAGCTATTAGCAGCTATTGCTTGTCGATTAGAAAAACATATCACAATTAAACAAGAGAATCAAAGAAAACTAGATAATCTACGCAACAGTATTACTTTATCTTTGCCTCACGAAATGCGAACACCTTTAAATGGGATATTAGGCTTTTCTCAAATTCTGATGGAAGAGAGTGATAGTCTTGATTCGCAAGCAATCCAGGAAATGGCAGAATCTATCTATCTATCTGGTGAACGTCTATTTGGCTTGATTCAAAACTTTTTAATATATGCAGAGTTAGAAGTTATGGGAACTGACCCCCAGCAAATTAAATTGCTGCAAAGTCAAACTACCATATTTCCTAATCTAACACTAATGGAAATCATTAGCGAAAAAGCGAAAAAAGCAGGAAGAGAAGGCGATTTACGGTTAGAACTACATCCTTGTAGTATAATGATTTCCACAGCTAAGATTGCTAAAATTATAGAAGAATTATTAGATAATGCTTTCAAATTTTCTCCTCCAGGTAGCCTAGTTCAAATCAAAAGTCAGGTTATTAACAATTGCTTAATCTTATCATTCATCGATCATGGACGAGGAATTACGGCAGCGCAAATTGCCGAATTAGGAGCGTATCAGCAATTTGAACGCAAACTTTATGAGCAGCAAGGTTCTGGATTAGGTTTAACTATTGCTAAACGCATAGCCGAACTACATGGCGGCAAATTAAAAATTCACAGCAAGCCACAAGAAAAAACTATTGTGCAGGTAGTACTACCATGTAGCCAGCGAAAGGAAGATTACTTTGACAATACGTACTATCAAAAATCGTCAACTATAGGAATCCGACTTGATTATTGAAAAAATTTAAGTGAGCTATTTTGCTTTTAAGTTGCACAATCCATAGTGATATCTGTTGACTGTGAGGCAGTTGCAGTTTTCTCTACGTTCGCAGAGCGTGTCGGAGACAGAGGCTGCGCCAAGGCGGTTTTCGTCATAGGCGGAATGCCTTCCCGTAGGGTATGCGAACTGCCTCACCCGGAGAGTTGACCGTTGACACTCAACAGCACCGATTATGTAGTTATGCAATTTAGACGCGCATTACCTTATCTGTGGGGCGGGCATTGTCCAACGCCACTACCTCCGAACAGGGGAACCCTTTTGGCAGTTGCTTCCCTACGTATATTTCAGAGATTAAGTATGAATCCTATTTTAGTTTCAGTTAAGTATTTGCAGCGAACACAAGATTAGGGGCTAATATGCTTACGGCAGGAGCCTTACACCGCAGAAACAGGACTTTAGGGAAAACTGCACTAGCCAATGAACTACTCCTTACTGTCTTTAGTAAAAGCTTAAGCATTGCTCAGATTGCGATTGGCTCTTTGGGCAATGCCGTAAGCTAGTTGGGTATGTAGATTTGGCTGACTCAAGTTCTATTATGTACAACGGATGTTTGCGATCGCGTTGGGGTTTTTGTATAAGTTAGTATATAACTTGTATATTTTGTATAATAACGGACAAATTGTTGTCATGGCAAAGCGATCGCTCCAAGCCTCTGCTGAAGGTATTAGAAAAGCAAAGCAGGCTTTTAAGCGCAAAGGATGGACACAAGAATATCTGGCGGCGGAAGTTGGTTTAGAAACACGTCAGTCAATATGGAAATTTTTTACTGGTAAACCTATAGATCGTCATGTCTTTAATGATATTTGCTTTGCGCTAGAACTGGAGACAGCAGAAATTTACCAACAATCCGTTGAAAATTATTTATATTTAGAATGTGACGAAGATAGCCTACTAGATATTAATTTTTTGGTACAAAAATTACGCTCTCTTCATCACGAAAAAATCCATTCCCAATGCAGCACATTACATCTTTTAGATATTGCTAGACCAATTTCACTTAATGATATTTATATTGATGTCAACATAAATGAAGATATTTATAGTAAAAGATGGTTAGACATTCAAGATTTACAAAAAGTAGGCTCTCATAAAACTAATAACCCCATTATTGCACAACGAGACCAAAAATTGATTGGGGGTTTGGAAGCTCTGCAAAAATATTCCAAAATGATATTATTGGGAAAATTAGGCTCAGGTAAAACCACATTTTTACAATCAGTTGCTCTTAGCTGCGCTCAAGGAATATTTCAGCCAAATTACTTACCTATTTTTGTCAATCTCAAAGACTTTGCGGAAGATGTTAAAGACTTTCGGCAACTTAGCTTATTTAAATATATACTCGACCATGTGATGAATTTTGGCATTACTGAAGGAGAATTGAAAGCTGTATTATCTCATGGCAGAGCTTTAATTTTGTTAGATAGTTTAAATGAGTTTATAAGCAACAACCATGAAAAAAACATCAATAAAATTCACAGCTTTATCCAAAAATTTTATAAAAATAAAATAGTTATTACTTGCCGTAATGGTGCAAGCTATTCTAATTTTCATGGTTTTACAGAGGTGGAAATTGCTGATTTTGACACAACAAAAATCACAGCATTTGCTAATAAATGGTTCTTGAATATCGCCAATAATTCTCCAGAAAAATCGAGATTTTTAGCACACAAATTTGTACAAAAAATCGAACTACAAGAAAATCATCGTCTTCTTGAGTTGGCTAACAGACCAGCTTTATTGATTCTTTGTTGTTTGGCCTTCCAGTCTGCGACAGATTTCCCTTTTCATCATTTTGATATTTATAAACAAGCATTGGATATGCTCTTAATACGCTACGATGATGTAAAAGGAATTCAAAATAATCAAACTGTGACTAATTTATCTCTGCTGCACAAAATCAAGCTACTTAGTCACATAGCAGCAATTAGCTTTCATCAAAGGGATTATTTGCTCACTGAAACAAAACTCCAGCAAGTAATCACTGAATATCTAGTCCATCAAAGCAACGCTATGACTGATACAGATGCTTTGGAACTAGAGAGTACCGCAATCATTAAAACAATTGAATTACAGCATGGTTTATTAGTTGAAAGGGCAAAAGGAATTTACTCTTTTTCTCATCTCATATTTCAAGAGTATTTTATAGCTAGAGAAATCGTAGCTAATGCTAATCATCAAACGCTGCAAGAATTAGTTAGCCATTTATCTGAACAACGATGGCATCAGGTATTTTTGCTAGTTGTGTGGATGCTACAACCAGTAGATGATTTATTAAAATTAATCAAGGAAAAGATTGATAATATAGTTGTCGGAAATCGCAAGTTACATCATTTTATGCAATGGGTAGAACACAAGTCTGCTCAAGTAGGTTATGTATACCATCCTGCCAGTGTACGTGCTTTTTACTTTAGTATAGCTTTACCTCCAGAGCATCCCTTAGCTTGTAACCAAGATTTAGCAATATCCTTAGAGCATCAGTTTACTGGTAGTTTGTCTATAGACTTAGCATTAGATTTGGCTTTAACTAATGCACTAACGATAAGTATGACAATGACGGCTGATATATTTTTTGCTAGGTTATCTACTTTAAATTTAGCTCTAGACTTGAAGCACTTATTAGTCAATCAGGTGTCGTTAAATAATTCACTGCAAAATATTAGAAATCAGTTACCCTCTTTTAGTCAAGGGAGAGAATACTTAAAAGCTTGGTGGCTAGCAAATGGACAAACATGGACTGAAGAATTACGAGATATGATGATTAATGAGCGTAAGATTGGACTTAATTGGCAGTTCGGAAAACAAGACTTACAAGATTTGCAACAGTATTGGGATGCCAGCAAATTACTAATAGATTGTCTAAAATTGGCTAGAGATATTTCACCTACTTTATGTTATGAATTAGAGACAAGTTTATTTTTAGCTAAACAACATCAATTAAATGTAATTACGTAGGCCAAGTATGGGTAAAGAGAAGCTTTTGGACACGGTAGACTTTTATACAAAGTAGAATATTGATTCTAGCTTTCTCCTGCGGAGACACTAACGCGTAGCTTGCTTCCCCGTAGGGGTAGGGGAACACTTTGAGGGAATGCGTCTACCCTGCGGGTTCTGCTTGCGGTATGCTTGTTAGCCTTGGAAGATGAAACTATTTATTTTTAAAAATACTGTTTAGGGTATGGAGTCGCTACGAGTTCTGAGAAACAAGGATATAAGCAAATTACCAATTCTGCCACTCTAGCTTATAACACTCGCTGCAACTCCATATAATCTCTGAAATTGAACGACGAAATCCAAAAATTCTTCAGATTAGAGGAGATGAGATGAGAAGGGAACCGACTTGAATGCTGTACTTTTCGCTAATCAAAGGAATAATGTTTTTTCACGCCGCTTTGAATTTCCCATATACAGGACATTCCAGCCGGGAAGGTTACTAAATCGCCTTTACCCATTTGTACTGGTTGTCCGCCATGAGGCGTAACAATAACATCACCTTCTAAAAAGTAACAGGTCTCTTGAGTATCATAAGTCCAAGGAAATTTTGAGATTTCTTTTTGCCAAATTCCCCACTGGAAAACACCCAATTTCTGGAGTATTTCTGGACTAGGTTGATGCTCAATTTTTATTTCCATATAGTTTATTCTCGGTTCACAATTAGCAGTAGGACTGGATGTCTTCTCCGCACTTATCTACTAAATAACACAAAGCACGAAAACGTAAACCAACAAATTGATCATACAGGGGATTGAGCTTACACATGGGGGGAATGTGGGCAATAATCCGACCAAATACCACAATGTCACGCTCAAAAGGACACTGAGCAGGAATCAATTTTGCTATAAAGTGAGCTAGCTTACGATTTTGTATTTCTAGTGCATCAATCCATTGACGTAAAGGTTGTAGTGGATCAATTTTAGATTGAGTATTTTTTGGCTGATTACCAATGGGATGAATAACAGCAGACAGGACAATATGTTGCTCTTTTGTTTTCAGCACAGTCATAATATTTAATCTCCTTTGAGAGAATCAACTATTTGCTATTTTGCAACTTACCATACAATCTTTAACCTGAAATTATGAGGAATTTGTGAGGATTGACAATTAAAGCATTTAAAGAGCTAATTTTCAGGAATATTGTAGGTAAATAGGGGGGACTGATTGTTATTTAAACTTAACTAGATTAGTAAGAACTGTCCCGTTAAATACAAAATAACAAAGAAAATATAAAAGTGGTATTTCTTTAACTTATTGATTGCTAATATTCGAGATAGCAATCTCATATCTTAAATTTAAATCTCCAGTTCTGAAACTACACAGTACCTTAAGATGTACGTTTACCAGCAAAAATACTCTTTGCTGAGGCTATAGCTATATTTCCTAAGGGTTAAACTATACGGATACTTGATTTTAGGGTATTGGGTATCAAATAAAATGTCTTATCGGTTACATAAACTGACCTGAATATTATTTAATAAGTTCCCAGTGATCCTCTGATAAGCATAAGCTAATGTACTTGTGTCTATTTTTTATCAAAACCTGAATAAACTGACATCCTCCATACCAGAAAATACCCTTTTTTACAGTAAAACTAACAACCAAACGCAAGAAAATTTGAAAATTAAAAGAGACAAAATATGTCTTAGGGAAATGGGAAGCAGAAGAAGAAGAGAACGGTTGATAGTTGACTGTTGACTATTGACTAATTAACAACTTTTCTCTGCCGCCCAAGGCTAACAGCCATACTAGTACTACTATCCAGTGGATGAGGACGATCGCCCATAGAGAACCTGTCAAAGCATAGGCTATTGTACAGCACAATCCTAAAAGTCCGGTTAAGGTTAGGAATATTGGGTGAAAAAAGGTCGGAAATCCAACCCGGTAAAGGGTTTTGGCGTTTAGGGGATGGTAGAGAATAAACAGCAGTAAGATAAATCCTGCCCATAATGTCCATCCATACCAGTTAATTACTTCTAGAGGATGAGGAAGGAGTAATACGCGGAAGACTAATTCCTCAGCGATCGCAGGTGTGATAATTACTCGTAATGCGATCGCTAGTTGGTGGAGAGGATTGGTAGAGGTGAAACACCAAGACAAAAAACCAGAAAGCCAGCCTAAAGGTAAGGAGATCGCACCATATATGAAGACGGTGATCCCCGCAACTAGCCAATCTCGTATTTCTGGTACTACCAAAGATGCCAGTAGGCGGTTTAACAAAATGGGTATAGGTGCAATGTTGGTAAAAGGTATGGTGATTTCTCCTAACCCCAATGTCGGTGCTACGGGGGCAATATCGGGATTTTCACCGCCGATTTGATTGGTGCGTAGAAACCAGAGTTTGGCACCATGTCTGAAAAATAAGGCGGCGATTTCATCGTGTGCTTGTCTGGGTACCATCGTCCGCCAACTTGTCAAGGCTGCCCAAGGACTGCGATCAGCTACGCTGGGCAGAACGCCATCACGAAAAGGTTCTGTCCCATCCCCAATGCCTGTGAGATAATCTGCGTGACTTTTCCAGTCTGCACGGACGATCCCCAAGGGAGTTAATTGGCGTTGCAAGTCTGAACTCAATCTCACTAGCTGTCCAAAGCGTTCAGTTTGGGGATCATGGGGATGATTACTCAACCACTGCTGAATGGCTGGGTTTGAGGCTACTTGCTGAGAAATTACTTGAATGGCGATATATAGTGCTTGGCTGGCATCTTGGACGCAAGAAGTCGCCGGAGTAACCGTGGCGCTACCAGTACCATCACCTGTGCGATAGCGTGCCATCATAATCTGCAATTGTCGCTGAAATTCTGTCACGGGAGAAAGCTTGATCCCGTCAAAATTGTAGTCTTGGGTGACTGGTGCAAACTTAATTAATACATCAGAAATGGGTCTTGTGGCTGCCCATCCCCATTGTAAGTTCCCCATGTAATCTGCCCAAGAATGTCTCCCCGCAATGATCCCGTCTGAGTTATTGGCGTAAATTTGTTGATACTCAATGGCAAATTGTAATTCTTTGGTGATGGGATCACGAACTACTTGCGCTAGTCCAAAGGCGAAGTGTCCGGTGATTGTATATGCTGTGCTACCTTCACTTTTTTTACCACCAATACCACCAAAGTTATGCAGGACTATGGCGCGATCGCCTTCTTGCCAATTAGATGGGGCTAGTTGGTCTTGGTTGGTGCTGGGATCAAGTAAAACAGTCCGGATTGTACCTTTATCTTGGGGTGAAATCTGCCAATTCTGGTTTTTTATGTAGGTTAACCCCGGTTGTTCTCCTAAAACTACGTGTTGCGGCTGGATTTTTAAGAGCGATCGCGGTACTATCCCCTGAACCACAAAAATTCCTTGAGTATTCTTTGCGCCATAAATATACCAACCCGCTTGTCCGGCGGGGGATTTTTCCATTTCCCTGGGGGTAGATGGTGGAATATTGCGCGTATCAATTACTTGTTGGGGAATCCGCACAGTTTCTTCCACTCCATCGAAGTTACCGGAGACTCGATTGTAATGACGCACGCGAAAAAAATCACTGGGACAAGGGGAAGTTCCAGGACAAATCGGTGACGCAGGATATTGACTACTAGCTGGTTCTGGATTGAGGATTTTTACTAAACCATAAAATCTACCGGTAGCCATTACAGGTTCGTGGGCAATTTGCAGACGTGGCTGATTATCACTCCCTTTCACTAACTGACCATCGTCTAAGGTGACGATCACATCATCCTTCGGCCTAGCACCAGCGAGGGATTGCAAAGGCCCTACTTGCAGACGACCATCAAGGCGAAATGGGTGAATAATCCCCTTGGCTTGACTTTCCCTTGTTTCATCAGTAAAACTTATATCTTGTTGCACAGCTTGTACGTAAGACTGTGACTCTGGCTTGTTTAGCCATTCCAAACGCACAACTTTACCTACTAAATTTTGTGTTTCTGGTGGCGCGTGTTGGACTTCCATCCATACCCAATCTGATCCCGGCTGTATTTGCTGCTGATTTGGCAATACTAATCTACCTACCCATTTGTCTATAGGTTGATAAAGGTCGGGATTAACAGTTTGATTTAAGGGATAAAACTGTGATTGATTGAAGTCTTGCCGTTTGTGAATGGCGTAATTGCTTGATGGCTTATGTTCCACCGTAGATGTTCGCGGGTAAAACAGCAAAACAGCGATCGCACTCAGTAGTAATAAAACAACGAACATCCCCAATCGTAATTTCGTCTTCTGTTGCAACCGTTGTTTGTTCGACGGTTTTTCTTTTTGCATTGCTGTCAAATCGTACCTTGGAGATTGGTTATATCAGATATAGCCGCAAGTGTAAGACGATACTCAAGCTTTCCTGGCAGTTATGATACCAAAATTACCAAATCCTCACCCACAAGAGCATAGGGATTTTGGTCATGGGTAATTGGACTATTAACTGTTAACAAAGCTACTTTCGATAAAATTTTTATTTGTGATGTTGAAAAACTACAAATACTGAATTTATTCAGTATTTTAAGTGTCTCATGTATCAAGAATAATCTGATGTTTATATATTAGTACTTAAGCATATAGGGAAATGCTGAAACATGAAAACCTTAGATATAAAAATGTAATTAAATTTTCGACAATATTATTAATAGTATTTGCAACGACACCATAAGTTATTTTTCATACAGATACAACTTAAAAAAGATAGCCAATTTAGGTGCTTATGTAGAAAATAATGCCTAAATAAAAACAGCTACTTCTACGTAAAAACCATATTTATTAATGTTTATCATAAAAATAAGAGTATTTTTCGTCACTAGTCATAAAAAGGAAATTACTGTAAGCAGTCAAGTTATCAATAGAGATTTATTAGGTAAATTCAATTGATGGTATGAGTTACTGAGTGAATTATTTACTACATTCTTACTAGCAGTCTGAGCATTAGTATGTTATACGGGTTAATGAGTAATTGTACAAATAGCAGAAAATTCTGCATTTTTGAATGCGATTTTAATCAGGGAATTTGTCATACAATTCCACAACCAATCTAGAAGATTTCGGCAAAATCATGGTTAACTCTGTCAATACCCGCCCCGAAATTTTATGGCGACAAGTTTGGGGATTAGCCGCTTTATTAGCTGCCATCATCTTCAGTTGGATGGCTTACAAGTTTTATCAACCGAGGATTTTAGAGGAATTGGAATTTGTCGGACTGGTTGGCTGGTTGGGGATATGGCAAGGGTTACTAATAGCTGTGATCGAACCGATGATTGGTGGATTGTCCGATCGCATTCAGCAGCGTTTGGGTAGTCGTTTACCCATGATTAGTATAGGGGTAGTCTTAGCTGGGGTTATTTTTGTAGCTGTATCACTGTTAGTTCAACAAAATTTACCGATAGGTATACGTTGGGTTGTACCGATGTTGATGACTGTTTGGGTCATCGCCATAATTATTTTCCGCGCCCCAGCGATCGCACTTTTAACGCAATTTGCCCCTAAAAGCGAGTTACCCCAAGCGAATGCAGTATTAGTGTTCGTCTTGGGAATGATAGGCGCTATCAGTCCAGTTTTGAACACCCTCCTCGACAACATGGGTGCATCTATCACCTTTCTTGTGGGGGCGATCGCTTTAATTTTGGCAGCATATATTCTGCAATTATTCACACCTAAACATTCGCTGCACATCTCTAGCTTCAACCTAGAACCAACAGCTAAAACTTCTGTGCAGATGTTTATCCTGATTTTCATCATTGGCTTAGGGACAGGAATTGAACTTAACCTACTTTTATCAATATTTCCCCAAGTATTACAAATACAACTGCCTAACCTGACAGTAGAGTTTATTGCTTCTGCGATTTTGTTAGTCTCGGCGATCGTCTCTGTTCCTTTGGGTGACTTGACATCACAATTAGGCGCAAATAAATCTATGCTACTAGGTTTGGGTGCAATGACAGCCTTAATGGGGCTAGCCTTATTAAATGACAGCGATAAACTGGCGATCGCTTTCATCCTGGCCTTTGGTATTAGCTTCAGTTTAGTGTTTATCAGTATAATTCCCTTAGTGTTAAGTAAGGTTCACCCCAGTCGTGCAGGTTTGGGTACAGGACTATATTTTGGTGGTAGTGCCGGCGGTACAGCCATAGTTTCTCTGTTCATCAAAGAACTAGGAAACACATCTATAGGCGCTTTTTTATTAGCTGAATTTGCTTTTGTATTAGTAAGTATTTGTATTCTTTTAAGCAGAAGATTTCGTATATTTCCTTATTAATTTTTTAAAAACCACCAATAATATTTGATTTCTGGAATATAAGTAGAGTGGGCAATGCCCACCCTAAAGATACTTTGTTATTTAATACATTTCACAACTTCAGAATAGTTAAAAATACATTTCAGTTTTATCTATTGAAATTTCCCATCAACATATTCACAATTACGTTAAAAGTAATTATTGAAATAGAGTATGTTAAATAGGTGGATATCGTATTTAGTTATAGGAAAATACCCATTAATTTAGTAATACTCACATCTTTATTGATAAATTATTTATTAGTAAGCCGAGTAAATGCTAAAACTCAAAGAAATATCGATTTAATCGAACATAATAATAATTATGAGGAAGCATCAAAAGTAATATCTGTTGACTATTTGCTTTGGCGAAATAAGAACGTTACACCAACCCTAGCTAATGAGCCAGAAAAAGTTTTTCCTAATCCCAATGAAATAAATGTTCCCACTTTAATTAATCCGCTCCGAAAACCAGATACTAACTCTGAGCAAGATGAAACCCCTATTCAGCAAAATATCACTCCAGCTTTATCAAAAAAAGATTTAGAATTATTTATATTAAATGCACTGAGTAATAGCGCCACTAAATACCCTTGGATAATTGATCCCAGAGATAACTTTAGTTTTTATTCCTCGACTTTTAATCCTCTACAAGATACAAGATATATTGATTTATCAACTAAATTTTCTGCGGAAGACCCTGTAATTAACAGATTTACCTTTGCTGAGTTTCCCAAACAAGATCAACTTTATTGGATATTACCAGGTAATCGGGTCGTTGTAGAAACTAAAGGTTGGCAGAATGGAATCGTATATCAAGGAGAATCAAACGATAGTGTCACGAGACAAACCATTAGATTAACTCAGAGACTTTGGGGTATGCAGGCAGTTTTTTCACTTCCCCAAGGTGTTCAAGAACTCATAGACGAAATTGGGATTAACCAATTCGCTGTCGAATCAGTGGCGGCGGAAGTTAATAATCCTGTAGGCGTTACTGCTGCTCCTATTAATATTAATAGAAGTAGTGCAGATAATTCTATAACTTCTATTGTTCCCAGCATTTCATCAGTGACGACAGAAAAAGATCCTCTAATATTACAAAATTTTCCCACAAGTGATTTACAGCCATTATTAGGAGAAGTAGGTCTGACTCGCGGAACCGTAATTCCTGAAGAAACTTTGAAAAAAGCAGGCTTTGTGTGGGGAAATCCTTTAACTAGGCAAAGAACTAGATTTATTCCTGTAATTACATCTAATCCGGGGATTAAAGTTGGTAACAGAGAGCAATTCGGTAACTTTGATTTATTCAATATTTTACTCAATAGCTCCATCAGTGAAAATCAGCGAAATTTATATTACTTAAATTCTTTATATTGGGTTTCTCTAGGCGAAAGACGCAGTAATTTAGGAATCAGAAATACAATTAATAAACACGACTGGCACAGATTTTATTTTAGCCTTTCTCATAGTCGGACACTATTAGAATATGACTCTTTAGAGCCTAAGGCGACCTATACTAATATTTCTAGTAATCCTGGAGTTTCCTTATCTTTGTCATTCTCTGAAATAAAAATAGACGAATTGCAAACAGCTAACTCTACACTAGGAATGTTAATAGGTGGTGTTTTTAACTTGATTGACTTTCCCCATCTAAATGCGAGTTTGCAAGAAGCCAAAGAAAGATTATCTAGGCAAGAGAGTTTTGCAAATTTAGACTCAAAATCCACACCAGAACAAAGACGAAAAATTAACCAAGTACTGAATAGAACCTTATTTTTAAGTAACCGTACTAGTGGTTTAGAGCAAGTTTCAGGAAAATTGACTTTTCCTAGCACTATCACACCTAATAGTTCGAGTTTATGGCAAATTCGGACTGGTAATCATCAGCGAGCAGTTCAATTAATTGATGGAAAGCGTACTTGGAATGAAGGTAAAACTTTCATTTCTAAAGCCGACGTATCTAATAATAGTTTTGGTCGTTTAACATCAGTTAATGTACCTTTCTCTTCACAACAAACACCCAACCGCTCCTTGGCTACGCGAGTAACTTTAACTGCTCCTGACGGTCAGCAGTATGTTCAAGATTGGAACTCAGCTAATATAACATCTGTTCCTATCGATATTCGTACATTTGATATTGCTTTTGACCGCATTGAATTAAGCCAAGATGGTCAAATAAAAACTTATTTACAAACTTTTGGGGGATATTTATTTTTACCCGCCATAGAAGCTTTATGGGCTGGTTCTTCTGGGAAATGGAATTACAGTCTTAGTTCTGGAATCTGGTTTAATTTGCAGGCAGATAGTGCATTTAATATCACAAATAATTTTGGTATTCAAGAACCAATGCTAGGTATTTACACTAATGGAGTGTTGAATTTTATCAACACTAATATAGAATTTGATGCAGATGGAAAAACCAGAAGTATTACTAACCACATTCCATCTTTGCAATTTTCCTGGAACAGCGCAGCTAATTCTCAGAATCCGGCTTACCTAAATTTCAGCTACTTTTTCTCTCACCAAAATAGAAACTTAAACTATTCTCTATCTACAGCCCTTCTACTTTTAGATAATCAATCTAGTCTGACACCGCTAGGATTTATTCAGGGAAAATTGGGGTTCAATACAGGTTTAGAGTTTAACACTTCCATAGAAATTAGAGATGAAGTTTTCTATACATTCGATGGTCTAAAAAGAATAAATCCTCATTGGTCTGTTGGTACTTATTTACAAAATTTCCGAAATATTGACAAAGGCATAAGAAATCGAGATTCTAATTTCTCTTATGGCTTGGTCATTCAGCATAATACTCCTGGTAGTAATAACTTTTGGGAGTCTCGAATTGGAATGAGTGGAGACAGATTTGAGGTTCGTTTTGAAGGAGGATTTCGATTTTGATACTGAGTTTATTTTTCTGTGTGTCAGTTGTCAGTTGTCAGTTATTTTACTTCTGATTTAACACCTTCCTTGTAGGTAATCGAGCAAAACTCTATCCTCTTATGGGTCGAGCTTTTTTTAGTGTTTTACCACAGAATAAAAAGATACTAATTTTGACAAACCATAGTCTATTCAAATGAATAAAATTAGAAAATATGTGGAAATTACTGAAAATTTCCTGTATGATTGTTAAGGTTTGGTAATTTTATTTTTGCAAGACACCACGTAAGACGACCATAGCTCGAACTTCTACGTACGGAAAAAAAGACCAGCTTCCCACAGCTGGCCCAGTTGATTCTTTTAGCGTTGTCTTCTCATATAGAGTTAAAACCCGGCTGCGTATTCCCAAAATGCAACGGGCAACTTTTCTTAACAATATTGTAACAGCCAACACAGTTTTTTTGAAAAAATTTACCGAAAAAAGATATACCCGGAGGTAATCAGCCTCTATCTTTCAGAATATTTCCAAAATGTCAATGGGGGGAGAAGAGGCGGAGAGCAGAATGAGAGCCGTTAATGGCTATTAAGTAAAGGCAGGAATTTCTCAATGAGTCCAATTGTCACTGCTGGTAGTTCCAATTGTGGAGTTAATCCGACATTTTCCAATTCTTGAAACACTCGAATCGCTTGGGGGTTCTGTTCGGCCAAACGTCGGCCAATTTCTGGCCCAGTGAATTGAGACTTTTGCCCCCAAACAATGGCTGTGGGGGTCTTTAACTGTTGAATGTAGAGGGATAAATCAAAGCATAAATCACCCCGAACGAATGATAATGCTGCATACTCAGCGTTGGGCTGTTGGGCTGATTGTAAATAAGCTTCGACAATTTCGTCATATACTCGGTTAGCTTGGGCGAATTGCCGTTGTTCTAAGAAACTACGAATACCTGCACTAGTAGCAATTCCAGTACTGTATAGTAAGCGATCCAGAAGAGGAATACTAACGATTTGAGCAAAAATACTGCGGGAATAGTTTTCGCCAAAATCAGACAGCCCGGCTGGTGTAACAAGAATGAGCGACTTAAATAAATCGGGATGTGCGATCGCTACTCTAATTGTAAATGCTGCGGTGAGAGAAGAGGCGATCGCTGTCACTGGCCCCGTACAAGTCCGCTCAAAAAACTCTCGAATAGTCGTTAAATAATCTTCAATTTGATAATTGCGCTCTGGATGTTCCGATTGACCCCAACCAATTAAATCTGGCGCTAATACGCGATACCCTGAAGCAAAAGCGGGATACACTTTTGACCACTCATAAGCAGAAGACCCGCCTCCAAATCCATGCAGAAACACCAAAGTTTCTTGGTTATCGGTCTTCTCATTGTCCTGCCAAAGCGACCCAGTGGCAGTGTAATACACCATCTTACCTAGTGAAGTAATTATGGAGCGTTGCTCAAATCCCGGTGCTGGAAACATAGTGTTAGTTATTAGTCATTGGTTAGTTGTCAGTTGTCATTAGTTTTCTTTTTTTCCCGCTCTCCTGACTTAAAACGGGTGTAGGGGTATAAGAATGTAGGAAAAAGACATCTTTCCTGTTTGGCCGTGAAACCTGTTTCATCGGGACTGCCTTCTGCCTCTTACAATTGCTATTATCGATGAACCAAGAATTATGACACCTCTAGCCAGCGTCAGATTAAGTAGATGTAAAATCACTGGCTTACTTGTAAAGATTCAGTAATTTTTTTTTCATCATCTAAAATACTTTTTGCCTATAATTACCGGATAGCAAGGTTTACTAAAATTTCCTCCTGGTAGCGAGAATCACTTAGGTAATATTTGGGGATCAATTTTTTGTGGTAGTCTACAGAAAACTTACGGATAAATTATGAGTGTGTAAAACTATCTGCAACGCTCATAAACGATAGTTATGTTTTATTTGTTAGCACATAAAACAAGTAACTATCATTAATTTTGTGATTCTCTAGGTAATGGTAAGGCGGGGTGTTGTGGTCAAGCAGGCTACTCTTCAAACGGATAAAATACCAAGATTTGAAGATATTAAATTTGCACGTAATCAATTTGATGAGCAGAAACAAATTGTAGCTTCAGTTAAACGGAGCCAATCGGAAGAAGGAATTGACGTTAGTACGATAGATGCACAAACCTGTATATGTCTGAACTTAGAAGACTTAAAGTGCTTTGAAGTCGTAGACCATCAGTATGAACGTTGGGGAGTGACTTTTCAGAATTCACTAGCCATACAACCATCAAACCCAGCTTTTCCCACTAATTCCGGCTTAACAGTGTTGATGGGTGCGCCCAAAAGTGGATTTTTGGAAGCGACATTCTTGCGTCCTGTGAACCAAGTAAGCGCTTGTGTCACTAGTTCACAGAGGTTGGTACTTTCTGCTTACGATCGCGATCGCCAGTTATTAGCTCAAAGTATACTTCCCAGCGCCAATCTTGCCAACTCAGACTCAGCCTTACCTCCTAACACTTTATTATCTGTCACAGTTGAGAACATCCACTCTGTTACCTTCTGTGCATTTGATGGTCAATTCACCTTGAGCGAATTTCGTTTCTCCGTTTAAAAACAACCAAGAGCAATTTTAGTAGCAAAATCGCTTGATCCACTTCAACCCAGGTATTCTTATAGAGTATTATTGATTGTCGATTTACAGTATTTGGTATTGGGAAAGCACGAATGCTTAGTATGGCAAGACTGTGAGCTGATAAAACGTTAGAAGTCCTGAGTGACTAGTGAAAATTCAGCCTCACTACTAGTAAACAGCCTAAGTCATCCTGTCCTTATACCAAGCACAACTTATACATTAGACAATCTTGTAATGTTAGGTAGGTAAACACTGTGGTAAAGGCTTTGTCTTCTTGGCAGCAATTAATCAACCAGATGCCCAACTGGCCGCTTCCAGAGCTTAAGACTAAAGCCACCAAGCGGCGGACTTTTCAGCATCTCTCAGAGCCAAGCGGTCTTCTAGGCTTGCTGATAATTATTGTGGCGATGCTGCTATGGAACTGGAAACTACTATTGGCTCTGCTGGTTGGTATTGGCGTAATGTTATTAGTCTACTCAATGCAAAAATGGGACTGGCAATTACGTTGGGTAGAAATTCAAAGGTTTTTTAGTGGCCCAAATCGGCGATTAGTCATAGCTGTAGGTGGTGGTGGGCTAAGTACTATCAGTACTTATATGGCCGCGTCAATTTTGGCTGACTCTCCTAGTCCTTGGATAGCTACTGGGGCGATCGCTCAAGGATTAGGGACATTGTTAACTATAATTTTACTTATATGGCAGCTTGTCAAATCTTATGCAGGTAAAGAAGAACAAAACTTTGAGCAGCTGTTCCTCAATCTTACAGAAACAGACTCCCTAAAGCGGTTGGTTACTTTACGCCGATTAACTAAAATCATCACCACTCAACAAATTGATTCGGAACTGCAACGAGAGATTAGCCAATGCTTGCAACTGCTACTGGCTCGTGAAGAAGAGCCAATAGTTAGAGAGGCGGCTTTGGATAGCTGGCAAGCCCTAGAGCAATCACAACCATTACAATCTAGTCCTTTGCCAACTCTGATACCTTTATCCAAAATTAAAGCAAGAGTTTCTCATTAGACGTTGTCAGCTATTCTGTTTTTAAGTTGCACAATCCATCATGATAGCTGTTAACTGTCAACGGTCAACAGTTAACAGCCCTTATTAATAGTTATGCAATCGAGACGCGCATTAGCTTATACAACTTCTCTTCTATTGACAACTGACTATTTACGATACAATTTACCATCCCGAACCTGAACTATAGGCCGATTACACCGACGTACCAATTGCTCATCGTGAGTAGTAACAATCACAGTTGCCCCAAAAGCATTTAACTTTTGTAGAATCTGCATCACTTGCCAAGAGTTATCAGGGTCGAGATTGCCTGTAGGTTCATCAGCTAATATTAAGGGCGGTGTTCCCACTATCGCCCGTGCAATACTTACCCGTTGTTGTTCTCCTCCAGAAAGTTGATCAGGAAAACAGTCAGCCTTAGAAAGCAAACCCACTAATTTGAGTGTAGGTTCTAAACGCCTGTGAATTTCCTTGCGGGTGTAACCTTGAGCTTGCAAGACAAAAGTGACATTTTCTGCCACTGTTCGCTGGGGAATTAGTTTGTAGTCCTGAAAAACAATGCCAATACGTCGGCGTAATAATGATAAGCGATCGCCCCGTAGATTTGTAACACTATAGTCATTAACAATCACCTCTCCTTGGGTGGGTAACTCCTCGCCATACAAAAGTTTTAGCAGAGTTGACTTCCCTGAACCACTAGGCCCTGTAATAAATAAAAATTCTTTCTTTTTGATTTCTAAATTAATATCCAGCAAAGCATGGCAACCATTACCATAGGTTTTGGTCACCCCGTTTAACTGCACCATATTATCGGTACTAGCACTTTCCTCTTGGGTTGGACTTGCTTTTTCATAAATAGCCTGTTCGGCAGTGACTGGATTCGTTAATAGGGGCATTACTCAATTTTCCTTAGGCAATAGGCAACTAACTGTTCAGTGTAATTTTCATTCTTTCCCGCCTAGCTCGGCAGATTTACCCTTTTCTGAACAGTATTAACTTAAAAATAAGGATTCCCAAATCATGCCTGGGAATCCCAAAACCGAAACTCAAAATTTTTGTAATCTTCAAAATGGCGTAAATACTATCATTTAGGTTAGATAAGTACTAAATCGCACCCTTCATAGTCAAACGGTAAACAAAAGCTTTCACGGCAAACTGAGGCAGAGCCAACATTCGCCGCCAACGCCAAGGCTCTTTATATAAACGATATAGCCATTCCAAATTATTATTAGCCAACCAAGCGGGGGCGCGATCTTTGCTTCCCGACCAAATATCAAAACTACCACCAACACCAATCCAAATGGCTTGAGGACACAAATGACGATTTTGGGCAATCCATAATTCTTGTCGTGGAACACCCAAACCAACCAAAATTACCTGTGGTTGTAATTGGGCAAGAGTTTGTTGTAGTTGTTGTTCTTCTTGTGCAGAATGGTAGCCGGAGTGAGTACCTACTATATTCAAGCTAGGTATTTTTTGCTGCCAATCATTCGCCGCTTGTGCCGTTACTCCTGGCGCTCCTCCATAGAAGAATACAGTTTTATCTGCTTGCTCTTGACCGATTGCTTTTAACAGAGTTTCCGCCAGTTCAATTCCCGGACAGCGCTGGACTTTTTGCCAACAAAGCCACCGCAAATACATCACCACTCCTGCACCATCAGGAATTACTAATTCAGCATTCTGAATTATGTTGTTCAATGATGTATTTTGCTGCGCCTGCATTGTCATTTCCGCATTGAGTGTCACTACATGAGCGCCTTTCCCGTATCGCAGGCATTCCAGTAACCAACTCGGATAGTCACTCATTACATGAACTGGAATTCCCAGTACTGAAAACACTTTAGATGATGGAAACATAGCCCTTTAGCCTCACACCAGATTCTCTCGACGATAGTTTATCAAATTTTTTAATAGGTTGCCTCTAGGCTGACAGGGGGGTAAATTTATCCAAATAAGCCTTCTAAGACAACCCCAGATGCAAAATAAAACCCTAATTTTGCTTATTTTGGATAATAAAAACAGCTTATACTGCTTAAGTAAGCTTTTATCAGTGATTTTTGACAAATCGCTAAAAAAATTAACTTGGTTCTTTATGATTGATGAAAAAACTACATAAGATAGTTAACAAACAGAACAGGCTAGTTTCCGTGAAGATATCTGAAAGACGAAAATTTTTTGCTGTAATCAACAATTCCAGAGCTAGCTGAGGTGTATTTATACTCTTGATAGGATTTACGCATGAAAACGAAAGGTCAAGGGTTTGGAGAAGGGTATAGGGGTATGAATCAATTCAAAAGACCTTTCGGGAAGCTAAAGCTACAAAATTCAAAATAAATGCTTGAAACCCTTACACCCTTACACCCTTACACCCGGTCTCAAAAGAAAATCTGGGTGCGTAAGTCCTGCTTGAGCCTGACACCTGCCAAAATAGAAAGCAGAATTAAATGCGTCGATTTAGACAGAGTGCTTATATTTGAGATATAGCTATCCGATTTGATGATTTAAGTGTAAGGTTTTCATGAGAGCGTGTATTAGTCATACACCCATGCACAAGACTACATGACGAGAAATTCTATATTTATTGTTGGGTAACTGCTGAAAACTGTATCTATGAAAAATTTCCGATAAATACGATTTTGAAGTTAAGCTAGCGTGACGGGTAGAAATTGACTATGAATAAAATTCGGATTGCGCTGATTGAGGATCATGATCTCACCCGTGTGGGTATTCGGACAGCACTGCTACAAAAAGAAGAAATTGAAGTTGTAGGAGAAGCTGCCAATGCAACAGAAGGACTAAATATGTTAAAAAAGGTACAACCAGATATTGCGATCGTTGATATCGGTTTGCCAGATAAAGACGGAATTGAGCTAACAAAGGAATTAAAATCAATCAGTAACGGCGCAGACTTACCAACAAAAGTATTGATTTTAACCTTGCGTGATAACAAAGAAGCAGTTTTGGCAGCTTTCGCAGCTGGGGCTGATTCTTACTGTATGAAAGATATTAGGTTTGATAATCTACTGGAAGCAGTCAGGGTAACTTATAATGGCAACGCTTGGATTGATCCAGCGATCGCCAGAATTGTACTACAACAAGCACAACAACAGTCTCCAAAACCAGTAACCACCATAACAGAAGCGAAAAATTCTTTCACAAACTCAGAAACCGAAGATAACTCAGAGACTATCGACTCCTATACCCTGACGGAAAGAGAATTAGAAGTATTACAGCTAATTGTCGAAGGCTGTAGTAACGCGGTCATCGCTGAACGCCTTTACATCACAGTCGGCACTGTAAAAACCCACGTTCGCAATATTCTCAATAAACTCTGCGCTGATGACCGCACCCAAGCTGCTGTCCGCGCCTTACGCTCTGGATTAGTGGGTTAAATTTACTAGCGATTTAAAGATTTACCAATAACTCTAAGAGTAAAGTTATACTTGTCTGGAAAGTAAGCTTCTAATCAAAGATTACTTCTGAAAACGCCTTTTAACGACTCAGTGAGATAACAGTTGCCATATCTCGCTAATTTTTAGTATCCGAAAAAGCAAGTCAAATATGACGGAAACTAAGGTAGAAAAACTGAAGCTCATGGTAGTAGACGATGAGCCAGATAACTTAGATTTACTCTACCGTACTTTTAGGCGAGACTTTCACGTATATAAAGCTAATCATGCCCGGAAAGCTTTGGAAATTCTGGCTCAAGAAGGCGAAATGGCTGTAATTATTTCAGATCAAAGAATGCCTGAAATGAACGGTACCGAATTGCTCAGCCTGACAGTAGAAAAATTTCCCGACACCATTCGGATTTTACTTACTGGTTTTACAGATGTGGAAGATTTGGTAGAAGCCATTAACTCTGGTCAAGTTTTCAAATACATCACCAAACCGTGGAACCCTGAACGGCTAAAGAATTTAGTTGAGCAAGCTACTGATACATATCGGTTGGTCAAAAAGCGCACTCATGAATTGCGTCGGTCTTTGCGGCGAGAATCTTTATTTAACGCCGTCACCACAGCAATTCGAGAGTCATTGGATTATGAGAGTATGCTGCAAAAAATCGCAGCTACCATTGGGCAAACCTTTGAAGCTACTTGTTGTTTACTCAAACCAGTAGAAAACAATCGCCTCACTGCAAATCAGTTTTATTATCAAAATCCAGCATACAACTTACCCGATAGCGCCTTTGATCCCACTACTTTAATTGCCCAAGTACTCGAAACCGGTGATTATCAAATTGCCCAAGATATATACAATGATAATCCCTGTAACTATTTGGTTGTCCCCCTATCTTACCAACAGCACTTGTTAGCTGTCTTGGCTCTTTACCAATGGGGACGAGAGCATCCTTGGCAAGACGAAGACATTCAATTAATTACGGGTGTGGCTGAACAAGCAGCTTTAGCTGTTTCCCAAGCAAAACTCTACCAACGCCTGCAAGAAAAACAACAGCAAATTAGTGCTGAGTTAGAAGTGGCGCGGCAAATTCAAAATAATTTACTACGCCAAACCCTACCAGAAATAAAAAGCGCAAAATTACAAGCTTGCTGCTATCCTGCCAGAGAAGTAGGAGGCGATTTTTTTGAAATCTTTGTCCACCCCACCAAAGGTGATGTGTGGTTAGCCGTTGGCGATGTTTCCGGTAAAGGCGTACCTGCTGCTTTATTTATGGCTAGTGCAATTTCTGTATTAAGACGGGAATTAGCCCAAGAAATCCCAGCCGAACCCAATGTAGTTATACACAATCTCAATCATGCCTTGTGTGATGACTTAATTAGTAACAATTGCTTTATTACTTTTGTGCTAGCTCGTTATACACCTACCACTAGAGAGTTAGTCTATGCAAATGCTGGACACATTTATCCCCTGGTTTGGTCAAATCAAATCGCCCCAGAAAAACCTAACTATCTTACAGTGAGAGGCATACCATTAGGCATTTTACCGAAATGGCAGGCTAAGTCGGGTAGTTTAATTCTGGCACCCGGAGATACATTGCTGTTAGCCAGCGATGGTATCACGGAAGCGATGGTATCAAATACTTTGTTAGAAGCAGTAAAACCCGTGGGTGGCGTTCAGCCAGCAACTCATTCTATGCTGAATCAAGATGGTCTGTGGCAACTCCTACAACAAGAGCCTCAACCACTATCCCTCAACCATTTACTCTCACGTATTCAGGCAGATAATCACGTTCAAGAAGACGATCAAACTATACTCTCTCTGGAGGTTTTGTAAGTTATGAAAAGTGAGCTTCATGTACCAAGCGACTTGAACTATTTAAACATAGTGGAACACTGGTTATTGGGATGCTTGAAAATCCAGTTCGGAGAATCTGTTGATTGGTCAAGACAGTCTAGTCGCTTACGTTTGGCTTTAGTAGAAGCCTACTCTAACGTTGTACGCCATGCCCACAAAGAGCAACCAAATTTGCCTGTCTTACTACGCTTGGAATTTAAAGAACGAGATATTGCTTTGGAAATTTGGGACTACGGCACAGGTTTTGATATGTCTACCTACTTCCCACCCAATCCTGATGATAGGCAAGAAGGCGGCTACGGTTGGCTAATTATGAATCGCTTAATGGATAAAGTAGAATATCAGTTGCAAGTTGATGGGGCTAATTGTCTCAAGTTAGAAGCTACTATACCGGAATTAGCTAATAATTAATGCTGGTTTGGTAATTTAAAAATCTGATTTGTAAATTAACTTATTCACTGGGATTTATCAACCCATATTGCAGGCTACACCAACGACAACCAGATAGGAGTTCTATATTTAAATTTGGCTAAATTAAATATTTATGCCGAATTCTATTTCTTAGCATTAATACTAATATTGGTAAATCTATAACTGGCTGGTGTACATTTCTGATTGAGGTGATTGAATTATGTTTGCTAAGCTGATTCAATCAGTAACCTGGCAGGCATACTGCATCATAATTGAAATGTCTATCCGCTACATTTAAAATGCGAACTATTGCGGAAATTAACGAGAAAATCGACCGTAAAACGGCGATAGTCCTGACGGTTGAGGAATTAAAAGCAAGAGTTTTAGAAGTTGGTGTGAGTAAAGTTGCTCAAGAAGTTGACGTAGTTACTACTGGCACTTTTGAACCGATGGAATCAACTGGCGCTATTCTCAATCTCGGACACACTGACCCACCAATCAAAATTCGCCGTTGCTGGTTAGATGGCGTTCCAGCATACAGTGGTTTTGGGGCTGTTGATTTATACCTGGGTGCTAGCTGTGCTGTAGACGTGATGGATGGCGAAGAAGTCCGAGAACGTGGCGGCGGTCATGTGATCGAAGATTTAATTGCAGGTAAACCCATACACGTCAGGGCGCAAGGACAGGTAACTGATTGTTATCCGAGAGCGAGTTTTGAAACAACAATTACCCGCGACACGATAAATCAGTTTTATTTATTCAATCCGCGTAATCTCTATCAAAATTTTATCGTAGGCGTGAATGGAGGCGATCGCCCACTTCATACTTATCTCGGCCCCTTACAACCACGTTTAGGTAATGCTGTTTACTCCAACCCTGGGGCAATTTCTCCCCTATTCAATGACCCAAACTTACAACTCGTTGGTATTGGCACAAGAATTTTCTTAGGTGGTGGCATCGGTTATGTGGCTTGGGAAGGGACTCAACACTTTCCCTTACAAAAGCGTTTAGCTAATCAAACGCCCATTGGCCCGGCTGCAACTTTAGCTTTAATTGGTGATGCCAAACAAATGGATGCTCGTTGGGTGCGGGGTTGTTATTTCAAAAGTTATGGCCCTTCGCTGATGTTGGGCGTAGGTGTCCCACTGCCGGTGTTAAATGAAGAGGTTGTAGAACACTGTGCAGTTCAAGACCAAGATTTAGTCGCGCCAATAGTAGACTTTTCCATTCCTCGGCGCGTTCGTCCCACATTTGGTTTGGTGAGTTACGCCCAACTTAAGTCTGGGCGTATCACCATCGAGGGCAAAACCGTGAGAGCTGCTCCCTTGGCGAGTATGTTTCTAGCTCGACAGGTAGCCTTAGAGTTAAAACAGTGGATTGAGGCAGGTAGTTTCACTCTCACAGAACCAGTAGCCCCGATTCCCAAAGAACGTTCGTTTCTGCCTCAAGACCGTTGGACGGATTTTTAGGGATTGGAGATTGGGGACTGGGGATTGGGGACTGGGGACTGGAGACTGGGGACTGGGTGAAAATTTTGAAGTAAATTCTCCCCCTGCCTCCCCTGCTCCCCTGCCCCCCTACTCCCCTACCCCCTTGCCCTACTCCGTCGGCTTGGGCTTCTTCACCGGCTTGGGAACCGGTGCTTTCGGTTGGGGTTTGGAAACCGCAGAAGTTTCGCCGCCGACTTTCTTGACTGGGCGGGGCGTTTCTCCTGGTCTTCTGGGGGGGAATGGTTTTCTGAAACCACCACGGGGGCCACCACCGCCGCCGCCTTTAAACGGTGGCCTGCGTTTTTTGGGCAAGTCGGCGATCGCTTCTGCCGTTTGTACTACCAGAACGTCACCTTCTCGCTTGGCTTGGAAGTCCCAAAACTTCCCTACAGCTTTGGTGGTTAACACACCACGCAGTTTCAACTTGAAATATTTGGGCTTATCAGTTGGTTTACGTGGAGCCTGTTTAATTTTGACAACTAAGCTTTTAGCATCGAAAGACTGATAAACTACTTCACCACGGACAGAAAAACCGCCATCAGGAATATTGGATGAAGGCGCTGGGGCTTTCGTAGCTGCTTCTGGTTCTTCGGGTATGGTTTCTTGTGAAAGCGCATCTTGCTCATCTTCTTCTGTCGAATGTTTAGCCAGATTTTCTGGTTCCCAAACGCCGACGATTTGGATATGCAGAGTGTCGTTTTCTTGCCTTGTGCGGGGATAAACTACCCACAAATGGTCTTGTTCTAGGTCTAGATGATTTTTGACTAGGCTCATAATCCGACCCAGGAGGACGGCGTTGAGTTCTACGCCATCTGTAGTCAGTAAGATACCTTGCGTAAATTGTTCATCGCTGGCACGGTAACGACCCCGGACTAAACCAATGGCTCTGTATTGCATTGGTTCACTGGGAGGTGGAATTGGTTGCTGGCGATCGGCTAAGTTCTCATCTGTGGCATTCTCACTAGTGTTGAGTGACGAATTTTCAGGCTTAGAGGACTGGGGTGCTGCTATATGAATATTAGCGGCCGCCTCTATTTTAGTTTGAGGCTGATCTGAGGCAAAAGAGTTGGAAGATTCAGGCGAAGGCATCAGGTCGGAAGTCATAAAAACTCCTTGCGGCGGAGACACATCCCAATTATGGGATTTTACTAAAGCATCGAGAAAGAGCGCTTGTGTGGCTGATGAAAGTATATTGGCTTTTCACAAAATCACACGAAAACGCTCTATATAATTTTAAAGACGCTAGACTCGTCATTCTACTCTAAATCTGTAATTTAGCGCCTTTACACTAGTTTCGGAAGCATATCACAGCTTCTATTCTGATGGCTCCTCCTAAAGTCATCACTTACTTTAGCAGTGCTAACTTGTGGTTTGTTATAAAATTCACAGGTATTTGACGGTATTCCGCAAACTTTGGAAATTTTTAACTTTCTAATTTGTGTCGATAATAATGTGATTATAGATATGGAGGGCATTTAAATCGTGTCTCAACCGCGCAATCGGTGGATAGTTCAACTCATCTTGGCGCTGGCAGTTCTAGCTTTTGTGGGTGTTTCAGTTGTTCCCATTATTGGAGCGCTGAATGATAATACGTCACCCTCAAACCAGAATAGTGCTAGTAACCAAGGCAGCTCACTCGCTTCTAATCAACAATCCAAATTGGCAGACGAAGTACGTGGATATGAACTGGTTTTACAACGGGAACCAGAAAATCAAACTGCATTGAAGGGTTTATTACAAGCGCGGCTGCAACTTTTAGCTTTAAAACAAGGTAATGTCCAGAGCGTGATAGAGCCTCTGGAAAAGCTAGCCAAGCTTAATCCTAATCAATCAGAGTATGGAGTGCTATTAGCTCAAGCCAAACAACAAATTGGTGACAAGGAAGGGGCGGCTACAGCTTATCGCTCAATTTTGGATACCAAACCCGGTGATTTAAAGGCTTTGCAAGGGATGGTAGTTCTCTTGTTAGATCAGCAACGTCCAGAAGCGGCTGTCGGTTTGTTGCAAGATACTCTTACTAATGCTGCCCAAGCCAATACCATCCAGCCGGGGAGTGTGGATGTAGTGGCTGTACAGGTGCTACTGGGTAATGTTCATGCGGCTCAGAAACGTTATCCTCAAGCGATTTCGGCATTTGACCAAGCAATTGAGAAAGATACAAAGGATTTTCGTCCAGTTTTGGCAAAGGCCATGCTGTTGAAGCAACAAGGAAAAGCAACCGAGGCTAAACCTTTGTTTGATAGTGCTTTAGCTTTAGCGCCGGCTCAATACAAAGATGAAATTAATAAAGCCGCAACTGCATCTCCTGCATCTCCTGCACCTGCTGCACCTGCTGCACCTCCCGTTCCCACTCCTGAAAGTACTCCGAAGCCATAAAACTCTAACCCCCAATTTCAGGGGGTTATTGATGAGTAGGATAAGAATTTTGAATGTTGAATTGTTACACTCCTTCAATAGCGGCGACAATACCAAAAATCAAAAATAAGCATCCGCCAGCAAAGGTGAGTTGACGTTCAGAAATTTTCCCGGCAATCATTTTGCCTCCAATGACAGCGATCGCCGCACAAATGGCATGACCTAAAATGGCTCCTATGGTGACACCTATGATGTTATTTCCGGCGGCTAAGGCTATGGTGGCAATTTGGGTGCGATCGCCCCACTCGGCCATAAAGGTCAAGACAAAGGCTTCTAATATAATTGATAAGGGCGTTTTTTGTTTTGGTAGTTGCAAATCTGCTTTTTCTACGGCTGCTTTGGCCTCCTCCATCTCTTCCATCACTTCAGCTTTATCCGCCGCCGCCGACATCTTACTAGCGTCATATAACAGTTTCAGACCAAAGGCAATAAATAAGGTTATTTCAGCGTAATAAATATACACTGGTGGCAATAGAGATGCAGCTTTGCCAAATAACACCGAGAGTATTGTCATTGCGGCTAAAGCGCCCACTACTCCTGTAAAAACCCATCGTCGGGAATGGTGCATTGCCAAGATCATGGCGATGAAAAAAGTTTTATCGCCTAGTTCTGAAACTGTAATTAGTAATAAACCTGCGGTAAAAGCTGTTAGCACTCTCTCAAGCTCCTGAAAAACGTTTACCGATGTGAAGCTTGATGAATGCCAAAAGACCCCACCAAGCACACATCTTGAATGTGAACTTAGTGAAGGTCTCGCTTCCAAATATTTTCTAGTTGTCATCTGAACCAGGCTCATCGCCAGTATGTTGATCCAGATGTACTGGCTTTTGCCAGCAGCTACTCCCCTTCTTATCAGAATAAGATTGTATAGCGATCCAATGTGAATTGTAAATATATATTTTAGCTGTTGAGTGCAAATATCAGGACATATCCACCAATGCCATACTTAACTGATGCCAGGGAAATTCGTGCCATAGTCGCTGGATATACTCAAGCTACTACCTTATGGATAGATACCGAGGTCGCTGACTATAAAAGTCGTAGCCCTCGATTATCGCTGATTCAGGTATTAGATGATCCTAACGATATGAGTGGCGATCGCGTTTATCTTTTGGATGTACTTGATCAGCCTGATTTAGTAGCTGATTTTGTTGAGAAAATTATGGTAAATTCAAATATTGAAAAAGTGTTTCATAATGCCAATTTTGATGTTAAACTTCTGGGCAATAAGCAAGCTAAAAATATTACTTGCACTTTAGAAATTGCTAAAAAAATACCTTATCATCTCTTACCAGTACAAAATTATCAACTGCAAAATTTAGCTACATTATTATGTAATTTTAACAATATTGATAAACAGGAACAGAGTAGCGATTGGGGAAGGCGACCTCTCAGCGAAGAACAAATAGAATATGCTTATTTAGATTGTATTTATCTCGCTCAAATCCATCGGCGTTTATTAAACTTGCAAATAGAAAGTAACCCTGATCCAACGACAGTAGACATAACAGTTGTCAACTCACGTTTTGCCCAAATCGAAGAACAATGGAAACTTTTAAATTCTGAATATGAGCATCTACAAGAGCAATTAAAAAAAGCTATGCAGTCTCAAAATATATCGGAAACATCTACTTACAAGCTCACAAGCTATCAACGTAAAGTTGTGAAGGTACAGTTTTCCGAATTATCCAATTTAGTACAAAATCAAGGTATTAGTTTAAATTTCCCAGTTACATTAACTGAGAAACTACAAAAAGATTTAGGGGAAAATCTCGAACAACTATCTGTAGATATTGATGAAAACACTTATTTACGGCTAACCCAGAAAAATCAGCATGATTCGTAGTTATTAATAGCCTAAAAATTAGAGTATTTTTGAGCAGTATAGCCTTGCTTACACTAGTAAGATGCAAACAACAATAATTTAGGACTTACCCATGAAAACGAAAAATCAAAAGTTTAGACAAGGGTGTAGGAGTATAAATTTTTAAGAGCCTTACACCCAGTCTCAACAGACAACCTGGATGGGTAAGACCTGTTCATATCATATTTAGTCTGAACCTGATCCAAACTTGGTTATATTTATCAATTCTTAATTTAATTTTTTGAGTATTTTAACTGATTGACAAAACTTACTGTGCTTTTAATTCTCACGAACGCTACCGAAATACACTATTTTTTGAGAAATTACAAAATTTTTTGGTGTAAATGACATTCCTTATTTATGTTGTTTTGATTAAAAAATTCTTTAAAGGGACAAAATTTTAGAAATTACTGAGATGATCTCCTAAAGATATTTGTTCCCTATATAGATTTTTATTTTGGCTTGACTCGCTTAGGTTCGCTGAATCCAATTTTGCGGAGCCTTTTGATGTCTTTAACTGATGACCTATTGCAAGCTTTAAAGTTAACATTACCGGACAATAACGTAAACATCGTAGTTGTTTATCCTGGTTCTGGTGGTGATAGTCCAAGCTACGTGGATCTGACAATTTCCAACGGTAATTTCCTCAATGGACTGTATGACAGTTATTGCATTGATGTGAATCAAGGTATAAATCCAGGGCAAACTTACCAAGCTCAACTGTATTCTAGCTATAATGACCCTTTGCCAACAGGGATAATTGATAAACCTGAAAACCTAGATGAAGTTAACTGGTTAATTAACCAGAAATTCTTAGGTCAGCAAGCTCCAGATAGTCTCGGTGCTTATACCTCTGGTGATATGCAGGTAGCCATATGGACTCTGCTTGAGGACGCAATTCCTTCCAGTGCATTAAATACAGTAGGCGCATACGATCTAAGTCGAGTTAGTGAGCTGGTTGAAGCAGCGCGTCAAAATGGTGCAGGCTTTGTACCAGGCCTTAGCCAAGATGGCACACCTCAAGATATCGCAATTATTGTTGTTCCTGTTGACCAAACAGGAAGTAACATCGCACAAAGTACGATTAATATCCTCAAGACAGCCGCTTTGGGTGATTTTGTTTGGGAAGACCTAAATGCTAATGGCGTTCAGGATACCAATGAAGCGGGTGTAGAAGGTGTTACTGTTACCCTCACTGGTGGCGGCAAAGATGGTGTAATTGGTACAGCAGATGACACTACTGTCACCACAACCACCGATGCCAATGGTTCTTATCTATTTCCACTTCTTTTGCCTGGTGTAGAGTACAAAGTTACCTTTAGCAATCTACCAACAGGTTTTGTCTTTACACAGTCCAATCAAGGTAATGATACAACCGATTCTGATGCTGACCCACTCACCGGTCAGGCACAAATCATCGAGCTGAATCCAAATGAGTTCAATCGCACTATTGATGCCGGTATCTATAGAACAGCCGGTTTAGGAGACTTCGTATTCAACGATGTCAACAACAACGGTATTCAGGATACAGGAGAAGTTGGTGTTAGTGGAGTTGTAGTCGAACTCATAAAAAATGGGAGTGTCATCGCCACAACCACAACAAATAGCAGTGGTGGCTACCAATTCAGTGGCTTAATCCCAGGAGATTACCAAGTCAAATTCACAGCCCCCGCAGGTTATGTATTCTCCACAGCCAACCAAGGCAACAGTGACGCAGTAGATAGTGATGCCGACCCCAGCACAGGTGTAACCCAAACAGTCACCCTAACATCAGGAGAATTCAACGGCACATTGGATGCAGGCTTAGTAGCCCTAGCCAGCTTAGGGAATTTCGTCTTTGAAGACAAAAATGCCAACGGCATTCAAGATTCAGGGGAAACAGGTATTGGCAATGCCACAGTTAACCTCTTAGATGCAGCCGAGAATTTCATCGCCACAACCACTACCAACAGTAGCGGACTATACTCATTCACAAACCTGCAACCAGGAGACTACAAAGTCCAATTTGTACAACCCAGTGGCTTCAACGGTATCAGTCCCAAGAATATAGGTAGCAATGATGCCATTGATAGTGATGGATTAATCTCCGATATAGTCAACTTGTCACCAGGAGAAAATGACACCACAGTTGATGCTGGGTTCTACAAAACCGCTTCATTAGGAGACTTCGTATTCAACGATGCCAACAACAACGGTATTCAGGATACAGGAGAAGTTGGTGTTAGTGGAGTTGTAGTCGAACTCATAAAAAATGGGAGTGTCATCGCCACAACCACAACAAATAGCAGTGGTGGCTATCAATTCAGTGGCTTAATCCCAGGAGATTACCAAGTTAAATTCACAGCCCCCACAGGCTACATCTTCTCCACCGCCAACCAAGGCAGCAACGACGAATTAGACAGTGATGCCAACCCCAGCACAGGTGTAACCCAAACAGTCACCCTAACATCAGGAGAATTCAACGGCACATTGGATGCAGGCTTAGTAGCCCTAGCCAGCTTAGGGAATTTCGTCTTTGAAGACAAAAATGCCAACGGCATTCAAGATTCAGGGGAAACAGGTATTGGCAATGCCACAGTTAACCTCTTAGATGCAGCCGAGAATTTCATCGCCACAACCACTACCAACAGTAGCGGACTATACTCATTCACAAACCTGCAACCAGGAGACTACAAAGTCCAATTTGTACAACCCAATGGCTTCAACGGTATCAGTCCCAAGAATATAGGTAGCAATGATGCCATTGATAGTGATGGATTAATCTCCGATATAGTCAACTTGTCGCCAGGAGAAAATGACACCACAGTTGATGCTGGGTTCTACAAAACCGCTTCATTAGGAGACTTCGTATTCAACGATGCCAACAACAACGGTATTCAGGATACAGGAGAAGTTGGCGTAGCAGGCGTAACCGTTACCCTTACTGGTGGCGGCGCAGACGGCATTATCAATGGTGTTGGTGATACTACCGTTACCACCACTACTAATGCCAGTGGCAATTACAATTTTTCTGGACTCACACCAGGTCAACAATATCAAGTTGGATTCTCTGGTTTACCAGCAGGATTTCAGTTTACTCAAGCTAATGTGGGCGCTAATGATGCTGTAGATTCTGATGCTATTCCCAGCACTGGCAAAACTCAGATTGTTACCCTTGTCTCTGGTGAAAATAATCTCACGTTGGATGCAGGCATATATCAAAATGCTGGTGACTTATCAATCACGAAAACAGATGGTTTAACAAATGTCACTCCAGGACAGCAGATAACCTATACCATAGTGGCGCGAAATAATGGTCTGATTACTGCTACCAACGCCCTGGTGAGCGATATCATCCCTAGCAACTTAACCAACGTCACTTGGACAAGCGTAGCCAGTGGAGGTGCAACAGACAACCAAGCCAGTGGTACAGGGAACATCAATGATCACGTCACCCTGACAGGGGGTAGCAGCATTACCTACACAGTCACAGGGACGGTAGTTAGTAATGCAGCATCCACAGGTAGTTCCACCAGATTTGACTTTGATGGCAGTAGCCCGTTAGATGGAACAGATGGCAATACTCGGACATTCACAAAAGACGGAATTACCATAACAGCTAGAGCCTTTAGCCGTGTCGATGGCACAAATGGTGCTTGGAATGCGGCTTATCTGGGTAGCTATGGTGGTGGATTGGGTGTCACCGACAGTAGCGAAGGAAATGGCGGTAACAACACTCATGTGGTTGATAACGTTGGCGGAAGGGATAACTACGTCTTATTCCAGTTCTCCGAAGCAGTGGTGTTGGATCAGGCTTATCTGCAATATGTCATCAACGATAGTGATATCTCCGTCTGGATTGGCAACTTTAGCAGTCCCCTGACGACTTTAAGTGACTCAACTCTCAACAGTTTTGGGTTCCGTGAAGTTAACGAGACTACTAGCAGTAGCGATCGCTGGGCTGATGTGAATGCAGGCAAGTATGTGGGTAACACCATTGTCATTGCGGCTTTAGATACAGATACCAGTCCTGAAGATAATTTCAAGATTCGCCATCTGGATGTTCTCAAAGCCATTCCCGCTTCTTTGGTCAATACTGCTACGATTACTGCTCCCACTGGCTTCACTGATACTAACCCCAGCAATAACAGTGCTACTGATACCAACACTATCGTTGATCCATCTGGTGATTTATCAATCACGAAAACAGATGGTTTAACAAATGTCACTCCAGGACAGCAGATAACCTATACCATAGTGGCGCGAAATAATGGTCTGATTACTGCTACCAACGCCCTGGTGAGCGATATCATCCCCAGCAACTTAACCAACGTCACTTGGACAAGCGTAGCCAGTGGAGGTGCAACAGACAACCAAGTCAGTGGTACAGGGAACATCAATGATCACGTCACCCTGACAGGGGGTAGCAGCATTACCTACACAGTCACAGGGACGGTAGTTAGTAATGCAGCATCCACAGGTAGTTCCACCAGATTTGACTTTGATGGCAGTAGCCCGTTAGATGGAACAGATGGCAATACTCGGACATTCACAAAAGACGGAATTACCATAACAGCTAGAGCCTTTAGCCGTGTCGATGGCACAAATGGTGCTTGGAATGCGGCTTATCTGGGTAGCTATGGTGGTGGATTGGGTGTCACCGACAGTAGCGAAGGAAATGGCGGTAACAACACTCATGTGGTTGATAACGTTGGCGGAAGGGATAACTACGTCTTATTCCAGTTCTCCGAAGCAGTGGTGTTGGATCAGGCTTATCTGCAATATGTCATCAACGATAGTGATATCTCCGTCTGGATTGGCAACTTTAGCAGTCCCCTGACGACTTTAAGTGACTCAACTCTCAACAGTTTTGGGTTCCGTGAAGTTAACGAGACTACTAGCAGTAGCGATCGCTGGGCTGATGTGAATGCAGGCAAGTATGTGGGTAACACCATTGTCATTGCGGCTTTAGATACAGATATCAGTCCTGAAGATAATTTCAAGATTCGCCATCTGGATGTTCTCAAAGCCATTCCCGCTTCTTTGGTCAATACTGCTACGATTACTGCTCCCACTGGCTTCACTGATACTAACCCCAGCAATAACAGTGCTACTGATACCAACACTATCGTTGCTGCACCCGGTGTGCGTACCCCAGACTTCTGGGCAGATACTGAGTGGCAAAAGTTCTGGGATGGTGATCAAGGTAACGAGCCAAAACAAAAAACACTGGCTAGCGACCTTCTGTTCGCTCCTTATACCAACTCTGCCCAACCTGGAAAAGTTCTTGATCCGGTGACTGGACAGTATAGTGCAGGGTTACTCATCGGTGATTTCAACCGCAACGGTATAACTGATACAGGAGAAGACACCCTCTTCTATACTCTCAACCAAGCACGGCAGATTGTTAGTTCCTCGGCACATCCCAACACAGATAAGCGTTATGATCTCGGTCGCTCTTTAGTGGCTAGTTGGTTAAATTATGTCGCAGGGAACCCCATTGACACCGCTAATGCAACTGATAAGGATGCTCGATACTATATCAAAGAAGGTATCAATTGGTTGCAAGCTTTAACTCCAGATGAAAATGGTGATAAGAAAGGTGATGGAGCCATTCATCAAATGACTGGTAGCACTGTCAGTAGCCCAGGGTTTAATGATACTTGGTGGAATTCTGGTATTTCCAGCGCATCGAGTTTACCAAATGCCTATAAATCCAACACTAATGTTTCCTATGGGCTAGATGCTGGTACCACCATTAATAGTAACCTGGAGCATTACAACAACGGTTTGGGGCTTGCAGATCATGTTTTCTCTGGAGGAAACGCATAACAGCCTAGAAAACATCATTGTGATTAATTATTTTGATGACAGTGTTTTTGTTTTCTTCAGTCTGTAATCGTTCTTGCCACTAATTAACAGAATTTATCTGAGCGCATTTGATAAAAATGTAGCTTAGATCAATTCTCTATGAAGTTGCGCCAAATAAATGATGTAGAGACGTTGTATGCAACGTCTCTACAGTACTACGCCAGGCAAGCTACATCAAGAAAAGGTATTAGATCAATTCTTGACAACATTTTTAAATTCAGAAAGACTTTGATCTGCTAAGTTAATGAATATACGTATTTATATAAGCTTGATAATACTTTTCAAGTAGCACTTAATTTAAAATTAAATCTGTGTCGAAAAATGACTATTTCCACCTCATCAGCTCAAATTATAGAATCTAAATTATTAGAAGAATGGACAAAGACTAAAACAGATTATCATAGAAACTCCACAATCCATGAATTGTTTAGAATACAAGTATTAAAAACACCTGAATCTGTTGCAATTGAGTATAAAAACCAGAAAATCACCTATCAAGAACTTGAAGATCAATCAAATCAACTTGCCTATTACTTACGGCATATTGGAGTAACAAAAGAAACTTTAGTCGCTTTATATTTAGAACGCTCTCCCGATGTAATTATCGCTATTTTAGCTATTCTGAAAGCAGGTGGAGCTTATTTGCCATTAGATGTTTCCGCTCCTTTAGAACGATTGGAAACTATCATAAAGGATGCCGAAGCGTTCATTTTAATTACTCAAACATCTCAGTTAAATCGCCTGGAAAAAATTACAGATAATCTTCAAACTATCTGTATTGATGACCAAAGTAATTTAACAGATTTTTCTGATGATATTTCTCTGTGTAGTGAAGTCAATGCTCGCAATTTAGCCTATGTTATGTACACATCAGGCTCAACAGGTAAACCCAAGGGTGTTTGCGTAGAACATCGTGGTGTTGTACGACTAGTAAAAAATACGAACTATGCGAATTTTAGTTGCAACGAAGTTATTTTACAACTTGCGTCGATTGCCTTTGATGCAGCAACATTTGAGATTTGGGCTGCTTTATTAAACGGCGGAAAATTGGTATTGATGCCAATTAAAACACCTTCTTTGCAAGAAATTGGCATGGCAATTAAACAATACCATGTTACTACCTTATGGTTAACGTCCGGATTATTTAATTTAATGGTAGAGGAGCAAATAGAACATCTAAAATCCTTGCGACAACTTTTAGCAGGTGGTGATGTTTTATCAATGTATCATGTCAAAAAAATCATAGAAGAATTACCAAATTGTCAATTAATCAATGGCTATGGGCCCACAGAAAATACAACCTTTACCTGTTGCCATAAAATTACTGTTGATGACCTAACAAAAGATTCGATTCCTATTGGTCGTCCCATTGCCAATACCCAAGTATATATACTTGACGATGTTTTACAATTAGTTCCTATTGGGATTGCAGGTGAACTCTATATTGGAGGTGATGGGTTAGCACGGGGTTATTTAAATCAACCGGATTTAACCGCAGAAAAATTCATTCAAAATCCTTTTAGCGATGATCCAGACAGTCGTCTTTATAAAACAGGCGATCGCGCTCGTTGGCTAAATGATGGCACAATAGAGTTTTTGGGACGAATTGATTTTCAAGTAAAAATCAGAGGCTTCCGGGTAGAATTGGGTGAAATTGAGGCAATATTAGCACAGCACCCATCAGTGCGATCGGCGGTTGTACTCGCCCAGGAATATCACCCAGGAGACAAGCGATTAGTAGCATACTTTACTAAAAAAGATAATACTGACACGGTAGCCCCTGGTGAATTACGCCATTTTCTCCAACAGAAATTGCCCAATTATATGATTCCATCGGCTTTTATCCGCTTGGAGCAGTTACCCCTCAATGCTAATGGTAAGGTAGACAGAAAAGCCCTACCGACTGTAGAGAAAATCTGCATAGACACAGATAGCAATTTTGTTTCCCCCCGTACCCCAACGGAGGAAAGACTAGCTAGCATTTGGGCAGATGTTTTAGGGGTAAAAGTAGGAATCTATCAGCCATTCTTAGAAGTAGGTGGACACTCTCTTCATTCCACTCAGATTGTTTCCCGTGTGCGAGACTGCTTTGGAGTTGATTTGCCTGTTTCCGCAGTCCTAGAAGCATCCACAATAGCTGAGTTGAGTCGATGGATTGAATCGCCACGTCAGCAACAACAGCCTAAACAGAGTGTTTCACTATTACAACCCATTTCACACAAAAATAACCTACCTCTATCGGTATATCAAGAACGATTGTGGGTGTCAGAACAAAAATCTGGTTTCAAACCAATTTACAACTTACCAATGGCGTTCCAACTGAAAGGAATTCTGCACATTGCGAGTTTGGAACAGGCCATCAACACAATTATTCAACGACACGAGTCCCTGCGAACTACATTTCCCATTGTGGAAGGGCTACCTGTTCAAAATATTGCTGAAGAATTAATTATTACCATTCCCATTCAGCAGGTAGAAAACGATGGGAAAACGGAGATACAACAGTTAGTAGATGCAGAAGCCACACAACAATTTGACTTGACGCAAGAACCACCAATTCGCGCTCGATTACTGCGGTTAACAGAGAAAAATCATATACTGGTGATCACGATACATCACATTGTTGCTGATGGTTGGTCATTAGCAATCTTTAACCAGGAGTTATCAGCTCTCTATGCAGCTTATACTCAACAATCGCCTTGTCCTCTAGCCCCACCATCATTTCAGTACAGTGATTTTAGCCTTTGGCATCGGCAATGGTTTCAACAGCCGGAGATATATACACCTTTAGTAAACTACTGGAGTCATAAACTAGCCGATGCGCCTCCTTTACTGCAATTGCCAAGCGATCGCCCCCGCCCTCCATTACAATCTTTTCAAGGACGTATCCAATCATTTCACCTTAACTTAGAGCTAACGCAGCAACTAAAAAACCTCAGCCAACAATCTGGATCTACGCTGTTCATGACACTGTTAGCAAGTTTTGTCATCTTACTGCATTCCTACAGTAGTCAAAAGGACATGGTAATAGGTTCCGCAGTTGCAAACCGCAACCATACCGAAATGGAACCTGTCATCGGCTGCTTCTCTAACATTATGCCGCTTCGCATCAGCCTGGGAGGGAATCCGTCTTTTCTCAATTTACTCCAGCACGTACGCCAAACTACTCTAGAAGCCTATACCTATCAAGACTTTCCCGTAGAACAATTGCTACCTGCGATAAAATCAACCAGAGACTTAAGTTACTCTCCCTGGTATCAGGTGATATTTAATCTACTGAATGTACCCATGAGCAATCTAGAGTTAACTGGACTGAACATAGAGTCGCTACCAATTGAGAAAAATACTGCCCTATTTGATTTGTCTCTGTTAATGTGGGAAACAACCGCAGGCTTATCAGGAATCTTTGAATACAATACGGATCTGTTCGATGAACGCACAATTGAACAGTTAATCCAAAACTTTCTGACTTTGTTACGGGAACTTTTAGCCAATCCAAATCAGAGTATCTTATCACTACCGATGCTGATGAAGGATGAACAATATTGGCAGCAACATAAAAATCAACTAATTCACCATATCCTACCAAAGATAAACTCACAAGTACAAATCTCTAAAGCGACAGATTTTCTACCCCAAGATGAGCTAGAACAGCAACTAATTACAATTTGGGAAAAAGTTTTAGGTGTTTCATCTATAGGTGTTAATGACAATTTCTTTAATTTGGGAGGACATTCTTTATTAGCATTACGCCTATTTGCCCAAATTGAGAAAACTTTGGGCAAAAAACTGCCCCTAGCAACTCTTTTTCAAGTACCAACAATTAAAGAACTTGCTCAGGTAATTCGACACACAGAAAATTTAGAATCTTCATTTCCTCTAAATTTCTACCAATTTGATCCAGAAGATTATCGCAAACTTATGGCTATTAATGCTGGCCGTCAGGGAGAAAAACCTAGACCTGAGTCCTTAATTGTCAGTCTTAATCACCAAGGTAATAAACGGCCATTTTTCTTCTGTGCTAATGGTTTAGATGAAGTGTTACCACTCTCACAATACCTTGGGCAAGAACAACCAATTTACTTTATGGAATCAGGTTTATGTGTATTCCAACATAAAGCTACAAAAGAAAATATCCAAGCACTTGCGGCTTATCATCTGAATGACATACTCACCTTGCAACCAGAAGGAGATTATATTTTGGGGGGTTTTTCTTTTGGTTGTTTAGTGGTTTACGAAATTGCCAAACAACTTGAACATCTGGGTAAAAAGGTTGCTATCCTCACAATAGTAGATTTTCCTGGTTATGATCCTATTTTCCAGTACTATTTAGCTAACATATTTCCCATTTTTCCCAAGATAAGACGGTTTTTGCAACAGCCTTATAAAATTTTATCTACAACAAATAAAAACAACCCCTCTCCCAAAAATAAGAATTTGCAGCCTCGAATCATACCAGGCTACTCTGGCAAGATTCACCTTTTTTTAGCTAGCGATCGCTGTCTGTCTTACAAGTCATTACGTTTTCTTTTTCCTCTTTTTGGCTGGAATAAGCAAGTAGTAGAGAGGGTTTACCGAATGCCGGGTGATCACGTAAGTTTGATCAAAGAACCTAATGTGAAGGAGCTAGCAGATAGACTCACTCTTTTGTTTAAAGATATAAATCCTTAACTAGGACTTTAGTGGCAACTAAGGTGGCGATCGCAGCAGTAGTTAATGACATAAACTCAATAAAGGCGCAATTATACTGATTTTCCACGGTTTAACAATAATGCTTTCCCGCGCCTACTGGTTCAACTCATAAGCAAGTTATCATCATCAAGTAGTTTTAAACACTCTGTATGGCCGGAAAAATCTCTCTTGGCTTGATGGCATTATTGATTAGTGTTCAAGTTAGTATTACCCAGCAACTAGTTAAAGCCCAAACTCCAACTGCACCCACCACAAAATCTATTTGTCCTGCGGAACTGGGAACAGCCATAGATACAATAGTCAATCGTCCGCTATTCAATCGAGTGCGCTGGGGCATCTTAGTCAAACCTCTGTCATCTGTGCAGACTCTTTACAGCCGAGACGCTCAGAAATATTTTACTCCCGCCTCTAATGCAAAATTACTCACAACAGCTGCTGCATTACAACAACTAGGCGCAGATTTTCGCATTCGTACCTCAATTTATCAAAATGCCAACGGTAACTTCACTATTGTGGGTCGAGGTGACCCTAGCCTCAGCGATACTCAACTGCAAGCATTGGCACAACAACTAAAACAGAAGGGTATCACCCAAATTAGACAGTTAATTGCTGATGATACTTATGTTCAAGGGGATATTGTTAACTCGACTTGGCAATGGGAAGATGTGCAATCAGATTATGGTGCGCCAGTTAATAGCTTTATTCTCAATCAAAATGTTTTTGGCTTAAAACTGACACCCCAAACCGTTGGTAAAACCCCACAACTATCATGGAATGATGCCAATGAAGCCAGACAATGGTTAGTTATAAATAAATCTGTCACAGTGGTAGCAAACCAACCAAGCTATATTGACGTTACCCGTGATTTAACAGGAAAAGTCCTGCGAATTCAAGGACAAGTAGCAGCTAATTCCAGACCGTATTTAGTAGAGTTACCTGTAGTTGATCCTAATTATTATTTTTTGCGACGCTTACGTACTATCTTCACAACAGCAAAAATTAATTTGGGAACAACATTAGTTGCTAGTAGTGCTAATAATCAACAAGAAGTAGCTGCCGTACAGTCGCCATCTCTATCACAATTACTATTTGAAACTAATCAAAATAGTAATAATCTTTATGCCGAGGCATTGTTAAGAGCATTGGCTTTCAAACAACCTAGAGTGCAAAATAAAAGTACTGCTAATATTGGCTTAGATGTAATTAAAGCAACCTTAAATAAATTGGGAGTTGACCCAACAGGTTATGTTTTGCTAGATGCTTCTGGTTTATCACGCCGTAATCTAGTCACTCCTGAAGCTTTAGTACAAACCTTGCAAGGAATAGCCAAAACACCAGCCGCTAATGTATATCGTGCTTCCTTACCTATAGCTGGGAAAAGCGGTACTTTGAGCAACCGTCTTCGTAATACTCCGGCTGAAGGTATCGTACAAGCTAAAACTGGTACATTGAGCGGCGCAATCTCTTTATCTGGATACGTCAATAGCTCTCAATATGAGCCTTTAGCGTTTAGTATTATGGTGAATCAATCTGAGCAGCCTGCAAGTACTTTGCGCCAAGCAATTGATGAAATAGTTGTGTTACTGGCACAACTAAGGCGTTGTTAATTTGACCTTTTTTGAATTAGGACTTACGCATAAAAACGAAAGATCAAGAGTTTGGAGAAGGGTATAAGGATGTAGGGGTATAAATATTTGAAACACTTACACCCGTCCTCAACAGAAAACCTGTGTGCGTAAGTCCTATGAATTTGAGCGTAGTTTGCTAGGGTGCGTCAGTATAAGTAATTTCCGAGTATAGTTTAGATTTAGTCACACTGAGGCATTTTTATCACTATTCTTTCATTTAGATTTACATCTAATCAGTAAATATTTGTAATATTTAAGATTTTCTTTAGATTTTATAATTTAATATTCTTTTTAGATTGTTAATAGCACTTATATGTAGTACAGGGAGTGATTGCGATGAAGGTCTGCCCCGTAAACTCAAAAACACTACGTCAAATTTGGTCTTTGGTTGAACAAACCCAGTCCAGCACTCTTCTTCGACTCAGTGATACAGATTTGGTCAAGCAGTTGTTGAAACAGATCAATAGTCAACAAGCCCTCAGTATTGAAGAAATCAATTCCGTAAACAGTTACCTATCGTCTAGAACAAATTTAATCCGCGATTTGGCTACCGCAAGACTGGCATAGCCAAATTCAGGAATTGCTCCAATCGGTGGTGATAAATAAATAAGTGGCAAACCTAATTTAATCTAATGCGTGTCTAAATTGCATAACTACTAATAAGGGCTGTTAACTGTCAAAGTTGAACAGCCCTCACGATGGATTGTGCAACTTAGAAAGCAGAAAAGGTTATTTACTGAAAATAATGCACAAATAAATAGGTAAATATTTCGCTTATTTCATATTTCTTAGGCTTAAAAGCACTGTAAATTTGTCAAATTCTCAAACTTTTTACACAAAAGTCTATTTGTATAAAGGAAATGCCCACCAATAATGTATATTTAGGAGACTTTAAGATTTAAGTGAAATTTCGTGAAAAATTTAAAGATTTGATAAACCATCAGTAAAAACCCTCAAAAAACTGAGCTATAAAGCTACAATACGAGTTAGGTAATAAAAAGCAACAATTACAACATAAGATAAATTTATACCTACAGCGTTTTCGCGATAAATGATACGTAATATGTATTTTAAAATCAAATAATCAAAAATGATGTTTACAAACATATATTCTTATGATTTTTATCCTAAATAACTAGAAAATCTCAACTTTATTTTTAAATATAAAAGGTAGATATCTATTAAAAATATACAAAATATATATTGTTACTCAAGTTAAGTGTTTCAACTATATCGAAAATAAATTACATTACACATTAGAAAAAATTACTAGTAAACCATGCACATCCTCATCTACTCCTACAATTATTATCCAGAGCCAATCGGTATTGCACCTTTGATGACTGAACTGGCAGAGGGTTTGGTAGAGAGAGGGCATCAGGTGCGAGTGATTACAGGAATGCCTAATTATCCACAACGGGAAATTTACGATGGATACAAAGGCAAGTGGTATGTTACAGAACACAAGAATGGCGTAACTATCCAGCGTAGTTATTTACGAATTAAGTCTAAACCTAAATTAATAGATAGATTATTACTAGAGTTAAGTTTTATATTTACTAGCTTGCCACAAGCTTTTAATGGCGAAAGACCAGACTTAATTTTATTAACTGTACCGCCACTTCTAGTTTCACTGCCAGCAACTCTGCTTGGATTGTTTTATAAGTGTCCCGTCGTGTTAAATGTGCAGGATATTTTACCAGAAGCAGCTGTGCGCGTCGGATTGATGACTAATAAATTAATGATTCGTTTTTGCGAAATTATAGAAAAATTTGCTTATAAAAATGCCACAAAGATTAGCGTTATCGCCGACGGCTTTCGTGAGAATTTAATAAATAAAGGAGTAAGTGCTAAAAAAATTCTTTGTATTCCTAATTGGGTAAATGTTAATTTTGTCCGTCCCTTAGCTAAGAATAATTCTTGGAGAACAGTCCATCAATTAGATGGCAAATTTGTTGTGATGTACTCTGGTAACATCGCGCTAACTCAAGGTTTAGAGACAGTAATAGCCGCAGCTACTTATTTACGTCACATTCCAGATATTAGTTTCGTCATTATTGGGGAATCGACGGCTTTATCTAGATTACAGAAATATTGTCTATCTTGTGGAGCAGATAATGTTTTACTTTTACCCTTGCAACCAAGGGAACAGCTACCGCAAATGTTGGCAACGGCTGATGTTAACTTAATTGTGCAGAAAAGCAACGTGATTGCTTTTAATATGCCTTCTAAGATCCCACTTGCATTAGCTTCTGGTCGTCCAATTATTGGTTCAGTTCCTGCAACGGGTACAGCAGCCAAGGTGATTAAAGAAAGTGGTGGTGGTGTGATTGTGGAACCAGAATCACCGGAAGCGTTAGCAGCAGCAGTATTGGATATATATAATAATTCGACATTAGCGACAAAGTTAGGCAATCAAGGTAGACGATTCGCAGAAGAAAATTTCTCCTTTGAGCAAGCAATTGAGCAATATGAGGAGTTATTTTTTGAGTTATTGGGAAAGACGAGACCGAAAATTACTCGTTTAGCATCATCTCAGCCGAAAAAATCTGTTAAGATTTAACCTCCATAGCTGAGGTGAGGAAATGGTAAAAATTCAGCTAGCTCCAATTTTCCCTATTATTCATCGGATTCTGCAACCAGCTTTTCCTGGCTGTCTTTGGAGTGGCGATCGCCATCGTCGAGCGATCGCGTTGACTTTTGATGATGGCCCCCATCCCCAATACACCCCGCAAGTCTTAGCAGTCTTAGATCACTACAACATCACTGCTAGCTTTTTTTGGTTAGGTGCTTGTGTTAACCGTTCCCCAAGTATTGCTCAAGCAATATGCGATCGTGGTCATTGGATAGGCTTACACGGTTACGATCATCGCTCTTTCCCCATGCTATCGCCTATCGAACTCCAACAAAGTTTAGAGAAAACCCAAGCAGCCATCTATAATGCTTGTAACCTCTCACCAGAAAAAGTGCGCGACGTTAGACCTCCTAATGGGTTGTTCACACCCAAAACCTTAAATCTCTTACAGGAATGGAAATATCGTCCAGTGATGTGGAGTGTTGTCCCAGAAGACTGGGTAAGGCCTGGCGTTACACAAGTAATACAGCGAGTTATTAACCAAGTACAAAACGGTTCACTAATTGTTCTACACGATGGTGCTTGTGGTGGACAAGATGTAGCTGCAACCATTCAAATCCTGATTCCGCAACTCCTACAACAAGGCTACCAATTTATTACAGTTGACGCTCTATGGCAACAATCAATTCCTTTGGTGAATTCTTAATTAGACTTCCCATAAATAATTACAGATAAATAATTACCAATTACTAAGCATTATGCCAGTAATTGGTCGGAGGTGATAATTTAAATTTGACAGCTAGAAACTGACTTCAGGCGCTTTTGGCTGTTGAGAAAACCCAGCATCAGAATTATTAGCAAAAGTAGCCTCTTCAGTTCCTAACAGATGATGAATGTCGCTTAAAGAAGTTGGTTTATTCACAGATGTCTCTGTTGTTTCATCTTTATACTCTATTAGGTCTTCTACTTGACAATTCAAAGCTTTACAAAACCTAATAATTCTTTCAATGTGGTCTGTTCCAGTCCGTCCACTTTCCCAGTTTTGAATAGTGCTTTCAGTCACACCAACAAGACGGGACAGTTCCAACTGAGTTAGTCCTGCTTTTTCCCGCAACAAAGCGATTCTTGGTTTTGGCTTTTGTTTCACAGCTACAGCACTTTAATCTTACCTATAGTGCTAGATCCTAGCACCAAAGAAAACCCGCGCTATCAAATTACAAAAAAAAATTTAGTCTTGTCTCTTCTTGACTGAATAAGATTTCGTTAACATATCTTAAGCTAAATTTTAATTTAACTATGAATCTTAGCTGATATTCAAAAGTTGTAGAAGAAAAATTTCATTAATTATTACCTATTCTTATATAAACATCCGCATCCGATTTGATTATTGTTGGTGTAGCCTGCGCTAGTGGAGAAAAATCTCAGTATCTGTAGGGTAGCGTTGCCCAAAACCACTGACTCTAAGCAGAGGAAGCCTTTTGGCAGTTCCTCATAGCATAAAACCACAAAATTAAACTGCCTTACCAACCCAGTGATTTGTTTACCTATATTTAAAAAACCAATTATAAATCCTGTAGCAATAACTATCAAAAATTACAGAATTTTTGTTTAAATTAGTTTCGATATAAAGATTTTAAAATCATGGTAGTACTATTTTCGGTCTAGATTTGTGATAAATCAACTATGTATAGTCGCTTGTAATTGACTTTCTAAATTGATGCGTAACCACAAGTCAGCAAACGACCATACACATAATGGACAAGCAGCGATAGTAAAATCTTCTGGTTTATTAGTAACGATCGCATTTAATTGGTAATGGTTGACGCAGGCCAATTCTACAGCAGATTCAAAATCTCTGAGAGGCGAAAAACGCGCTTTTTGCAGCAAATTCTGATCAAGAGGACAAATTTGAATTTGCTCTTGTAACCAATCAACTATGATCTCAGGAATCTGGCTATTGTTTAAACAGTAAGTATAAGCAGAAACTTTTTGCAACCCAACATCCGTTAAGTATAATCGAATAGATGGATGTAAATTGTCTAATAACGTTCTGACATCTTTAGCAAGTTCAGTGCGATTCATAACGGCATCTAATATTAAATCGCTATCAAATAAAATTTTGAACATTTTTCACCTCACATAAAAAATCAGTAATTAAATGCCAAAATTCAGTGGAATAGATGATTTGGCGTTACGGTTGCTTAGGTTTTATCCATAAACTAGTTTTGCTGTCAGTCAGGAACACAAAAGCCTACTAGTTTTAGCAAGGTATAAGCTTCAAGTCCTTGTTATGTAAGACTTACGCACACAGGTTGTCTGTTGAGACCGGGTGTAAGGGTTTCAAACATTTATACCCCTACACCCCTACACCCTTCTCCAAACCCTTGGTCTTTCGTTTTCATGCGTAAGTCCTTGTTATGTAAAGATTCTGGACTACAGATTTAAAAGTAATGAGTGCTGCTAACGGTAGCAGAGGTTGTGATGAATCATGAATAAAAATTTTATAATTTTGTAATTTTGACTCTTCCTTGAGGGACAAGACACAAACGTGTAGCATCTAGCCGAGATGTTGAATTTGGAATTGATGAGTCTCCAGTTCCTCTTTCATTCTTGACTGTGACATTTTTTATCAGGACTGCTTTGTTCCAGATTAGTTGGTGTCGTTACTTAGCTGGTAAATGATGTAAGCAAGAACATTGACTAGATACAACCCGCAATAACCCAATTTCGGTAATGATTACAAATTAAACAACAAGAAACACTAAAAATATCGCAAAAGACAGATGTAGCACGAGTTTGTAGTATCCTGCACGGAAATATCAACTAGTGTTTTATGTATAAAATTTTAAGTATTTACACGCACTTTTTTCGCCTCTTATTCATTCATGTTACGGTATGTAGCGACGGCGGAAGGCGATATGCGGTTGAGGTAACGGAAAATCCAGTATTTGAAGATAGTATCTAAAATTACAGGAAAAGTTGCAATAAATAGGAAGATGAAATCTCTGTTGGCTGGTAGTCCCCAGTGGCGGGATAAACCTTCTAAAATTACTTCCCAGCCATGAGGAGAGTGAAATCCGACGAATACATCAGTAAATAAAATAATGATAAATGCTTTGGCACTGTCACTGAGACCATAGACAACATTATCAAAAAATTCTTTGAGTACCATAATCGAAGGCTTGCTCACCAGCAGTAACCAGATAAATGCACCAACAGAAAAGATGTCAGCAAACACATTTTTAATTGCGTTAGAGCTTTCATCTCGAAACTCTGCTGCAATTTCTGCTGCTTTTTCTTTTATTTGAGTTTCTATGGCTTCAGCAGAGAGAGGGGGTGCATTACTAATCAGGTTCTCAAATTTGATTCTTTCTTCAAATCTATGCAGGGTTGATAATGCTTCTTCCTCCATTTCAGAATTCAGAAATATCTGCTCTGTATCAGCATTTTTGAAATGGTTGAAAATGGGACTAACAATGAGAGCTTTTGATAATTGATGAGTTAAAAGAGGTACTATAATTAGTAGTAAAATAAATCTAATTGATATGATACTTCTTTTTTGAGCTTGCCGGAAATTGTTAATAACATCCTGTTCGGCATTAGGGTCTAATTCAATTTGTAAACGGCCAATGGTACTCAAAATAGAGCGGGGCAAAATGCCTGTTGTATCTGCTTTACCTCTCGGCTTTTTATTCTGTCCTGTCCTTTGTTTGATTAATTGTGGTGGTGATGTTGGGGTGTAAATACGTTCGACTAAGTTATTCTTATTAATATCATTAGTTCTTGAAGAATCTGTGAGTAATGGATTTTCAGGTGTTTGTAAACTAGTTGTTCTCATCTGTGAGTCTGAGACTACTGATGGAGCAGCTATTTCGTAATCAGCGATGATATATTTGGAGATGACTTCATCAATGAATTTTAATTTTTCTAAGGTTACTGTAGAACTTGGATACTCTATCCCTGCTTTGCGAGCAGCTTTTTGATGAGATTCATTAGAAAACCAACGACTAAAACGAAATTCAGTCAGCCGCATTCTAGCTGTCTTTAATTCTTGGGCTAAATCAGACTCAAAATAATCCATCACACTATTACTGTAGATGGTTGAGTTAAAGTCTATTTTGTTACCATGAAAGTGTTCATCTTCAATGGCTTTAATATTTAATGCAGCTTTATAAGCTTCTTCTAAAGAACGTTCTGGAGTTCTTAAATACCAGCGATAAGCAGACAGGAGAATAGAATAAATTTTTTCGCTAAAAATAGAATTCCTCATTGTAGGCATTTATTTGTAAATTAATGATTAAGTAATATTTATTTAGTTTAAATTAACCCAAAAAGTATCTTAACAAATCTGTTCAGGAGATAATTTGTGCTTTCTCATTCTATTTGGATTGTTGGTAGTAGCCGTAGTGGCAAGACTACTCGTTTGGTAAGACAATTTTGTGATTGGGTACAACATGACAACCAAGTTCATGAATTATTTTATACTAAAAAATCAAAATTAAAAGCAAGCACATCTTTATCTTTATCTTGGGGTATTCAACAAGCTAAACCGGGAGTGTTAGTTTTATCGGCGAATGATGATAATCGTCGAGATTTAGGTGACAAAATTGTTACTAATACTCAAGGTAAATACCCAATTCGGGTAAAAACACCACTAGGATTTTTCCAGGATGACATTATCTTATTTTGGCCTTTGCTGATTGAATTGTTGAATCTAAAAGCACAATTTCCCGTAAGATTGCGCCCAGAAACTGAGCAAGAACTGGCAACAAAACTCTGGCGATCGCACTTAGATGAAGAAATATTACGACGTGCAGGAGTGAATGAATATCGTTTTGTCAGACGTATTTTGGACTTGATGCAGCTAGCGGCTTACAGTGGTATACCTTGTGAAAACATTGCTCAGGTTTTGCAAACAGGCTTAGAGGATAATAACGTTAATTCAGAGCCAGAATTTTTGGCATCTTTATTATTAGATTGGCGCAATTGGTGTTTAGAACGAGGATTACTGACTTATGGCATTATTACTGAACTCTACAGCCAGCACTTGTTAAACCATGAGCATTACCAGCAACACCTAGCTAAAAGATATCAGGCGGTGCTAGCCGATGATGTAGATGAATATCCGGGTGTAGTGAGGAAATTATTTGAGTTGTTGTTAGATCAAGGGGCGATCGCCGCTTTTAGTTACAATCCTGATGGTGGAGTGCGCTTAGGACTGGGAGCTGATCCCGAATATATGGCAGGATTGGCTAGACGCTGCCAAATCGAAACCTTGATAGGATTGGCAACAACATCATTGGCAGCGAGATTAGCAACGCCAATGATCGAATCCCTCAGCGAACCAATGATGTTATCGTCGGGTTTACCACCGATGGTGCAATCAATCCAAACCACATCCCGCGCCCAACTATTACGACAAACATCCGAAGTAATTGTTAACGCCATTAAGTCAGGGGAAGTACAACCAGAACAGTTGGCAATTATCGCCCCTGGTTTAGATGCGATCGCTCGTTATACACTGACAGAAATCCTCACCAAACAAAATATCCCCGTTGAATCCCTCAACGACCAACGCCCCCTCATTAGTTCACCACCCATCAGAGCCTTGCTCACCATGCTGGCGCTAGTTTATCCAGGTTTGGGGCGCTTAGTAGACCGGGATGCAGTAGCTGAGATGCTAGTGGTCTTAAGTAGAAAACCAGAACCCCCCGAAACCCTAACAACACCCCCTAATCCCCAGTCCCCAATCCCCAGTTCCCAGTCCCCACTCCCCACCAAAATTGACCCAGTACGAGCAGGATTAATCGCTGACTATTGCTTTGTCCCCCATCCCGACCATCCCAACTTACTACCAGTAACAAGCTTTGAACGGTGGGATCGGATTGGTTACGCAGCCACCACAGCCTATAGTGAAATATTACAGTGGTTAGAGGAGCAGCGATCGCAACAAGAACTGCGCTTAATTCCCAGCCCTATATCCCTATTAGATAGAGCAATTCAACGCTTTTTATGGAATGGCAGTAACCTACCCTATGATCAGTTAGCCGCACTACGAGAACTATTAGAGACAGCCCAGCATTATTGGGAAATCGATACTAGGTTACGGCAAAGCAAAGGAGTAGGAGAGACAGGGAAAGAATTGATTACTCAGGACTCCCCAGTCAATACACCCATCGTAGAATTTATTCAACTGCTAAGACGGGGTACAATTACCGCCAATCCTTACCCCTTACGTCCCATTGGCTCAGTGAAAAAAGCTGTCACCATCGCCACTATTTTCCAATATCGTTCTAGTCGAAGATTTCACCAATGGCATTTTTGGCTTGATGCAGGTTCTCCCCTGTGGGCAAAAGGTGGTGCAGCTACTTTGTTCGGTGCGCCATTGTTTTTACAAGACAGGTTAGGACAACCTTGGACAGCAGAAGATGAAAAATTAGCAGAACAAACCCGACTAGAAAGAATTTTGACTGATTTGCTATCTCGTGTATCACAGAAAATTTATCTCTGTCATAGTGATTTAGCCGTCAATGGACAAGAGCAACTAGGCCCTCTGTTACCCTTAGTTCATGCTTCAGTATCGATGGAGTTAGAAACTGCGGAAAGTTGATCTCCCAGAAAAATGACTGGGGATGGCAGAAGGCTTAAAATATTAAGTAAATTAAAGATGTATGTAAAAACACAGACTCAAAATCAATGGCACTATTTGGATTTGGCAAAAAATTAGCGCTGCCCACCCCTGAAAAAGCCTTACCTGGAAGAGCGCAAACCATGCCTGTACCAGCTAATCACTATGTCAATAAGAACCCACTAAAACCCCCTTTTCCTGAAGGTTTCGAGAAAGCAATATTTGGTTTGGGTTGTTTTTGGGGTGCGGAGCGTAAATTTTGGCAGCAGCCGGGAGTTTACACCACAGCCGTTGGTTATGCGGCTGGTTTTACACCAAACCCCACCTATGACGAAGTATGTACAGGCTTGACAGGTCACAACGAAGTTGTATTAGTAGTATTTGACCCCAATTTAATTAGTTACACTCAGCTGCTTAAAGTCTTTTGGGAAAGCCACAACCCTACTCAAGGAATGCGCCAAGGTAATGACGTGGGGACTCAGTATCGTTCAGGTATTTACGTCTATTCAGAGGCGCAAAAACAGCTAGCAGAAGCTTCACGCGACGCTTATCAGCAAGCTCTCAGCAGCGCAGGATATGAAAAGATTACGACAGAAATCCTAGATGCACCAGAGTTCTACTACGCGGAAGCTTATCATCAGCAATACCTAGCGAAAAACCCCAATGGTTATTGTGGTCTTGGTGGGACAAATGTTGCTTGTCCCGTAGGTGTGTTTGAATCTTCCGCCAATGGGTAAGAAAGGTCATCAACTCAAAATACCCTATGGGCGCGCTTAGGGAACAACAAAAAATAAATTATCCAAAATTCATGGTTTAGTAGGGTGCGTCAGTGTTAGAGAACCTAACTATAATGAGAAATTATTCAGACTGACGCACCATACATTTGAGATATATTTTATCTGAAATTCCCTGATCAACATACCAGCGATCGCCTAACATCGCTAATGGGCTTGGAAAAATCAAGGGTGTAGGGGTGTAAATGTTTAAAACCCTTACACCCCTACACCCAGTCTCAACAGATAACTTGAGTGCGTAAGTTCTAATACATAGCACCGTAAATTTTCTACTGCAATAATTTATTTGCTAAATTTCCCGATTGATCCAGTGATTAACTGTTAATTAAACCGTGGGTGAAAGAGATCAGCACGTCAATTGATCATGATAATTTTAGGTTTTTGATTTTTGATGAAAAGACTTTTAGGCCTTACGCATGAAAATGAAAGACCAATGGTTTGGAGAAGGGTATAGAGATGTAGGGGTATAAATGTTTGAAACCCTGACCCCCCTACACCCTTACACCCTTACACCCGGTCTAAACAGAAAATCTGGGTGCGTAAGTCCTAACTTTATTGAATCTAAAATCAACAATCTAAACTCCAAAATTCATTGACTAGGGATATCTGTATACAGTAGGAACCAATATTTAGTTGGATAATTGACTGAGTTTGGTACTAATTTTATCCAGTTATCATGGCGGTTTAGAGCAAGTTATGAAACGGTGGTTATTGGAGCAAGGGCGGGTGAAGTTAAAAAGAGTATTAACTATAGGTGTGCTTACCGCACTGAGCGCAATTACCAGCGTTTCCTGTAGTAATAATAAAGAAGTGTTGGTAACAGAAATAGGAGTAAATCCTCCTAGCCGTCGGACAACCAATAATTCTCAAGCTGGGCAATTTTACGTTCAAGGGCAAAGACAGCACGCTCAAGGTGATTCACAAGGGGCGATCGCTTCCTATGATAGAGCAATTGGCTTAGATCCTGACTATGGCGCTGCCTATAGGGGACGAGGATTAGCTTACTTTGATTTAGGAGACAAACAAAAAGCGATCGCCGACTACAACGAAGCCATTCGCCTTTCCCCCAACGATGCCGAAGCCTTTAACAGCCGGGGAAACGCCCGCGCCTCTCTAGGTGATAACGCCGGAGCGATTACCGACTACAACGAAGCCATTCGCCTTTCCCCCAACTACGCCGAAGCCTACAATAACCGAGGCAATGCTCGTTCTGTCCAGGGAGACAAACAAGGAGCGCTGGAAGACTTTAACCAAGCAATTCGCCTCAACCCCAAATATGCGATCGCCTACAACAACCGAGGTAATGCCCGTGCATCCCAGGGGGACAGCCAAGGAGCCATATCCGACTACAATCAAGCCATTCGCCTCAATTCTAACTTTGGCCCTGCCTATAATAATCGAGGCAATGCCCGTGCAGCCCAAGGTGACAGACAAGGAGCGCTGGAAGACTTACAAAAAGCAGCAGATATCTTCCAGCGCCAAAACAATAACGACTTATACCAGCAAGCGATGAACAATATCAAAGAGTTGGGACAGTAGAAATACTAATTCAAAATTCAAAATTCAAAATTCAAAATTCAAAATAAAAATTATTCAAAACGTAGGGTGCGTCAGTATGAATAATTTCTGAGTATAGCTAGGTTATATCGCACTGACGCACCCTACCAAACTTGCCTAATTGCGAATTGCGTTGGCGTTAGCCTTGCCGTAGGCTATTGCGAATTGCGAATTGGTATTACTCCCCAATCCTAATGCCCAATTGGTTGCACCTCCTCTTCAATAGAAGGAGAGCGTAAATCTTCTACCATCGCCTGAATTTCGGCTGGTGGCGGTGGGGTGAGGCGCGAAATTACTAGTGTCACGACTAAGTTAATCAGCATACCCAAAGTGCCAATTCCTTCAGGAGATACGCCAAAAAACCAAGGCTGCATACCCCCGAACTTCACACCAATGATGTAAACGATTGTAAAAATTAACCCCGACAACATCCCAGCGATCGCCCCTTCGGAATTAGTACGCTTATCGAAAATTCCCAGTACAATAACTGGGAAGAAGCTTGCAGCCGCTAAACCAAAGGCAAAAGCTACTACTTCACTCACAAACCCCGGTGGATTGACACCAAAGTAGCCAGCAAGAACGACAGACAAACCCACCATGACACGCCCAACAAACACTCGTTTTTTTTCCGAAGCGCTGGAATCGAGGATGCGGTAATAAATATCGTGGGCTACGGAACTAGAAATTACGAGTAACAACCCTGATGCTGTAGATAAAGCAGCCGCCAAACCACCAGCCGCAACCAAAGCAATTACCCAAGGTGCTAGTTTTGCTACCTCCGGTGTAGACAGCACGATGATATCCCGGTCAATTGTAATTTCATTGGTGTCTTTTTTGGGGGTTAACTGGAGACGACCATCATTATTTTTGTCTTCAAACTTCAGCAGTCCAGTTTTTTCCCATTTATTCGCCCAGTCTAGTTGTTGTACTTCTGTAATCGTTTGATTGTGCAGGGTAGTAATTAGGTTGTAACGGGCAAACATGGAAAGCGCCGGCGCTGTGGTGTAGAGAATGGCGATAAATAACAGCGCCCAACCGGCTGAAAATCTGGCAGCGCGGACACTGGGAACTGTGTAAAATCTGACGATGATATGAGGTAAGCCAGCAGTACCTACCATCAAGGCGATTGTGGTGAACAGCACATCCAGCATTGTTTTATTGACAAAAGGCTGAGTATATTCCTGAAATCCTAAATCTACTTGGATTTGATTCAGCTTCGTAGCAACATCACTAAAGGTAAATGCTAACTGAGGAATGGGATTGCCTGTGAGTTTCCAGGCAATGGCGATCGCTGGAATCAAGTAAGCTACAATCAACACTCCATATTGGGCTACTTGCGTCCAGGTGATACCTTTCATACCACCCAACACCGCAAAAAAGCCGACAATCACCATCCCGATGATTACACCTGTGTTGATGTCAACTTGCAAAAAGCGGCTGAAAACAATACCCACACCGCGCATTTGCCCAGCAACATAGGTGAGGGAAACAAAAATTGCGGCTACCACTGCCACTAGACGCGCCACATTAGAATAATAGCGATCGCCTACAAAATCTGGCACAGTATACTTACCAAATTTACGCAGATATGGAGCTAATAATAATGCCAGCAGCACGTAGCCACCAGTCCAACCCATCAGGTAAATAGAACCGTCGTAACCCAAAAAAGAAATCAGTCCCGCCATTGAGATAAACGAGGCTGCTGACATCCAATCGGCGGCGGTGGCTGCACCATTAGCAATGGAAGGAATACCTTGACCTGCCACATAAAAATCTTTACTACTCTTGACTCGTGATTGCCAACCAATATAAATGTAGGCAACAAACGAGAGTCCAACTATGAGAATCGTCCAAATTTCAACTGACACAGTTTTTCCTTACTTTTTAATATTATGTTTGCGGTCTAGCTTGTCCATTTGGAAAGCGTAAACAAAAATCAACACCACAAAAGTCAGGATTGATCCTTGCTGTGCCATCCAGAAGCCAAAAGGCACGCCAAAAAAACGTAGTCCATTTAATGGTTGAACTAACAGAATGCTGAATACTATGGAAACCAGCATCCAAATAATTAAAAGATTTCTAATTAAAGCCGTATTAGCACGCCAATAAGAGTGCCGTTGGTGTTCATTCATCTTGGTCTAGCGTCAGTGCATCAAAATAATACCAGTAACCCTTGATTACACCAGATAATCTTATATGATTATTTATAATTTTTATTAAACTTAATCTAAAAAAACTAGCAACTAAAGGTTAGAATTCAGTCACAGCATTAAAATATAACAAATTTCAAAAATGGTTTTTCTTTCAATACAAGGCATTTTTTGAACATCTTCAACTTTGTTTCTGCTGCATATAGTAATCCGATTTGATTATTTAACAAATGTAAATTCTGTAGGGTGGGTAATACCTAGCATATCCGGTTTTTAGTGATCAATAATTCAACAATCAAATAGTATTCCTATAGTTATAGCCCTAGCGAGAGAAATTAGGACATCAAGCTAAGATAAAACCCTGATGATAAAAGCTTTCAAGTCTGTCAACTGTCAACAGTCAACGGTCAACAGCTATATTTCTGCTAAACTGCACTATCATGCTGAACTTTACTGATCATTATGAATGCAAATATTACAGAAAACCTATTTGCGGCGTTAAACATTGTTGTATTAGAAAGAATTAACGCTGGCTTATTTAAAATTATTAGCAATTTACCTAGTTGGTTTAGAGGATTTTGTCAGCAAAAATACAGCTTAGGAATGGAGATATCAATTCTGCAAGAAGAATTTTATTTTTTAGAAAATTTTCTGTTCGATGCCGAAGAATTTTGGAATATTCGTAATTGTAAAAGCTTAACTTCAGGTATCTGGATACAAATAAACCCACAAGGCGAAGAATATCAATTTGAAGCCTGTGCAACTTTTGTCGAAGATAGAAAAATATTATTAATTGAAGTTTTAGAGGAAAGCTATAAACATAAACAAAATATTATACAAGAAGCTCGGCAACGGCAACTAAATTATCAACAACTGATAAAGAATAATCAGAAGCAAGAAATACTGATTCATTGTTTAATTCATGATATTGCGGGTCAATTAAATGCGATGAATGGGTGCTTATCTTTATTAGAGTTTGAAAATTTAACTCCTCAAGGAAGAAATTATTTGGAAATTTGTCAACAGCAATCTTTCAACCAAGAAAATCTCATGAGAAAAATTTTAGATACATTTTCTGCGGAAATGATAGCATTAGAAAACTTTGTTATTGATCGTGAAGAAGCTCCAAACATATTAAGTTGTATAAATGATGTCGTTGAAACCTTAAAACCTAGTTTTACATTAAACAATATAAACTTAATATTAGGTGATACTATTGATCCTCTAGCCGACTGGAAAGTACAGGGAGATAAATCTCGTTTAGATAGAGTAATTTTTAATATATTAGAAAATGCTGTCCGCTACAGTCCACCTGATTCTACAGTAATTATCCGCTTACAATCAAAAGAAAATTATGTATACGTTTTTGTAGATGATGAAGGCAGTGGAGTACCACTAGAAACAGTTAATACCTTATTTCAAAAATTTTCTCAAGGGAAAGATAAAAGTAGTGGGAAATCTGGTTTAGGCCTTTATTTTTGCAGAATTACAGTTGAGCGTTGGGGCGGTAGTATTGGTTATACTCCTCGTAGTGAAGGTGGTTCTTGCTTTTGGTTTTGTCTACCAAAATTTCTATCTTAACCTTGACCTTATCGGGTTATAGTTTGTCTCGTTGGTAATGGGTAATTAGTGTTATTTCCCATTACCCATTACTGATGATCAAGTCTTACCACTACCTATTAAATACAACAATGCCATGCGTACCGCCACACCACTGGTCACCTGGGACTGAATCAAACTAAATTCTGGATCATCCATTAAATCAGAACTAATTTCTACACCACGGTTAACAGGGCCTGGATGTAAAACTTTGACATTCGGCTGACATAGTTGCAGCTTAGTGCGGGTAATGCCAAACAATTGATGATATTCTCGCAAACTGGGTAATAAATGAGCTGTCATGCGCTCTTTTTGTAGGCGTAAGGTCATGACAAAATCAGCCTCTTGCAAAGCTGGTTCTAATTGCCAATGGATAAATAATTGCCCTGGAGGTGCTGTTTCTTCTCCAAAGATATACTCAGCAAATAACTTGGGTAATAAAGTAGGTGGTGCGGCTAGATGCACTTGCGCGCCACTAGCAATTAAACTCCAAATATTTGATCGCGCTACACGGGAATGTAAAATATCACCCACGATCGCTATCTTTTTCCCTTGCAAAAGCTCTAATCGAGGATTAGCCGGGTCAATTAAACTACAAATAGTAAATAAATCCAGTAGTCCTTGGGAAGGATGTTCATGTTGACCATCGCCAGCATTGAGAACACTAACACGTACACCTAAACGATCCATTTCTTGAGCGATCGCATTTGGTACACCTGCTTCTTTATGGCGGATTACCATAATATCAGTACCCATTGCCAGATATGTCTTGGCTGTATCGAGAATTGTCTCTCCCTTTGTCATGGAAGAAGTAGACGCAGCAAAGTTTAGCGTATCTGCACTGAGGCGTTTAGCAGCAAGTTCAAAACTACTCCGAGTGCGCGTAGATGGTTCAAAAAACAAATTTGCCACCACCTGTCCCTGCAAAGCTGGTACTTTCTTTGTCCGCCGAGATAATACCTCTTGAAAACTGGCAGCAGTTTTTAAAACAATATCGTATTCAGCAGCAGTAAAGTCAGCTAAGGAAAGGACGTGGTGACGATTCCAAGTCGAAGTAGGCATAACTGGTCATTAGTCAGTAGTCATTAGTCATTAGTCCATAGTCAACAGTCCATAGTCAACTGACAACTGTCAACTGTCAACTAACAACCGTCAACTGACTATTAAGTCGGTAAGTGAAACACGTTTAAGGCTGTCGAAATCAGAGTTAAGAAGGTTAGAAAGCCGATGGTGTCAAGCATTGTGGTGACTAATGGGCCACTGACTAAGGCAGGATCTAATTTTAGGCGTTTCAAACCCATTGGCAACAAAGTACCAAGTGTTACAGCCACTATTGTATTAGTTGCCATCACTGTACCGGCAATCACCGCTACCCATCGTTCTTGGGGTTTAGCCCAAATTAAGGAAAGGGCAAACATAGTCATGGCTAATACTACAGCCGTCCCCAAACCTGCGAGAATTTCTTTCCGCAGAATTTTCATTGTATCTTTGGGCGTGACTTCGCCTATACCTAAACCACGAATGGTAACTGTTAATGCTTGGATGCCGACTGTTCCCCCTGTATTGGAAAATATGGGCATAATCACGGCTAATACTGGTACAGCAGCAATGATTGATTGAAAAGGGGCGATCGCACTAGCTGCACCAATATACAAAGCCATAATTCCTAACAACCAAGGTAAGCGGTTGCGGATAGTGAGTAGAGGCGAAGACAAAGCAGCTTCATCACCACTGACCCCAGCTAACTTTTGAATATCTTCCGTTGCTTCTTCTTCTAAAATATCGACTACATCATCAATGGTAATAATACCGACTAATCGCTCTTCCCGATCAACTACGGGGATGGCAATTAAGTCATAGCGCTTCATAATTTGAGCGACTTCTTCCTGGGGTGTATCGGTTCTGACCTTAACAACGCGATCGCTTGCAATATCACGAATCAAAACATCGGGAAAGGTAAATAACAATTGTCGTAAGGAAACAACCCGTACTAGTTTGCGGTTGTCGTCTGTAACATAGGCGTAGTAGATTGTTTCCTTGTCTTCATCCTGACGGCGAATTTTACTCAGGGCTTCTCCCACCGTCAAACCTTGACGCAAACGCACATATTCAGTAGTCATCACCCGCCCGGCTGTACCTTCGGGATAACCAAGAATAGTAGCGGTTGCTTGTCTTTGTTCGGGACTGAGTTCTCGCAATAACCGCTTAATAACACCAGCCGGTAGTTCATCAAATAATTCTGCCCGTTCATCGGGACTCATTTCCTCCACAAGTTGCACCACCTGTGCATCATGTAAGGAGTTAATTAGTTCTTCCTGAACTTCTGTTGGCAAATATTCAAATACATCAATTGCCTGATTTTTGTTGAGGAGACGAAAGGCGATCGCTCGCTGCTTTTCTGGCAATTGAGTAATATACTCGCCTACATCTACAGGTTGCAGCCGATTTAAATCCCACTTGAGCTGGTTTAAATCAGCAACATCCATGAGCGCAATGCGAACATCCTGTGTGAGCATGATTTTACCTCCTATTGTCTCCCCCTCGCTGGGAGACTAGCTCGCCAAACTCAGGGGAGGATTATACTGCCATCTTGTGGACTTTTGTCCATAAAATCTAAAAAATTGAACTCGATGTTAATACAATTGCTTACTAAGCATTCATCCTAACTCGGAATCAGGTTTTCTGATATAAATCCAAAGAAATTGTGTAAACACTGTATGAGTGCTGCACAATATTCAGCTATATATGACCTTGATTTTTGTTAGGTTAATGTAAATTTAACTACTGTGACAATTTGTGTCAAGCAGTTCCCAAGACTTACTTTACAACTTCACAGAGTCAACCCTTGTGGGGAATACAAATTTAAAATTATGGTTCTTTAACTGACGGAGACTAATATATTTTTTTACGGCTCTCGTAGAAAATACAGAGGGATAGTTAAATTCTTCTATTGAAGCTCAAAAACTAAGAAATATAATAATTATTAATAAATTCTATAATTGGACTATTTTTTATTGATTTTATGAGTAAATCCTTTTCTGTTTCCGGTATTTTGTAATTAATTTCTAAATTGTTGATAATACGCAATTCGTAATTAATACTCTTAATTACGAATTACCAATTAGCAATTATGAATTACTTCAAGTTACTGGCGCAAACTCACTTTTTACAGTCGCGTATGCCCAATCTAACCAAGGAAGTAGGGCTTCAATATCAGCAGTTTCTACCGTAGCGCCTCCCCAAATTCGCAAGCCTGGAGGTGCAGCACGATAGGGTGCAATATCATAAGCTACTTGCTGTTTTTCCAAAAGTTTGGCTAGTTTCTTAGTAAATTTACCTTGGTCTTCTGCACTCAAGTTAGCAAAGGCAGCATCAACGATTTTTAAGCAAATTGAAGTACAAGAGCGAGTTTCTGGTTTCTCAGCCAAGAAATCTGCCCAATTGCTTTGTTTCACCCATTGAGCGATCGCCGCTAAGTTGGCTTCACTACGACTAATTAAACCAGGTAAACCGCCGACACTTTCCGCCCAAATCAACGCATCTAGGGCATCTTCCACACACAACATCGATGGTGTATTGATGGTATCTCCCTTAAAAATGCCTTCAATTAATTTGCCTTTTTGGGACAGGCGGAAAATTTTTGGTATAGGCCAAGCTGGTTCATAAGTTTGGAGCCTTTCCACAGCACGGGGTGAGAGGACAATCACACCGTGCTGGGCTTCTCCACCCAATACTTTTTGCCAGGAGTAAGTCAATACATCTATTTTTTCCCAAGGAATATCCATCGCAAATACGGCAGATGTAGCATCACAAATGGTTAAACCTTGGCGATCGTCTTTGATCCAATCACCATTCGGCACTCTCACGCCGGAAGTCGTGCCATTCCACAAAAACACCACATCATGGCTGAAATCAACCTCATTTAAGTTAGGCAACCCGCCATAGGGTGCTTTCAACAGACGCACATCGGGTAACTTCAACTCATCGACAACATCTTTGACCCATTCCTGACCAAAACTTTCCCATGCCAAGATGTCTAGAGGTCTTTGTCCCAGTAGCGACCATAAGGCCATTTCCACTGCACCCGTGTCAGAAGCCGGAACGATACCTAAGCGATAATCAGCCGGTAAGCCGAGAATTTGTTTGGAACGTTCAATCACTTCAGATAACTTGGCTTTGCCATCTTCAGACCTGTGAGAACGACCCAAGCAGGCGTTTTCCAGATTCGACACAGACCAACCAGGGTGCTTGGCGCAAGGGCCAGAGGAGAAATGAGTAACTTGAGGTTTATTTGTTGGAAGGGTAAGATGCTCTGACATTGTTGCAGGAGAAAGCTGTATGTAAGTGGTAATGTAGATACTACATTAGTCAGTGGTTAGTTGTCAGTTGTCAGTTGTCAACAGTCAATAGTCAATAGTCAATAGTCAATAGTCAACAGTCAATAGTCAACAGTCAACAGTCAACAGTCAACAGCGATTGTCTCTTACACCCCTAAACCCCTACACCCCTACCCTTCTAATAATTCCCCTGTCAAAAACCCGATTATTAGTAGCGATCGCACTTAGTTCTATCCTATCTGGATAAACTTCATAGGTAGCAAAACTTAAATCACTGGTTGAGTACTCTGTCCATTTTGAACGTCCTACAGGACGATTACCCGCGCCAGCACCACAAATTAAATAGGTTGTCCCGTCGATAGCACGAGTGCGTTCGTAACTGTGTTCGTGTCCATTGATATAAAGCTGGACTCCGTATTTCTGAAATAGTGGTGTGAAGGTTTTAATAAAAGCTTGATTACTGCCGTAGACACCCGATGAATAAATGGGATGATGTCCAAATACTATTTTCCACGGAGCATTACTACTGCTTAATTCTTTTTCTAACCAAGTTAGCTGGTTTTGCCAATCGGCATTATTGTTAGTATCTAAAGCGAAAAATTGTACGCGATCGCGGCGAAATGTATAATACCGTCGTCCGTTCATATTAAAACCAGGATAGCGGACTTGCGGATCACCATTATCAGTGCGAATATCGTGATTCCCTAAACAAGCCTGAAATTTCACTCCTTGTTTGAGTAAATCTTGATAGGGACGCTCAAAAACTGCGTTAACTTTTTCAATTTCACCGTTATTGTAAATATTATCGCCAGCTAAAACGACTAAATTATAGGGATTTTGCTTGTGGTAAAGCGTCATTGCCTTAGCCACAGCATACTGTCCTCTTGCCCCAGTTCCCGTGTCAGCCACCGATACAAAACGTAAAAGTAAATCTTTTTTGGGTGGTGAGGCGATCGCCAAATCACTACTTTGGTAATATTTATGGGCGAATTTCCAGGCTAATAATCCAGTTCCAAAAGCGCTGAGACTACTTAAAAATAAAAATTGACGACGTTTGAGATTCATAAATCACCAAATTAATCAATAGTCAAATTAGCCGAAGCTATTACCCATGAAATGATACATTAGGGCAAAAGAGAAACAAGCAAAAAGATGCAGCTCGTTTGTCTTTGATTTGTTGGTTTTGGTAAAAGTTCCATGTCACAAGACAATCCTCCCGAACAACCTAATCAACCGGAACCGACAGTTACGCCGGCCAATCAACCCCGCCAGAGGAGAGTTCCGCAGCCTGTTTGGAAAGCGGTAATTATCGGATTTCTGCGAGGTACAATAGGGGTCTTAGAAACCACTGTAGAGAAACTAGAAACAGCACCGCCGCCAGGTACGGAAGCAACTCCCAGTTTTTTACAACAGCTAGAGTCTAGATGGAGTAGGTTTTTACTGAAAACCCGTGCTTTTATCCCATCCAATTTATCAACCAAATTATCAGATACGGCACTGACAGGGATTATTGCTAGTATCGCCGTATTTTTAGTGTGGACAACTACCAGTATTTTCTCTAACAAACCTACAGAAGTAGCCACGCTTCCCCCTGTTGAGGAAGTTCCCACACCAACACCCACAATTTCCACTCCACCGGAGCCAAGCGTACCAGAACCATCACCAACAGCAGAAATTACACCGGAACCAGAAGCACAAATTCCGCCGCCAGAACCAGAAGTAGAAATTACATCGGAACCAGAAGCTACTCCAGAACCAGAAGCCACGCCTACACCAACACCACCAATACAATTAACCCCAGAACAAACCTTGATTGCAGCCATTGAAAATCAAGTGGCAGAAATTAGCAATCAAATCGCTTCTGGCATCATAAAATCAATTCAAGCCAATTTCCGCACCAGCAATTTGACTGTAAAAATCAATGACGACTGGTACACACTCCAAGAATCTGAGCAGAACCAAATAGCATCCCAAATCCTACAGCGTTCTCAAGAATTAGATTTTTCTCACTTAGAAATGGTTGATTCTCAAGATAAGTTAATAGCCCGTAACCCAGTTATCGGCAACGAAATGATTATTTTTCAACGACGGGTTATTGGTCAGTAGAGACATTGTATCAGCTATTCTGCTTTTAAGTTGACAGTCAACAGTTAACAGCCCTTATTAGTAATTATGCTATTTAGGCTCGCATTAGCTTACAACGTCTCTACTCCCTAATTTCTTGATATGGTATCCACACGGTGAAAATTGAGCCAATACCTACGGTGGACTCAACCTCAATGCGTCCTCGGTGCAGTTCTACTAATTGCTTAGTTAAAGCTAAACCTAAGCCTGTACCTTCGTAGCGGCGGCGATAGGGTGTATCAAGTTGCTGGAATTTTTCAAATAATAATGGTAATTGTTCTTCAGGAATACCAATACCTGTATCTTCTACTTGAAATATAGAGGTATCTTCTTCTACCCAAACCCGTAAGGTGACATTGCCACCTTCTGGTGTGAATTTAATGGCATTTGTTAATAGATTCCAGAGGATTTGTTCTATTCGTGCAGCGTCGGCGGTGAAGCGATCGCGTCTAGGATCTATTTGTAAATCTAGTTTGAGATTGACTTTTTCAGATAGAGCTTTTTCTACCAGAGATTCTATAGTATTTTCTGCTACCTTGATTAAAGAAAATTCGGCAATATTTAAAACAGTTTTCCCCGCCTCAATTTGCGATAAATCAAGGATGTCGTTGATCATGTCTAGCAAATGTTCGCCACTATCGTGGATTGTTTGTAAATAATCTCTTTGTCGTTGACTCAACTCACCCAAAGGCCAACGTAATAAAGTAGAAGACATCCCAATGACGTAAGTTAAAGGTGTGAGCAATTCATGACTAATGGTGGCGAGAAATTCACTCCTTAGGCGACTAGCAGCTTCCGCCGCCAAGAGGGCATCCCGCAAAGCCATCGTCCGCTCAATAACTCGCTGTTCTAGGGTGTGTTTTTCTTGAGTGAGCCTGTGGGCTGCATCTTGCAGAGATCGCATTAATTCTGATTGATGAATGGCGATCGCTAATTGTTCGGCAATGGAAATCAGTAAATTCTTATCACTATCATTCCACTGGCGGGGACTATGGCACTGATGGGCAATTAATAAACCCCAAAGTTTATCTTCAAAAATAATCGGTGCTGCTAATTTTGCTCTAACTTGGTTTTCCCTTAAAAAATTGACCAGACATTCTTCTAAGGCGTAAGCTTGTTCAATATCATCGATTACTAAGGTAAATCCTTGACGATATTTCTCCCAACATTGAGAATGACGACTGAAGCAGGTTTTTTCTTGATAATCTAATACTGATGGGATGATATCTGTGGCACGAGCTTCATAAACTATACAACCACCGTAATTTTGCCAGTCTTCAAGGCGGGGTGGCCTTGTGTTTTGCGTATTGACTCTGGAACCCTCGAATTTATATATTACTAACCTGTCTAATTCTAGAAACTCCCGTACTTGTGCGATCGCTGTTGCCATAATTACTGGCAAGTCTAGGCTTTTGCGAATCTGGGTGGTAACTTGATTTAACAGTCGTTCTTGGGAAATCTGTTTTTTCAGAGCATCTTCGACTGCTTGACAAGCATAAACTTCTTCAGAATTATTTACACTGGCAGAAGCTGTTACTTCCTCATTGTTCTTAGGCAAAAGATGTTCTAATAACAACAAAGTAAATTGGCTTTGGCGCGTAGCGTCATTAGGCTTTAAAATTTGCCGATAGCGTTCAAGATGCTGGTGAGTAGGGGAATCATCCCCAAACAAGTCTCTCAATTTTGCCAGGAAGGAAGCGATCGCCTCTGAATTAAATGTCAACCTAGTATTAAGCTCTGTTAGTGTTAACGGGGATTGAGCAGCCTGTGGAATACTGGAAGCTGAGTATATTTCTTGCTTTTGTGTTTCTCTATCTCCAGCGATGCCTTGATTCAATGGGGAAGGCATAGCCAGAATCCAATTTTCCGACTCTGGTAATTCTTGTTGCTCCCAGTTTCCCAGCAAAAGCGCACTAAATCCCTCAGAAACCACCAAAGTAAACCTCTGACTGTGCCACTCCATTGGCACGAAAACCCGTGATAACAAGGATTCAGTGAGTAACAAAGTACTAGTTTCTACTGATTGAGCCATCTGCTGCAACAATTCTCCGAGTTGATTGAATACAACTAAAGGCAAATTTCGAGAAAAGCTCAAATCAGGAGAACTCAGCATTTTCGATAGTCTAGTAAGAGGGGCTGGGCTGACAATATTGATTGATTATGTTCTAACCAACAGTTTAAAGCGGTAATAAAGGATTATGCATCGTATAAGTACCACATCGGTAGGATGGAATCAGTCAGAGGGTGTGATTTTTCTGGAACAAACCCCAGCTCCCTTTGTGTTGATTACGGCTGCTGATACCGATATTCAAACCCTCGCAGCCGCAGTCCCCAAATTACCTGCAACATTTCCTGCAATCAGAGTAGCCAATTTGTTGCTATTGCAACAACAAATAAGTATAGATACTTATGCCGAACAAGTTTTAGAACTTGCTGAGGTAATTATTTTGCGCCTACTAGGGGGACGTTCCTATTGGGCGTATGGTTTAGAAGTTGTCCAAGAGATCGTGGAACGCACTGGTATAACCTTAATTGTAATGCCTGGTGACGATGCCATCGATCCTGAATTGATCTCCCAGTCTACCGCGCCTGTAGGTACCGTTAACCAAATCTGGCAGTATTTTTATGAAGGTGGCGTAGAAAATATTGTTAACGCTCTGCAATTTATCTCTGACGTATCTTTAGCAACGGCTTACAATCCTCCTGCACCACAAAGGGTTCCTCGTGTTGGGTTGTATGACTGGGGGCTGGGAGAAGAAGCAGGGGAGCAGGGAGAAGGGAGCAGAGGAGGAAACTTACTCAACGATTTTCACCCTTTCCCCTTGCCCCCTCAACCAATCCCTAATCCCCAATCCCTAATGCCCAAAGTAGGCATTCTTTTCTACCGCGCCCACTATTTGGCGGGCAATATTCAGGTAATTGATGCGTTGTGTGCGGCTTTGTGGCAGAGAAATTTACAGCCTGTGCCGGTGTTTATTTCTTCTTTGCGTGATCCTGATGTGCAAGAAGAGTTGATTGATTTTTTTCAGCCTAAAGATTCCCAACAAATTTCACTTTTACTTAACACTACAAGCTTTTCATTAGCACGTTTAGAAGCTGAAGCACCCCAAACCGAACTTTGGGAAAAATTAGATGTCCCTGTTTTACAAGTTATTCTCAGTGGCGGATTTTTTGGACAATGGGAAGCACAGTTAAACGGACTTTCTCCCCGTGATATAGCGATGAATGTCGCCTTACCGGAAGTAGACGGCAGAATTATCAGCCGAGCCGTGTCATTTAAGGCAATACAAACTCGCAATCCTGATCTAGAAACAGATGTGGTAGTTTATGAACCCATAAGCGATCGCATCGACTTTGTAGCCCAACTCGCAGCAAATTGGGTACACCTCCGTTCCCAACCGCCCCAACAGCGCCGCATAGCTCTAATTTTGGCAAACTACCCCAACCGCGACGGCCGCCTAGCTAATGGTGTGGGGCTAGACACGCCAGAAAGTTGTGTAGAAATCCTCAAAGCTTTACAGCAATCTGGGTATTTGGTGTCAAATCTACCAGCTAATGGCGACGAATTAATTCAACTGCTCACGGCTGGCGTAACAAATGACCCGGAAGGCAGAGAATTACGTCCAGTGCAGCAAAGCTTATCTAGTGAGGAATATCAAGAGTATTTTGCTTCTTTACCAGCAGCAGTGCAGCAGGGTGTTAATGAGCGTTGGGGGCTGGGAGAACCAGCTAATCATTTTACCTCGTCGTCCTTTCCCATTCCTGGTATCCAGTTCGGCAATGTCTTCGTAGGCATTCAACCATCACGAGGTTATGATATTGACCCCAGCTTGAATTATCATGCGCCAGATTTAGAACCGACCCATGCTTATTTAGCTTTTTATTATTGGGTGAGAGAATCTTTTGGTGCTGATGCTGTTGTTCATGTCGGGAAACATGGAAACTTAGAATGGCTCCCTGGTAAAAGCTTGGCTTTATCTAGTAATTGCTATCCAGAAGCAGCTTTCGGCCCTATGCCTCACCTATACCCATTTATTGTTAATGACCCTGGTGAAGGTTCCCAAGCCAAGCGTCGCGCTCAGGCGGTGATTCTAGACCATCTTACGCCCCCAATGACCCGTGCGGAATTATACGGTGCTTTGCAGAAGTTGGAAAATTTAATCGATGAGTATTACGAGGCAGAAAGTTTAGATCCTTCACGTTTAGGAGCAATCCGCGATCGCATTCGTGATTTGGTTATCCAAGAAAATCTTTACAAAGATTTAGGCATTGAAAGGGAAGAAGATATCGTCAATTTTGAATCGTTAATTTTGAACTCCTTAGACGGGTATCTCTGCGAATTGAAAGAAGCTCAAATCAGAGACGGCTTGCACATTTTTGGGCAATGTCCCCAAGGACGACAACTGAGGGATTTAATAGTAGCGATCGCTCGCATCCCCAACCGCCATTCCCCAGGTATTACTAGGGCTTTAGCTGATGCTTGGGGTTTAAACCTCGACCCCCTCACAGACAACTTCAGCACCTTATTATCAAGCCAAGACCAAAAACTGTTAGCCGAAAAAACCCCAAATCCCTGCCGCACAGTCGGCGATGCCGTCACAACCCTAGAAGAACACGCCGCCCTACTAGTAGAAAACCTCATCGATTCTCCCCCTGCCCCCTGCCCCCTGCCCTCTTCCTCATCTCCCCCTACCCCACTCAGCACCGTCCTCCACTGGATCAGTGCCAAACTCCTCCCATCCCTCCAACAAACCTACGCAGAAATTACCAACCTCCTACATGGGCTAGATGGTGGATACATCCCCAGTGCAGCTTCTGGCGCACCCACAAGGGGCAGACCAGAAGTTTTGCCTACAGGGAGAAATTTTTATGCTGTTGATATACGCGCCATCCCCACAGAAACTGCTTGGGATATTGGTAGAAAAGCAGCAGAAAACTTGATTGAATGCTACACCCAGGAGCATGGCGAGTACCCCAAAACACTAGGCTTATCTGTATGGGGAACTGCAACGATGCGGACTGGTGGCGATGATATAGCCGAAGCCTTGGCTTTATTAGGTGTACAACCAGTATGGGACGGTGCAGCCAGACGCGTTGTCGATTTAGATATACTCCCCTTAAGCGTCTTAGGTAGACCTCGTGTCGATGTCACCCTACGCATTTCCGGCTTCTTCCGTGACGCTTTCCCCAACTTAATGGATTTATTCGAGCAAGCTGTCAACGCCGTCGCCGCCCTAGATGAACCCCCAGAACAAAACCCCCTAGCCGCCCAAATCCGCCAAGACACTGATTTTTGGATACAACAAGGCTTAACTCCAGAAACAGCCTTTGAGCGATCGCGCTATCGCATTTTTGGCTCCAAACCAGGCGCTTACGGAGCCGGACTCCAAGGCCTAATCGAATCACAAAACTGGCAAGACGACCAAGACCTAGCCAACGCCTATATCAACTGGAGCTGCTACGCCTATTCTTCAGGCAAAAGTCAAGAAGCAGGCACAGAAATTAACCCCCAATCCCCAATCCCCTCCCCCGAAGCCTTCACCCAACGTTTAGGACAGATGCAAATTGTCCTACACAATCAAGACAACCGCGAACACGACTTGCTTGATTCGGACGACTATTATCAATTTCAAGGTGGTTTAACGGCTGCCATACGTTCCCTACAAGGAAAAAATCCCGAAACTTATTTTGGTGATAATTCCATTCCATCCCAACCCCGTGTCCGCCAACTGCGAGAAGAAATTGCCAGAGTGTATCGTTCTCGTGTGGTTAATCCCAAGTGGATTGAGGGTATGATGCGTCACGGTTATAAAGGTGCATTTGAAATGGCTGCCACCGTAGATTTTCTCTTTGCCTATGATGCCACTACCAGATGTGTAGAAGACTATATGTATCAAGGTGTTATGCAGGCCTACTTGCTTGATCCAGTAGTTTGCACGTATATTGAGAATAAAAATCCCCATGCACTGCGTGATATCGCTGAAAGACTCTTAGAAGCAAACCAACGCGGTTTATGGGAAAATGTAAATATAGAAACACTTGAAAATTTACGTAATTTAGTACATCAAGCCGAAGCAACCATCGAAGCAAAATAAGTGGTGTAGGAAACAAATATGGACAATATAGCGTATTTGCACCTAGCTTTCGCCTACGAAGATAGTGAACCAAGTGAGTTGGTGTCTTTAAGCTACTTATTTAACAAAGCAGCTGCACCAGACTGGAAACGCCTATCAAGTAGAGCTTGGAAGCATATGCTACCCCTAGCACTGACATTATCTGTTCTCAGCAGTGTTAGTAGCGCCTGGGCATTGGAAAGAGGAGATCAAGGGCCTTCCGTCAGAAATCTCCAACAAAAACTACAGCAAGCAGGCTTTTATCAAGCTCCTGTAACTCAGGTATATGATTTTTCCACAGAAGAAGCGGTTCGACGCTTTCAAGCGGCGGCTGGCTTACCAGTTGATGGTGTTGTAGGAGCCAGTACTCTGGAAAAATTAGACCAGTGGCGTTCCTCTCCGGTAGCTAACCAAGCGCAACAATATAGTACTCCCAGTACACCAACGAGAAAAAACAGCACAACTGCTACTCAAGTTAGAACTACTCCCGCTACACGCACGCAAGCTACAAGAAACACTACAACTGCTACCGCACGCAAACAATCTACAAGAAACACCACAACTGCTAATGTGAATGCAGCCACCAACAAGCGCCGTGATCCTAACTACCTTGTCAAAGGAGATGAAGGCGAGGCTGTGAGATCGCTGCAACAACGTTTGCGAGTCGCGGGTTTTTATTACGGTAATGCTACAGGTGTTTTTGGCCCCATTACCGAGGAAGCAGTCAAAAGATTTCAAGCCGCTTATAAACTAGATGTTGACGGTATTGTTGGGCCAGCCACAATTAGAAGATTACCGCCAATAGGTATTGGTGGAGAAAATCCCCCTAAGCGAGCAACCCCAGCTGCCAAAGATAAACTTACTGTAGGCGATCGCGGCGAAGCTGTGCGAGTTCTACAAGAACAGTTAATTCAAGCAGGATATTTACAGGGACAACCGAATGGTTATTTTGGCCCCTACACAGCAGAAGCAGTAAAAAGATTCCAAGCTGCTAATTATCTCAGTGCTAGCGGTGTTGCTGGCCCCACAACCAGATCAAAATTACATAGCTCACTTAATCAAGCTAAAGCTGCCAAGAGTGATTTTAATGTCTTAGAAATCCAAAGACGACTACAAGAAAGGGGTTTCTATAAAGGACAACTCAATGGAGTGATGGCAGATGATACGAAAAAAGCCATAAAGCAAGCTCAGGAATTCTACGGTATCAGTCTCACTGATGTGAGAAGCGGACGCTTTTAGCATCCGCTTCCGTGTTTTCACTATAATTCCTTAACAGTTTGCTTACCTCCGATAACGACTAATCAGGAATTTCTCAAAACTTCATTTTTGAATGATTGAGTAACTTCCCCTTGTTATCTTACCCAGGTGCTAAAGTGGCATGAGCGAACGTTGGCACTTGGGACAGACTGCATGAATTGTCATTTGGCAATCGAGTAGATGAAAACCTTCTTTTTGGGCAGTTTTTGCCCCAATTTTTAAGATTGAATCGTTTTTGAATTCAATAGTAGAGTTACATTTGACACAAATTAGGTGATGGTGATGATGGGGATAAGGCTGGTTAATTTCGTAGTGCTTGTGTCCTTCGCCTAATTCCAGTTCACGTAAAATCCCCATCCGAGCCATCAACTTCAACGTCCGGTAAATCGTTGAAAGACTAATTCCCTCACCATCAGCTTCTAGACGATGATATAAATCTTCTGCACTCAGGTGTTCGCCTTGAGGCAATTCTTGAAAGATATGTAAGATAGTTTCCCGTTGAGGGGTCAAACGCCAGCCTCTTTCGTTTAATTCTGCCTTGAGCGAACTATTTGTGTAGACAGTCATACTAATTTTTCTCAACAAAGCTTGTTAATTGAGAATATAACAAATATTTGGAGTGATTTGCAACAAACATCGCTTATTGAGAATAATTATTAAACTTTCAATCAAGACTAGTGAAAATTACCCACAAAAACCTAGTAATAATGCTTATTGTTAACAATTTAAAAGCAAAAATTACCAGTTCCAGAATATAGAATTTTAATCGTGAATCTCAAGCTACACAGGCATCTTAGTTATTGACTTTATATAATATCAATGTTTACTATTTTATGTTTTCAAGCAATGCTTTGCAAAAATACATTTTAATTAAATGCAAAACTTTCCTATAAGTAACAAGTAGTTGTTAAATTGCTAGGCGAGAATAAATCACATTATGTTAATTAATGTATAAACTCCAATCACAAGGTGATGAGTTTTCCTCCGTGACTAGGGTCACAATCTGCCGTTATGCTTAATTGGTTGTGATGAAATAAATAGTCCAGAGTCAATAATCTATAGTATGGATTTTGTTTACTATTGATTATTGACTATTGACTATTAACTATCTAACTCAGAGATTCCAAATAGTCACGGATAAGATTGCGGCGCTTCGGTTGGCGGAGCTTTTGCAAGGCCTTAGATTCGATTTGGCGTACTCGCTCTCGTGATAAATCCAGAGCGCGGCCAATTTCTGCCAATGAGTAAGGATGACCATCAGCTAAACCAAAACGCATCAAGATGACATCACGTTCACGGCTGGTTAAATCAGCTAATAAATGTTGCAAGTCTCTTTGTAAAGATTCTCGCATTAACATTTCTTCAGGAGTTACACCATCAGTCTCTAATAATTCTCCCAATTCAGTGTCTTTATCTTTACCTACTTTGGTTTCCAAAGAAACGGAACGAGGTACTCTTAATAAAACTTCCCGCACTTGGGTGGGTGTCATATCTAACTCAATTGCTAGGTCTTCTAAAGTAGGAGTGCGACCTTTTTCTTGAGCGATTTTGCGTTGAGCCTTTTTGATTTTGTTTAATTTTTCTGTAATATGGACAGGGAGGCGAATTGTACGACTAGAAGTAGCGATCGCTCTTGTAATCCCTTGGCGAATCCACCAGTAGGCATAGGTACTAAAACGATATCCCTTGGTTGGATCAAATTTCTCTACAGCTCGTTCCAAGCCGAGAGTACCTTCTTGAACTAAATCTAATAATTCTAAACCACGATTTTGATATTTTTTGGCAACAGACACAACTAAGCGCAGATTAGCCTTAATCATGTGTTCTTTTGACTGAAGACCTTGAGATTGCATTTTCTCCAATTCTTCCACCGTCATCTTGGCAATTTCTGCCCAGCGACGTTTACCTTCCGACAAAATTGGCTTAAGATCAGATAAGTTGATACCAGCAGTAGCAGCCCATCTTTCCAAGGATGGACGGTGGCCAAGCTCTGATGCTAGACGCTCTTGAACTTCGATTAAATGTAGATAAGGAGCAACAACTTCATCTCCCTGCTTGGCAGCATTAGCTAGCACTACCCGCAACTTTAAGTAACGCTGGACTTTTTGAGCTTCAGAAACTTCTTCGTCCCGTCCTAACAAACGGACTCGACCGATTTCCTGAAGGTATAGACGTACTAAGTCTGTACTACGACGGTTAGCGCTAGCACCAAAAGTAGCGGGATCAGCAGCAGCTATCTCTAATTCTTGGATCTCATCCACCGACAAATCACTGTCATCAATGGCGATATCAGGGTCTAAAGCCTGGCGGGATTTTTGGGTATTGTAGGCGGCATCTGCGTAAAAAGATGTTGCTGGCATAAGATCGTCTCTATGGCTCCAGGTAACAATAGATTGCGGTCAGCTATTTAACTGTTGCTATTGTTCCCGTGATTCTAGATGAACTAACACGGTTAAGGTTTTCACTAAAATTTTTTTTACAAAAAAACCTTAGTGGTTGTTTTCAGACATCACAGCCTAACTATAAATTGGCTGTTGAGGGTCTGATTGAACCAATAGCTATTCAAATTTACGATTAGATTTTAATTTCCGAATTACTTAGTCAGCGTTTTCACCTTGTCGGCTATTAACTGTGACTTGGGTATGTTGTATAAACATATTTCAGTAAAAACCATGTTTATTATCGGCATAGTCACATCTACATGGATACATAAGTAATTTCCTGACGATTTTATAATTTTTTTCTAGGATTTTTTAGGACTCAGTATGGTATGGGGTAATGGGGGTGATGAGTAGTGATGAGTTAAATTGGGGACTGGTTGACAGTTGTCGGTTGTCAGTTGTCAGTTGACTATTAACCAATTACCAATTACCCATTACCAATTAGTTATATTCCGGCTTAATGTCTCGGAGCATGAGTTCATCAAGAGCTTGCTGTGGTGTAACTTCGCCTTGTAGTAGTCGGTAGACTTGCTCAGTAATAGGGATAACTATATTTTGTTGCCTAGCTAGTTGGACTAATACCTGACAAGTGTTTACTCCTTCGGCGGTTCCTGGTAATTTTGCTAGAATTTGTGCCAGTGTTTCACCACCAGCCAATTGATAACCAACTTGGTAATTGCGACTTAAGGGACTGTTACAGGTAGCTAACAAATCCCCTAGACCAGATAAGCCATAAAATGTTTCCGTCTTTGCACCCCAACAATTGCCAATACGAACCATTTCGGTGAGTCCGCGCGTGACTAAAGCGGCTTTAGCATTAGTTCCTAAATGTAGACCGTCACATACACCAGAGGCGATCGCAATTACATTCTTGAGCGTACCCCCCAATTCCACACCTATGGGATCAGGATTTGTATAGACGCGGAAACGAGATGAAGAAAATGCCAGCTGCACTGTAGTGGCGGCGGTAGCTACACGACTAGCTACTACCGTGGCTGCTGGTAGGGATTGATCGATTTCTTTAGATAAATTTGGCCCAGATAGAACAACTACTGGGTTATCGGGAAAAAATGATTGCCAAATTTGCGACGGCGTATAAATAGTCTCTAATTCTAAACCTTTGGTAGCCGTGACAAAAATTGTTGCTGGTGAAAGAGTGAGAGATTGAATTTGTGAAGCAACTTCTCTCACTCCTTTCATGGAAATCGCAGAGAGAACTATGTCAGCGTCTTCTAAAACTGCTGCTAGTGTTTCAGCCCCTCGCCGTGACCATACACGTACTCTATGACCATTGGCTATTGCTAAATTTGCCAGGGATGCACCCCAAGCACCTGCACCCAAGATTGATATCGTAGTTTCTCGCACAGTTTCACAATTCAAAAGATAGGGAGTGGGGAGTGGGAAGTAAAGTTTTACTCAGCACTCAGCACTTTTTGCCGGGGATAACGTTCCATTAATTGTCTTACTTGTTCGGCGTGGTAAGAACTTCTCGTCAAAGGTGAGGATACAACTTGTAGAAATCCGATTTCTTCACCATAGGCTTGCCAAGCAGCAAATTGTTCTGGAGTAACAAAATCGTTAACTTGCAAGTGCTTTTGACTGGGTTGGAGATATTGCCCGATTGTGAGGATATCGCAATCCACAGCGCGTAGGTCTTGCATAACTTGGCGAACTTCGGCATCAGTTTCGCCTAAGCCGACCATGATACCGGATTTTGTGTAGAGCCAGGGAGCAATTTGACGCGATCGCTGCAATAATTCTAGGGTGCGATCGTAGTTGCCTTGGGGTCTGACTCGTCGATAAAGGCGAGGAATCGTTTCTGTATTATGGTTTAATACCTCTGGTGATGCTTGGAGAATGATCTTTAACGCCTCCCAGTTACCGCACAAATCAGGGATTAGCACCTCAATTGTGGTTTGAGGCGAAACTGCGCGCACCTCTGCGATACACTTAACAAACTGCGATGCACCACCATCTGGTAAATCATCTCGGTTCACGGAAGTGATGACCACATGATTCAGTCTCATCCGTCGCACAGCTTCAGCTAATCGCGTTGGTTCTGTGGGGTCGAGAGCTTTGGGCTTTTTCTCAAAATCAATATCACAATAAGGACAAGCACGGGTGCAGGCTGGCCCCATAATCAAAAATGTGGCTGTACCAGCTTGAAAGCATTCACCAATGTTCGGACATGACGCTTCCTCACAAACTGTATTTAGCGCTAAATCCCGCAAAATTTCTTTAACGTTACCAACGCGCTCCCATTGAGGCGCTTTTACCCGCAACCAGTCTGGTTTTACAGTCACAATCCGCTTTTACCACTGAATGTTATACAAATCTAATCCTAGCAAGCAAATCCCATTCCGATTCATCTATATATATAGATGTAGATATCTTTTCGGTATTGACTATTATTTATGTTATGCTAAAAAAGGCGTACAAATTTTTTAACGGGATGTAGCGCAGCTTGGTAGCGCACTTCGTTCGGGACGAAGGGGCCGCTGGTTCGAATCCAGTCATCCCGATTGTACATTCGCACATTATATGTCGCTCTACAAGTGTAGTGGTCAACCAACAAGCGATCGCTTCGTCCTATTTTCCGGATCTAAGTTGGCGAAGTAGTTCCTATCTTCATTTGCACTATTACCATAGTGCCTTCATCAACCTTGCTTCTCACATTAACAGAACCCCCACAATGCCATAACAATCTCTGCACGATTGTGAGTCCTAAACCTGCGCCATTCGTCTCATCAATTAGTCCCGATCGCACACGATAAAAGCAGTCGAATATTTTGGGAATTTCGCTTTCGGCAATACCGATACCTGTGTCACGAATTTCTAGTTGGACGTATTCGCCTTGTACTTTAGCTCTAACCCAAACTTTACCACCATTGGCTGTAAACTTGAGGCTGTTGTGCAGCAGATTAATGACTATTTGTCTCAAGCCGCCATTGACACATAAAACGCTTGGCAAGTCTGTAGGGATAGTGTAGCCTAGCATGATGCCTTTTTCTTGGGCTACTGGTTGGTAAGTGCTGACGACTCCAGGGACAATATCTGCAAGCTTGACGAGTTCTAAAGTTGTGGTTTCCAAATTATGCTCTAGTTCTACCAAAGTCATGAGACCGGCAATCAAAACACTTTGGCGATCGCACTGGGTATTTAACATCTGCAAATACCTCTGTCTTTGGTGCGGTTTCAGGGTGGGCGAATTCAATAGCGAAAGTGCAGTTTTCATTTGCGTCAGGGGTGTACGCAGTTCTTGACACACATTAGTTAAATATTCATCTTTCAATTGCTCTTTTGTTTGTAATTTCTGATTGTGCTGCTGCAATTTGGCAATGCGTTCAACACTGATGCGACGATTAATTTCGTTTTGTCGTTGGAGTTGCTTGGTGAGCATTTGGCTGATGAGGGCTGGCTCGCAAGCAGTGGAGCAGATAAAATCCTTTGGTGCTATTGGCTTTAACTCAGAAGTAGCTTCTTGTTTTATCCCATCCAACACACGCTGAATTACTTGATGTTCAACCGAAGTAATCGTTAATAGCGGTTGACTCTTATTATTTTGTGTCTTACCCAAGGGGGCAATTTTGTGATTTTGACGTGGGCGATAAGCTGCTATTAAACTGCAAAATTTTGTCGATAAGACTATCAAAAAATATTCTCGTTGTAAGTGATTATTTGGTAGTAATGGCACCTCAAAATAATGCTCATACGAACAAGATAAAGATGTTAAATTTTCTTCTCCCACCTCTGATTTACTTTCTCCAACTTGGCAATTGTAAATACGACCAGAGTTATCCACCGATGACTGATAACGGACTATTTCTGTAGACCAAACTTTTCCTGGTGGCAGCTTAATCCATAAAGTTGCACTGAGTTGCTGCTCAATCAGTAAGTCTATTTGCGCTCTCACCAGTGATAGCAAGGTCGCCGGACTGAGAGTCACTGTTTGAGAAGGCGCTTCCACTCCTAAAGCCAGCTGATAAACGGACAAATCCTTATGCAGAGAGTCATTCATGAGTTAAGCACAACCAATAAAAATCAGGGGGAGGAAAAAATAATTACTTTTTGGAAGTAGAGGGAAAGCCTAACTCATCATTGGTAGGGAGAAAAGCCACCCTGGCGCTTTGGTAATTGGTAACAGGTCTATTACCAATCACCTATTACCAAACCCCCATCTACAAAAAGATGAAGATTTTCACAATATTACTTACATATATGTTTTTTACACAAAAGCCACGTAAACACAATAAATTATGAATGACAAAATTACTAACTACTACTTTTGTTAATAAAAATGACCAATTTGTATTGCAAAGATTATAGATTTATCATGTATTCTTTACAATAGCAGTTCTCAGTGATTTGTAGTATTCAGTAAATGCGATTAATTTTATACAGTAAGCCCGGTTGTCATTTATGTGAAGGTTTGCAGGAAAAACTAGAACAGATCCAAAATTTGAGTTTTGAGTTAGAAATCCGTGACATTACAACTAATGAAAACTGGTTTGCTGCCTATCAATATGAGATTCCGGTTCTGTGTTTAATAACGCCTGGAGACGAGAAAGAGCAAGCTTTACCCCGCCCTTCTCCCCGCGCTAGCGTTCAGCAATTGGCACAAATGTTGGGCAAGTATTTAGCCAATCCGGAAAAAAATAATGCAGAATAGGCGCAAGAAAGGCGTGTGTCGAGGTTCACAACATGAAATTGCGGGAATTACTAGCGACAGTAGACAGTGTTGAAAATTTACCTCCGGTTTTGGCGGATGCGGAAGTTAAAGGCATCAAGACCAACTCCCATGCTTGCGGTGCGGGTGATTTGTTTATTGGAATGCCAGGAACGCGGGTAGATGGTGGAGAATTTTGGCCTAGTGCGATCGCCTCAGGTGCGATCGCGGCGATCGTTTCTCCTCAAGCTGTGGAAAAAAATCCTCCCAGTGATGAGGCTGTTGTCATTAGCTCTAACAATATGACTAAAGCTTGTGCCGCGATCGCCGCAGCTTTTTATGGTTACCCTGGGCAGAAACTCAAGCTGGTGGGTGTAACTGGTACTAATGGTAAAACTACCACCACCCACCTGATTGAATTTTTCTTAACCAAAGCTCAATTATCTACGGCTTTGATGGGGACTCTCTACACCCGTTGGCCTGGTTTTGAGCAAACAGCCACCCACACCACCCCCTTTGCAGTAGAACTACAACAGCAACTAGCACAAGCTGTGAATGCTGGTTGTGAGTTTGGAGTTATGGAAGTCAGCTCCCACGCTTTAGCACAGGGACGGGTGCTTGGTTGTCCCTTTGAGGTGGGGGTATTTAGCAATCTCACCCAAGACCACCTGGACTATCACAGCGACATGGAGGATTATTTCGCAGCAAAAGCGCTGTTATTTAGTCCTGATTACCTGAAAGGACGGGCAATTATCAACGCTGATGATACCTATGGTCAAAGATTAATCAAGGCATTGAGTCCGGAAAAGGTCTGGAGTTACAGCGTTAATGATAGTAGTGCTGATTTGTGGATGAGTGACTTGAGTTATGAGCCTAATGGTGTAACAGGAACTCTGCACACACCAGGAGGTGATGTCAGTTTCTGTTCACCTTTAGTTGGTCAATACAATTTAGAAAATCTTTTGGCAGCTGTCGGCGCGGTTTTACACTTGGGCTTAGACCTACAACTCATCGCCAATGCTATACCAGAGTTCCCCGGTGTCCCCGGACGAATGGAACGGGTGCAGATTAATTCTGAGCAAGATATTAGCGTGATTGTCGATTACGCCCATACTCCTGATAGTTTAGAAAACTTACTCAAAGCGGCTAGACCGTTTATTCCTGGGAGAATGATTTGCGTATTTGGTTGTGGCGGCGATCGCGATCGCACCAAGCGCCCCAAAATGGGTAAAATCGCGGCTGAACTAGCGGATTTAGCTTTTGTGACTTCAGATAACCCCCGGACTGAAGACCCAGAGAGAATTTTAGATGATATTCTGGCGGGGATTCCCGACACAGTGCAACCGACAGTTATAGGCGATCGGGCGATCGCTATTCGTACCGCAATCTTACAAGCTCAACCTGGTGATGGGGTGCTACTGGCGGGGAAAGGTCATGAAGACTACCAAATTCTCGGTACAGAAAAAATCCACTTTGACGACCGAGAACACGCACGCGCCGCTTTGACAGAAAGAGAAAAACTATAAGGGTTGTAGTGGCGTGACAAGTCTTAAATAGTGCATAAAAAAAGTTTTTGTAGTGTAGGCATTTTGCCTGCGCTGCAAAGGCTAGAAGAGACGCGATGAATTCTGCAATTAGGGTGGCTAAATTAATCAATTAATTTAAAGGCGTTGCTGATTAGTGGGATGATTTTTATCTCACGCATACCGCTAAGGCGAAACCTGTTTACCTTAGCGTCTCCGAAGGAGAAGGGTAGGCGCAAAGGCGCAAAGGCGCATACTGCTAAGGCGGAACCCGTTCGCGTTAGCGTCTCCGTATCCTACGGGAAGCAAGCTACGCGCAGCGTCTCTGACAGGAGAAGGAGCAGGGTAGAATCTATATTATGCTTTGTGCAAAAGTCCCAATTCATGCCGCATTTATGCAACACCAATTTATAGCCGTAGCCAGATAGATTAGGACATCAAGCTAAGATAAAAACCTGACAATCAAAGGCTTTCAAGTCTGTCAACAGACAACAGTCAACCGTCAACAGCTATAAAATCTACGAGTCCTCAGATGAAACATTCCCTTTCACTAAACGGTGAAACAAACGGCAAGGCCAAATGCAGGCTCCACAAAGAGTTACAGAGGCAATGGCTACCAAAATACGCCAGTTATCCTTCAATGTATTAGTAGATTGTGATGACTCGTCTTGCCTATCTTTGGTGAGTTCTGGCAATGAGTGAGCTAGCTGACCAGCTGTACTTACCCCTTCAATCGCCGCTCCAATTAGATAAGCTACAAGGGCAATACCTAGCCAGTGATTCATGATATTTTATTCGTGAATTTTCGTGTTAATGATTTTCCTGTCCTAAAGATAATCTACCTTCAGCAGTGTCTCGAATTAGGGGTAGTTTAGATGTGATGTAACTATCCAGGCTACTATCTACCTGCGCGTCTAGTCCCTGGTTGACTTTTAATTGCTGGGTGAGTAATTGTACTAGAGATATATCATCAAATTGAAGTAAAGTGCTGACGTTAGTAGACTCAATTACAGCCCAAAGCTGGCGTATTATTTTTGTGGTGATCATGAGTCTCTAACCTCTTAAGCTTTTCTTTATAATTACACATTTTTCGGATGTGTGGGGAAATATTTGTTGAAGAATTATCAAGCCACTGGAAGATAAAGTAGAATGGTTGGGTAAATTCTGGTACATAACATAACCAAATCTTATGGAAACCACAAAGCTCCACATCTGTAAGCTAGAGGCGACTCAGGAATGGTTGTGTTTAGATGCAAGGGCTTACATTGCAGAATGTTTAGAAGCTTGTGTCACTGTGGAGATGCTGGCTGATTTGAGGGAAATCTTTCCACGTCAAGCATTGACAGTAGCTAGTGTTCAGGTTTGCGAATTACAGAGAAAGCGTATTCAGCGATGGCTGAAAGAGCAAAATGGAGAAGTTCAGGATTTAGGGGAGTCATCCCAGGTTTTGCAGAGTGCTATGGATACATCTTTGGGTCAGCGTTCATCGTAATTGAGTCAGGCTCACTGTGCAAGCGATCGCTTCTGAAATAACTGCAAATATTTTAGGGGTGTGGGGGTGTAGGGGTGTAGGGGAAACAACTAATAATTAAGTCAAGATAAGTTACAGCGAAAGTTTCATGTTTACCAGCATGATTTTTTTCTTAAAACGGTTGATACCGCAGTGAAAAGTGAAGACCATTTTCTTGCAGTGTGTTTCCGCCATCATTAATATTCGTTAAGGGAATACCATAATCTAAACGTAGGCTTAAATCTCGACTTGGTTGCCAAAGCAAGCCTAAACCGAGACTGGAAATTGTCTGTGGTTGGGGATTACTACCGCGATTATTCCACACAGTACCGATATCAAAAAACGGTGCTATCTGCAAAGCATTGGAGTTAGCAGTTAAGGGAAGGCGAACTTCCACAGAAGCTGTAAAACCATTGTCGGCTACGAGTTTGTTTTGGGTATAACCACGAACTGTATCAAACCCACCAATACTAAATTTTTCTAATGATAATAAAGAATCTCCCGTCAGTTGGGCATTGACTCTAGTGAGGATTAATGTTCGTGAGGATAATAACTGCACCCATTGAAATTGACCTAACCAAGAGAAGAAGCGCCCATCCGTATCAGTATCATTGACTGTAGCATCAAAAGCCCCAATACCAAGGCTAAATTGGGAGCGAGCCGCTAAAACCCTTGTGGCATCTCGTTTTACCCAATCTTGAGAAAAGCGAAGGGCGGTAATTTTTGATTCTCCATCTTCCGCACCAGGAGAAAAGGAAAAAGGGATATTATCGAGGAGAAATGTTTGGGAACGACGTAAATCTAAGCCTAAACTCAGAGCAAGTTCTGTCTGGGGTTGGCGGTAGAGAGGATGACGATAACTGAGGGAATAGGTTTGAGTTTCGCTTCTAATGTCCAAATTGCGGAAATCGTCTGTAATAATGCGGCTATTGGCATTATTCACCCGAAAACTCAGTGTGTCATTATTGCCATTTACCGGAATTGTGTAGCTGACATCATACAAGTTAAGTCCTTCCGTAATTGTATATTCAGCAGCGAGGCGATCGCCAAAACCCAGTAAGTTATCATGATTCAAAAATACCCCTAGTTGAGTGGAACCAATACTGGGAGTTTGGTTATTGGCTGTAAAGACTCCCCCATGAAATGCCGGCGCTTCCGTGATATTTACCAGCAAGATATTACTACCAGGAGTACTACCAGCAGTTAACTCAGCATTTACCCGTTGAATTACGGGGTCTAATTGTAATAGTTGCAATGCTGTTTCTAAGCGTTGGCGATTTAATGGCGTGGAGGTAGCTTTGGTGAGGTGCGATCGCACGTATACTGATTGAAGACTCCTTAACCCGGTGATCTCAATTTTCTCTAGTTCTCCTTCCACCACCTGAATTTTCACCACACCATCGGTCAGATTTTGATTGTTGGGTAAAAATGCACCACTAGTGATGTAGCCGTTTTGAATATAAAGTTCGGTAATATCTGAACGTAGTTGAATTAAATCTGCAAAAGTAACTCGACGGTTCTCAAATGGTTCAATCAACCTGGCAATTTCATTTTTTAAGACTGTAGCCCCCAAAACTTCAACTTTTTTGACTAGAAAGCTTTCACCAGTAGGAGAAGTAACATCCGATGGTGTTGGCGCAGGAGGCACAGGAAAGATAAGTGTAGTAGGAGAAGGGGGAGTGGGAGTAGCAGGACTAGGGGACGGTTTAGGGATAGTTTGGTCGATAGTTTCTGGTGTAGTAGGGGGGATTATCACCCCTGGTGGCGGTGTAGATTGGGCAGATGCAACACCAGGAAAGCTCATTAAGGTTAGTAGCAGAAATAATCCGGGACAAAGAAATTTTGCTTTAGTTCGTGTATCATTTCTGCCTAAGACAATATTTTTCACATTCTTGAAATTAACAGTTAACGCACGAGTATTTTTACTTAAGTACAGTCTAAATTATCACATTTATTCTTGACATACAAGCAATTAACGACATTTGAAATTGCATAAAACAGCATTGCTATTTGGGCGAAAGCAAGGTATGGGGAAACTTAAATAAGGGAGGGGTATAGAGGTGTAAGGGAAAGACTTTTTATGGATGAGTAATGAGTCTTGAGTAAGATATTCTCCCTTGCCTCCTACCCCCTGTCTTTCCTGATAAAATAGGAAACAACCTCATATTTATGCTGTGTTTATGGCAACCCAACTCAGCGAAGCTAAATCATCAAATCAGCTGGTAATTACTTGGGAAGCTTTGCCAGACGATTTTCAACTAAAGGATGAACCGGTGGAGAATACAGGTCAGCCAATATTGGCTGGTGCTTTACGGGAAAGTTTAGAACTGAGTGGATTTATCCAACCCCAAATGTTGATTGCTTCAAATTTTGGTCTTTGTGCAACTATCAACGGCCAATTGGTGGTGAAAGCACCGGATTGGGTTTATGTACCATCGGTTAAAGAGGTGAGGGAAAATCGTAAAAGTTATACACCCATTTTAGAAGGTGATATTCCTGCGATCGCTATAGAATTTCTTTCAGATACCGAAGGTGGAGAATATTCAGTCAAGCGGACTTATCCACCAGGAAAATGGTTCTTTTATGAACAAATATTGCAAATTCCTATCTACGTCATTTTTGAACCAGATGGGGGTTTGTTGGAATATTATCAACTGGAAAATGGACGCTACGAATTAAAGCAACCCGATGAAAATGGTCGTCATTGGGTTGATTCAATGGGCTTATTTTTGGGAACATGGCAAGGCACAAAAGAAGCCCGGACTGGTTATTGGTTGCGTTGGTGGGATCAAGCTGGTAATTTGTTACCTTGGGCTGTGGAACAGATTGAACAAGAACGCCAACGCGCTGAACAAGAACGCCAACGCGCTGAACAAGAACGTCAGCAAAAAGAACGACTGATGGCTTATTTAAAATCTCAAGGTATTGACCCAGAAAATTTACCACCCCTTGAGTAGATAGTCAGCAATACTTTTATACAGATGGGGCGTAAAACTTGAGTTACTATGTCTCCTAATTGCCATTGTGCAGTTTTTGTGGGGAGTAGTAAAAGTTAAATATGACAGAAGTTATCAGCACGCAGTCTGTAGTAGATTTAGCTGCCATTGCCGAAAAATTCGCGTTTCCAGGTACAGTCACAAATGTTCAAGCATTTGGTAGTGGCAATATCAACGATACTTTTTTAGTAACTGTTGATTCCTTAGAAGCACAGCATTTTATTCTGCAACGGATAAACACTTTGGTGTTTCGTCAACCAGAACTGATTATGCAGAATATGCGTATCTTCAGTGATCATGTTTATCAACGTCTACAATACGCACCCCCAAACCGTCGTTGGGAAGTTCCGCGCGTACTTTCCACCAAGGATAATCACGATTACTGCACAGATACTCAGGGGAATTTTTGGCGGGCGATTAGCTTTATTTCTGGGTCGCAGTCTTTTGATACTATGCAGGATTTAGCACAAGCCCAAGAAATCGGCTATGCCTTGGGGATGTTTCACAACTTAATCAGCGACTTATCACCAGAAAAACTAGCTGATACTCTGGAAGGCTTCCATATTACGCCGCTTTACTTGCGTCACTATGAACAGATTTTGGCAACAGCTAAACCGCAACCATCCCCAGAATTAGATTATTGCTTGCAATTTGTGAGCGATCGCCAAAGTTATGCCTGTATTCTAGAAAATGCTAAAGCTGCGGGTGAGTTGCCGTTACGTCTCATACACGGCGATCCTAAAATTAACAATATCATGTTTGATACTGTTACTCACAAAGCCGTCAGCGTTATCGACCTCGACACGGTTAAACCCGGTCTAGTACATTATGACATTGGTGATTGTTTGCGATCGGGCTGTAACCCTGCTGGGGAAGAAACAGAACATTGGGAAAGCGTTTCTTTTGACACTGATTTATGTCAAGGAATTTTACAAGGTTATCTGTCGGTAGCAAAGGATTTTCTCACCGATAATGATTACGCATATATGTATGATGCTATACGCCTCATTGCCTTTGAGTTAGGACTGAGATTCTTTGCTGACTATTTAGCGGGGAATGTTTACTTTAAAATCAAGTACCCAGAGCATAATTTAGCCAGGGCGCTTGTGCAATTTAAACTAGCCGAAAGTATCGAATCTCAAGAAATTAAGATTCGTAAAATTATTCAAGATATAAAATGAGTCACCAAATATTTTCTCTACAACCATTCCCCTCTGAAGAATCTTTAATTGATCTCAAAATTGCTGGTAATATTAGCCGCCATAATAATCAACTCACGATTAATTATCAGGTTGTTGGTGAATTATCACCAGTTGATATTCCCTCGCCTGTAGACACACCAACGAGAAAAAATGAACTATGGCAAAATACTTGTTTTGAGTTCTTTATTGGCGTTAAAGATTCTCAACAATATTGGGAATTCAACCTTTCTCCATCCCGAAATTGGAATATATACCGATTTCATGGATATCGCCAGGGAATGCAGGAAGAAACAGCTTTTACTGACCTACCTTTTAGTGTTGAGAATCAATCAGATAGTTTAGAAATCTCGTTAAATGTCGATTTAGGAAAAATCATCTCTTCTGAACAATTTATTGATGTCGCAATTACTACAGTGATCAAACAAAAACATGGCAACATAACTTACTGGGCTTTAGTTCATCAAGGTAAAGAAGCTGACTTTCACATCAGGGACAGTTTTATAATTAGATTATGAGATGTAGGGTGCGTCAGTCCGAGGAAACCTAGCTGCACCAAGAAATCATTCATATTGACGCACCCTACTAATACCAATTCAAAATTCAAAATTAAGCTAGTATGGTGGGCATTGCCCACCATACGAAATAATAGTTTTTTTTAGCTTGACAATTTTAGTAATACGCAAGTGGCGCAAGATATAAATCAGAGAGGTATTGCATTTATATTGATCAGTAAATATTAATCCATGATTATTGTGATTGATGGAAATAAGAAATAATTATGTGATTTTAATAAATTTTTCGTGAAATCAAAAAAAATAATCTTAAATATTTGCTATACATAACTGAAAGATTCAGCCATAAAACAACGGGTTATCTACAAATTACTAAGGAAATTTCATATTTTGCTGATAGAACATTGAGCTTCACGTAAAAATCATTTACATATATGTTCATCAGAGTCGATTGGAGTCCGTTGTAGTAATTAGCCATGATACACCGAAAGTCCAATGAGGTAATTTATCTTGCTACATAACACATCGTACTAATTAAAAATTTGCATAATTTTATGGAAAAAAAATTAGCTCCACAGTTAGATAATTTTTACCAAAGCTGTAGTCGGTATTTCCAAAAACTGTCTCGTAATCAAAACTTTCGAGGCTTGAAAATATATCTTTTGATACTTACTATAGCTATGGTGGTAATTATTAATCCCATAGGCAATTATATGCCTTGGATTGTTAATATACTACCAACGACTACTGAGAAAATAACTCATAAATCATCTGTACAGCAAACTGATAAACAATCGCATAAAACCTCAAATAAAGCAGCCTATAAAACCTCTTGGATAGGTAACACTTTTGGTGGTAAAAAGTGGGTACAAATTCAGATGGAGGGTATATATGTCACTCCCAATGGCACAGTTTATGTCAACAGTCATTGGGATGAAGCTGGTAGAGAAGTAGGTATTTATAAAGACGGCGATGTAATTGGTAAAGCTGATGACTTACATGGCTGGGGAAGGTTGGGAGGTAAAGCAATTACAGCCAATCAAAAGTACCTCTATGTAGCTATGCAGCAATCCCACGAAGGGAAACCAGAGGATGATTACCCACCAAAGGGAACCACTTGGTACAATGTCCGACGCTATGACTTATCTGGAAAACCTGCGCCCTTTGCTGGGGGGCGTGGTTGGGATAAAAGTATGGTCATTGTCAATAGTAAAAGTGAAGTTACTGGATTAGCAACTAAAGACAAAGAGTTATATGTAAGTGATACTGCTAGCGATCGCCTCCGCGTTTACAATACAGATACCATGCAGGAGCTACGCAGCTTTAGCGTTCCTGATCCTGGTGCGATCGCTATTGATCAGCAAAATAACTTATGGGTTGTGCAAAAGAAAAAAATAGTCCGATATTCGCCCCAAGGTAAGCAATTAGCCCAACAAATCACCGATGTTGCTAACCCAAGTGCGATCGCCTTTGATCCTCAAGGTAGATTACTAGTAGCTGACAATGGGAAACGTCAGCAAGTACTCATTTATAACATCGCCAATAAACCAAAGCAGGTAGGCACTCTCGGTGACAAAGGCGGTATCTATGGGGGTACTTCTGGGGAAGTCAAAGACTCGAAACTGTATGGTATTACCGGAATCGGCACAGATAAAAGCGGCAATATCTACGTTAGCAATCATGGTTTTAATAGTACTGGTGCTGACTTGAGAAAATTCTCGTCATCGGGAAAACTCCAGTGGCGCTTACTCGGTTTGCAATTCATAGATAACGCCGATGCTGATCCTGATAGCGATGGTAGAGACGTGTTCACCAAAAACGAACACTTCGTCATGGACTACAGCAAAAACAACGGCAAAGAATGGACATATAAAGCATATACCCTAGATAAGTTCCGCTACCCAGATGATGGAAGACTGCACACCACACCCACATCAGCCTTCGTTCGGCGCTTGGGTGGAAAACGCCTACTCTACCTCTCCTCAGAAATGATGGCAGAACGGCTGTTAATCTACCGTTTTGATGGTGAGATAGCTGTTCCCTGCGGCATTTTTGGCAAAAACCATCTTAGTTGGCCTCCCAACCAACCAAAAGACGGTAGTTGGTTATGGCGGGATATCAATGGTGATGGTTCCATCCAAAACAACGAATACAAAACCTTGGGTGAAGAAGATGGTTCTGTCTGGGGTTGGGAAATAGACAGCAAAGGAGATATTTGGCAAGCGGCCGAAGCTGGCTACATCAAACACTATCCCTATCAAAAATTAGATAATCATGGCTGTCCCATTTATGGACAAGCTATTGGGGGCAGAATACCCATGCCAGCACCTTTCAAAACTTTGACAAGAATCAAATACTTTCCCAAACAAGACGTGATGTATCTTGGAGGGTACACCAATGAACATCCCAATCTTGATGGTGATTGGGGCTTAGTTGGTACAGAAATAGTCCGTTTTGACAACTGGAGTAAAAAAAGAAATCTCCGGTGGCGGATAGTGCTTCCTTATAATCATCAAACAGACCCCAAATTACATATCAAATCAATTGATGTGGCAGGAGACAGAGTTTTTGCCGTTGCTAGTAAAAAAGCAGAGGTTTATGTCTATAAAGCCACAACAGGGGAAGCATTGCCAATGTTAACACCCGGCGCAGAAGTAGGAGGCGAAAGCGGCTGGATTGATATCCCCTACGGCATTCGCGCTTTTCGTCGTGCCAATGGTGAGTATTTAGTATTTGTGGAAGAGAACGCTAAAGGAAAGGTGATGATGTATCGATTACCTGGGTAATGGTTGACGGTTGACGGTTAACAGTTAACTGTTAACTAATGACTAACACCAGATAGAACCCCGACTTCTTGAAGAAGTCGGGGTTCTGAAAGAACTTCCGGATAATTGCCACTAACTAGAGATTTATTTTGTGGAACTAGAATAAAAATTATTTTTATGCGTATACTACATATTTTGAATCACGTCCGCGAAATTGGTAATGGCATCGTGAATGTGGCTGTAGATTTAGCTTGTCTGCAAGCCAAAAACAATCATGATGTAGCTGTAGCATCTGCTGGTGGAGAATATGAAATATTACTTGCTCAATATGGTGTTAAGCACTTTGAGTTAAACCAAAGCCGGACACCTCTAAATTTAATTCATGCGGCTAGGCGTTATCGCGCAATTATCCGAGAATTTCAACCGGATATTGTCCATGCTCATATGATGACGGGAGTTGTGCTAGGAAGATGTCTCAAGGCTGATTCTGAATATGCTTTGGTGGCGACAGTACACAATGAATTTCAACGCAGTGCTGTACTCATGGGATTAGCAGATAGAGTAATTGCGGTGAGTCATGCTGTCGCTCAATCAATGGCTAGGCGTGGTATTCCTGAGCATAAATTGCGGGTGATATCCAATGGCACATTAGGCAGCGTCCGTACTCGTAACATTAAAGAGTATTCACCAGTAGAATTACAACGACCAGCGATCGCCACTGTAGCCGGGATGTATCAGCGTAAAGGCATTGGTGAGTTAATCGCTGCATTTGCACACATTGCCCAAGATTTCCCCCAAGTTCATCTTTATCTCGTTGGAGAAGGCCCCGAAAGGCAGATTTTTGAGGAAAAAGCCCAAGCTACAGGTTTGAGCGCTACACGCATTCATTTTGTAGGTTTCCAGCCAGAACCACAACGCTACTTATTAGCCGCAGATATATTTGTACTCGCTTCTCACCGTGATCCTTCTCCCCTAGTAATTCCAGAAGCCCGTGAAGCCGGCTGTGCTATTGTCGCCACCAATGTAGATGGCATTCCAGAAGCATTAGACAATGGCAAAGCTGGTGTTTTAATTCCCCCAAAAGATAGCTCTGCTTTGGCAGATACCCTAGCAAAATTACTTAGTCAACCTCATCTGCTCAAACATTGGCAAGACCAAGCACAACAAAATTTAGAATGGCTGACGGTTGGGCGTGTGAATCAACAAACATTAGCAGTTTATGCTGAGGTTAAAATAGAATTTAGAAACGTAATTTGCCACACTCTGAAAAAGAGTTAAGCTAATACGTGTCTAAATTGTGTAAATACTAATAAGGCTGTTGACCGTTAACTGTTAACAGTTAACAGTTAACGGTCAACAGTTAACAGTTAACGGTCAACAGCACCCCTAACCTCTACTCTTTTTCTCTATAAATTTTCAATGCACCAAAGTAGGAAACTGTATATATATTTTGATGAATCTTTTTAGGATGATTATTAAATTTAATCTTTGCTATTAGTAGGAATTGGCTAAAAATATAAACTTTTATAGACAATAATCAATTAAATTTTACTTAGCTGTGGGTGTTATTTATCATCTGACAGTTTTTCTTGATTGATGCTGATACTTTCCTTGGGGGAAGCAGCACAACATCTTTGCTCTCAAGGAAAAAGCTAAATGAATGCAGCTAAATGCTAAAGATATCTCTATTCCTTGAAGAGTGAAGATTTTTAACGTGTATTATTTAGTAAATTTAATTACTAAAATGTAATCTAATAGATACATATATTCACGTAAAACCCTGGATTCTACAGTTAAATAACCTTAAGGCTCATTAGGTTCACTTAGAAATTCAGTAATTACAGTGAGTAGAACTATGGTTTTTGACAGCTGTATTTCCGAGCAACATACTTATCAAGTTACACAGCAGCTAGAAAAAGAGTTGCGTCTTACTAATTTGCTGATGGATTGTGTCACAGATGCGGTGTTCTGGGTAAAACCAAACGCCAGGATTTTATACGTTAATGATGCTGCGTGTAGTTTAGTAGGCTACTCCCGTGAAGAATTGCTTTGTATGAGTATTCAATACCTAAACTTAGAATTTTTGATGGAAGTTTGGTTACAGCACTGGACAACTATTAAACAAAAAGGGTCTTTATATTTTGAATCTCTGTATAGGACTCAAACAGGTTTAAGTTTACCTGTCCAAACCACTGTTACCTATATGGAAGAAGACGGTAGGGAGTATGGTTGCATCTCCATCCGTGAGATTAAAAAACGTCAACCAGAGTCATTTCAGTTCCCACAAAATCCAGCACTAGATATTGTTGCAACCAAAAAATCATCAGAACCTTGTAAATCAATATTTCCCTCTGGTTCTCAGCTAAATCAGGTCTTTAAATTTATTGAGTCTAACTACAACCAATCTATTGGCTTACGTGACGTAGCCCAAGCAGTTGGTTACTCCCCAGCTTATTTAACTGATCTAGTGCGGCGACATACAGGGGAAACTGTAAATCACTGGATTATTAAGCGACGGATGGTAGCCGCACGAACATTACTCCTAGAAACTGACCAATGTGTGAATCAAATTGCTGAGGCTGTGGGGTATCAGCACGAGGGACATTTCTTCCGCCAGTTTCGCCAGTACCATGACACTACGCCCCACGCTTGGCGAAAAATGCAGCGTCAGGTTGCAACATCACAATAGAGGCGAAAAAATTGCGAGTCCGACAAAAAGATTGTGCATTGTTTTCAAATCTCGTTTCTTCTAACCTGCTAAATACCTATTAGTCTCCCTTTTTATCAGACTGTTTTAGAGGTGATGATGATCAACGGGCAAAAGATTTCTCGTTGATCATCATCAAACTTGTCTGCATTGTCAAAATGAAGTATTTCCGGCGGTTATTTTATCCACCTGCTTGGCCGATCGCTGCCAAAATTTCGGTAGCCTTGGTTTGTGCTGTGCTAGTACCGATGATTTTTACGGCTTACTACAACCTACAACAAAGTTTAAACAGTGTAGAGGCCGGAGAATATCACAAACTAGAGCTGCTAGCTAGCAGCAGCGCCAGTCGTCTTGACCAATTAATTATTGATTATCATCGGGTAGTTGCTCAAATTAGTAGCGATCGCCATGTGGTAGATTTTCTCTCAGCTACCACACCAGAAAACCGCAAAGCCCAAGGCCCCAACCTACAACAGACCATCCAAAATGTCCTCCGTTCCCATCCCAACTTGGATGTTGTTTTACTGATGGATAAAAATGGTCAATGTCTGGCTGCAACAGATCCTAAATTTATTGGTGAAAACTATTCCCACATCCAAGGTAACTTTTATGGGTCTAGCACTTTACTTGGTGAAACTAGCCAAAATCCGGGTATGTTCTTTTCCCAGCCTGTGCGATCGCCTCATGGGGAAATTATCGGACTCACCGTTATCAAAATTCGCCAAGCAGATATTTGGGTAATTATCAATGCTTTGCAACTATTAGGCTCCCAGAATTACGTCTTTGTGATTGATCAACAGGGAACTATTATCAGTCATCCTGATCCGTCTGTGGTCAACCACAGCCTAAATATTCCTGAGTTAGGGGTGATGGTGAAAACCACACAACCAGGTCACGCCACTTATCACTTACCAAAATCTCACATTTCCCAAATAGTCGGCTTTGCACCCTTAGCGACGCAACCTTGGGTATTGGGAGTTAGCCAACCCAAAGCAGAATTTACCGCACCCTTGCATCGTCTGATTTGGCTCAATAGCAGTAGCGTGGTGATTGTTGGTGGAATTACGGCCATCATCGCTCTGCTGTCAGGGTTGAGTATTTCCCGCCCGATTCACGCCCTCACCGCCGCCGCCCAAGCGTTGGAGGATGATAATTTTGATGCTCACGTAGTTGAGTTACACCAGAGTTTGGCGGAATTAGGACATAGAGAAGATGATATCGGGCAATTAGTCCGAGTTTTTTCAGAAATGGCGGAGGAAGTCAGGTTACGCGATCAACGGCTGAAAATGCAGGTTCAGGAATTGCGAATCGAGATTGATCAAACCAAAAGAGCCAACCATGTAGCCGAAATCACCGAAAACGAACACTTTCGGCATTTACAACAAACAATCCAAAAACTCAAACACCAGGAAATAACCACTCATGAAACCGAAAAAGAGTACTACCAGCGATTGCAAACTCAAGTGCAATCATTAAAAGAGCGATCGCTCAACAGCAAAAATCAGCCCTTAACAGAGCCAACAGAAAACACATAATCACTATATTTATTTTCCAATCACCAATCACCAATTACCCATTACCCATTACCAAATATAATTTATGTCCCAAATCATCGCTATTCACTCATTTCGTGGCGGAACCGGCAAATCAAACATAATAGCCAATATAGCAGCTACTATGGCGCTACAAGGGCAGCGTGTAGGCATCATTGATACAGATATCCAATCACCAGGGATTCATATTATCTTTGGTCTTAAAGAAGAGAAAATTAAACTTACCCTCAATGACTATCTATGGCAACGCTGTGATATTCAAGATACTGCCTATGATGTTACAGATACACTAGTTAATGAACTAGGAAGTACAACTAAAGTTAAAGGTAGTCTTTATCTAATTCCTTCCAGTATTAAAGCTGCGGAAATTGCCAGAATTCTCCGGGAAGGATATGATGTAGTCCGCCTTCATGACGGCTTTCAAGAACTGATTCGTACTCTAAAATTAGACTATTTATTAATTGATACTCACCCTGGTTTAAACGAAGAGACATTAGTTTCCATCGGTATTTCTAACGTATTATTAATTATCCTCCGTCCAGATAGTCAAGACTTCCAAGGAACAGCCGTGACAGTGGATGTCGCCCGGAAATTGAAAGCGGCAAAAATTCTCTTAGTCCTCAACAAAGCTTTAGCATCCTTAAATTTCTCTGACTTAAAACAACAAGTAGAGCAAATCTATGACGTACCCGTCGCCGGGATTTTACCCTTAGCAGAAGATATGGTACAGCTAGGAAGTAAAGGTCTTTTTTGTTTGCGTTACTCTCAACATCCCATTACGCAAATCATTCAAGAAATTACTGAGCAGATTGCTGGTTTAGTTGTGAGTCACTAATAGCCATATGAGCAATCAACAATTATTTCGTACTCAGGTTTTGACTGACTTTGGCGCAACAGCTTCCGAGGTTGAGGAACTATTGATATATAACCAGAATGTTTTTGCTCACAGTAGCTTAATCCATCCCCTAGAGTTTCCCTTACCCCCAGAACCCCATATAGAAACTTGGGAAAAATATGCAGTTACAGCCAAAATGATAGGCGCATTTGCAGTACTTAAACAGAAGCTAGTACAGTTACAATTTCCCATCCAAGAAGGTATCTCTCAGACAAAAGCCTATCGAAACGCCACTCGTAAGGGTGTATCAACAGACGAGATGTCAGAAGCAACAGGTTTAGTCTTGCAGCAACCCCAACAACTCCAATTAATTCTTCATCAAAGTTTGGCGGGAACAATCCCCGTATTACTAACTGAAAACAGAGAAGATTTTGTATCTCTAGTGCAAGCCTTAACAAAGCACAACGAACCCCAACCGCTTCCTCAATCAATGGGAGCTTGTATAGTTCGTGGGTTCAACAATTGGGACAGGATTCGTCAATATCGCCAAAAATGGGAAGCAGAGCATTTTGCCTCTAATTGGAACACGGAGTTTCAAAGATTAATCCTACAAAAACATCTTTATCAAGATACATTTATTATTTTAAGTAATATTCCATATAGTAATATTTCAGCCGAAGAAATAGGACTAAAAGCATCACAATGGCAAAAATTGTCACTCACAATTCGTCTAGAACATGAATGTACTCACTATTTAACATATCGTCTATTCAACTCTATGCGAAATAATATATTTGATGAGTTAATTGCCGATTATAGAGGCATTGTTGCTGCCACTGGTCATTACCAATCCAACTGGTTCTTACGATTTTTAGGCTTAGAATCATTTCCCCAATATCGAGAAGGAGGTAGACTGCAAAACTATCGCGGTAAACTGCCACTTTCTAACGGAGCTTTTGCCATTTTACAAGCATTAGTAAAAGCCGCCGCCGAAAACTTACAGCATTTTCATACTCAATACGCCCAAAAGCTAACAGATACTAATATGCAAATCCTAATGTTAATCACTTTGACATATTTGACATTAGAAGAATTGGCTACCGAAGAAGCACACTTTTTCATCCAGAACACTTTAGACAGATTACAGAGTAATTGCTTGGGACTTACACCAGTGTCATAGATTTTGTATGAGCTTAGATAAATAATTGGTCTTAGTTATGACAGAAGTTTTACTCAAAGAACTAACTAAAAGTGATATTGATTTGATGATTGCTATAGGTCATCAAAGAGAAGTCGCGGCTGGTACTACACTTATTCAACCAGGGAAAATTGCTGATTTCTTACATATTTTATTAGATGGTACATTCAGCGTTATTGTCCCGCAACCAGAAGATAATCTTCTAACTCGTGCATTTGCGGCTATTGAGGGGAACGAAATCTTCGGTAAGGAGATTGGGAGATTATCTAGGGGTGAGATAGTGGGAGAAAGTCCCTTAATTGGGACACGTCCACCAGCCACTACGATTCAAGCTGTGGAAAAGTCTCTGGTGATGTCAATTCCGGTAGGAGAATTAGCGGCGAAATTACAGCAAGATGTGGGTTTTGCGGCGCGTTTTTATCGAGCGATCGCCATCATTATTTCCGATAGAATACAAAATACCATCCATCAACTTGGTCGTCGTAACCTAGCACAAAGTCAACATTTACGAGATGTGCTGTTTATCCTGGGAGAATTGCACGATAGTGACATAGATTGGATGATGGCTTCTGGTACGCCCCAAAAAATTCCCGCTAACACCATACTCATCCACGAACAAGGAACTGTAGACGCGCTGTATATTCTCCTCGATGGAAAAATGTCTTTGTCTATTTCCCCAGATGAACAGAATCCTTTAGCGCGTGCTTTTGCGGCTATTGAGGGTCATGAAATTCCTGGTAGAGAAATAGCCAAATTATCCAAAGGTGAAATCATCGGCGAAACACCCTTTATTGATGGTAGTTTACCCCCTGCAACTGTTAAGGCTATTATCGATTCCACAGTATTGGCGATTCCCCGTCAACAATTAGCCGCAAAATTGCAGCAAGATGTAGGATTTGCATCCCGATTTTATCGTGTAATTGCTACTTTACTCTCTGAGCGATCGCAAGCAATGGTGAGTCAGCTTGGTTATGGTAGGCGAGTTTATAGCCGGGGTCAATCTTTACGTGAAGGGCTAGAGTATGACGATGAATTAGATATTAACACTTTAGATAGGATGGCGATCGCTGGTAAAAGATTTGATTGGATGTTGGGAAGATTAAAAGTAAGTTAAATTCCCAATATGCTATTTTTTTAATCTAAAGTAGATTTTTTGAATCTTGGTATCTAAAGAAATGTGAGTAGTAAGCAAAAAAAAATGTATTGATTTACCCTATTAAAGAGATTAATTTATATACAGTAAATCAAGGATTTTTCCTTAAGGGAATCTTCCGAAATTCCAAAATTGTGTCAGTTGTAAATCATTAAGGAGGGACTATGTCCAACGAAAACCTAGAGCAAGATAACAATGAAAAAATTCAAATTAATGAAAATGGAGAATTAGTGATCAAAGATCCACAATTAGCGGATGCACTCCAAGAGTTAAGCCCTGAAGAACTTGAAGCAATTGCTGGTGGCAATGCTAACTACGTCGCCTGTGGAGCAAATTACCAATGCGGTAAAACTCGTGCAAGTTTTGACCAAATAGCAGAGTAATAATTCTCTGAAAAAGGATTGCTACACTAGGCTAAAGGTAAATCTAGACTGTAGCAATCATATTTATTTTATTTACATACATTTGAAATAAAAAATAGAAAATTAGTTGAGGAGTTTGTGTTATGACAGTAGAAATTTTGCAACAACATATTGATAATGTAAAGCGTGCGAAATTAATATCTGATAAATATTTGGAACTAATTATTTTACCAACAGAGCAGTGTAACTTTCGTTGCGTTTATTGCTATGAAGATTTTTCTATAGGGAGGATGAAATCAGAAACTATCTCAGGCATTAAAGCACTAATTGAAAAGCGATGTGCAACCTTGAGTTATTTAAATTTATCATGGTTTGGTGGAGAACCTCTGGTTGCTAAAGACATTGTTCTAGATATTTCTGAATATGCTATGTCCCTGGCTGGCAATTATTCTCATTTGCATTACTCAGGGTCTATGACCACTAATGCTTACTTTCTTGATATCAATACTGCTTCTGCTTTAGCCAATGTGGGAGTTACACATTACCAAATCTCTTTGGATGGTCCTATGGAGATTCATAATAAAAGCCGTATCCGCGCAGATGGTAAAAATACCTTTGAACGAATCTGGTCTAATTTACTAGCAATACGCGATAGTCTCTTGCCTGTTTCCGTTTTATTGCGTCTTCACTTTACTGCCGATACATTTGATTTACTTGATCCTTTATTAGAGGATATCAAAAGAGAGTTATTGCCTGATCCTAGATTTTCTGCTTTCTTCAAAGGAATTGAACATCTTGGTGGGCCTAATGATGCTTCGATCAAAGTTTTTTCAGAAACGGATAAAGCAAAGGCTATGAAAATACTAGAAGATAAATTATTTGGTGATAATTTAAAATCGCCACAGAATGGTGCTGTACCAGACAATGCCGTTTGTTATGCCGCACGTCCTAACTCTTTAGTTATTCGTGCCAATGGAAAAGTTGGCAAGTGTACGGTAGCTTTAACAGATGAGCGTAATGATATTGGTACTTTAGCATCAGATGGTAAGCTAAACCTCATTCCTGGTCGTTTTTCTCCTTGGGTTCGTGGAATTGAAACCTTAGATATTGACACACTAGCCTGTCCTTTAGTTTTATTGCCAACAAGTGACGAAATAGCTGCTAACCTGCGAAAGAAAGCAGTGACTGTATAAGCCAAAATGACAGTTACAAAAAATACAATTATTCTTTCATATCCTCAGGCATAACTTTAAAATATGCAACTTTATTCAGTCATTAATTCTTGTAGAGATGCTCTACAAATGACTCTTGAATCTTACTGTGTAGGTCGTGCTAAAACTATTGATATTTCATCAGTAAAATCTGATGATTCAGCAGATAAATATCTCTCAGATTTAATAAATACTCGCTTACCCTCGACCGATAGACTGCTGATAGATAAATTTAGTACTGCTAGACAAAGAGGCTTACTTGCATGCCGTAGAGGAGATTTAACTGCGGCTGAGAAGGCGTTTTCTGCTGCAAATGTTCTACTTCAGCTAGATAAGCTCTCCCATGAAGGAATGTTACTTTACAAGTCTTTTTTAGAACAAGCAGAAGCTTACTTAGATTATCGATTAGGTGATTTCACACAAGCTCGTAACCGAACTTATAGCGCTCTAGAAACTAATATGATTTTAGAGGAAGAATATGGTTATGAAATTATCTTTTTTGGTCGGATTCAATTAGTTCATAATCTTGTACGTATTGATGCGGGATGTATGCAGTGGAGTCGAGCGATTAAACTCGCTTTCCAGATTCTGGGTTATCTTGAAGGAGTATTAGATATATTACCTGTTCCTGGCCTATGGGGCTATGAGCGTGTAAAACGCCAAATACCAGAATTTGTTGCTGCAATGTTTGCTCAAGTAACAGGTGAAATTGCGATCATTTTAGCTAGTCAAGATCATCAGTTTGATTCTGATTTACTAAAACTAGTCAACACCAATGAGAATAATCATTGTCACCCTCAAGCCTATGCTTGGTTATTGCTAAAATTGGCATTCATAAATAATGAAGTTGCTACTTTTTTAGCACAAGCATCTAATTTTGTTGCTCAGGGGCGTGGAGATACACCATTACTTTGGTATGCAACACTTGCTGATTTAGTTACTTTGTGTGATGAAATCAAGCTTCCAGAGTCTGATTTATTAAAACAAGAGATAATCAAAGATGTAGCGGCTTGGAATGGTGTTCCAAAAAAATTATTATCTTTATTTTCTTAGCTTGGAAATCTTGGCAAGATTATTGTTAAATTAACAAAAAATGCTCCAACAAAAGCGCAGTATATTCCGCAAAGAATCCTTAGAGCGTCTATCTTCTCCTGAAAGATTAGACCAACTGATGCAGGTAGTCAGTCCTAAAAGCTGGCTGCCTCTTGTGGCGTTGGGTTCTATTGTGGGAGTTGCTTTTATCTGGAGTATTTATGGTAGCATTCCCATCACCGTTGAAGGTCGGGGTGTATTAATTTACCCCAGTAATGTTGTACCACTACAATCTAAAAGTGCTGGGCAAATCATGGCGCTGAATGTGAAAGTGGGGGATGTGATTAAAAAAGGGCAGGTGTTAGCGACAATTGACCAAGCTGAACTACGTAAGCAACTGCAACAACAGCGAGGGAAACTAACGCAACTGGAATCACAAGATAAAGCTGTTGGTTCGCTACAAGGGCGGAGGTTGGAACAGGAGGAGCGATCGCAGCAACAACAGCGTCAGTACCTCCGGCAGCGTATACTGGAATTACAAGCAATCACGCCTTTACTCAAAACCAAAGGTAACACCTCTGTTGATCAGCAACGTCAAGGCTTACAGCAACGTCTCCAGCAGGCTCAAGCTCTGACTTCTGTGTTTTTACGGAGGATGAAAATTCGCCAAGAATTATTTCAAAAAGAAGGGGCGATTTCCGGTGATGAAGCCCTCAAAGCAGAACAGGAATATCTGCAAAACTTAGAAAAAATCGCTGATATTCAAGCACAATTAAAAGAACTGGATGTCAAAGAGACTCAACAAGAAAAAGATTATCGGGAAAATCTAACGCTTGTGGCTGATTTGCAGTCACAGTTGAAACAATTAGATAGTCAACAGGCTTCCGTGGCTCAACAAGATTTGGAAAATGTCACGGCGAGAAATAAAGAAATTCAAGAAGTCAAGCGAGAGATTGGTTCTCTGGAACTACAACTAGGCAATAATAGCCAGATTATTAGTCAACATAGCGGACGCATTTTAGAAATCACCTTAACACCGGGACAAGTTGTTAACGCAGGTACACGGTTAGCTACCATAGAAGCGGAGAATCCCCAGAGTAAGTTGGTTGGTGTCACCTACTTTCCTGTGGCGGAGGGGAAGAAAATTCAGCCAGGGATGTCTATCCAAATTACCCCCCAAACGGTGAAGCGGGAACGTTTTGGGGGGATTGTGGGTAATGTCACCAGCATTTCTCGCTTCCCGATTACCAAGGAAGCGGCTGCTAGTGAAGTAGGTAATTCTGAGGTGCTGGAAGGTTTGGTGTCTCAACAACAAGGATTAATACAAGTATTCTCTCACTTAGAATTAGATGCCAACACACCAAGCGGTTATAAGTGGTCTTCTTCCACCGGGCCGCACCTGAATATTTCTTCTGGAACTACTACCGTTGTGCGGGTTAAAGTGGAAGAACGCGCTCCCATCACCTTTGTTTTACCAATATTGAGGTCTGCCAGTGGTATCTACTAAATCTACCGTAGTAACACTGGTTAATCCTTGGCAGTATGTAAAAAAAATACTACTACCTAGAAGGCTGCGAGTGAAAACGCCTACGCTGCTACAAATGGAAGCAGTGGAATGTGGTGCGGCTGCTTTGGGAATTATTCTTGGTTATTACGGTCGAATTGTACCACTGCCACAACTGCGACGAGACTGTGGAGTTTCCCGCGATGGCAGCAAGGCATCTAATATGGTGAAAGCTGCCAGAACTTATGGACTAGAAGCTAAAGGTTTTAAAAAAGAACTGAAGCAAGTACAACAATTACGCCCTCCTTATATTGTCTTTTGGAACTTTAACCATTTTGTTGTGGTAGAGGGATTTGGTAAACATCAGGTTTATCTCAATGACCCCGCTACGGGGCCGCGTCATGTATCGTTACAAGAATTTGACGAGGGATATACCGGAATAGTGCTGGTGATGGAACCAGGCGCAGAGTTCCAAAAAGGTGGTCGCAAACCCAGCATGATTGCATCTTTGTGGTCACGGTTACAGGGGGCGGAGAGTGCTTTAGTTTACTGCATCGTGGCAGGATTTTTCTTGACGATTATTGGGTTAGTAATCCCCGTATTTAGTCAAATATTTGTCGATGATATTTTGGTACAGGGACGGATGTTATGGCTGCATCCTCTGCTTTTGGCAATGGCGATCGCTGCTATACTGCAAGGGTCACTGACATTACTCAGGTTACGCTACCTACGCCGACTCAAAATTAGACTGGCTGTGGGTATGTCCAGCCGTTTCCTCTGGCATATTCTACGCCTACCTGTGAGCTTTTATGCCCAAAGATTCGCCGGGGAAATCAGTAACCGCACTAACCTGAATGACCAAGTAGCCGATGTTTTAGCTGGACAGTTAGCAACAACCATCATTGACACATTGATGGTGCTTTTTTATGCTTTGGTTATGGTGCAGTATGACTGGGTACTTACCTTGATGGTGGTTAGTTTTGCTGCCGTGAACGTCTTAACTTTGCAATGGATTTCTCGTCAACGGGTAGACGCTAATCAACGATTAATCCAAGAGTATGGCAAGGCCGCAGGGGTGTCGATTGCTGCCTTGCAAAGCATGGAAACACTCAAAGCATCAGGGTTAGAGTCTGATTTCTTTTCTCGCTGGTCTGGTTATTACACCAAAGCGCTCAATTCTCAACAAGAATTAGGAATTACTAACCAGACATTCTCAGTTTTACCCACACTGCTATCGGCTCTCTCCGCCATGTTGCTCTTGATAGTCGGTGGTTTTCGGGTGATGGATGGACATCTGAGTATCGGTATGCTCATCGCCTTTCAAGGTTTAATGTCTGGTTTTCAGCTACCCGTCAACAATCTTGTCAACTTTGGTACGACTCTTCAGGAATTAGAGGGAAATTTGATTCGTCTTGATGATGTGTTAGATAACCCGGTGGGGGAGGGGGGTATAGGGGTGCAGGGGTGTAGGGGTGTAGGGGGGGAAATATCGTCTCCATTAATATATGCGCTTCCTAAATTGCAAGGATATGTGGAGTTAAAAAATATCACTTTTGGCTATAGTCGGTTAGAAGCGCCTTTAATTGAAAACTTTAATTTGTCAATTAAACCAGGACAGCGTGTGGCGTTGGTGGGGGGAAGCGGTTCTGGTAAGTCTACCATTGCCAAACTTGTAAGCGGACTGTATCAACCTTGGACTGGGGAAATCTACTTTGATAGTCAACCGAGAGAGGAGATTTCCCCCCAACTGCTGACTAACTCTGTGGCGATGGTGGAGCAGGAAATTTTACTGTTTGGCGGTACGGTGAGAGACAATTTAACCCTGTGGGATACTACTGTACCAGATAAAAACCTCATGAGGGCTTGCCAAGATGCGGCGATCGCTGATGTAATTTTCTCTATGTCTGGAGGTTATGATGCCGAACTCATTGAAGGTGCTGCTAATCTCAGTGGTGGTCAACGACAACGACTAGAAATTGCCCGTGCGTTGGTAAATAATCCCTCTATCTTAGTTATGGATGAAGCCACCAGCGCCTTAGATGCAGAAACAGAAAAAATCATTGACCAAAATCTCCGCCGTCGGGGATGTACCTGTATTATCGTGGCGCATCGATTAAGCACTATCCGCGACTGTGACCAAATCATTGTTCTAGAACGGGGGAAAGTAGTACAGCAAGGTACACACCAAGAACTTTGGCAAGTTGAGGGTGCATATTCGCGTTTGATTCGGACGGAAGGATGAGAATCAATTCAAAATTCAAAATTCAAAATTCAAAATTTACAATTTAAGAATTTCTTTCTCTACACCCCAAAACTAGTAACCAACAACAATAACCAAATCTAAATAGCCAAAATGGAACTACAGGGGCAAACTTACATAATTAATGGCAATGAACCAATTTTACTCAATGACTCATCGCGGGTTTGGGTGGTTCAGTCTGGTTCTATGGCGTTATTTGCAGTCACCGTAAAAGATGGTGTGATTGATGGAACTCGTCGTTATTTATGTAGTATTAGCCAAGGGAAGGCACTTTTTGGCACTGTTCATCAGCAACGCCAAATTCTCGCGGTTCCTATTGGTGAAGTTGAGTTATTGCTTTTACATCCAGAATGTTTTCGGGGGTTAGGAGCGAAAGCTAATGCTTGGATAGAAAATTGGTTAATGCAACTTAGTAGTGTATTGTGCCAGATTCCCTCCCCAAAAATTCAGGTAAAAGCTGAGGGACAAGGACGATTTTCCTTAAATAATGGTCAAAATTTCCAACCAGCCGCAGGTTTAACTTGCTGGGTGCAGTTTCAGGAAGGGAATGTTTGTTTTCTGGGATTTGAGGAATTGATTTTAGCCACAGACGTAGCCTTTCCCATGAATGACAAAATGTGGTTAACAGCAGTTGGGGGAGCGCAACTAACAACTCATAACCCTAGCAAATACGAAAATCCCGATATACTGCTGGCTGGTTTATCTCAATTACATACTCAAATATTGCATTGCGTTGCTTTATTAGATGAGCAAGAAGCACAAGCAGAACTGACAAGATTACAAGAACGTCAACGCCTAAATCGTCGAATGACAGCCGAAGCTTTAGGGGAACTATCATCAACCCTCAATCCTCAAGACGGTGACTTTTTCCTAGAAGGTACTCCTTTATTGGTGGCTACTGGTGCAGTCGGTAGGGCTATGGGTATTAAGATTAGCCCCCCATTGCGTTCGGAAAATCTCCAGCGAGTGAAGGAACCATTAGAAGCGATAGTCAGGGCTTCACGTATCAGAATGCGCCGGGTGTTGTTGCGGGATAATTGGTGGCTGAAAGATGCAGGTGCTTTAGTCGCCTATACTAAAGAGAATCAACCAGTGGCGCTGTTACCTGTTGCTGGAAATCGTTATGAAATGTTTGACCCAGTTAACTATAGCTGTGTGCTAGTCAACGAGGGTGTAGCTGCAACATTAGCTCCTATGGCTTATATGTTTTATCGCTCTTTACCCGATAAAGCACTCAGGGCTATTGATATAGTCAAGTTTACCCTCCGGGGACACGGGTGGGATTTACTACAAATTTTATTTACTGGTATTTTCATTACCCTTTTGGGGATGATTACACCTTATGCCACTTCAATAATTATAGATAATGCCATCCCCGATAGCGATCGCTCTTTATTATTACAAATCGGCTTAGGGTTATTAGTTGCTGCTTTAGGTACAGGTTTATTTCAACTGGCTCAAGGTTTTGCCTTGCTGCGAATGGAAACCTCTGGTGATGCTTCTACTCAGGCTGGTGTGTGGGATAGACTACTCAATTTACCAGTATCGTTTTTCCGAGAGTACACCACAGGGGATTTACTCTCACGGATTTCCTCAGTCAGTGCTATCCGTCGTCAACTTAGCGGCAGGACGCTGATTAATTTTATTACTAGTATATTTGCGTTATTTTACTTAGGACAGTTATTCTATTACAACTATAAATTAGCCCTGATTGCAGTTGCTAGTGCCGTAGTGGCGATCGCTATCACCACAATCTCTGGTATCCTCCTATTATCAAAAGTGCGCCCCTTACTAGAAGTGCGGGGCAGTATTTTCGGGCAAACAGTACAGCTAATCAACGGTATCTCTAAACTGCGTATTGCTGGGGCTGAAGAACGCGCCTTCGCCGCTTGGAGTAAAAACTACACTCGGCAGATTAAGCTGGAACTCAGCACCCAACTGGTAGAAGATTTTGTGGTAATTTTCAATACAGTCATCCCCATCATTACCACTGGAGTCCTATTCTGGTTTACCACCAAGCTATTGGAAGAAGCTCAAACTTCCGGAAGTATCGCCTTCTCCCTTGGTACTTTTCTCGCCTTTAACACAGCCTTTAGCAACTTCACCAGAGGAACCACAAACCTCAGCAATACAGTTACCCAAATTTTACAAATTCTTCCCCAGTGGCAACGCACACAGCCAATTTTGGCAACTGTACCAGAAGTAAATATCACTAAATCCGACCCAGGTAAATTGACTGGTAAAATTACTGTAGATCATGTAACATTTCGTTATCGCCGTGATGGTTCCCTGACCCTAGATGATATATCTATCTCTGCGGAACCGGGAGAGTATATCGCTCTAGTAGGTGGTTCTGGAAGCGGTAAATCAACCATATTTCGCTTACTACTGGGGTTTGAAACGCCCCAAGCCGGAAGTATCTATTATGATGGTCAAGACCTCTCTGGCTTAGATGTGGATGCAGTCAGGCGACAGTTAGGCGTTGTATTACAAAATGGTCAGCTAAATTCAGCTTCTATTTTTGAAAATATTGCTGGTGGCGCTCAAATTACCCTAGATGAAGCTTGGGAAGCAGCGCGGATGTCTGGTTTTGCTGATGATATTAAAGCCATGCCCATGCAAATGCACACCGTAGTCAGTGAAGGCGGTGGTAATATTTCTGGAGGACAAAGACAGCGATTGCTAATTGCTCGCGCCTTAGCATTAAAACCCCGGATTTTGTTATTTGATGAAGCTACCAGCGCCCTCGACAACAGAACCCAAGCAATAGTTAGTGAAAGTCTAGATAAATTACAAGTTACCAGAATTGCGATCGCTCACCGACTAAGTACAATTCGCAATGCTCACCGCATCTATGTATTACAAGCAGGCCAGATAGTACAATACGGCACTTTTTCAGAGTTAGCAAACGCTGAGGGACTATTTGCCCAATTGATGGCTCGACAAATGGTGTAATTCTTTTTTATGAAGCGAAAATGGGAAAATTTGAGTGTATTTGGTTACAAGAATGGGATTTTGACTATGACAACAATAACAACTAGTACTTTTAAAATTTAGTACACCAAGTTGCCAGTACCACGTAACTGCCGCAAAGAATTAATGCAGAATGGACAGTCGCACGTAAAGATCCTAATTGCGGCTTCGCTTTCTTCATCGGTAAAATCAAGTTCTGCAACTGTATCATCAGATGGCCTTGATGAGACTACCATTGATTGCGGTGCAGGAGCAGCTTTGGGATCTCTTTCTGAATCTCGAATACACACGAAATCCTTCATACCATGAGGATTAGTAATACAGGTACGACCATCATTAGTGTGTATTAATCGCTGGGTCAGGTTAGCATGAGCAGGGTTGATTATCCCTAGTGTAGATACCAACGATGTAAAAATTGAGGAACTAGCGAACAAACTAAGTATGAGTTTTCTGTTCATAAACTCCCGGAAATACTATGACTAAACGTTTAGGTTATGCGATTCACTATCAAATATCAAGTAAATTTTTGCACCCGTTAATTTGATAATGCCCGTTGTAGTAAGCTTATTCTCTAGTTAGATTAAATTTCCGGATAAACTTGCCTTTCTCCTCCTATTTCCCCTAGCTAGCCCGATAATTCTGGGTTGGTGAACTGCTAGTGGTGCCTAATTCTTTGCTGTACATGATATTTATGCCCCGCCATAGCCATAGCAATAAAGCTCCAAAGAACCATACCCGGCATCCCCAACATCCCACTATTACCCAATAATGTGGATAACATACCCAGACTAATAGCTCTAGCCGCAGCCATGAAAGAGTCAAAACTATACTCTGAATATTGGAATGCTTGGGTAAACAGCATAAATAATGCCAGTAAGTAGAATATACCGCCAAACCAACCCAATGTGAAAAACATATCCAGAATGCCGCTATCAACGACAATGGGTTCTAATACGCCTTTTTCATTCACAATAAAAGTGTTGCCTACTCCATTACCCAAAGCATTGGTTAAAGCACTATTGAGACCATCTTCATAGATTTTCTGTCTGACCCTAGCACTATCATCATCTTCAAGATTAGAAAAAGTTTCAAAGCGAGTGGTGATGGGTTTAGAAAATTGCTCTATTTGTGTTAAAGGAATTACACACAACGCCATAACTAAAATAGTGATAAATAGGCGTAGTTGTAACCGGGTTTTTAGTGAAGTTAAAAAAGTTAGAAAAGCTATTAACCATCCTCCCCACAAGGTGCGTACTGTGGTCAGTAGGAAAGCCAAATAACCAGCCGCCGAAGCAGGAAGGCGAATAAAACTTTTATTGGTAAATAATAATAACAAGCCAGCCATCATCATGGCTGCATAAGGTGCAGGGGATGCCATTGTACTCCAAATACGTAGTTTCAGAGGTTCAGGATCACCCATGCTAGTTAATTTTGTACTGGTTAACCAAAATAAATCCCACTCAGGAGGATTAAGAAACTGCACAATTCCATAGATTCCTGTCACCAAGACACCCCAGGTAAAGGTACGCTCAATAGTACGGCGATACAGGGGATAATCACGCCAGTGAACGAATAGATAAAAAGCAAAGGTGATTGGGGTTAACCAATCTAGAAGTCCCCGCGCCGCCGTGAAGGGTGATGTTTTAATCATGCCTATGAGAAAGCCATAAAACACGCCCAAAAAGGCGAGAACAAAGGGTAAACTACCTTGGCGCAAGGACTTTGGTAATTCTTTGAGGAAGGTATGTAATGTTAATAGTGTCACTAAGTATTGTGACACCAACATAAAACGTGTGGGATCCCAACCACTTTTATAATCAACTACACGAGCTACAAATGGTGTAACAAACCAGATCCACCAAACAAAACCTGTGTAAAGTACGGGGTATCGCACATATAAGAAAGCACCAACAGCGAAGGATAGAATTACATAAGCTGTACGGAGAATGCCAGCCGCACCACCGAAAATGCACACGGCTGAAAACAAGACTAGAGATAGTATTGCTAGCCAAGCCAACAGTGGTTGTTTGCTAAAACCCAAGTCTGTGGTAGAAGAACTATCTGTAAGAATATGATTCACTTCCTACTCCCAACTTTTTAATTTTTAATTTGAGCAAAGCGAATTGAACTTTGCCAGGTTTGCCAACCGCGCCAGCGACCATGCCAAGCTGCTAATAACTTCTGCCCAGCTAAGGCGCGATCGCTCGGTAAAAAGCGGAAAAATTGCATCAAACCCATAGCATCTCTCGTACCCACCAAGGTCGCCCAGAGCAGAAATGTTAATTGTTGAGTTGGTGATAGGTGTTCTAATAAGGCTAAGGTTTCGTTGTGGACGGCATTAGTTACAGCCAGATGATTGAAGCTTTGGCGCTGGTCTTCATCAAATCGCTGGGCTGGATAATGGTTGACTCCGATTTGGGGGTCATAGATGAGCTTCCAACCAGCCCGCTTTAAGGCGAGACAAAAAGCGACCTCGAAGTGAACTTGTGCGCCTGTACCGAGCATCCGTTGATCAAAACGCAATCCGTGGACAGCCGATCGCCGAAAGCTCATATTAACTCCCTTGAGAACATCGACCTCGCGGGCTTTTCCTATACCTATATGGTGATTACCAATCACTCTGCCAAACCAATGAACCTGACCAACTACTGGGCAAGTACCATCTTCTAGGCGATCGCCATGATATACCCAATCCCGTCCACCAACACCGGCAATCTGTTCATGGGCGAGGAAGTGGGTTTCAATTTGCGCTAACCAATTACTATGAGGCGCTGCATCATCATCTGTAAAAGCGATGATATCTCCTTGGGCTATATCTAATCCTGCATTCATCGCCGCAACTACACCAGGAACGCGTACCGTTGTGGTGTGTAATGGTAGAGAGTGAGGCGCGATGGTTTCCAAAAATTGCCAAGTCTCTACGTCAGTATCTCGGACTACCACCAATACCTCATCAGCTGGTCGAGATTGCTTTTGTAATGACTCTAAGCAGCGTGTTAGGTCTTTAGTACGGCGGTAAGTAGGCACAATAACTGTAATTTTCATTACTGGTGCAACTCCTCAAATAAATCTATATAACGCTGTGCCATATTTATCCAACTGTGTTGCTCGGCGATGGTGCGGGCAACTTGTCCCATTTGTTGTCTTAAAGTGCGATCGCTTGCTAGCAAAGATAATGCTTGCGCCAAAGCTTCTACATCGTCTGAATCCGCTAAAACTATTCCAGATTCCGGCGTTAACAAATCTGCTGCACCTGTGGAACTAGCAGTAATCACAGGCAAACCAGAAGCCATTGCTTCAATCACCACCAAGCCGAAAGGCTCATAACGTGAAGGGAACACGAAAAAATCTACGGCTTTCATCAGTTCGGGAACATCACGCCGCAGTCCTAAAAAATGTACTCGTTCATCCAATCCCAGGGATTGCGCTAACTGAAGATATGGACTTCCTTCCGTAATTCCCGCAACTGCTAGATGTAAATCTGGCACATTAACTAAGGCTTTCAGGACTGTATCTAAGTTCTTGCGAGAGATTCTAATATCACCAGCAAATAGAGCTAAAGGGACTCCTGCCGGTAATCCCCACTGTGAACGCTGATTATTTCCCGGTGAAAATTCCTGCAAATCCACACCGTTGACAATGACCCGAATCTTTTCTGGCGCTACACCAATGGCTTGCAAATCTTCAGCCACCCGACTAGAAACAGCCACCACCACCCGCGCCCGACGAAAAGCCTTTTTTTCCCAACGAGCATTTAAAACGGTGTACAACCACTGGTAAAAATTATAAAAAATTCTGCGCGATCGTGTAGTTTTAGCTGAATTTGATTGAGCCTTACTAGAGGAAAAATTCAACCAAGAACTATGGACAAAATGCACTGCATTCACATCACCAGAGGCATGGGTAATTGCCCCATTAATTTTGATTAAATCAACTTGAGAACGGTGTTTTTGCAACCAATTAGCGCTGATGAAAGCGAAAATCAAGTTACGGAATAATTCCGTAGGCCATTGCTTAACAGAAATAGCAACCCAATTAACTTGCTCACTCTGTTGTAATTCTGGAGCCACTTGACTAGCTAACAAGGTGACATGATGACCACGACGAATTGCTTCTTGGGCAATTTCATAATTAACCCGTCCTTGGCCATCACCTTTAATTACATTATGTGTAACGATACTTAATCTCACAATATAAATATCCTCTAGTAGTTCACCAACCCAAAATTGCTGGGCTAGGGCAAGCAGGGGGAGCAGGGGAAGCAGAGGGAGCAGGGGGAGAAAGAGATTTTTTTTGCTGCTATTAACCTTGCAAAGTTCTCTTGGCAGACTACTAGATTTCTCCCCCCCTGATGGGTATAGGGGTGTAAGGGTTTAGGGGTTTAGAGGTTTAGGGATTGATAAAACTATTATTCTTTCGTTAGTACGATAGTCACCACTCATCACTCGAATAAAAACCTACACCTGTCGGCTCCCCTACCTCCCCTGCTTCCCCTGCCCCCTGCCCCCCTGCCTCTTCTCATCCCCAATTCAACTGGGACGGCTGCCATAATTTTTGGATATGAGAACGGCGAATAATTTCTGGCCAGGCTTGTAGGGAACCCCGCTTGCAGAGGTATGCAGTCATGTGCAGGAAGTATACACAGCAAAAACCGATGAGTTTTAAGACATTAGGGAATAAATCTTTGTAACGTTTAATCCCGATGTAAAGCCTAGCCGCTTCTATAGAAATTTCGTATTTAGTTAGTTTGCCGATATCGGATTCCATCAAGGAACTTTTACCGTTTCCTCCAGCATTGAGGACGCGTAATTCTGGGCAATTTAAAATCTTGTAACCCCTTTTCAATGCCCGTAGACACAATTCTGCATCTTCATAACCAAAAAATATATTTTCATCCCACTGTTCTTGCTCAAAAAACTGACGAGGAAAAATAGAGGCATGAATAGCAATGGTTTCGGGAACATCACTAGAACGGAAATATCCGCGAAAAGATAACTTTCCCGGAGCCATTACATATCCGTCGGGGCTATAACTGATGCCAGAAAGAATGGTGTGCTGACTTTGTTCTGGTGACATTTTTGCGTATTGAGCGATCGCACTACCAATAAACTCTGGTTCAACACAAATATCATCATCAATAAAAGCAATTAAGTCTGTTTCTGATGCTGGGATGGCATTAACTGCATTGTTGCGGTTAGCACAAACACCAATCCGGGGGCCAGTAATATAAGTTGTCTGGGGATATTGTTCAACAATCTTTTGATTTTGTTGCTGCATCTCAATACTCGGCGAGTCATCAGACACAATTACCGAGTGTGGTTTGATCTGGGAATCCCACAGCGATCGCAAGCAATTTTCCAAATCCTCAGGGCGATTTCTAGTTGTGATGCAAGCCGATAGCCGCATTTTATTTATACCTCTTTAGTTAGTTTTGTTATATCCCCAGAGATCCCCGACTTCTTAGAGAAGTCGGGGATCTGACTGATTAAAATCTTGATGCGATCATCGGGGGTGTAAAACTGAGCATCAACCCAGCCATAGTTCTCAGCTTTAAACTTTGTTTTAAAGAACGCCAGAAGTAAGAACGGGCTAATTTCATCTGTTTACTACGCATGAAACCAATGCCTAAGGTTGTGCTGACATGGGCCCATTGCTGCTGAAAATAGGGTTTAAGCTCCTGTAGGCGTTCATCGGCCATAAACTGCTCGTAGCAAAACATATCAGCTTGAGCCTTACGGATTTTTGCCTGAGCATCGCGCTTACCACTGAGCATGGTTTCTGTTTGTTCATGGACACGATAACGCGTTAGTTTTTCAGGATAAAAATAAGCTCCTAAGCCAGAACGACAAAATAGGTAGTTTAAATATATATCCCATGAACCCCCTACTTCAGCCGGAATGGCATCCCAGGCGATCGCATCTCGACGCATCACGGCTGCTGTAGCTGTTGAGACTGATCTATCTACTAAGCCCATCCGATAAAAGGGTTGATAAATCCCTTCTGGCAAATCAACTCGTTTATATGACCGAGAATATTCTTCTGTGAGCGCATCATCTATATTGCCGTTGGCATCTATGATGTAGTGGTCACAAAAGGCTAAGGCTAAATTGGGGTTAGCTTCTAAGGGCGGAACGAGCTTTTCGAGAAAGTCCTCTTCCCACATATCATCGTCCAGCAAACAGGCAATATATTTTCCCCGCGCCATTTGAAAGGCTTTCATGGTATTGGCAAACATTCCCATATTTGATGAATTGCGGAAAAAGCGAATGCGCGAATCATCAAAGGAATCAACAATTGCCTGGGGATTTTGTGGACTACAATTGTCGCAAACAATAATTTCAATATGGGAATAAGTCTGTCTGACGGCACTTGTCAGCGCTGCTTGTAAATAGTTTGGGCGGTTATAGGTAGGTGTAATAACGCTAACTAATGGAGTGGAGGAGTTAGTATCTATAGCCATAATGTTAATAGGGGATTAGAGACTGGGATTTTTACTCAGTACTCAGCACGGGCTGAACGCCCCGCCATCGCTAACAGCGCCTTCAAAGGAGGAGAGATAACGGCTAAACATACTTACGGCTAAATTGTCGGGCTTTCCGTATGAACATCGGAACGAAGCAAAAATTTTCCGCTTTTAAATAAAAATCGAGCTAGGTAATAGGCTCGCTCTTTCCCAGAGTAAAAAGGCCATCCCAGTATTAAACGTGAGATACCCCACACCTCCCGGAGATCCCATTGAGATTGTTGATAATATTTTGTGCGTCGATATTGGAGATTGCGGGATAAGTCAACTTTTGCACCATAACCAATACGTACTAAATAGTCGTTGATATATTGGTTCGTCATCTCAATCCCGGCTTGGGACTTGGCTTGTTGTTCGCTGGTGGCGATGGCTGCATTCATGTGATTGTTTGCACCATGTATGCGATAGTACGCCAAATTTTCGTGTAATGTCTTAATTTTACCGAGGAAGGCTGTGCAGTAAATAATGCAACCATCAGCCCAAATACGCCATTTCACAGGATCAATAGGAAATACTTTTTCCAAGGCTTCACGACGATAAGCCAGTCCAGATGTGGGCGGAAAACACCAAGCATTCCCTGTCTTCAAGATGACTGAGGCTAAATCTTCACTCAGTTTCGGCCCTTGAGTCGAAGCTTGATCAATCGTCTGGTCATTGCCATCTATGATATCCAAATGGTGCATAACACCAACTACATCCGATGTCTGAAACACCTCAACAATACGCTGTAATTTATGAGGTTTCCACACATCATCTGCATCCAGAAAAGCTACGACTTCGCCAGTCGCCGCCGCAAACCCCGCATTGAAAGCGCCTCCCTGTCCTTGATTTGCTTGAAAAATGGGCTTGATTTTATCCGGCGCTTGTTCTTGCAGTTGGGTAATAACATCACGGCTGTTATCTGTAGAACCATCATCTACGATAACGATTTCAATGTCTGAGTATGTTTGAGTGAGAACAGAGTTGATTGCTCTAGAAAGATAACGAGCATAGTTGTAATTAGAGACGATAACAGAAATCTTCATAGGGAATAGGGAATCACTATTGACTATTGACTATTGACTATTGACCATTGACTATTGACTATGCCCCGATTCATGTTGCATTTGATGATATTTCCAAAGCTTTCCGCGTTGTTCTAGAAGTTCTTGATAATTTCCCTGCTCAACAATTCGCCCTTGTTCCATGACAACAACCTTGTCTGCTTTGGCGATTGTGGAGAGTCTGTGAGCGATCGCAATTACTGTTCTCCCGACGGAAAGTTTTTCTATAGACTCCTGAATTAACCGTTCGGAGACTGAATCTAGGGCGCTGGTAGCTTCGTCGAGGATGAGGATTTCGGGATCTCTCAGTAATGCACGAGCGATCGCAATCCGTTGTCTTTGTCCTCCAGATAAACGAACACCGCGATCGCCTAACTTAGTATCAAACCCTTCGGGCATTTCTTCGATAAATTGCAACGCATTTGCTAGCCGCGCTACTTCTCGAATTTCGGCTTCACTCGCCCCAGATGTACCGTAGGCGATATTGTCTCTAATAGAGGTGTTGAAAATGAATGTATCTTGACTAACTACAGCCATTTTGCGGCGGAGGGAATTGATTTCAAAGTACTGCACATCCAGTCCATCTACTAAAATCTGTCCCTCTGTCGGATCGTAAAATCGGGGAATTAAATCAGCTAATGTAGTTTTACCAGCACCCGATGCACCTACCAGGGCTGTCGTTTTACCACGCTCAATTGTTAAAGTGATATTATTCAACACTAAATTATCGGCTGTATAACCAAAGTCTACAGATACTAAATCAATGGAACGCTTCAAACCTTGGAAATGAAGTTTGCCATTTTTCAAGTAAGGCTTATTATTTGTCTGCAAAATATTTTTAATGTTTTCTGATGACCCTTGTAAAGTACTCAGAAAAGCAACTGTACCGTTAATATCTTGAATATTGGGAATCACTCTGACTAAAACAAAGAAGAATGTCAATAATGAGGCAACTGGTAATGTAAATGTTGTGAAGGAAATCACAATCAAACTAATCAAAACTGTAGTAGCGATGCCTTCAGCTATAGGTTTTACTAGTGTCCAGGCTAAGACAACTTTGATGGCTGCATTCAGTTGATTAGTACTGGCTTTATAGAAACGCTGACGTTCAAATTCTTGTGTCCCAAAAGCCTGAATTGTCCGAATTCCATTGATAAACTCTACTGCTGTAGCTGTAAATTGAGCATTAGCATGGGAAATACCAAAACTAGTTTCTCTGACTCGCTTATTCAGCGTGGATAATCCCACTGCTAACAGTAAAAATATCAGTACAGAAATAATCGAAAGTTGCCATGATATAGAAAACATCACAACAAAGTAAACGCAAACAGTCATGATTCGGGTTAACACAAAAGCCAACCCACTAAAACCCTGTTTGATTCTTTCAATTTCTGTAGTAATCGTATTAATGAGTTCACCCGAACGAGTTTGAGCAAAGTAACTCAACCTCAGAGCTTGTAATTGCTCAAAAATTTGCTTATGTAAGCGATCTGCTAAATTAAGTTGGGCTGATTCAGTGTATACTCCGCCAAAATAATTGAAAGTAGCACGCATCCAGGTACTCAACAAAATTAGTAGAGATATCCTGTATATGGGGGGAATCGGCCAAGCATTAGCAGCCAAAATCATGTCAACCCAGCTAATTCCTGTTTGAATTGGATCATTAGGACTAGTCAATTTTTGTAAAAATGACAGTAGAAAACCAATACTAACACCTTCAAAACTGGCAGCTAAAAATGAGAATATGACGGCTAATATAGCTATTTTGCGAAAATGTTTTATTTCTCGCAATATTAAATTGTTCTCTTTCCAGAAGCTATTTGCTTTAAATAATTTATGTGGTGATTTTGGCATTTTTAAATGCGTTGTATATTTTCTAAGACAATTTTTTTGAACCGTGACAACCTAATTTTTAACTAAAGTGTAGTAATTCATCTATAGGATTTTTACTTGCTTGCTGAAATAAGTATAGGGTGGGTATTGCTCACAATTTTATAGTTGTGCAGGGCATTATTCACCCTATAGATACTTATATTCTTCAATCATCAAATAGAAATCTTGTGTTTACAACACTGAGTAAAAATAATGGAATTTAGCATGGTCAATGATGTAATCAGATGGTGCATTCCCTGGGAAATGGATTGAATAAAATCCTCATTAATTTAGGATATTCGGATTTTTTTTACTCTTTCAGGATAAACCTAATTCTAGTTTTTATATGACTAGTATTTGATTTCTGAAATATAAGTAGTAGGGTGGGCATTGCCCACCATAACCATGATAGGCACCCTACAGATACTGTATTTAATTTTAAATTTTGTAGGCTTGCGTTCCTGTAGGGTATGTTGTACTCTTACGGAGAACACGCAGGGTATTTTGAATTGATTCATCTGCCTGTTCTTGCCCTGCAAAACTGAGTCCTACAGCATCCTCTAAAGTACAACAAGCAGATCCCGTTAAACTCATTTCTCCCCGCAATACATTCCATAACTGTGGTAGATGAGATAAACCAGATTTCTTTAACCAAACTTGCAAGATTTGAGGATGATTTTGAGTAGGAGTTAACTTGATGACTCGAAAGATTTTACCCCGTTCTCCTACACGCCACTCATAGGTAAACAAAGATTTTTGTGAATCAATCTGCATCAATATAACTAATGCCAAAAGCATTGGACTTACTAACAGCGTCAATCCAAAAGCCATTAGCCAGTCTATTAATCTCCACAACCATCTAATAGATTGACTAATTAATGTGGGTGCGGATGGCTTGCGGTGAGCAGGTTTACTGAGAAAAATAGGTTTATGTGCTTTTTTACAAGCTTCAACCCAGAACTTTACCCAAGTTTCACCTAATTTACCATCTATACTCACCAAGTTGACTGGAGAGCGTTTTAAGCAATCAACTAATAATTGCTCATCGTTCAGAGAAGGTAAACATAACTGTTTGACTTTGTTAGCAGGTTTCACTAACAATTGGCCCCGTCTCCACTGAAGCGTGTAATGTGAGGAACCGTGATTTTGATTGTGTGGAGTTACTATATCGTAGCTCTCAACATTTGGAACTATTACGCTTGTCATAATGTCTTTGGATTCATCTAAATTAAATTGCTGAAAAATATCCAAGGCTGTCAATGCCAAAGACTGTGATGGAAATATTATTCTGCTCAAATAATCTGTAAATTATTACTTGCAGAATCAAGTTTTTTAGATGGTAGAAGTTGCGAGTAAATATATTACTGAATACGATTTTTTAAATCAGTATCCAGGGCTGCCATATTGTGTAGATAATTAGCCGTAAACATATTGGTAAATCTGCTTGGGAAATATAGATTTTTCTCTAAAAATGAAGGATGTTGAAAATTTCTAGAGGCAATTAACCTAACCTTTGTAATATCCGCCTTAAGCCTCAAAACTCCTTTGAACCAGCACTTTACATTTACGTTTAATGACAGCTACTTGTTTACTTGCACAATGATTTTCAGACCATCAGTTAATTTCTACTTTGAAACCATTGGAATTAGATTTCCATCTCTAGGATATAAGACTCTGTAGAAATGACTATATACTCAAGCTAATTCTTTATTTACTCTTTAAATAGTCATAGCTTTAATTAGATATTTATAAAGTCGAGATGAAATACTCAAATGTTGTGGATTTTTTATTGATTAAATTATCACATTTAAAAAGCTTAATTATGACAATCTTAATTGGCAATTTATGTTAAAAAACGATTTAATAAATCAAAATTGAGAATTATTTGCTGAATAAAAAGATGTGTGCGATCGCCTCTTATGGGATGCGATCGCACACAAAAAATATTAGGGTTCGGGATCACACCCTCCCCCCACTCATTACTTTTCCACCGCTTGTTGCAAAGCAAAACGGTATTCCCTCGCATAAGGTACATAGGTGCTATCAGAGTTAGAAACCCCATTAGCCACAACACCAATCAGGTTTAACTTGCTCAACATGGCTGTAGCTTGAGCGATTTGATTGCGAGTCACTTTTCCCAGACTAGCTACCATCACCACACTTCTACAAGATGATGCTGTCAACAAAGCATCTACTAGACCTATAACTGGCGGTGCATCAATAATCACCAAATCGTAGTTCTCCTCAAATGCTGCCATTAATTGTTTCATCCGTGGGGAACTCAAGAGATTTGCTGAGTCACTAGGCGAGGGGCCAGCCGTCAAAATATCGATGTAGGCTGAACCTACGTTATGAATACCAATCTGTTCGGGTAAAGTAATTTCGCTGGCTAACAAAGTTGATAGCCCTTGTTCATTGGGAAGATTCAGATGTTCATGGAGGCTGGGATCGCGTAAGTTTGCATCAATCAGCAGTACCCGTTTGTGTAACCGGGCTGCACTCATAGCTAAACCCAAGGCCAAACCAGATTTACCTCTATCCAGTAGAGGTGAGGTAATCATCAAGGACTTTAAGCTGGATACCGAGTTTAACAGCTCGATATTTTTGTAAATCAGATCCAACGATTCCCAACGGATGGAAGACTGTAACACCTCCACAGTCCAAGGCCCCAACACTTCAGGCTTACCAAAAGGCAACTTGATGACTGATTCTCTGCTCTTAGCTGGTGGCAATTTCGGGGTGCTTCCTAATAAAGGTAAAGCTACTTGTTTTTCTAACTCAGCTGTGGTGTGAACAGAATCATCAGCAGCTTCTCGAATAAAGGCAGCAATACCTCCCAGCATTAACCCAACAACTGCACCCAACATCAAATTCTGTTGGAGATTTGGGCCTAATTTCATCCCTAACTGGGGTTCTTCCACCACTTCCCAGTTAAATCCACCTTTGGCCAATTCTTGCCGTAGTTGTTGTTCTGCACGTAATAACTGCTCTAGTCGCTCACGGCTGAATTGCAACTGTGGTTGTATACGGTTGTAATAAGCCAACAGGGGCGGAAAACGTTTAATTTCTAGGCGTAGTTGATTTTCTTTTTGTGCCAGAGTTTGATCACGGGCAGTTAATGAAACTATGGTTGTCTGGGTTTCTACTAATTGACTAGCCAAAGTCAGATCAATTTCACCAAACTGTCCCTGTTCTAAAAGCGGTTCTCCTCCACGGAAGACATTAGCAGATTTAACACCTAGAGTTCTACCTACTTCCTGTTGCAATAATTCTTTTTGGCTTTGCAACTGTTCCTTCAGCTTCTGGACACTGGGGGTTTCATCGGTGAAGCGTAAACGCTCTTGAGCTAATAACAGTTCTGTTTTTTGAATTTCGTTGAGTAAGCCTTGGTAGCGGACGGACTGACTCAAACGAGAAGTAACTAAAGCATTTTTGGGAGAACGATTTAATTGCTCCTCTAAAGATTTTTGTTTTGCTAAAGCCTCTTCGTATGTAGAACGAGTAGTACGACGTTCTTGCTCAATCGTATTCAAAGCAACTTCTAGAGCTTTTGCTTGCTCTTCTGGATTAATTAAATTTTGGTTTCTGCGGAATCTTTGTAAGTTAGCTTCAGCCGCATTCACTTCTTCACTGGCTTTGCTCAACTGTTCTCTAATAACTTGCAAACCTTTTTTGAGTCGGTTATCTTGCTGCTGTTTGTTATATTCCACATAGACTTGCCTGATAGCACTGAGAACTTTTTGAGTCTGTTCAGGGTCGCCAGAAGTGTAATCTACTTGAAAAATTTTAGTAGCGACATTATCTTCTTTTGTCCTAACTTGATTTAAGACCAAGGCATTTTTAATATCAGCTACAGTAATATTTGGATATTCTGATTTCAATTTGTCAACTGCTTTGTGAATTAGTCCAGAACTTTGCATCAAGTTCAGTTGTGTAGCAGTATCTATTTGTATATCCGGTTCGAGAAACTGGGTCTCTGGAGTACCACCCTCTCTTTTACCTTGATAGTTAGGTTCTACTAACAGTTGCATTGTGCTTTTGTAAGTAGGCTTGGTTCTTGCAGTTATTAGGGCTGCTAGGGCAATTGTTGTTAAAAATGCCGTTAAGAACCAAGGAGACCTACGCAGAAAAACTGAAAAGATTTTACCGTAACTGGGTTCTGAATCAGCGCTGTTTATATTTGTACTTAGATTAGTTTGAACCACTTTGATGATCCTTGTATTCGAGACGCTAATAAAATAAATGAATGTTGATTAATCAGTAATCAGTGCTGAGTAATGAATGATATTTTCCACTCAGCACTTTTTAGCTGACTACTGATTTAATTGAGGTTACAAGTTTGGGTAATAACTCGCTCAACTTTACTAAAGAAAACTGGCTCAGAAAAATTATTCACGGCATGATTACGAATATTTTCATAATTCCAAGTGATTTCTCCGGACTCTAATAATGCTTTTTGTAAAGATTCTGGTGTTTGGCGCTTGAAAAATACGCCAGTCTGACCGTTTATTTGAGTATCTAAGACTCCACCTGCGCCAAAAGCAATCACTGGTGTACCGCTAGCATTAGCCTCTACAGGTACTAAACCATAGTCTTCTAAAGCCGCTACGATGATAGATTTAGCTTTGGAAAATAACTCTTTGCGTTGGTTGTCACTGACATGACCTAAAAATTTAATATTATCCAAAGCTTTAGCTTGTAATCTTTCTCTTTCTGGCCCGTCCCCAGAAATGATTAAAGGCCATCCTAGCCAATTAAAAGCCTCGACTATAATATCTAGACGTTTATAACTAATCATGCGTGCTGATGCCAAATAATATTCGTCTTTTGTATCAGAGAAAACAAAGTTACTAGTATCAATTGGATAGTTAATCATTATTGCCTGTTTGCCATAAATCTGCTCAATACGACGGGCAACAGTGCTGGAGTTGGCAATATAAATATCAGGTTCCTGAGCATATTTCAGGTCTACATCTCGCATTAACTGAAATACTTTTTCAATTAAAACTGACAAATATCTATAATCGCTATACTCTCTTAAATAAGTTTCTGTATCCCATAGAAAACGGGTGACATTATGACAAAAGCAAATATGTTTAGCACCTGGTTTTTTCCGGACTGCTTTGGCGAAGCTGGTGCTACTGCTAATAATTAAGTCATAATCTTGTAAATCTAATGCCCGAAAGGCAGGAAAATATAAAGGAGCCATCAATCTAAAGTATTTGGCTGCACCAGGGATTTTTTGCAAGAATGTTGTGTTAACTATCCGCTCACCCATATCAATAGTTTTTTGCGGGTCATACAATGATGTAAAAATATCAGCTTCAGGATAGCGTTTACAAAGTAATTCAAATACCCGTTCTGCCCCACCGCGCTGGGTCAAATAATCATGGACTAGAGCAACTTTCATATCAGTCTAAATTTGTGAGGATTTGCCTTAAAATATTTCAGCAGATATTAGCTATTATTTTGGTATTTTGGATGATATTTTTTAACTATTTTTTGATACATTTATCGAACTTTATAGAGTTAAAGATTATGCGATCACTAGTAAATAATAGTATTTACAAACAAACTCAAAATTGATTCTATCTTTTGAATTATTTTGCTGTTTAATTAGGAAAATAATTGTTTTCAGATAGCTTCAGCCCCCCTGTTGATGAAAAGGGGGGCGTTTTTGAGATGGGTAATTGGTAATAGACTATCCAGTAGGGTGCGTCAGTGCGATAGAACCTAACTATACTCAGAAATTTTCATACTGACGCACCCTACCAAACAATTAATTGCGGCTAATTCATTTTTTGGTGTTCCCTTAACCAACAGTTACCAGAACTTTTTCTGGGGCAAAATATTTGTCTTGCTCGGCTCGTAGTTGGTCACAAAGTCTGCCTTCTGGTAGTTCTACATCATCGTAAGTGAGGACTTGATCTTTAGGAATATCACGTTTGAGACGACATCCTTCTGCTAGACCCATTGGTAAGAGGTTTTGCTGTTGGACAATATCGGAGTTTTCACACTGTCCATAGGTCATGTAGTAGCCAATGCCATCTAGAGTTTCTCCGGCTTTCAGGTCTATTTTGGCAGTGGTGATAACATCTACTGAGGGGCCTGCTATAGGAGCCATAACAGCATCGTTAAAGAGGACTGCACGAGCTACAGATAGAGGAACTTCAAAATGACAGAGGTGGTAGGGGGTGTAGAAGCTATAGAGGGGGCCTTCACCTAACTTGTAGAGGTTGAGGTAGTGGCGTTGTTTGGGGTCGTCGTGGGTAGCAAACACATATACGCCAGGGCCGGGTTTTGCACCAACTACATAATCAACAATACCGCCTAGTTGTTTGAGTTGTTCCACATCGTACATATTGGTCATTTCATCAACATGACCGGTGAAGTCATATCCCAACATCCCCCGCTTGGCTACTTTCATCCCTGTAGCGTTAGCCACGATCGCCTGTTCAAAGGAAATTTTGCTACCATCAGCAAAGCTTGTTACCATGTGGGCTTTTTGTCCCCAACGCTTGGCAAATCCTTCTTGGGTGGTGGGGTTGCGGTAGGGGTCTTGCAAGCCTTTGATATTACCGCAAAGTAAGGGAGTGAGACCAATACTTTGGACAAATCGGTAAAGATTCATCTGTACCCCTGGCTGGTCGCCATCACAAGCACTGAGAATCACCCCAGCTTTGTCTGCATATACTTTCAGGATGGGGCCGATTGTACCGTCAAGTTCCGCATTCATCATAATAACGTGTTTGCGGTGGGCGATCGCTTCCATGACTACATGAGCGCCGAATTCTACTGCACCGGTGACTTCGATAATTGCGTCGATACCGTCGGCTTGGCAGATAATTTTGGCATCTTCAGTAATAGTATACTTACCTTGAGCGATCGCACTTTCTAACTCACCGACAGAATCCACAATTTCAATATCTTCGATACCAGCTTCGCTATAAGCTCGTTTCGCACCATCAATACTGCGGTTGGAGATAGCAACTAATTCCATCCCTGGGACGGAATTAATAATTTGGTTGGCAATACCTCGACCCATAAAACCAGCACCAATCATGCCTACTTTCACGGGATTGCCAGCAGCAGCACGAGCCTTTAAGGCGTTATCAATAATAATCATTTTGCTTAATCCTTTATTTTCTAAAACAAGCAACAGAAGCAGAATATCTTACTCACAACTCAGTATTTTTTAACAAACAGCTTCTACTGGGTCTGGGCTACCGATGGGGATAGTTTCTAACAAAGGCCAACTGGCATCTTTATCAGAAATTACAGTCACATCTAAAGGCCATTCAATGTTAAAGAATGGGTCATTATAACGCAGGCCTTTTTCATATCCTGGGGTATAAAATTCACCTACTTGATAAACCACCTCTGCATCATCAGTGAGGGCTTGATAACCATGAGCAAACATCTCTGGTACATACAAAGCGCGACGATTATCAGCAGTGAGTTCTACACCAATATGTGATAAAAATGTAGGTGATTCGGGACGCATATCAATAATTACGTCATAAATAGCGCCTTTAATACAACGAATTAATTTTGTTTCGGCGGCTGGTCTGAGTTGATAGTGCATCCCCCGCAGTGTACCTTTTTTATAGTTATAAGATAAGTTACATTGAGCAACTACTGGTTTTAAACCATGATTGGCAAATTCATTAGCACAAAAAGTTCTGGCAAAAAAACCACGATGATCTGGTTTTTCTTCTAAATCAATAATAAATGCGTCCTGGAGTGATGTAGCGGTAAAAATCATGGGTTTCTCAACTATGAATTAATGATGGGAGAATAATGACTAATCACTTAGTCTTTACAAAGATGAATACGCTAAACAGGAACTTTAGCTATAATTTGGTTTAGGAAAAGTATCATCCCAGTATTGAGTACAAAGTCCTGGTCTTTTGGCGGGGTTAGCAGTATAGGCATAGAACAGCGTTGAACGTTCTTCTGTGCGGACTGTGCCATGATGTAAAAGTCTTTGGGTATCAGCAATAATTACGGTTCCTGCTGGGCCAGTACATGATTTCCAAGCTGATTTAGGAACAATTTTATTTAATGCCTCATCATTAATACCTGACTTATGAATTTTGGAATAAAGTCGATAAAAATTCAGGCTATCTATAGAAGTAAATGATGCTGGTACGTATTCAAAAGGCCCGTGTTTTTCTTCTACATCACTTAAGTAAATGATGATTTTGACAATGCGGCGATCTTCTGAATCTCTGTGCCATAACATCGTGCTGAATTGATTGGCATTTACAAAATCTTTGCGAATTTGTACACCATGATAAGCGACCGGAAGACCAATATAATTTTCTAGAATATTCAATAGTCTTGATTCACTTCCCCAGTTATAAAAATCTGGTATGTGGGCAACTGTATAAATTTCTGGGGGATTTTGGGATGAATCTTGATAGTTACCTTGCCCCATACTCGGTAATAAAGCATGAGAAGCTTTAAGTAATTGTGCTGTAGATGGAAGTCCTAACTCTTCTAGTGTAGTTACGTAAATTCCCTCACTTTTAAGAGTATCAACAATCTGGCGATCGCGTGATTCTATTGTAGGTAGCTTGGGAGCATATTGCCAGAGTTTGACTCTATAGGAAACTTCTGAGTTTATGGCTTCAATTTTCTCTTTGACTGTAGTTAACATAGGATGCTCACTTTGTTTTGTTATTAGATTTCATTAATTCACGTCTATTGTTATTATTAATGCTACTGCTGATGACTTCTTGAGAAATACCTTCTTTGGTCAAAACAATAGTTTCTAAAACTGATAGGCTGACTAGCCCAAAGTAAGGAATTGCTGTGGTCAATGCCAAAACAGGCCATCTTCTTAAAGCCCCTAACAAAACTCGCCAATTATTATTATTAAAATGATTGATAATTAGGTTTCGGCAAAAACTATCTGAATAGCCTATTTCTTTCAGCTTGATATTTACCTCTGGGGAATATGTATATTGCATTTTTAGCAACATTTTTGGTTTAACCATCCAATGGCTAGCACCAAAAGCATTTTCCAGATATACATCTTTGCTGATTCTGACATTTCCATGAAAAGCACAGAACCCAGTTAAATATACTTGGTAATCCAAGTTATTCACTCCATCAGCCCAGGTTTTTAATGCACGCTGTGCCAAATCTGTTCTGTATACTTGGGCTGACATTAGTTGTACGCCAGAGCGATTTTCTTGGATACAACGTTCAAAAACTGCTCTCCCATCAGCCTCAACAACTTCGTCTTCAATCTGATAACAGCGTTCGTACAATAACTCACCCGTTACTTCATGGCGACAAGAAAAATTTAAAATCAGTAAACCTAAATTAACTGATGACTTTAATGTGTTGATGAGGTAAGAAATCGTTGTGTCCTCGATTTTATCATCATCACTGATTGTCCAAACATATTGGCTGGTTGCAGCATTAAGACAATAAGCAATATTTCGCATCACCCCCAGATTTTGACTATTTCTGTGGGAATGAAAATTTGTTTCTGGCAAAGCCGTCTGCCATTTTTTCACAATTTCTGGGGTATTATCTTCTGAACAGTTATCAGAAATAATGATTTCACATTCAGATTCAAAACCTTTGATGGCTTTAGCTAACCATGCTAATTGTTGATCCAGTAACTTAGCTCGATTATATGTGGGGAGAGCAATTGTGAGTAATTTATTCATGATCAAGAATAAAAATCTGATATTTTCAGGTGGTCAGATCCCCGACTTCTTTAAGAAGTCGGGGATCTATTCAGATATTACTTAACATTCCAAAAGAAATCTTGATCAATTTGTTCAGTCCGAATGAGATACTCTAATTGCTTTAAGCGTGTAAAACCTCTAAACAAGAAGGTGTCTTCTGTCATATCTATTTGGCTGAATAAATCAAATAGCTGTCTAGCACCTTTTTGAGCATCCCAATCACACTTAAACCCTGGTAAAACAGAGTTGATTTTCTCAAAAGATACGCGGTAACTGCGGTTATCTGCACCATTATCACCGAAGGATAATTTACAGCCAGGGAAAGTATCGGCGATGATTTGAGCGATTTCTTTCACGCGGTAGTTGTTTGTAGTATCGCCAACATTAAAGACTTGATTGTGAACAATATCACGAGGTGCTTCTAACGCACAAACTATGGCTTTGCAGATATCTAGTGCATGGACTAATGGCCGCCAAGGAGTACCATCACTAATCATTTTGATTTCTTTGGTAGTCCAAGCCAAACCTGCTAAGTTGTTCAACACGATATCAAAGCGCATTCTGGGAGAAGCACCAAAAGCAGTGGCGTTACGCATGAAAGTAGGAGAGAAGTCATCATCAGCTAAAAGTGTGACATCTCGTTCTACCAGGGTTTTGCATTCTGCATAGGCTGTTTGGGGGTTAACTGGAGAGGTTTCTGTAACATCACCCTCAGTAGCTACACCATACACACTACAAGAAGACATATAGACGAAGCGCCGTACGCCCATTGTTTTAGCTAGGTTAGCCAAACGGACTGAACCTATATGATTGATGTCGTAGGTAATATTTGGTGATAGTTGTCCGGTGGGGTCGTTGGACAGTTCCGCCATGTGAACGATCGCTTCTACACCTTCCAAGTCTTCGGGGGTGATGTGGCGGATATCTTTATTGAGGGTTTTGGCTGTTATTTGAGTACCGTTGTATAGCCAGCCTACTTTGTAGTAACCAGTATCTACGCCAATTACTTCATGTCCTTTACCAATTAACAAAGAAGGCAATAAACAACCTAAATATCCTTCGGTTCCGGTTACTAAAATTTTCATTTGTGTCAAATTCTCTATATTTGTTAATGGGGAGTGAGGAGGGCTGAGTAATAAACCCTGCCCCTTGCTTAACTATCTATGCAATCACTACATTCTCAAGGTGTGATTGCTGGGGGATTTGTGCAGCGATCGCTTTGCCAATTTCTAAGGAAGAAGTCGCGGCTGGTGAAGGCGCATTGCAAACATGGATGGAGTTTTCACCAGGAACAATGTAGAAGTCGTCTACAAGTTTGCCGTCATCCATTAAGGCTTGGGCGCGTACCCCTGCATGGGTGGGGACTAAATCCTCGGCTTGGACTTCGGGAATCAGGTTTTGCAAACTTCTGGTGAAAGCGGCTTTGCTGAAGGAACGAATGATTTCTTGGATACCTTCGTCGGCGTGTTTCGCTGCAAGTTTCCAAAAACCAGGGTAGGTCATGACTTCCGCAAAGTCTCTCAGGTCAAAGTCGGTTTTTTTGTACCCTTCGCGCTTCAGACTTAACACTGCATTCGGCCCCGCGTGGACACTTCCGTCAATCATCCTGGTGAAATGGACACCCAGGAAAGGAAATTCGGGGTTAGGAACCGGGTAAATGAGTGTTTTGACCAAATACCGTTTTTCGGGGGTGAGTTCGTAATATTCTCCCCGGAAAGGGACAATTTTTGCGCTTGGTTGGACTCCACCTAACTTAGCGATGCGATCGCTGTGCAATCCGGCACAATTGATCACAAATCTGGTTTCAAAATTACCTTTATTAGTTTCTAGTACGTGATTTTTACCACTGGGGGAAATTTTCAAAACTTTGGTATTAAGCCTTAAATCTCCGCCTTGTTGTTGAATCAATTCGACGTATTTTAAGCAAACTTGTTTATAATTTACAATGCCTGTTGAAAATACCCGAATCCCCGCTACACATTTAACGTGAGGTTCAATTTCCTTGACTTCTTCGGCGCTAATTTTCTGAACTTCTGTACCATTTTCCAAGCCGCGTTGGTAAAGGTTTTCTAGGCGTGGTAATTCTTGCTCGTTTGTCGCTACAATTACCTTGCCACAAACCTCATGGTCAATGCCATACTCTTGGCAAAACTTTACCATTGAGTCTCTACCATCACGGCAAAATTTAGCTTTGAAACTACCTGGCTTGTAATAAATTCCAGAGTGAATTACACCACTATTATTACCAGTTTGGTGAAATGCCCACTGGCTTTCTTTTTCTAATACTAAAATTCTTGCTTGGGGATAACGCTTACCTAAAGCCATCCCTGTAGATAGTCCAACTATGCCCCCACCAACAATGATAAAATCGTACATTGTTATTACTGCAAAAATTACACTAAATCAGTCAACAATACCTTACAACGGAAGTCAAAATTAGAAGGGACAAAATGCCAAAATGTTTTTTTGAATTCCGTGTACTGTTAGCTACCAAACTTTCCAAGGAGCTTGGTTATTTTTCCATAACTCTTCTAGATAGTTTTTATCGCGCAATGTATCCATTGGCTGCCAAAAACCATTGTGTTTAAAAGCAGATAATTCTTCCATATCTGCTAATTTTTCTAGTGGTTCTTTCTCCCAAACGGTAGCATCATCAGCAATTAAATCTATAACTTCTGGTTCTAAGATAAAATAACCGCCGTTAATCCAGGCACCATCACCTTCAGGCTTTTCCCGGAAACTGGTTATTTTAGTTTGTTCATATCCCAGGGAAATCGCCCCGAAACGTCCTGCTGGTTGGACTGCTGTCAGAGTTGCCAAACTCTTTTGTTCTTGATGAAACTTAATTAATTCGGTGATATTAATATCACATACACCGTCACCATAGGTAAAACAAAAAGTGTCATTACCTAGATGTTCGCGGACACGTTTTAAGCGTCCACCAGTCATAGTATTATCACCTGTGTTTACCAATGTGACGCGCCAAGGTTCAGCGTAACCAGAATGAATATTCATTTGGTTAAAACGCATATCAAAAGTTACATCAGACATATGTAAGAAGTAGTTAGCAAAATACTCCTTAATCACGTAACCTTTGTAACCACAACAAATAATAAAATCATTAATTCCGTGGGCAGAATAAGTTTTCATGATGTGCCAAAGAATTGGCTTACCACCAATTTCTACCATCGGCTTAGGCTTGATACTGGTTTCTTCACTGAGGCGTGTACCAAGCCCTCCAGCCAAAATCACCGCTTTCATACAATTACCTTGGGGATTTGCAGTTAGATTAATTTTTGAATATCAGGATGAAGAGGATGCACATGGATGGGAGAAAATTTCGTTGCTCTTTTCTTTTTCTCCGTACATAATCTAACTGTTATTCTGGGCTTTTGTATAAAGAATGAGTAAATATAAATCTTTTAGATATGAAAGCTTAGTAAATGAATTAATTGTTAGTTGTCAGTTGTTAGTGGTCAGTTGTCAGTGGTTAAAAATAAAGGGTACAGGGCTAAATTATGAATGATAGAATGTTGAACATTATCTGTAATTTTGCAATACACGTAGGGTGCGTTATCCTAAGTGATAACACACCCTAGATACACTTGAATTTTTAAGTGTAGGCACAGACTAAGCCAACAAAAATTAACTTGAATTACGATGTAAACGATTGATTATTAACAACTGACAACTAACAAATAATTACTGTTTTGCCGTCAAGTCTGTGCTGGCATATCCCCGCATTGTAGAACTTTGGAATAAAGCATTACATTTGCTTTCCTCAATGATACAGATACTGCTGAGTGCTTGTTGATAACTTTCTGTATCTTCTTGTTCTAAAGAAAGTTTGGCGGCTAGCTGTAAATCTGCAAGGGCTTTGGCATTATTAACATCAGATTTATTACTAGTAATTTGTGCTAATTCGTAGCGCACCATACCGCGTTTGAGATACACTTTGGCTAGTTTGTCGTTAATTTTTAATGCTTGATCAAAATCCGCGATCGCCTGATCATATTCCTTTGTCGAATCACCTGTATATTGGGCAATGAGATAACGGACAGAAGCACGCTGAAAGTAAGCTTCGGTTTTCGCGGGATTAAGTTTCAGGGCTTGGTCAAAATCGGCGATCGCTTCTTGGTAATCTTTGAGAGTATCGCTGCTATATTTAGCCATTTGCATTCGCACAATCCCCCGACGGATATAAGCTTCAGCTTCCTTTCCGTTGATTTTCAGGGCATGATTAAAGTCGGCGATCGCTAATCTATACTGTTGGTCAGGGTCATTGCTATATTCAGCCAGCATCAAGCGGGAGTTACCCCGATTCACAAAAGCTTTGATTTCCTTGGGATTAATTTGTAAAGCCGCAGTGTAATCGGCTAAAGCACCTTCATAGTCTTTCAGGTTGTAACGGGCATTACCTCGGTTCACCAACGCTTTGGCGTTTGTTGGTTCCTGCTTAATGGCATGGGTGAAGTTATCTACTGCCTGTTTATAATCACGCACTTGGTAAGCAGTATGACCCTGTTGATAATACTCTGCAAAACTCAGGGCAGTATTACCACTGGCTTGCTGAGGCATCAGTGCCTGTTGAGCATAATTATTGCGCGATACTAAAGGACTAGTAAATTTTGTCACCACATCCAAGTATCCCAAAACCCCAAAACCCAACAAACAAAAAACTACCGGATAAAACTTTCCTTTCCAGCGATTGCGGTAAGGTGAAAAACTGGGGATGGGTGAGTGCCAGTTGTTTTGGTATATTGGCATCACTGGCTGCGGCAAGTTAGCAGGCTGATTCCCGTGGCCATAGCGTCTCTTGGTGGGGATGCGGGGGCGGAGATGTTCTCTATTTTCAATCGCTTGCACCGAAGGAAACGGGTCACGACCACCCAAGCGTAAAGCACGTTCGCACCAAGGGCAACTGTGCAGGTGATTGCTGTAGTGATGTTGAGAATTAACTGTGCAGGTAGTCAGGGAATCTTCAGCCTCAGCTATCGCCGACAGCCAAGCTTGGGCATTAGGGCGCAGTTGGGGTTCGTTGTGACCATCCTCAAAACAACGAATAAACAGCGCTTGTAAGCTGGGATGGAGAATTTCCCAAGGCGGGGCGATGGGAGTAGGTAGGTAAGGTACTTGCCGTTTTTTACTATAGGTGAAATGTCCCGACGCAATTCTGGCTTCATAAGGTGGTGGTTCAGGAATGCCTTGATAAATACCAGAAAAGGGATGAGTACCTTCCATCAGCAGTTGGAAGATTAGCACCCCTAAACCAAATAAATCATGAGTAGCTTGGCGATCGTGATGAGCAAAGATTTTATTCTGTAGTTCTGGTGGAGTAAACTCTGGTTTCCCTACCGGGCAACGATAAACAATATCATTATCCGGGTCACATACCTGGAAAGAATCCGTATCTACCAAGGTAACCAGGGCTGTGTCACTTACCAAGATATTAGATTCGTTGACATCGCCTACAGAATAGCCGCTATTATGTAGAGCCGCAAAAGCCGCCGCCAAATTCCGCGCTGTCCGCAGTAGGTACTGATAATTAAATAGAGGACAGTGTTGACGGCGAGTCCGGGGGTTGTAAAAGTCGATGATGGGACGCATCCCCCGAATACGGGGCATCAAAAAGCCAATAACGCGATCGCTTTCATCGGCTCCCCATAATAATTCTTGCGGCCAAGCAATGGAAATATGACCCAAACTAGCTGTAGGATTTTCTGGTGGGTTAGCCAGCATCGCCCGGAGTTTGCTGGCGTGGGCAACTGTCGGCTTGTGATAAATCTTTGCCACACAATCACCCGCCGACGGCACAGCATAAATGCACGCTTCACCGCCACGCCCCAAACTCACGCTGAGGCTGATAATCTCTTCCTGAGGAAGATAACGTAGTACCTTCATGATTAAATTACGGTTAAGGGTATAAGAAAGGCAGGGGGCAGGGGGGCAGGGAGCAGGGGAGCAGGGGGGCAGGGGGAGAAGAAAACCATTGACAACTGACAACTGACAACTGACCACTGACACACCTTTACAAATGATTAAAGGAACCTATAATTAGCGTTAAATCATCGTCAGTACGTTGTGTAATCCGCTCAGAGCTTAGAAACTTGACTAACTGCTCTTTTGCTTCTGCTTGATCTTCGGCGTTTTTTACAAAGTCGAATAACGGAAAAAAGAAGGGTTTGTGAGGTTCACTAACAACCATATTTAAAGCCAGCATTTGCAGCCCATCGGTGAGGAGTCCAATGTTGACGATGGTTTCGCGCCATAATCGCATCTGTGCCGTTTCTAACGCACCTGGTGACGTTAAAAAAGTTGTCTCGTTAATGTATTCGCCGTTATCTGGGATGGTTAATGCCAGTAAGTTGCCCAAATGATCCTTCGCTACTGCCATCCCATCACCGATTTGTGCAGCTGCTACCATTTCTGGTGAGGCGATCGCAATAATTAAGGTAGTCGCTAAATCCTGAGGCTGTTTTTGACAAGCTGCTGCTTCATCTTCCACAGCTTTCTTCGCAGCCAGCAAAGCCTCAGTTAAAAGCGATCGCACAGTTTCATCATCAGCCAGGGAATCTCTGGTAATATCTCTCAGCGATAAACTCTCAATCGCTGTTTCTACCGCTACCATCGCTCCAACTTTCCCTTGACTTGCAGAACCCGCCCCATCTGCGGCCGCCGCCACCAAAACATTCCCCGGTAATAATTGCCAGTGGTGAGCATCCTGACACAACTGCTTAGTTTTCATGTGGCTTGTTCCACAGACAGAAGCGGCGACTACCTGCCAATGAGGATTCTGTTTTGATGTTTTCATATAGTTTGTTGTGTCAGCTAGCTGTGTAAGTGTCAAGCCGCAATGGAACTACGCAATGAGGTGTAAGGGTGTAAGGGGTGTAAGGGGTGTAAGGGTGTAAGGGGTGTAAGGGTGTAAGGGTGTAAGGGTGTGAGGATTTTGATTACCCCTATACCCTTGTACCCCTGTACCCTTGTACCCCTATACCCCTGCACCCCTCCCCATACTCTCGATTCTTCGTCTTCATGCGTAACTCCTATTAGATAGATCCCCAGCCAATCGGCGGTAGCGCTACCTGCTCGTCAATTTGCGAATGAGAAACTGCCGACATACTAGCCGATAGCCAAACAAACATTTCAATAAAGTTCAGTCCTTTCAGTTTCAGTGGCGTTCTGACAGCTATTTGATTCAGCCTTGTCATGTTCGCATTTTCCACACCTACGCTGAAAAATGCCACACGTTTATTAACTTCATCACCTTGTAAACGCAACGCTGCTTGTTCTACTAAATGATCTAGTTCACCTTGTGGTTCACCATCAGTAATCATAAACACCCAAGGACGATAGTAAGCAACACCGTTGGCACGATACAAAGATTTGCGCTCTTGTACCATATCCAACGCTTTGTGAATACCAGCACCCATACTGGTTAATCCTTGCGCTGTCAGAATTGGTGGGTTAAATTGATCGGCAGTTACAAAGTCTTGTATTACATTGATATGACTATCAAAAGTAACGATCGCAATTTCTACCCGTCTAGCTGCTATGGAATTTTTCATCAGCTCATCTTTCAAACTGAGCAAGCCCTGATTTAGAGCTTCTATAGCAGCGCCTTGCATCGAGCCAGATGTATCGAGCAACAACACGCAAGGACAGCGCGGTTCTGGGTTCTCAGCAAACTCTACTACTTCATCTAGGGTCAAAGTATCATTCATAACGTTTTGTGTTATGTTATAGTCCAAAGCTCTATTTTCCTTTTTTCAAAGTATATAGTTTCCACAGCCGAAGCCGACAAGACCACAGGTAGATGTTTGGCGGTAGCTGGTTTAATCTTCATTAATAAAGATCCTTCTCACCGAAAGCTCTACAGATTTAAGGAAATCTTAATCAAAATGTAGAGTCAAAAATAAATCATCGGTTTTCGTTCGAGACATTAATCCATCTATCAAAATTTATATAGAGCAACCACAGAATATAATAAATAGTTTGATTTTGCCTACATAAATTTTTAAAGATTTTGTGTGGAATTTTTATTTTTCTATATAGAAAATAAATTACTAATTACATTAATCACCATGAATAAAATACCTAATGTAACCAAGGGAACTTGAATGCAAAAATTGTTAAAAAAATCAGGCTTCAGTACATAGTTTGCAAGTTGACATCATCGTGAGTGCCTGAAGTTTCTAGTTAGTAAAAGATTTGTCTGTCTTCACTCTATAAGAACCTAAAAAAATATCTAAATATCATGAATATCTCATAGTAAAAGTTCCAAATCCGGACATAAATCCTGTATCTTTTGAAAAAGTAATTAACAATATGAACCATCACGGCACATTTACAGCACTAAGTCCTCAGGGTTTGTTAAGACATTTATCTAGTTGTTTTGACACCACTTGTTTACAAGCTTTTAGCAACTCAGTCATTTGGTCAATTTACTTAGAAGATGGAACAATCAGCTATGCAACTCATTCTATAGAACCATTCGATAGATTAGAACGCCATTTGCGCCGCCTCAGTCAACAATTTCCTCAAGTGACAAATGAAATTCGGGTGCAGTTACGCTTGCTGTTTGAAACCGAAGTGCAAAATGCCGGCGATACTGTTCAGCCCCCTGATTACCAAGCTGTTAATTGGCTTGTCGAGCAAGAGTATTTAGATACTGCACAAGCCACCATGCTGATTCAAGAATTAGTTAAGGATGTAATTGAATCATTTCTGTTAATTAAAAATGGCACTTATGAATTAAGTAATTCACAGGTGAAATTACCCGGAATTTGCCGACTTGATGCAGCTAAGGTAATGGAACGTTGTCAAATTAGACTACAAAATTGGCAATCTTACTTACCAAAAATCACATCACCCTATCAACGTCCCTATCTGTTGATTAACGGTAAAAATTCTCCAGAACTCCAGCCAAAATTAACTTACTGGATGAAGGGTTTCAGCCTGCGTCATCTGGCTATAATTATGAATCAAGATGAAATCCAGTTAGCTCAAAATTTATATCCTTACATCCTCACCGGAGAGATTATATTACATGAACCAGATCCACCATTTGACCAATTACCCAAAATTCTAGCAGAATCAACATTAACTCCTAAATACACAACTGCATTACTGAGTAGAAAATTAGTAGATACAGTCGTAGAACTCAGTAGTAATGCTACACCAATCACCCCAATTCTTACAGTAGATAATTTAGCTCCTGTGGTGCGATTACCACAAACCTATACTCCTGCCAAAGCAAGCCATCAGGAACTAACATTATCAAATACCACAAATTCTATTCCGGAAAGAGTAACGCCTGCTACCGGAACTATTCGACAAGTTTATAAAATCGTTTCTGTAGATGATAGCCCGACAATTCTTAAAGAAATTAGCTATTTCTTAGAAAGTGAAAATTTCACGGTCATTGCTATCAATGATCCACTCAAGGCCGCTATGTCCATTATCAGACACAAACCAGACTTGATTTTATTGGATCTGAATATGGCTGGTATTGACGGCTATGAATTGTGTAAGATTATCCGCAATAATTCTATGTTTAAAAATACGCCAATTATATTCGTGACAAGTTATAAGGGATTAGTTGATAAAGTCAGAGCCAGATTAGCTGGTGCATCTGGATATCTCACTAAACCTTTCACCCGTGCAGAATTATTAAAGATCGTGTTTATGCACTTAGCTTAATTAGTTCATATATAGAAGTTAAGTAGATAGAAATTAATTTCTATCTGTTGACAAAAATGAAAGAGTTGACGATTTGTTGGTAAGCTCTGCGATAGACTGCATCATCATTAGTACTATTTTTCGATAATGATACAACTATAATCCGAGCGTCTTTAGGGTTGATAAAGACAACACTTTCGTTTTCATACAAGCCACTGGACTGAAATTTAATCCCAGTTTTACCCGCAATTCTGGCAATTTTGAAATCGCGGCTCATGGTAAATTGATTGCTCTGCTTAACCCATTGCTGCAAAGGTAATTTTTTTGGGTTGTTGTAAACTCTAATGCTGACATTAGCAGGGTATTCGGTACCGCCTTCATAGGCTCCGGCGCGAATTTTCTGAGCGTGCTGTTTAGTCCAAACATCAATAGTAGCGAATGGAGCATCAATACCATTTGAAGGTGTAGAGATATCATTATCTATGACAAAATCTTTGGAGGAATAGGTAAACCGAAACAGAAAGCGATCGCTCCGATACACTCCTTGGCTTTGTGAGACAATTGTCGGTGTAGATACTTCTAATTTCGCCGCTTCTTCCAAGGTTACAGAAGAAGCAAGTCCAGGTTTGTCAGATATTCCTCCTACTATGATCAAACCCATCATGATGGAATTTAATACTGGTTTATACACTACTTTCATTTTTGTGAACTCATGTGTTGAGTTTTGGTTACATTGATAGATTCAATCCCCAAAAGAATATTTCCGCTAAATAAACAACTTGAGTAGAGCGCACACAACTATTGAACCGGCAGGAGAGACCCAGAGGGTAGCAGTTATCTGTGGTGTTTACAGGGTAAGTTCTTACCTATCTTATTGTTTATGCAATTTATTCATAACTTCAATGCTTTTTATACAAAAAGTATTTTAAAGCACGCCCAATCACTGCCATGATGAATTAGTTCATAGTGTTGTTGTTTGTTGTAATAGGCGGATCTTCCTTGAGAATCCGCCTACTTTATCTGGACGTTTCTTCACTATACTGAGGTGTCCTAGTATAGTCGTACAGAAGCGATCGCTAATTACTTTGTCAATAAAACTGTCGATGCAATCTCCTATTTTGGGTAGAGGAATGACGAGTGGTACTGTCTTTAACATTTGAAGCAGTTGAACCACTACTAAAAATTGAGAAGAGATATCCATGATTACTCATCAGGATCTCAAGCAGTTGCAGTCTTTGACTAAGGTTCCAGCACTTTCTATCCTATTGCCGACTCATCGGACATCACCCGATAACAAACAAGATCCCATTCTGGTGAAAAATCTGGTAAGTGAGGCAACAAGGCGGCTTGACAAAGAATTTACTAGCCGCCAGTTAGAACCATTGTTAAAGCAGCTTGAAACTCTGGTGAGCGAGATTGACTACCCCCACACCCTAGATGGGTTGGCACTATACGTCAGCCATGACTTTGCCAAGCTTTATTACCTGCCTTTTCCTGTACCTGCAAGGGTTGTGATTGATCAAACCTTTGCAACACGAGATTTGGTCTATGGAAGGCATCGGGAGCATCGTTATTGGGTTTTGCTGTTGAGTCAGGCATCCACCCGCTTGTTCGCTGGGACAGGAGAAACCCTTGAGGAGGTTAACGATGAAAACTTCCCCATGCAAATGACAGGCCCTGGAGCCACCACCCCGCTTCCCTATGAGACTGATTCTAGCTATCGAGACGATAGGTATCGCAGATTTTTTCAGCAGGTAAACAGTGCATTGACGCTCTATGAGAATGACTCACTACCGTTGATTGTGGGAGGGGTTGAGCGGCAAATATCTTTCTTCCAAGAAGTTTCTCAAAATACTCAAGCAATGTCTACGAGGGGCTACGCCTACGCTGGAACGTTGAGAGGCAATTTTGATAGAGCGACTATTCACGAATTGACTCCTCAGGTGTGGTCAATTATGCAGTCCGTTCAGGAGGCGCAACAAGCTGAGGCACTTCAGGCATTAGACGACGCAATGGGTACTCAAAGCGTCGTTTCTACAATTGGGGAAGTGTGGCGATTAGCACAAGAAGGTCGGGGGAAATTGCTTTTAGTTGAAAAGAACTACCATGTACCAGCGATATTAACTGAAGATGGCAGGTTTGAGTTAGTGGATCAACCGGGCGGGACAGATGTGATGGATGATGCTGTCGATGAAATTATCGAAGTTGTCTTGGCTAAGGGGGGAAAGGTTGCCATTGTGGATGATGAAGTACTATCCATTCATCAGCGAATTGCTTTGATTTTTCGGTATTAATGTCAAATTTCTACAGTTAGACTCAACCTCCCGCGTTTCCTAGCTTGAGGCTGGCTGTTTCAATCTCAGTTACAAGCTAAATACGTTGTGAAAAAACGAGGTGAGTCTTATGACTAGTGATTTTCAATCTGAAGTAGATATCCAAAAATCGACTGGATGGGTAATTGCTCTAAGCCTTGGTCTGATTATTCTAGGTGTTCTAGCGATTCTAATGCCTGGTATAGCGTCGGCATTTTTTACATCCCTCATTGGTTGGATTACCCTGATTAGTGGCGTTGTGATGATTGTTGAGTCGTTTCCATCAAAACCAGTAAGGGGGTTTTGGCTGAATTTGATTGTGGGTATTTTTTACGCTATTGCAGGTATTTACATTCTGTTGAATCTGAAATCCGCGCTACTAGCGTTGACCTTCGCTTTTGGTATTCTATTTGTTGTTGAGGGTATTTTTACCATCATTATGGCGTTTACCCACCGAGCCGGACACAGGATGTCTTGGCTGGTGGCGTTAAACGGAGTCGTTACTCTAATTTTGGGTATCATGGTGCTGAATCGCTGGCCCTTCAGTGCTATCTGGCTGATAGGTCTATACGTCGGTATTAGCCTGCTCATGAGCGGCATCTCTTTGTTAGCCTCTGCCCTGACTGCTCGGCGGACACTTGCTAGTTAGTCGTGGCTTGGGGGAGATTTTCTTCAATTATGAATAAAATCTAGGTCAGATAGTTTGAAGGTAATGTCTTGATTAGATATTGCTTGTGGTTCCAAGTACATATCTTGAAACTCATGAACTTGTTCTGTTAACCACTGATCTAAATTACCGCCATGAATTTCTGTGGTTTGCTTGCCTACTACTTCCAGATAGGCTAAGTCTTTAATCTTACTTAAGCAACTGGACGGCATATTAGTATTAGACCTAGAAACAGCAGCTACTTGAGTGTTTTTGAGATTATCGTGTTGCTGTTGTTGTACTTTGCTGGCTTCGGAGTTTTCTTTGAGTAAGCGGTTATATGTGCGGTAGGGAATGTAGTGCATAGGATTATACCCAGCAAAGCGCAGCATGAGGACACAAGCCCAAGAGTATTTACCAGCCAGAATTGCTTCAACCACTTTGTCAAATTGTTGAGGATTGATAGCTTTGTTGTAGTTGGTTATGCCTGTAGTATTTTGGTTCATGGTTGTTGTTGTTTTGGATGAAAGTATCTCAGCGATTGCGTGAACTAATAAACCTTAGTAGTTATGTTGAATTATGAACTTGGTAATTATTACGAGGGCATTTTGATACTTGTAAATATCTTTGCTGGGTTATTAGATAATAAAGCGACATCATTACTATTAAGTAATGGGATTTTCAAAGCTAAATTTTTATCAGTATAATCACGTTTTAGCTTCATCTCTTAACTGCCCCTTATCGTTTGCTTTGATGACAGGTAAATGTCTATTCATACCCTTATTTACATAAGAATTACTGTTATTCGCTCAGCAAATCTTGTAATTTTTATCCCTGATTATTTTATGAAATTTTTACTTACTTAAGTATAGGTGAAGCACTAGAGTTATTGTATATCTTTTAATTTTAAACATCATCGTTGCTTCTCCATACTCTATTCAGAGTCATATTAGTATTTATACTATCTTTTTTCATGAATGTCACCCGTAATCAGAATTTTATTACTCAATTTTACTGAATATTTTTAATGTTGAGTTATACGCTATATTGATGGGGTTTTTGAGCATTTTTTACTAGGTAATGAGGGGTTAGACCCCTCGCCTACTGTGCTTTTGAAACTTTAAACCTACTAAGAGAATTTACCACTAAATAGGTTGATAAGCAATTATTTAACGTGAAAAATTAGCTAATACAATCTCAGTAAAATTTTCACATTGATATATAAATGCTAATGGTTGCTTACCAATGGTATACAGATATAAATTTGCACTAGATTTATGATGCAGATAGTATTGTTGCAACTATACATCCGGAAAATTTTCTATAAAAGTGTCAAGGTTTTTTTACAAAACTAGTAAACTGTTACCAGAACTTTTATCAATTTTGCGATTTTATGCTGTGGCGCTAAAAGCTAGTATGCTTTATGTGAGTCGTATCGATTTGAAAAAAGAATAGGACAGATATCTTGATATGTGCTTACAAATGTAAGAACCTGTAGCAAGGGAGGCAGTAAGAGAAGTTGTCAGGAGGAGCAAGTGGCGTTGGTTTCTCTCTCTGATGAGACGCTTACGCGAACCGGGCGAACTTCCCTACGGGACGCTACGCGAACGGGGAGGTAAGGGGAGAATAAAACTATTGACAACTGACAAATGACGACTATAGTTGCAATTGAGCCAAGTGGTGATAAAGACCAGCGATCGCCATTAGTTCTTGATGAGTGCCATGTTCAATTACCATTCCTTGGTCTATGACAAAAATATGGTCAGCGTAGCGCACAGTTGAAAGACGGTGAGAAACGATAAAAGTCGTGCGTTCCTGACTAATCTGGGCTAAATTCTGTTGAAAGCGGCGTTCTGATTCCGCATCTAAACCGCTAGTGGCTTCATCTAAAATCAAAATTTTGGGATTTCTCACCAAAGCACGGGCGATCGCAATTTTTTGCCTTTGTCCCCCAGAAAGCATGAAACCTCGTTCTCCCACTTGGGTATCGTAACCCAGAGGTAAGGCTTGGATAAAATCATGTGCGCCGGATAACTTGGCGGCGGCGATCGCTTGGATTAAACTCAGTTCTTGATCGTGCAAAGTAATGTTTTCTAAAATCGTTCCCGAAAAGAGAAAACTGTCTTGTGCTACTAAACCTACCTGAGTCCGCCAGGATTGGGGAGACACCCCAGCCATATCATGTCCATCAATCCAAATTCTGCCTGTATCAGGGCGATATAAACCCGCTAATAAATTGGCTAAAGTACTTTTACCCGAACCACTTTGGCCAATGATGCCGATAGTTTGTTGGGGTTTGACTCCAAAGGAAATATTTTGTAAGGCGTTACGTTCTTGAAACGAGTTATAACGAAACGACACATTCTCAAATCGTACCTCGCCCCGAATTGGCGGCATCACCAGTAAGGTGGTTTGGGAACTAGCTTCTGGGACGGCCGCATAAACATCATTGAGTCGTTCCACGGAAATCAAGATTTCTTGAAACTCATCCCACAAGCCAACTAATGACAAAACTGGATGAGTCACATTTCCAGTCAGCATATTGAAAGCCACAAACTGTCCCAAGGACATTTTTCCACCCATCACCAAAGTAGCCCCAAACCATAAAACCAAGGTGCTACCAACATGATTAATTAACGTCCGCGTCACTTGTAAACGATGGGCTAATTTTTGTCCCCGCAACCGCGCCTTCAACATTTTTAAAAACCGTTCTTCCCAATACTTCTGCAAAGGACGTTCGGCGGTGGCTGTTTTGACTGTGGCTACCCCAGTCATCATCTCTACTATTGAAGAGTGTTGTCTGGCGGATTCCTGAGAAATTTCTCTTGATGCTTGCTTAAGGTAAGGACTGGCAACTACAGTCAAAATCACTACGGGGATAATCCAACTCAGAACTAAAAGAGTGAGTTGCCAACTGTAATAGGTCATCAACCCCAGATAAGTCACCACCATCAAGATATCTACCGCCGCCCCAATTGCCCTACGGCTAATAAACAGTTGAATTTTCCGGTTTTCTTGAACGCGGCTAATAATGTCGTCTACCTGGCGGGAGGCGAAAAATTGTAAGGGTAACTGCAACGTATAGTTAATAAAGTTGCCAATCAAGTTTAAATCTATGCGGTTAGCAAAATAATCTAGTAAGTTTTGATGCTGCGCCGTTAAGACAGTCCGCCAGATACCCAAACATAAAAAGCTGAACGCAAATATATGCAAATTCGGCAAGTTTTTGATAGGCATTACTTGGTCGATAATCACCTGAGTAAACAGGGGAGTTGCCAAGCCAAAAACTTGTACCAATAAGGAGGCAAGAATTATTTGTCTGAGTACTGTCCGATAATTCCACAATGTTTGCCCATAGCGACCCAGAGAAAATTTTTCACTTTTGAGGGCTTGAAAACGTTCTGTGGGGTCTAATAATAAGGCGTAGCCTGTCCAACTCGTTTCAAATTGCGGACGTGATACCCATTTCCTACCTACAGCCGGGTCAGAAATCAGGATGCGATCGCCTTTAATCTGCCACACTACTACATAGTGATTTCCTTGCCAGTGGGCAACCCAAGGATTGTAGTGCCATTCTAATTTCTGCAAACTTCCCCGGACTGGTAGCACATCATAACCCAAGGTTTGAGCTGCTACTGTCAAACCTTCAAGGGATGCGCCATTGCGGTCTACCTGGGCTAAATTCCTCAAACTATACAGACTTAGGCGCTTACCCCAATATTGGCTAATCATCGCCAAACAAGCTGCACCACAGTCTGATGAACTTTGTTGTTGAATAAATGGGTAGGAGTAGGACGACCGTGATTTGTGTTGTTTGACTCCTTGGGGAAAGTCGATATCTTCGATGTCAGATGTGGCTATGGCTGGCGCTGTAGGCGATCGTAAATTCTGTAACTTGGGTAGGGCTATCTGTGGTTTACTATCAGCCGGGACAACATTAACCACCTCTACGGGCGCTTCTACTTGTTGATAGCTTTCAGTAAAGTAATCAGGAGCGATCGCTCTTGCCAAATCCCAATTTTCCGCAGACAGTTGGTAAACTAGCAAATCCGTCTGCGCTGTCCCATCTGGTAATGTGGATTCGGGATATCCCCAACTATCGCCCACCACTGGCAAAAAACTTGCTATTGATATTGATTGTACTTGACCACTCCCTAGCCAAAAACGACCTTTTTCCGGTGGAGTTGCTTCTGATAAGGTTGTGCCGTTTGGGATATGTTTAGCGATTAAATACGGTAGTAATTCTTGAAGTTTTTTAGTTTTGAGAGAATGTAGTTTAGTATAAGTTTTAAAAAATATCAGCGTTTGGCGTTCACTGGTTAAGCGCTGCAAGTAATTTTTGAGTTGGGGGATAGCCTGTAACCAAGGTTTTAACTCAGAAGTTGTCGTCGAGAGGACAAAGCCATCACTAGCAGCGATCGCTCGATATGGTAATGTTTGCTGACAAAAGTAATGATCTGCCCCAAAAGTTTGTTCAGCCGACACCAATTGCGTAGAAACTTCTCGCCCCAGAGTTTGATTAAACCCTAATAACCGGACTCTACCTTGACCAACTAAATAAATAACATTACTACTATCTGTAGTTGCTGCATCTACAACATAATTTGCTAGTTCATCACCTAATTGAAACTCACGAACTACCCAGTTTTGGCTCAACTCTGAAACTAGACTCGTATCCCCTGCAACTAACCTCAAAAGACTGAGGATAGCCGCTTCTGGAGTGGGAGATAGCTGATCACTGGGATCTTTTGGCAGCCCTCCCTGAACTCTTAACGACGAAGAGGGATTCATAGTTTAATTTCTGTTTGGTGTGTAAACTCTTGGCTTAGTTCTCGGCAAATAAATCTAACATCAGCATTTTGATTTATTGCTAATGTAGTTGCTCAAAAATCATATTTAGGTGAGAATTTATTCCGGTATTTTCTCAAAATTTACTGAATCTTTAACCAGTATTCATGAACTTTATTTTTAATTGATGTTGACTATTCATGAGTAAGTTCACTTAATGGTAAAAGTAGATAGTTTTTTAAATAACTATCTATAACTTGTTAAATCACCTTTAATTTATTACAACAGTAATTTTCTTAAAAAATCAGGAAAATTATTTTTTTATTTGGAAAAGGTTCTCTATGAACATAAATTTAATGCCATTTTTAATTTAGTAATAGTGTTAAAGAACGTGAGCAAAATCACCATCTGTAAAAATTGGTTTTAATTTGTGTGTATCCGAAAATATTCAAAGATTAGTTACATTTTCCCTTGGTTGATTAAACTCCCGGAAAATAAACCCGAAAATTGTTAACACTGGTTTTTAAATTTGAGGCAGAATCCCACCCAAGAGAGAGATACTAAAGCAAATATAAATGCTATTATGTATCTCATGTTACAGATTTTTTCCCACTGCAAACTAACAAAAACGACAAAATTGGCAAGATAGTTGTCACCCCTCACCGATGTACTAAAACTTGGAAATATAGATAAATCAAGCGGAAAAAGCTGTATTTTTTTTGGAAAAAACCGGACTTATTCATTAGGATGGCCGGTTTTTTCCATTATTTCCATGAGAAACTTAAGGAAAATTTTATATTCTCATGGAATTGATGCAATGAGCTATTCTGCTTTTAAGTTGCACAATCCATCGTAAAGGCTGTTAACAGTTGACGGTTGACAGTTAACAGCCCTTATTAGTAGTTATGCAATTTGGACGCGCACTAGCTTACTAACCAATCACCAAATATATTGCCCAAATAGCCATAGCGCGGAGATAGGTACTAGCGCGGAAAGTGCCGGCGGCGGTGATGGCTTCGGGTGTGCGGAATTGCAAACCGTTGTTATAGATTTGCTCTACTACCGCTTGTGTCAACCTGAAACCTTCGTCTTTCATCCCCATTTGTACTAGAAAAGCTGCTAACCCAAAGTTAATTCCTGTCCACACTTCTAAGGGGTGGGTTGCTTTTGGGTTTTCTGGCGAACCATCGGGACGTACTCCATTGGCTGCACCAAATTGACCATCGTAAAACTTGAGGAAGCAAGCATCATAAACAGTTTGGAGTGCAGAAATAGCGCGATCGCTTGGCACAATCTCCGGTAATTCTAGTAAATTAGCGTAGAATTGTCCACACAATTGATCTGCCATGACCACATCGGAACCGCTTTCACTATCTAGTCGATAATATTGACCATTCCAGAGTTTTTCTTGATAGATAGGTAGGGATTTCGTTAACCAAGTTTCATAGGTGGATTTTTGTATAACTAACTTTTCCTTGGTTTCCGAATCTTGGTGATTTTGTAATAAAATGTCACTGATAGCGATCGCTGCTGCCAATGCAGCCATCCACAAGCCACCACAATAGGCGCTTACTCCTTGCAAACGCCAATCATCAAAAGTTTGGTCAGGCGCACCGGAATTTTCCGGAATCCCATCCCCATCTAAATCGAATGTTTTTACATAATCAAGGGTTTCCACAATTGCATCCCAGCAATCGCTTAAAAACTGGACATCATCCGCACCAGTCAGCAGAAAATCCCGATACACTTGCAAGACAAAATCACAGCCTAAATCCTTCCACAAATTACAATCTTGATAGCTGGTGTAATTAGTTTTCTCCCAGACGTGTTCATTTGGTGCGCCTAAATCGTGGGGTGTTGCACCTGGAGTTTTACGCACAGCAATGGGACTTTCTGCCCCAATGGTGTAGTAATAACCAATCACACGGGGGGTATCATCCCCTTGGGGAATTGCCCGCGCAAAAGCCCGCATTACAGCCTTTTCTAGTTCCGGGAATAGTTGCAACAACCCAAAGGAACCATACAGCCGCACATCTAAACTTTCATACCATCGGTAATCTAGGCACTCCAGCACCGCAAACTGACCGATGGGATCGCTTGGTGTCGCTGCACTCCAGAGAGTCCCCCCACTGGTGAGGTCATAAAGCTCATTAAACAGTGCCATTTTGAACCAGTCGGGCAAATCGTCCCGGTTCAGTATGGGGTCTTGCCAACTTTCGATTTGTTGTTGCCAAGTTTTATACTGTTCTAGAGCAATAGTTGCGATCGCCCAAGCATGATTACCACTTTTACCAAAAAAGTCTGTATATCTGCGATAGTAATTCACACCAGCAGCAAACTCTGTCACAGGTAAATCCCAACTCACCACAAAGGGGATTTCTAGGGTTTCTCCTGGTTGCAGAGTGAAACGGACAGCGATCGCGGCTCCTAACTGTTCATTCTCTATAACTGGCGTGGTATCTATATAATTAGGCAATGAACCATCCGCCGCAAAACTTTGCCATACTTCCTCACCAGTACCAATAGGATTCCATTTTGTATGGTGAAAAATCTCCACTAGGGGATGTTTCCGAGTAGCAATGCACCAACTCCCCTCACCTTCCTGTAAAGGTTCAGTCATCCCCACCCGCCCCAAAAAGCAACCAAGATGTTGGGGACTTTCATCTAAATAGTTATAATTTCCCCCACTTTCACCTAAGCGCGGCTGATACTCATACACTGGGCTACCATCGTCCCGCACCCGCACATCAGGAGATTTGAGCGCATTAGTAAACCAACCCACCATATTTTGCCAAGTCAGCATGATACTGAGTGTAATAGGCGCATTTGTGGGATTATGCGCTTGCCAAACAAATACTGCTACAGGGTAACTAGTTTCTTGATAATTGTTTGCCCAGATAGGGGAAAACTGCTCACAAGTTAACTCTGCCTGAAACACATTCTCATACACAAACCAACTACGGGGATATAAGGCGTGATATGTCCCGGTGGTTTGCGTTTCCCTAGAGGCTGGATACCATTGCCAACTGTTCAGACTCCCATCGTCTGTTGGCTGGGTAGACAAAGCATAAGCTTGAGAAGAAGTGCCATTTGATTCAAATACACTAAATTGACAGGCGGGAAAATTTTGGAAAATATGCTCACCACCGTCAATGTGCCATAGGTTAAAGTCTCCCCGCGAAGAACGACCAATGCAACCAGCACCAAAGCCACCCAATGGCATCCCATGCCAAGGCCCATCATCAATATTACTCGCATAGCGGACAGTATAAGGTTTATCCCAACCCAAGCCAATAGGACGATTCCAAGTAGAGGAGGGAATTTGCGGGGAGAATTGATTTGTCATTAACTGGTGTTAAAAGTATGCAGTTACGCTAAGGAAGCTTAACGCGATGTGTAATTTTTCTCAAGTGTTTGGGGATTGGGGACTGGGGATTGGGAACTCAAAGGTTTACGTGATGTTTTTACGCCCAATATTCTGGCTGGGTTAATTCTATAGCGATCGCTAGGAGACTGGCAAAGTCCAACCGATAAAAAAGTTGCCAAAAACGAACTTTTTCCCGTATCTGATGATTACCGCAGGAAAATATTACTCGCCTAGTTTGTATGAGTAATGATAACCAAGGATAGGTATTGCGGATGAGACGAAACCAAATACAGGAAGATTGTTTGTTATTGTTTTCAAACTTGCTCATACTTGGCTAATGTGCGTCTAAATTGCATAACTACTAATAAGGGCTGTTAACAGTTAACTGTTGACAGTCAACAGCCTTGACGATGGATTGTGAAACTTAAAAGCAGAATAGCTTTTCATGACTCATATCCTAAACCTCTTCCTTCCTGACTCCAGCATCTAATTAAAAGCTTGAATATTTAATTCATCCCGCCACTGGGATAAAGGTTTTTCCCAAGCTTCTTCCCACTTTTGCGCGAATAAAGGTTTGGCTTGCAAACCCATTGTCCAACCTCGTTCAATAATCTGGAGAAGCTGAGGTAAGTCTTCTGGAGCCAGTAAGGTGGCGCTCATCAAGGCATTGGCAATTAACATACTGGCTAAGGGTAAACGGAATTGTGCTAGATAAAAGGCTTGTAGTCCGATTTCGTCAATACCACTGGCACTGAATCCTGTAACAAGATGCCAAATATCATGGGTTTGCTGCCAGCGATGCTCAATGTAAGCTGTATCTGAATTGACAATAATTTCGGGATCTATGCGTTCAAAGCCAGACTCTTTGAGAGTCGAGGCATAGAGATAACCCAAAGAATCATCCGGATATTGCAATAGCCGTTCCAAGTCGTGAACTGGTGCATAATATCGCTCTTTGATCAAATGCGCTACCTCAGGATCAGTCTGCATACTTTCCGCCGCCAATTCAAAAGCCCGGCTGTGAATTAAGATGCTACTAAGTTCATCCACCGCATCTATGTTGTCTTCTGTCGTAAGTAACGTGAAAAAAGCTTTCATCGCCGTCAAAAACTGGAAATTCATCTGCCGTTGTACTTCAGAGTCGAGTTTTAACGGCTGAACTGGGTAAGTATTTATCGTTTGCATGGCAAGAGCTACTAGTAATAAGATTGATTAAACATGAACAAAGTTCATGTTTAAAATATACGAACAATGTTCATGTTTTGTCAAGGGCGAAATTAGATTGATGACAGCGAATAATTCTCCTAGTAATTCCAAGATGCGCCGCCAACCCCAGCAGGCGAGGAGTCAGGAGCGAGTTAATTACATTCTGAGTGCAGCCGAGGAATTATTTATTGAGATGGGATATGAGCAGACAACAACAAGAGCGATCGCATCTCGTGCTAAAGTTCCTGTTGGTTCCTTGTATCAGTTCTTCCCCGATAAAGAAGCCATTCTCAAAGCCTTAGCTGTGCGATATTTTCAACAGGAATATCAGTTGTTTGCCCAACTGCACACCAAAGAAGCAGAGACATTACCTGTTGCAGTGTATGTTGATCGGGTAATCGATGCGTTCGATCACTTTATGAACAGCCATCCGGGGTATCGTGCTGTGTATGAGCAATTGCTCAACCTGATGACATATTCAGCAATTGAAGCAATGGATAACTATGAATATCGAATTGTGGATGAACTGGCTGCTTTCTTTGCTAAACTCAATCCCAAACTAGAAGCAGAAAAATGCCAAGCGATCGCCTTAGTAGTAGTGAAGGTAGTAAGTGATCTTCTATGGCTGGCTACCAGTCAGACTCCAGCAAAGCGGCAATTGCTGTTAGCAGAAACGAAAATATTGATGTTGGGTTATCTCAATAATTATTTGGGTCATCAGGTAAGGGACTAGTAGTTCACCAACCCAAAATTGCTGGGCTAGGGCAAGCAGGGGGAGCAGGGGAAGCAGAGGGAGCAGGGGGAGAAAGAGATTTTTTTTGCTGCTATTAACCTTGCAAAGTTCTCTTGGCAGACTACTAGGGACTGGGGATTGGGGATTGGAGATTGGGCATTTCTCCCCCTGCTCCCCTGCCTCCTCTCACGCTCCGCTTCCTAACTCCAACAACCCAGGTGGGGGAGTAATTTCAATGCGGCGGGTTTGTAAATCTACTACTGGTGCGATCGCTTTGACAAAGGGAATTAGCACAGTTTTTGGTTTTTTGTCGCTAGGAACTGGCTCATGCAGGCTCACTTCTAGTAAATCATTGCCAGCCGGGATGACATCAACTACGGTCCCTACCAAATCTCCGGAGGTTTGTAAGAATACTTCCATGCCGATTAAATCGACCACATGATATTCATCTTCGCCTAATTCTGGGCGATCGCTCGCTGGTACAAACAACATACAACCCCGTAATTCTTCCGACTGGCTGCGATTTTCCACACCAGCTAACTGGAGGACATATAAATTTTTGTTCTCCAGGTAACGACCATGCAGCAATTCTATAGGTTGTGGCTCTGTTTGCCCCGGACGTAATAACCATCGGGTTCCCGGCACTTCAAAGCGTTCGGGAAAGTCAGAGTCAGGATAGACTCGTACTTCCCCAGATAAGCCTTGTGCGGAAACGATTTTACCAATTTGTAGCCATTCGTCGGGATTGGGAGTTGAGAATTGGGGACTAGGGACTGGGGTTTGGGGTTTGGGAACTGGGAACTTCTCCCCCTGCCTCCCCTGCTCCCCCTGCCCCCTGCTCCCTGCCCCTTTACTATCTTGTTTACGCTTCATGACTTAGGCACTAACAGGTGTACGCTGGTAAATTTGTTCGACTGCTTTTGCTAGACGCTGCATACCAAGGGCGATTTCAGTATCGCTACCAGTCAAGCTGATGCGGACACATTGGTGTTTGTGCGCCCATTCTTCTTTTAAGCCAGGGAAGAATGTACTACCAGGGACGACAATTACCCCGACCTTTTTCAGTTCTTGGTATAATTCCCAATCGGTGATGGGCAAATCTTGTAACCATAGCCAACTAAAGATAGCACCTTCACCGCGATGGAGGAACCAAGGTAATTCTTTAGGCATGGCGGCTTCTAAAGCATTCTCGACGATGGCGAATTTGTTTTTGTAGAAGGGACGAATGACTTGTTCCGCGATTTGTGCCAACGCACCAGAGTTAATGGCACGAGCGGCGATCGCCTGCCCATAGCGTGAGGAATGTAAACTAGCATTAGTCTGGAAAGATTCTAGGACTTGAATTAATCTTTCATTACCGATAGCAATGCCAATTCTTTCCCCTGGTAAACCTGCTTTCGATAAGCTAGTGCAATGAAGAATATTTTCCCCAAAAATCAGCGACATATCCGTGAAGTTCAACGCCGGGAATGGGGGAGCGTAAGCCGAATCAATTAGCACTGGCACATTATAAGGGGCGGCGAGGGCAGCAATTTTTCTCACTTCGTCATCTGTGAGGACGTTGCCTGTAGGATTACAAGGGCGAGAGAAGATAACGCAGCCTGTACTTTCGGAAATAGATACCTGGCTAAAATCGGGGCGATATTTAAAGCTGTGTGCTGCCGCATCAATATCTAGAGATGGTTTGTAAGCAACTAAAGCTTCGGGAACTAGACAAATACCACCGTAGCCAGTGTAATCGGGACTCAGGGGTAAAACAATCTGCTTCAGGTCGCCGTTGCTAGTGTAACCGCCGAAAACATTAGCAGCATAAAAGTAGAGAGTTTGACTACCCGGAGTGATTAAGATATTGCGATCGGTTAAATTCAGACCATAGCGACGGTTAAAATCTTTGACAACTGCTTCAATTAATGGCGCATAGCCTTGACTAGAACCGTAGCGACAAACTACTTCACCATATTCTTGACTTGCTAAGAGTTCTGCTGTGCAGTCCCGCCATAACTGTTCTACCTCTGGCAAAATCAACGGGTTGCCTGCACTTAAATTAATTAAATCCTGCCCTCCACCAGACTTCAACGTTTCGATAATGTCCTTCATAATCGCTCGTACACCAGTCAGGTTGGACATTTGATCGCCAATTTTAGTTAGGGCAGGGTTCATAAGCTTTAACAGTAAAGATAATTGAAGGGTTGACAAAAATATGAGTCTAGTGCAGCAGACCGATATCATTTTCTAGGCTTGCCGCCTGTAACTAATGTACCAATCTCAGCCGAAAATGCAATTTTAGTTAGTTTACAAAAAAGTTATGTAAATTTTCTGCAACTACCATTCGATAGAATCTTGCTCACCCCATCATTTTTAATTTTTCAGTGTTGCAGGTAAGATACTCCCAGGTAAGGGCTTTTTTTGAATTTTGAATTTTGAATTGATGAGGAGGGCTAACTCGTGGAAGTGAAAGCAGCAATAGCTTACGGCGCGGGTAAGCCGTTGACAATTGAAACCGTTCAACTAGAGGGGCCAAAAGCCGGGGAAGTATTGGTTGAAGTTAAAGCCAGTGGTGTTTGCCATACCGATGCTTACACCCTTTCAGGAGATGATCCCGAAGGTTTGTTTCCAGCGATTTTAGGACATGAAGGCGCAGGGGTGGTAGCAGATGTGGGCGCTGGTGTAACCAGCGTCAAACCAGGGGATCATGTGATTCCTCTCTACACCCCAGAATGTCGCCAATGTGCCTATTGTTTAAGCTTTAAGACTAATCTTTGTCAAGCAATTCGTGGTACTCAAGGACGTGGTTTGATGCCCGATGGGACTAGTCGTTTTAGTATCAACGGGCAGATGATTCATCATTATATGGGTACATCTACGTTTGCTAACTACACAGTCCTACCAGAAATTGCTGTAGCCAAAATTCGGGAAGATGCGCCATTTGACAAGGTTTGTTACATTGGCTGTGGTGTAACGACAGGTATCGGTGCAGTCATTTATACAGCCAAGGTGGAACCAGGGGCGAATGTCGTTGTTTTTGGTTTGGGGGGTATTGGTTTAAACGTCATCCAAGGGGCACGGATGGTGGGCGCTAATATGATTGTCGGCGTAGATATTAATCCCAGTAAACGGGCTTTAGCTGAGAAATTTGGGATGACACATTTTGTTAATCCTAAAGAAGTTGAGGGTGATTTAGTTGCTTATTTGGTGGATTTAACTAAAGGCGGTGCTGATTACAGTTTTGAATGTATTGGTAACGTCAACGTGATGCGCCAAGCCTTAGAATGCTGTCACAAAGGTTGGGGTGTGAGTGTCATTATTGGTGTTGCTGGTGCAGGACAAGAAATTAGTACTCGTCCCTTTCAATTAGTAACTGGGCGTGTGTGGAAAGGTTCTGCTTTTGGTGGCGCTAGAGGGCGTACAGATGTGCCGAA
>NZ_JACJQL010000030.1 GCF_014696625.1 Nostoc parmelioides FACHB-3921
ATAGACCAGTTTTTCAATGCAACTTCCAATTGCATTATCGCTACCGTTCACGTTGACAGCTTTCCCGCCGACCTACCCCTAGAACCGAATATTCGGGAACCAAACAAGAAAAGTTCGACATACAGACAGATTTTTGACTCTCTGACTACCGAACCCGAAAAGTTCTTCGAGCGACATAGTGGGATTGTACTGTGTGCCAACAAAGTCAAGCCCAACAGTAAAAAGACACAACTAGAATTAGAGATACTTGAGGCTTCTGAGGGTGGTAGCGACGGTATCATTAATGGTGGGCATACGGTTTTAGCGTTTGAGCAAGCAAGAAATTATAAATATGACCTAACCGAAGCTAGAGTCAAAGTCACAATTCATATTGGATTAACTGAGGATGAGGCGAAAGACATTGCCCTAGCATCAAACACATCTGCCCCAGTAGATGCCCGTTCTAAAGTCAACGCCAGAGGTGACTATAAATTCCTCAAGCAGTTTTTAGCGCAATTGGAACGTGAGCAAAAGACAAAGTTCAGAATTGCATATTACCAAAACCAAAGCGGTACACCAAAAAGTCCCCAGTGCAACGTCAACCATTTGATTAAGTTGATGAACTGTTTGGACAGGAATAAATATAATCCAGACTCTAAAAGCAGAACCAAACACCCACCTGTGAGTAACACCCCGTCATTGAGTGAGGCGGAAAGACAACGGCTGTCGAAACTGTTACCGTTACTGTCCAAAGGGTTGTGGGTTGAGCAGCGACTATTTCAGGTAATCGAGGAGCATATTACTAAGCCTAAAAGAAAGGGAGTAGTTGACCTCGCCTCCATTGACCCACGCAAGAATACACTATTGCCTGATAGTCGGTATTCGTTCGGCTTTTCTGCGCCGGCTGATATCGCCATGCCCATTGTTGCTGCTTACCGGGTGTTTTTGGATGAGAACTACAACTGGATCATTCCTTTTGATGAGTTCGCTGAAGATTTTTTACAGCATTTGTGGAATAACTATTACAAGAAATACTTAATATCGGAGAAACTGGCTGGTAATACAGTAGGCAGCAAAATCTGTCGTAATCCAATCATCTGGGATAACCTGTATGTTTCAGCACAGAGTTACCTGAATCAGCAGTTGCTTAAGATGGTTGGGTCAAGCAAGAGCAAACGTGAAGAACTGAAGCTAGTGAATTGACATATAATTATTCATTCATTCCCAAATTAAACCTATGCAAGAGCTATAAAGCTTATACTGTAAAGTATCTGAAATTCTTATGATTGTGATTCGCTCCTTATTAAAACTGCTATGACTGATACACCCAGCAATGAGTCAGCCCTGAAAGAGGGTTTACCTCCGTAGGGGACTGCGAACCCGAAGGGTCAAGATGCTTGTTGAGGGTAAATTCATTAGAATACCGAAGATGCAAGAATCCTCATACCTAAAGGTATAAGGAGTGTCAAAACAGGAAACGGGAAATTCATATTCATCGTGAAGACTGGTTAGACACAAAAGTTGTAGCAAGTGGCGTTCGGTCATACGCTTACATCCCCCTTTTAGAAAAAGCTTGCTCTACGCATCACGACTCATAACAGCTTTCTAGCCCTTCAAACCATTAGTTCTGCTATCTCAGCAATGATCTCTGAGGCATCCAATCGCCTTCTCCTCACGGCCCCAACTATACTGCACTCGGCATCAAGTACAAAGGCTTCAAGTTGATGCTGATTCACACTTGTCCCGCCATAACTCACCCCAAGTTCAAAGAACTCGCGTAGCAAGGCATGGTTGTCTAGAGTTCTCAGAAAGCGGTGGTTTTCATCAACTTGAGCGCCCCAACTGCGAGCGTATTGTGTGAGTCGCCTCGGATCGTCATACTCAGGATCATAGGTGATGGCGGCTGTACGAACCCGGCTCCCCATGTCTTTAAGGCGCTTCTGCAAACGACCCAGCCTGGATATAGTCAGTGGACACTTTGCTGGATTACCGCATCGTGTAAAGAAAAAGACCACGACTGTTGGCTGACCGCGAAAAAAATCTGGCAGCAGAAATGTAGAACCGGATTGATCCTGCAAACGGAGTTGGGTGAGTTCATAGGGGAGTGGTTGAAACAGCCGTATGATTGCTAAACTACGGTCTGCCTCTTCTTCCGTCTCTGGCAAGGGTTGAGTTTCCAGCACCTCAATAGCTTTGTTCAGGTCTGAACGTAAGTTTTCACTCTTGAGTTCACCAGCCAGCTCACGTAGTCGCGGCAGAGCGCTACGCCCACAACTGCCCAGCCACGCAAATGTTCGCAATATTTCCTTGAGGGCAGTAGTCGGTTCTCCATTGCCTCCGTAACCACCATAGGTATCAAGACGAATCAGATCATCACGATGGCGAATGTAGAGGATGGCCTCAAGTAGCGGTTGCACAAATTGGGCGGAGGGTTCTGGACGTTTGCGAAGAGCAGTCGCAGCCACGGCAGTCAGCCAAGGGTCGAACGCACTCTCCAATTCTGCAAGTACAAATGGCAGGGCCGTTTCCGGCAAAGCGCGATAAGCAAGGGCTTGAATTAGGGAACCTCGGATTCGTGTGACGGTGGCAGAATCGACACCAGCATAGACAGGGTGGCGTTCTTCAAGAAGGGCTAAAAAGTAGGGGGTGAAACTTGCATCTCCTTGACCGCGTTGAATAAAATCAATCACCTCTGCTTCCGATCTGATTGCCTGCACATCAACGACTACAGTTCCCGAATCTATTTTCATGATGATCTCCGTCGGTTGGCAAGGATGCGGATAAATTCCTCCACTGAATCTACATCTGCCTCAACATCTGCCGATCTACTCGTAAGATTAATTGGACGATCGAGATTAATTGAACCCTCGGTGTCAGGCACAGGCAATGATTCAGGTGCAAGCGCATTGAGTGCCGCTACCGCCAGCTTACGTACATTAGTTGTCTTCTGTTTATCCCTAATCACCGCCTTGAGACGCTCCACAGATGAGGGATCGCCAGCAAGATGGCGAATGGCGGCTTCTTGAGTTCGTTCGTCTGTAGACTGATCGACGAGCTTTCCTGCCAGCTCACGCACATCGGCGTGAGGGTCTTCACTGAGCAGATTCAGGGCATCGGCAGGCTCCACCAACGCCTGCTCAGGATCTTCAAGACCCTTGATTAACAGTTCTTGGGCGCGTCGGTCTCCTTGAGGGACGAGTGTAGACAAGGCGGCAAGCCTTAACTCAGGTGTGGCGAGCGCAATACGCAGAGCTTCCAAATATGCGGGTCGCCATTCGGAAAATGTGCGACTCGATATGGCTAACAGTTTCAGAGTTTGCAGTGCTGTCTGACGATTCTCCACTGTTTCTTCTGGATTAGCAAGGATTTCAAGAGGCAGCTCATGTGTATCGGGGATATCGCCTTGGGTCAACCCACTTCTACCCCTAGCACTTAGGCTTTCGAGTGCTGAACCCCGGCGTAGTTCGTTGCTTTGTGCGCGAGCAGCAGCAACCTGCTCACTTAATTGCTGTCGATATTCTTCAATGCTACTCATGATTGGTGTTCCTTAATTGATATGTTTTTTAGATGAATTCTTTAAGATGTTTTTTCAGATGAATTCATAGGGAACATCATCGTAACCATAGCCAAGTCTCGCCGTAGATGTTTCGTAGCCTTGGAAATCAATCATATCTTCCACCTTTGGCGTTTTACCTGGCGTTGATGTAACTGTCGAATCTGCAAGCCAACCTCCCGGAGCGAAGTCAGGACGGGGTGGGGTAACAATACCATTCCACGGCCACATTGTGTCAGCTAACCGCAGTCCATCTCTATCTTGTGGGGTATAACTCTCTAACTCTTGAGGGTTGATGCGTTTGTACAGCCACTGCCAGAGCGCCCATAGACGGTCAACGTTAGCATGAAGCAGGAAAAATAGAGGATCTTTCACGGCAGTAGGAACAGAGGAAATAGAGCCTGTGAATGATACATGGGCGGATGCGTGGGGGCTACGCTCTATACCTTCTCTCTGCGTAAATTCTGCATACTCATCACCTAGCGCCAGGGTTTCGCTTTGGGATATCATAGGGAAGCCGGGGGGGCTGGTTAAGGTATCGAAACGCGCACTCCGCCGAATCCCAGGCAAATCATCCGTTACCCATGCGGCAAGCGGATTATCAATGTTGAATACAACCAAGTCAGCCCTAGCGTTATCAGGCGTAGGAACTTGCCGCGTTTGTCCCATAAAGTCTGCCTGGAAGATTTTCGGTGCTGGCTCATCGAAACGCCAATAGGGTAGAGAAACTGAGGGATCTACGAGCTGAAGTTCGCGCTCCAGGTCTAGGATAAAAGCCCGATGCCAGGGTAGAAAATGTGGACCTCCGTGAGCTTGTGCGTTAGAGGGTTCAACGTGGCTCTTGCGGAAGTCCTGATAGATGCCTGTACCTGCAAGGTTGAGCTGGAAGAGAGCCTCTAGGAAGCGATCGCGCTCGCCTTGCGTCAGGTTGTTGGCATTTTTGCGAACTCGCACCATCAGAGGTAAGGTGATTTCATTCCCCACTCCATTCACGACGAGCAGACTGTCTTTATCGTTGACACTGGGAGAACCAAACTTACCGCCGATCTCGAAAGCAACCCATGAACCATCAGCAGGCAGGGTGAGTTCCAGGCTCTCTTTCGACGGTTCATTTCGAGATGAGTAAAAGACCACTACACCACCACCATCCTGTGCAGGGCGACTACTCAACTGCACTTTGAGATCCTCTGTAGTCGCACCAGGTAAACGGATGCGACAAGGGGAAGGGGCATAAGCAACATAACGCGCATTTGCGTTTAATGTTCCATTTATTTCTATTTCAATTGCCATCAAATGAGTTTTGATGTGTAATAAAATGATTATAAATACTATTGCATACTGATAACTGCATATTAACACTCTCTTTATTATTTTTAACAAGTTCAGTGCTAGAATTATTAGTCAATAAATATACAAGCTAGATCAATCTAAATGCTTATGCGATTTTGCCTGCATTTACCCTATATTGATGGTACAATTCCTCAACATCTTCCCAGCTTGGCTTCATCAATTACCATTAAATAGATGTTGTCAGGTTGATAAAGATTTGATGAGAGAGTATCTGAGGCGATGGCTACTTGTGAGCGGAGTTGTCATTCGCTGCGGATTATTACCATTATCTGCTCAAGCGCAACAAGCAACTGATGCTCAAGTTCCCGCACTGGTTGAAGCACAAAGATATTGTCAGTACGACCGCGCTGTATAAAAAGCTCTGCGGTGTGGAATTAAGTGTCAGTCAAGCATTAGTTAGAGAAACATCTCAGGATTTGCGAGCGCTAATATTTGCACGAAGTTATGGATTTGACATTCATATTTCCAGTGCAAGATATAAGACTCCAAGAGGCGATGTACTGCAAGCGATAGATTCTTTACTATGGATCTTCTTATAAGAATGAATAGCAGGGAATCATTAAAATCTGTTGACAAGCATCTATCTTAAGATGTAAATATAATGTGTATCAAATAATTGGTTAATAAGTGGCAAAAATCATCTTATTAATCGTAAACTCAGATATTGCACCTCTACGTACAACCCCAGGTAAAGTAAAAATATGGGCGGTAAAGATACCATATTTTTATAGGCTTTTATCGCTAAATTAGGACTTTTGCTTTTTTACTGACTAATAAAATTACATTAATTTTTCTTGGTGCAAGATGTAAGTAAACCCTTGAATTGACATCTTTACCACTTAAAGGTAAGAGTATCCGACAGATATTTGATAAATACCAAATTTGAAACTCGCAACAAAAGTAAAAACAAAAAGAGATGGGCCATGAGCTTAAATTTGATTCACCTGCCAAAAATTATTGAATTTTTATACCGCCTTTTAAAGTTTCTAGCAACGGTTCCTTTTGCCAATAACTTGATTTTATCTAATAAATATGAATATGACTATGAGGTTCTAGATCCTCTAGCTATGACATATATACCATCTAGCCTAATACCAGGGCTACCTGCTTTCCCTAAAGCAGATGAACTTCCTAATGAAAAGTGGTTTGCTTTAGTATTAAGTACAATAACCCTTTTGGTAAATCAAAAAACCACTGATGATGTTGTAAATGAATCCGTTCCCCAGGAAAAGGAAATTGAGGATTTAGGGTTGATTAATGACAAAATCAAAGAAGCAGAAGGGCAAGAAGCTTTAACTAATGCTGTTATGAAGCTAAAAAAGGCATTAGGACTGGCAGATACTGACGGGCAAAGCGAACTAGATTCAAAGACTAAAAATGATATTCAATTGGAAAGTAATTCGAGTGATTATGAAGATGAATTTGATAAAATAGACCGAGAAATACAGGCTTATTTAAGCCAAATTACACAGCTAGAATCTGCAACACCTAAAGCTGAAGAAGTTGAGCCAATTAATCAAGAATTATATGGACATCTTCAGGAAATTGCTAAATCTTTAGGACGAGAATTAATTAAAAATCAACCGGATTCTACAGTGAGGCTAGAAAGTCCTAGTCCTGTTCCTACTCTACCAGAGTATGAACAATTAATTAACCCATTAAAGATCAAGCCCGCAACTTTAACTAATTTTCAAAAAGATGATGTTTTTGCTTATATGCAAGTAGCTGGGCCAAACCCAGTTATGCTCAATCAAATCAAAAAAATTGATTCTCGTCTGCCAATTACCAATGAACAATACCAAAAGATTGTACATCAGGATTCTTTAGAGGCAGCACTACAAGAAAGACGAATTTATCTAGCAGACTATAAGAAGCTGGAAACTCTAGAAAATGGTAGTTTTGGTGAATTTCAAAAGTATATATATGCTCCAGTAGCTTTATTTGTAGTACCACCAGATGGATATCTAAATCGGAATTTGCTACCGATAGCAATTCGTTGTCAACAAACTCCAGGGGATGATAATCCTATATTTACGCCTCTAGATGGAGAGAACTGGATGACAGCTAAAACCGTCTTACAAATGGCAGACAGTAATTATCACGAGTTGTTCTCTCACTTAGCTCAAACTCACTTGTTTATTGAGCCTTTTGTTCTGGCTACTAATCGCTGCTTTGATAAAAGTCACGCTGTCAGACTTTTGTTGAAACCTCATTTAGAAGGTACTGTATTAATTAACTATGGCGCACATAAATTTTTACTAGCACCAGAAGGGCCTATAGACTCGCTATTAAGTGGAACTATTGACAGTAACTGCAATCTAGCTATAAAAGAAGCCCTAAGTAACTTAGCTAATTTTAATGAAGTTGCATTCCCCAAGACGTTAGAAAAACGCGGCGTTAATAATTCCCAACAGCTACCAATTTATCCTTATCGAGATGACGGAAAACTGATTTGGGATGCCATTCATCAGTGGGTTAAGAATTACTTAGGTCTGTTCTACGCCAGCGACAATTTTGTAGAAAAAGATATACAACTACAAAAGTGGGCAAGTGAGTTGCTAAATAAAGGAAAGTGTCATATTGGTGACAAAGGTGATGGACAAATTAAAACCCTAGATTATCTAGTCGAGGCTATATCCACAGTTATTTTTACAGCTAGCGCTCAACACGCTGCTGTTAACTTTCCGCAAAGCGGCTTGATGACCTACGCACCAGCATTTCCTTTAGGTTGCTATTCCCCAGCACCTAAAAAGACTCAACAGCAGCAAGATTTCATGGGTTTACTATCACCCTTAGAGCGGGCTGAACTGCAAATACAAGTCCTTTATTTGCTTGGCTCAGTCTACTATACGAAACTAGGTGATTACTCTAGCTCATTTTTGCAATCATTTCCGAAGAAGGAAGACAAGGAAAAAGTGGAAAAAGCTTTGAATAAATTCAAGGTGAATCTAAATGACATCGAAACAAAAATTCTAAACGAAGATAGCCAAAGGCTTGTGTCTTATAGATATCTGTTGCCCAACAATATTCCTCAAAGCATCAATATTTAACCAATTTATAGAGGTTGATAAATTCCCCCTCTAGTTGTACTGAATGATTTAAAACTTCAAAAGTTACTTCCTAAAAGTTTCTAGTAAATAGAGACAGAGCAAAATTAAAACAAAAGGAGATGTTTACAATGGATAAGTTTCAAGGAAGTATTAGTGAAGTTCTACAGGGCAGTCTTCAAATAGGAAACTTAGATACAACAGAAACGTTAGAGGCTGTTAATGAGTGCATAGATTTCAATTTTGACATCAAGATATTAAGTCTTTAGTGGACAGATTTGTAAATCTGGCAGATTGGAGATTAAGGGATCTGTCATAGGCATTCAAATCGGTGATAAGCTGTTGTGCATTTAAACTGGGATTTTTGAGAGCTATACTCCTTGCTGTGTCTAAATTGCTCGCTCAATTTTAATGCTGAACAGCTTACTGTGGTGGACTTATCGAAAGGAGAATTTTGTGCCAACCCGAGTATTGGGTTTGAAGAAGTCAAATATTGCTTCTATTTATTTGGTTCGTGTTTGAGAACAAGAGGGTATGTTGATGGTTGATTCCACTCGAAGCATGAATGGGATGAAGAAATAGTATGCTTCTAACTAGACTTAAATAAAAGTCATCTTTAAAATAGGCTCAAACCCATTCTTTGAGTCTATTTACAATCAAAATTTTATTCTAGCATACATATAAATTATCTAGAGATAAGGAGAAAAACATGGATTTATCACTGCAAGAAGCTATCGCAAATATCTTTGGACAAAATGTAGATGTATCTGCTGATATTGAGAATATTTTTAAGGATGAAGAAATTCAAAAAGAACTGCAAGATCGAATTTCATCTTTAGATATTTCTGCCTTACCGACTCATATTTCTGCTACGAAAGAGGATGATACTTTAAATATTGCAGAAGCAATAGTTTTAGTCACTGGCAGACCTGTATTATTCGTTCAAAATGACTCTTTCATCGCACCTGAAAGCGATATTTGGCAAGAAAGGTTGAACAAATCAAAATCTCTTATCGAATCTGCGATTAAGGCAGTTGGTCGAGTTGAACTTCGCAACCATCCTACATTAGACTGGGTGGGAACTGCTTGGCTTGTTGCTTCTGATATTTTAGTGACAAACCGCCATGTAGCGCGTGAGTTTGCTGTAAAGCAAAACAATCAATTTGTTTTTCGATCCAATCCTGCTCGCCAGACAATACGAGCCAATATTGATTTTAAAGTAGAATACGAGATAGATTCGGATGCTCCTCAATTCAAAGTGAAGGATATCCTTTATATTGAAGATGATACTAAACTGAATGACGGTGTACCAAGCCCCGACATTGCTTTCTTACGGATATCTTCTGGTGATTCACTAGCTACTCCAATCTCCTTGTTCTCCGAGCCAATCGAGCAAAATAGAGATGTAGCGGTAATCGGCTATCCAGCAAGAGATGGTGATCGAAATAATTCTCAGGTTATGGATCGAATTTTTGCTGGTGTATATGATGTAAAGAGACTACAACCAGGCAAGATTACAGGTGTAAAAGATAACTTCATAACACATGATTGTTCTACACTTGGGGGTAATTCTGGTTCTGTTGTACTCGATCTAGAAACAGGGAAAGCTTTGGGACTTCACTTCGCAGGAACTTATAGAAAAACTAATTATGCAGTCCCAGCATCTGTGATTAAAGATCGCCTTGACAGAATTCGTTAATTTGCCAAAATCAACACACAAGCCTGGTAATTAATAGCTAATTTAGTACCTGTATAAATATAAATTTTTCACTACAGGTACTATGTTTTAGTATTTACACAAAGGTGCATACTGTAGCAAGAGAAGCGGCAGAGTAGAAGTAAACATTAAGTGTTTAAAAAAAACTTTAAAATTACACACTTCAATTTAATTACACTATTTTTTAGATATTTTTTCTTAAAATTAAGAGAATAAGTTTTCTGGCTCTTCAGTTCTTTTTATGGAGTCTAATAATAAATAAAATCTAATCAGAGCCTATATTCCTTGCTATGACTGGTTTTTTAATTTTTGAGTCTTTCTATAGAATGGCTATTTTAATGCTCTACCATAAAACCAATGCAAGAACCAGTTTTGTTAGAGGTTACTATGTTAAATATTTCTATCGAAGATTATAGAATAGCTATTGGCGAAAGATTTTCAGTTGAGTTTCAACGGACACTAAGAATTCCTGATGACGATAAAACCTACCCACTTCCGCCAGGTTTGGGTGAGTTTGTAGTTAACCGCGTTGCTGACTATCTAGATCGCGTCCCAGAACATTGGAACAAGCCAAATAGTTTCTTCATTCCCATGTATCAACGAGAAGCGCTATGGCTTTGCTTTAACGGGGCAGATTGGAAGCCAAATGCAGTAAAAGTTGGGGTTGGTAATATCAATGCAATCTCTGGTGAAGTATGGGATAAAAAACTGCATGATGATCCACAAGATTATATTGTTTGTCCAGACCAACCTTGGTTAGATGGTATCAATGTTGGGGAAGGTTTGATCCGTCAATTTGTTGCCGTCCCTCTGGGGTTAGGAGATACAATTGAAGCTCAATTAACTGGGGTAGAGAAATTTGGTGGAATCCAAATTCTAGTCTATGAACCCAAACCGGGTAAATTTCCAGACCAGCCACCACCTGAGCCAGAAATAGTACTGGAATCGGTATCGATGACAAGTTCAGGGGAGTATGAAATGGGACTTGGAGCAGGAGGTAAGATGCAACAGAAAATTTATCCTGACGAGTATGGAATAGAAACTTGGGATCTCGAAAATTACGGCTCTATTTTTGTCTATATTGTCAATAGCGAAAAGTACCGAGAGATAACTGGTCTTGAACCGCCTCCAACACCAATTAGCGCTCAGACTTATACCGAGTATGGGTTCCCTTGGTTTAGCCTCTACGATGAAAAAAAAGGCGACACTCCCGCATCTGCGAGATTGGCAGAGGTAAAAACAATCCGAGAACGAGAGGCTGAAAGGGAAATTAACAATCAGGAAGATGATTTATCTGTAGATGTGCCTCAATCGAATATCAAAAAATTGTATTTCTCAGGAGATGGTGAAGAATTTTAATGTAAACTGTAGTGGCATTCATCCACAGACCATAGTAATAATCCTAGTTCATTAAAATAAACCGAAATTCAAACCAAGTCCAAGTAGGCAACCTTTCAGTAAACTATTGTGATTGCACAGGAGTTTTAACCTCCCGGCGGGTGAAGCAACGGGTCTAAACCCCTAGCTCAGGCGAAGCCAGCTAGAGGTAGTTCATAGCGATCGCAAATTGAAATATTCAGGAACCATTGGTTCTTGATTTTTTTGAAGAGGGAGTCGGGGAACCACTTTTTGATCTGCCGCAAAGTCTTTTTCGCTGGTTGAGGGGTTTTCTTGTACTGCGGTGGCGTTCCGCCCACCATAGGTGATCACGCCTGCTTCCCTTAGCTTGTCTGGTTCCTTAACCAAGTACAGTATAAAAGTTTACCTTAAGGATCAATCAGTCTTCCTTATCAATGCGTCTATAGCTCCATTCAAAGCAATACTAAAAAAGTATTTCCGTTGAATTCCGTAAAAGCGAAAGCTGAGTCTGTATACATCTCAGTATAAACCCTTATACGGATTTAGGCATTCCTGAGACAATTTTGGCTAAATGCTTAAAAATTCTCTTGTAAATGTCAATACCTGATAAGGCAAACTTTAGCTGAGTAAGTATAAGTTAGATGAACATATTGCCAACCCCTCTCACAGTAGGGAGCATCCAGGTTTTGATTGTAGAGGATGAATTTATCCTTGCATTTGACCTCAAAGAAAAGTTGGACAACTTAGGACACAAGGTTATAGATATTGTAGATTCCGCAGAGGAAGCAATTAAGACCGCAATTGAGTTTCACCCAGACTTAATTTTGATGGATATTCGGCTGCGCGGTAAAATGGACGGAATTGAAGCCGCCAGAGAAATTTGGACTTATCTACGCATCCCTATTATTTATGTGACTGGACACTCTGATAAAAGTACTGTAGAAAGAGCTACAGAGATATTTACTTTCGGTTATGTCCTTAAACCTGTTAGCGAAGAAAATCTCTATGTTGCTATTCAAACAGGACTTACTAATTTTCAATATAAGCAAGCAGAATTTTTATTACATAAAGCACATGAGGAATTAAAAGCGAAGTTTAGGAATTACGCTACTAAAATCTCTTTGCTGAATGAGGAATTACAACTAGAAGTCCCTCAGCAACCTCAAGTCAACTCAGAGTGGCAGATCAAGGAAGAGTACATTTGTCCAAAGGATAAGTCTGCGTCTCTATTAACATCGCGCCAAATTGAAATTTTACGATTGATTGCAGAAGGACTTTCCACAAAAGGGATTGCAGAATCCATCAATATCAGTCCTAAAACAGTCGAAGCACACCGAGTACAATTGATGAAACGTTTGAATATTCATGATGTTGTGGGTTTAGTGCGCTATGCAGATCGTCATGGTATAAGAACTTTTGATACTGGAGAAAAACCTGTGAGTGAACAAGATGAGTATGGGACTAAGGAAATTCCTTAGTTCTATAAGGATTTTCCTAATTGTGTTTCGATTGTATTTAAAGTATTGTCTAGAAAACTATACAGTGGTGAAAATAAACAGCAAATAAAAGTTTTGTATAAATGTGTGTGATTTTATTAAGAAATTGCACCCATCTAGGATTCAACAACACGGCTTATGTGAGTTGATAGGATTCCAAGCAGATGATTATCAAAGGTTATATCTTTTGGTACTGCTGGGTAATCTTCAAATTGCATAAGAGGTGTAATTGTTAGTGATACTCAAGAATAAGTATACTTTTTGTGTTTTTGGTCTTGATTAAAGCAAGTCTACATATTTACTCTTATACAAATGATATAAGGCTTGCAAGGAAAATAACTTTTACTGACTAACTTTTATGTTATTGTGTGATAAAGCAAACTTAATTCTGACAAGTCCATTGTAGATGCTATTTCAATGAAAGCAAGAAGCTTTAAATAACTTCTTTCTTGGTTAAAAGCATTGAATATATTAATTCCTCTCACCTATATTAATTAAATTATTTATTTTTATATAAGTTTCTTCTATCCTAATAAACACTTAAAGATAAAGTTAATATAGGAACCAGATTTGATTCCTGAAATTGTTTCCGTACACACACGATAAGCAAAAGACAAGATCCAAGAGGATTACAGACAATTAAGCGTACTGAGTTTTTTTAATCAAATAGGAGTCCTATATAATGAGCTTGCCATTTCTCTTAAATCTAGTAATCGGCTTAATTTTTATTTACCTAATCTTAAGTTTAATTGCTTCAGAAATTCAGGAGATATTGACCACACTTTTACAGTGGCGTGCTGCCCACCTAAAAAAGTCAATTGAAATTCTTTTGACGGGTGGTGAGGGAACAGCAAATAATAAAAAGGTAAAGGAGATCGTTAGTGATTTATATAACAACCCTCTCATTAAAAATATTAGTCAAGAATCTAAAGAAGGTATCGAAGCATGGCTACGTCAGGCATCTCGATTTTTCGTCACATTCGGAAGAAAAAATAGTCTTACTCTAAATGGCGATGAACCTTCGTATATGCCTTCAGAAACCTTTGCATCGACATTAATGGAGAGGCTTAATCTCTCTGATATCTCTCAGAAAATAACAGTATTTAATCTGCAAAGGATGATTAAATTTGAAATCATTGTCAAAGTTGACGATTACCTTAATAATAAAAATTTAAATATTAGGAATGAAACTCGTCATGTTTTGGAAAGCGAGTTTGAAATTTTCAAAAGTAACCTCAAAGTTATTTGTGTAGATTTATATAATAAAAAAACGACTCTCTTAATTAGTATAAATGGAATTAGAAATGAGATTGATTCTTTTATTGAAACATCCAAGTTATTTGCTCCTAGTATTTCTTCATCTTCTCTGAAGCAGGATTCAGAGGAGCAAGAAGACAATCCCTTATGGTCACAAAATCAAACTCTAAGCCAACAAAATGGAGATCCTGATGTTACAAAACTTATTACTAAGTTGAAGACTTTGAAAAATGGGATTTTCTACCAAGGTGATTATATATATAAAAATGTAAGCTACAACAACATGGATGAATTAATGCGCTTACTACAACCCAGTCCTGCTCATATTTTGGATCTAGTAGTTGGCAACGTAAAATTTAAAGAACAGGAAATCAGAAACCTGAAGGGCAGTTACAAGGATTTTCCAGATGAATATGAATTTGAAAGTAAGACTTACAAGGGTTTTCCAGATAAATTTGCAAGTAAGACTTACAAGGCTTTTCAAGATGAATTTGGTAATCTTGACAAGAATGATGAGATGTATAAAGTTTACGAAGATATTAAGACAGAGATTGGAGAAATAGGAAAATGTCTGCCCGATGCAACTCGAGAAAGCTTGGCTTCTTTAGCAAAACGCGCTCAGGTTAATGTCAAATATGCTCAAGGTCAAGTGCAATCTGTGGAGGATGAAATTTATCAGTTCAAAACTGAAATTCAGGTCTGGTTTGATCGCTCAATGGAGCGAGCATCAGGAGTTTACAAACGCAATGCCAAAGGAATTGCTTTCCTAATTGGTTTCTTTCTTGCCATTGCTGTGAACGCTGACACCTTTCATATCATCAGTCGGCTAACGACAGACTCCGCACTCCGGGAAGCCCTTACTACAAATGCAGAATTGGTGACAAAAGATTGTTTGCCTACTCAAAATAATAAAGGCGCGAACACTGAGTATTTAGAATGTGTTCGTCAAAAGGTCAATTCGTCTATTTCATTGCCCCTTGGTCGGGACGAGGCCAATTTGAAACAGCAGACACAAGAAAGTAAAGGATGGTTCTATCCACCACTTAGAAGATTTTTGGGTTGGATTGTCAGTGGCTTTGCCATCATGATGGGTGCGCCCTTCTGGTTTGAATTGCTCGGCAAGATTATCAACGTTCGCAATGCAGGTAAACCCCCTTCAAGTTAAGGAAAAATGTCAACTATGGAGTGACTCAAACGTCTCAATCAGATCAATGGTGGTAAGTCCCTACTGACTCATTTCGGTCACTAAAATTACATTAATGCTATGACTTCGAGCTAACGCCATAACCTTTCGGCGTTCAGAGTCGAGGTTATTTTAAACCCCTGAACATAGACTTTAAGCAGTTTACTGTTGACGGCGATAACCGTTGGACAGGAAGAAACTTTTTATATGTAAGGAGTGCCGTGAGTTCTGACAGATTTTCCGATTCTGGTTATGCAAACAGATTTGTTATTAACGTCTTGGTAGTATTTTCTATCTTAGTAGGACTCTCGCCCTATTTTATATTAGTTGAGCGTGATCAATTATTAAGTTATCTCACGTTGAGTGTACTTATTGTCCCTATCTTATCAGTTAAAGTTAAATCATTCCAAACTCTTCGTGAAAGGGTGCCTAGAAAAATCGAGTTTCTACTGGGTGGCATCAGTTCCACTTTTTGGTCAGCGATTGCAAGTTTCATGGGAGGCATGATCTACTGGCTGATTATTGGTGTAAGTAATATTGCAAGGTACATACTTACTCAGTTTAGCTTAGACGTTCAAATTGAGATAGAATTGCCTGCTTTCTATCTTAGCCTTTTATTTGTGATTGTCTATGAATATAGAACAATCCACTTCGTTACTGACTTACTTGTGAAGCAACTATATCTGTATCCTCAAATAGTTGATAATAGATCCGTTTCTGAGCAGGTAGCTCAGTTAAGCATAGTAGGTATCTTTGTTTTCTTAATTTTTGCTTACATTAGGCTCATGGGCATATATTCAACAAGCTGGTGGTTTACTTTCTACTCGTTGCTAGCTCTTATATACATAAGTTATCGATTAGCAAGATACAACTTGCTAATACCAAAAATATTACAAGAAAGAGCTATAGCTGCTGTCGAAAAACTCTTTGAGGTGAGCGGGTATGATGTGAATTCGTCGTTTAGAACGAACGATATAGGGATTGATCCCCTTCTGACTGAAGTTAACTTTCTTGCCCGAGAAAGAAACTATTCATTTGCTGTTGAGGTAATGATAGCTAGTACCGCTAAAATTACATCTGAAACAGCAATATTTTCCCTTCTTACTGCCTCTTGGACTTTAACCAGCTTTTTCCAGAACGAAGAAGAGAGGGACAAATATTCTTCTTATGTTAAACCTTTATTTATTTTTGTTGCTTCAAAGCAATTTCCATCACTTAAAAATCTTGACAATATTGTTTGGCTTGAAGAAGAAACAGACTTGCAGGTCATCACGATTGACAATTGGAATAAGATTAAGGAGATATTGAAATTGAAGAATCTGGAGGAGCTGCAATTAAAAGCACGCGAAGATTTCAACATTCCAAGAGCCTCCAATTATAATAAACGAGGCTATTCCATATTCGTAGAAGAAAAAATATTGATTGGAAATATAAATATTATTGAAGCGATAACTGAGCCATTTGTTGAGCGATTTGCGGGCAAGGAAGCTGGGACAGATGGAAAAGGGAGAAGCAACAAAACAGAGGAAGATATGAAATGAAAGATATGTCTATTCTCAAAAAATTTGATAAATTAAAAATTTTAGGTCTGAACATATTACTAGAATCTCAAGACCTTGAAATTGATAACAAATGTATCCTTAATAATGACTGCCATTGTAGTCAAAAGATTATTTGCACTCGAATATATAACAAGAATGATAAGGATATAGAGTGCTTCTTATTCTTATTTTCTGTCAATGATTGGAAAAATGTCCAGACAATATTTAAAGACATCTGTTCTCAAGGGAGATTTAAAATAGTTAATAAAACAGTTACAATATTACACCCTGACCCTCCCAAAACTTCTCCGCTTCCTTTTGATGCTACTGAAAAATTATTTGATTCAGGATCAAGGGAGGGTATCAATATCAATTTCAAGCTAAGAGCCTTGAGTTTAATTGACGAGCTAGCAAAAAATCGAGATTATTTAATGAAATTTGTTGCTAAGAATAAATCCTTTGAAACAAATGTAAATAGTATTATACAAGAAAAATTAGAGTATTGTTTGGGTTTGGAAAAACCGCCTAACCTCTCTGGGGAACTAATTGCTCTTCAAGAGATTGTTGAAAGCTTATTTTGGTATACATATGGGGAACAGGGATTAGAAGCGCTTATAACATACATAGATCCAAAGATGATACTTCCCTTTAACTTATTAAAAACAAGTAATCATATCTTCAGTCCTATTATTGGAAGGGATTCGAGGGAGATTTATCCTAAAGGAATAGCCCCCTTAATAACTATTGATTTTCTTAATAGATGGGGCGGAAGTGATGATGGATTAAAATCTTTTTTTGAGGTGCTATCAAATCATTTTGCAAATAGTTTTGAGAGCCCTTTAGAAAAAAAGAATGAGATGAGTGTAAAAAGAATGAGCAATAAATACTATCCTAAGGGTCTCTCAGTAAAGAAGAGTGAGAGTAAGCCACAATTGTCTGACAATAAATCTTTAGAAAACGAAACCAGACGTAAATTGATAGATATTATTGAACAGTTAAACTTTTTTAGGAAACACGAAGATATAACTAATTTCCTTAAATTAATGAATGGAATAAACACAAATGATTTTCCCGACTATAGTAACAGTGGCAATATTACCAAAATATCAATAACCCTTCTGGTTTATCAACTTGAAAAAAAGAAGATACTAGAATATTTCCTGAGAACTCTGATCGAAATAAATGTACTATCCTCATTAACTCATGAGGATAGTACATTTATACTTAATTTAGCGAAGTCCGTTGAACCAAGGAGCAACGGTTTTTCTTCTGCTAAAGACGCTAAATTGGTGGCTTTGCTTGATCAGGTTATGGATGAATCTGACTTAAGAAGTTTAACACTTAAATTAAACATTGGATACGAGACGATTGAGGGACGTAGTACACTATGGAAAATTATTAATTTGGTTAATATGATGAGGAAGCGTAAAACTGTCCAAGAACTAATTAATGAGGTTAAACAAGTTAGAGAAAATCTTATTAATGACTTGGATAACTGGTCAAAAATTGATAACTCACAATAAGAGGATGAAAAGAACATGACTAATGAAACATTACTAATTAATGCTGAAAATAAAATTAAAATAAAGAAGGGCGATTTAGCTGACATTATCCCTAATATTTTCACTTACGAAGAACTCAAAAGGTTTGTTGACTATTACTTGTCTACTAATCCTGAAGAAATCAATCTTCATGGAGATATAAACCAATTTATTTATGATGCATTGATTTACTTTGAGAAACGAAGTAAATTAAAGAATGTGGTTATGGGGTTGCGCCAATGGCGTCCTAATGATCAAAAACTTTATTCGTATTCGGTGGAAGTTGGGCTGGCAGCAGAAGTCATTCCCCCAGAAATACCAGATTTTAATCTCGAATCAATCATCCGTCAAGAGACGGGAATTCCCAATTTAATGCAGTGGCGGTCAAAGCTTGGAAAAATAGAGAACCAAGTTTGTTTCATTAAATTGAAGAAAGATGATAATTCCGAATCAATTCCAAATGGTACCGGATTCTTGATTGGCGACGATCTTGTTTTGACCAACTGGCATGTAGTCGAGCGTTTTTTTGACACAGACGGAAAGCCAAAAGCAATAAAATCAGATTCGATTTCCGCTCATTTTGGTTTTTTTGCTGAGTTAGATACAAATCAAAAGCAGGCTGGCATCACATATTTATTAGATCAATCTTCCTGGCTGGCAGCTCATAGTCCTAAAGAAGAACTTGATTACGCATTATTGAGACTAGAAAAAAAAGCAGCAGCAGAAGCAGCAGGTGGTTTTGAGAACCAATCTAGAGATAGCAATATGACAAAACGAGGGCATATCGCTATGTTAGATGAAATTTCGGTAAAAGAGCAAATGCCACTATTTATAATCCAACATCCAGGTGGTAAACCAATGGGAATTGCAGTCGATCGCGTTTTAACAATAAACGAGAGGAATAACCGAATTCAGTATGTTACCAATACAGAAAAGGGATCTTCAGGTTCTCCTTGTTTTGACGCAGAGTGGAATTTAGTTGCCTTACATCATGCTGGTGGGCTTCAAGGAGTTGCTGGAGAGCGGAACCAGGGAATTCCAATCGACAAGATAGTTGAATCTCTTAAAAGTAAGAATATCCCTGTTTAGTCACTCTCGGAAAAAATAATCAAAGCAAGATTCTGAAACTTTAATTTAATCAAGCTTTGAGCCTTTATTTTCTAACAGTAACTAAAGTTTGTAGCCAAAACCTGAAAATAAAAGCTCTTAAAGGCTTTCAGCGATTGGGTTTTTCCAGAATGACAAAACAGGGATATCGACTTGAGCTAATTATTGATATCAACACATAGTGAAATACTGGGAGATGCAATGACAAGTTTAAACTTGGAGAGAGTGATCGAGGCAATGTTCGCCATTTGGCACGAGTTGCCTGAACTACTTAATGAGCGATGGGAATCATTTGAAACAGATTTATTTGAGTTTTTAAAGACAAATGCAGCCAACAAAACCAATGATCAGGTTGCACAGGAAATTCTTGAGAAGTTTGGAAAGTACGAACAAGCATTGGCACTTCTTGATTCAAAATATCAGGAATTATCACCTAAAAATTATGAAGCAGGATCAGTATCAGCCGAATACGAAATTATCCCAGTATATTTTGCCACTCCTCGTCACTACGATAGCTCCAAAAGTTTAGACCAACAGTTTACTGAAGTTCGTGGTGATGGCTCTCTTAATTATGGAGTAGCTGAAGTATCTATTCCTCCTGATCGCCGCATGGGAAGTATTAATCAACCACCATTTTGGAGATCCGAGGATATAGATAGGGATATGACAATCTATTCACTCACTAAACTATCTCAGTCAGAGTTTTCAGCACAAGCCAATAAAGCATTCAGCGGCGGACAACAGCGAGAGGGAATGGTGTTCGTACATGGTTATAATGTAACGTTCAAGACAGCGCTACTACGGACAGGTCAACTAGCCTATGATCTTGCTTTCAAAGGACTACCTTTGTTATTTAGTTGGACATCCACTGGGCATTTTATGGGTTATTCAGCCGACGAAGAAAATGTCAGATGGTCACAGCAACTTCGACATTTTGAGAGTTTTCTAGAGTTCTGCTTTAATGAACTGAAGTTGGATACGATACATCTCGTTGCTCATAGCATGGGTAATCGCATCTTGACGCAGACTTTGACGCAAATTATTAACGTCCAAACTAAAGGTAAGCTTGGTCAAGTTGTCTTTGCAGCCCCAGATGTCGATGCTGGTACCTTTAAACATCTTGCTGCATCCTTTCCATCTAATGCTGCTCGATACACACTATACACATCCAAACATGATCTTGCAGTGAGACTTTCTGAGTTTTTGCATGGTAGTTATCCTCGAGCAGGAAAGTTTAAGGATGAAAATGATGTCGTTATCGTTAACCCTGTCGAAACTCTTGATGCTTCAAATCGTCGTAACGATTTCGTGGGTCACAGCTACTTTAGCGATAACAAATCAATTGTTTCTGATATATTCCACCTATTTAAAAATAACTTGAGTCCAGATGACAGATTTGGTTTAAAAGGTAGAACTCTACAGTGTGGTAAGATGTGGATTTTTAGTAAGTTATAGTGGGATAGAGCGTGTTTCCAAACTATAACCCTTAACCCTCTTTTATCACTTTGGGATAACCCAATCGCTGAAAGCCTTTCAGAGCTTTAATATCCAGGTTTTGCCTATACATTTAAGTTACTGTTAGAAAATAAAGGCTCAAAGCTTGACTCAATCAAAGTTACAGAATCTTGCTTCGATTATTGTTTTACGAGAGTGACAAAACAGGGTTAAGCGTAAGAGGCCTTATTTTAGAGGATGGAAGTGTCCTGAACGACGATCACAACTGGTAAAACCATTATTTAGTTAAGCATTACTCGACCATTTCTCAGGATTTTGGATGGATGTAGTGCCTACTCCCCCACAGGGATACCGCCGCATCATCTCCGCCAACGCCACAGCCTCACCCTCTGGCGTATACACTGTTTCCCCCGACATAGCAATCACAATCCTGTTTTTTCTAGCCCACTCAAACCAAGCGATCGCCTCCGACTTAGCCTGTTGTGCCTCTGGCTTCCGTCCTTCCTTACAAGCAACAACAAACACAGCTTCCGGTGACTTAATCCCCTTCCAAGTCCGCACTGCCTCCTTCAAATACGCGATCGCGCCCGGTACATTCCCCCAATACCGCTTGACCGTGCTCTGAATCTCTCCATTAAGCCGAAACTGCGGAGTACAAGGAATCTCCCGTAACTGCTGCAATACCTCCTGAACTTCCTGCTGACTTGGCTGTACTGACTTTTCTTGTAATTCGATGTAATCATCATCACCAGAGTCTTCGTTATGAAAACCTGACACGGCGGCGGAAGAATGGCCATCATGAGTATCTGTCTTGCTAGTCGAGTCAACCTGTTCTATTTTTTCAACAAAGTGGGTAATCTGGGGTAACTCTAACTCTGGGGTTTGACCCGCCCCTTCCTGGTCACAGTCCAAAATCTCGTTTTCCAGTTCTTCACTTTTAGGAGGCTCAACAGCAGAGTGTTGTTGTGGTTTTGAAGTTTGAGGTTGGTTTCTGTGGTATTGTTCTGCACTGAATCTGGAACGTTCAGTTTTGCACTTGCGATGTCCTAATAACCCATTGAGTACATCAAGGTTTAATTTATACTGCCAAGTCCTATCCTGACCATTACCCGGATTCTTCTGCTTGGTGATAATCTCCATTTCCTCAAGCAGAGCGATCGCACTTCGGATAACATGAAGGCTATGCTCACCCATCAAATCAGCGTAAATGCGCTTGAGGGGCTGGTAAATCCAGGGTGTCCGGTGATTCTTCAACTTCCACTTTGTCCAGTGCCGGAAATACTCAATTAGCTTGGCCGCGCAGAAGTTACCAGTGATGTCAAGGTATTCTCGGCGTAATATCACCAGGATGGAGAATTTTTCAGTAGATGCAATGCTGCTCATATTTCACCTTCAATATATATATTTGCAGAAATTGGTAAATCTAAAACGGCACATCTTCATCCGGCGCTTGTGACCAGAACTGCCTCAAAATCTCTTGTTTGGCTAACTGAAGTTCTCGTTTCTGTTCGGGCGACATTTCACCAACTAATTGCGCTACTTCAGCCCGTTGTTGTTCTTTCAACTGCTCAACGGTGACAGAGGGCAAGGCTAACGGCTCAGTTTGACCTTGGTGAGAAGGTCGGAAGTTGAGGCGACGGAACATAAACCGAAAGTGGCGTTTGTCTTGCGGGGGCAACTGGTTCCATACTTCGGCATCCCAACCTGGGGGTACAAAATCAGATGATGGGGGCAGCAGTGTTTGTATTTGGGCTTGTAATTGGGCGATCGCTTTGCCTTGCTCCTCGATGATTTGACTTTGTTGTTCCAGCCTTTGGAGTAATTGAGCAAGTAGTTCAGAATTTTGTGGAGCTAATTCTGCCTCACGGGTTTTCACAGCAAAGTAATTCTGCGCTGCTGCTATCTCAGACTTACGTGGGTCGCCATTCATCGCCACCAAATAACAACCATGTCGTGAGAGCTTATAATTTTCCAGCACTTCACGAAATGCCTGAGATGCCCCAATTTGCGCCATTTGGACGACATCGACCAGATGGTAGGATTCATCTAAACCTGAATTTTTGGCACTGATTTTTGCTCTTTCAACAGTGTCCTTAATTCGTTTCCAAGTTTTGTAACCCAGCAAGGCTAACAATTCGGTTGCCAACCAATACTCAGTACCGTCATCATCAATTTTTCTGATTTGGTCAAAAGGGCTATCTGTAGATTGGGCTGATGTGATTGCATTCATAGTGACTCCAAATTTTGACGCATGGAAATATCACCCAAAGCTCAGGCTGAGTCTTTGTTTTGTGGGCGTTCGGCAAACAATGTCTAAAAAATCACAATCTACGGCTTACAACAGCCGTAACTCGTCTTTGAAATAGCGGTCATTCTTCTTGGGTTTGTCTTGCCAATGCTGCCAAGCCACCCACACCTCATCCCCCATGTCTTCGATGACTTCACCTTTGGCGTTATACAAAGCGCAGTAAATGTCAGCGTGGGCAACAACTGAACCAATTCGCAATTCGCAATTCTTCAGCAGGGGCTTCTTCAGGAACCATTGGTTCCGCAATGAATGAGGATTCGGCTTTCTCCAAAGCGGTGATTAACTCTGTCTCTGCGGTGGTCAATTCCGCCCAGCAATCCGCTTTGATAACCTCGTATTCCTGCGCCACACTCAAATAGTCCCACCAACTACACCCAGGCTTAGACAGCACAGCCCGAATATCGCTCACCGCTTGAGGTATTAGTTGCAATTGTTCAGCACGATAGGCGATCGCTTGTGGTGTCGGCTCACTGCCTAAGATGATTGCTGCTGCTTGCAAGGCTTGGGTGTTATTCATAGCACTGGCGAGATTACCCAAAGCAATACCCATCAGTCGCAAGCACTCGGTGGCGTTTTCCTTGGGTGGTTCTTGGGCAAGCGATCGCAGGTCAATGGTTCGGTCGAGAGATCGCTTCACTTCTTTATTGAGTGCCTTAGCTGCCTGTTTGGTCAGAGTATTGCCCCATTCTTGGGTAGGGCGTTCCTGTACAGCATTCTCCAATTCCTGAATACGCTGCTTTAACTGCTGGTTCTCATATTCCAACTGTCTCAAGGCTTCCATCTCGTCCAGCCGTTGCTGTAGCTGAATGTTCTGCTCTTTCTGTTGTTGGAATAATTGTTGTAATGAAGAGAGTTGTTCTTGTACTTGTTCTTCTGCTTTGGTTGTAGCTTCTGTGAGTAAGCCGATTCTTAACTCTTGCTCAAGTCGTTCTAATTCCTGTTGGTGCTGCTGTTTGAGTTGGGCGATTGCCTCAGAGTATTCTTTGGGGTAAGCCCGTTCTATGGAGTACGGAACGCTGGGGGCATCTAAATCGGCGTTATTGACCAGTTCCTTACTACCGTCAGCAAAAGTTACAATCTGCTGCCAGTAGTTCGGGGAGTCTGCTTCGATTGTTCCCGATTCTCCATGTCTGTGGTGAGTTGGTGACGTAACCTTGACTGTGGCAAATTCAGGAACCATTGGTTCTTGAATTTGAGGAACCACTGGTTCTTGAACTGGTTCTTTTTGCCGTGGTAGACGAGGAACCACTTTTTGGGCAGCAGCCGCAAAGTCTGATTCGCTGGGTGAGGGATTCTCTTGAAGTGCGATCGCTACGGCTTCCCTTAACTTCTCTGGTTCCTTAACCAGTCGGAGCAAAGGACGAGCTTGGCGCTCATTCTTGATGTGTTCGCCTAATTCACCAACTGTATCGATGACTTTTTTGGCTCCCAGCAGTTGGGTGATTCGTCGGTATCCACCCCATGCCAATAACTCACTTTGGCAGTATTGCTCAAAGGTTTTGTACCCTGCTTTGAGGTACATCTGTTTATCTCGCATTTGCAAAATCTCGTCAACAGCTTGCCACTCAAAGCGGTCTATGGTGGTGAAGCTTTCTTTAATGCTGTCGTTGAGAAGGCTGTAGTCAGGGGTTGATGTTTCCTCACGGTCTAGTGTCAGCATATTTTTCTCCTCTTGTAATACGTAAAAGAGGTGGTGAAAAATACTTGCATTTGGCTAATAGCTTTTTCTCGCCTTAGCTTTGCCTCAACACAACAACTAATAATGCTTTTACCTAACAGAGGTATATAAGTTTCAATAGCTGAACTTAACTCTGTGCAGAGTGCAAGAAAATTTGGTATTGTTTGGTTGGTCATAAACTGTGTGGTTTGTGAAACTTACCCAAGAGCGGTGTTTTCGAGGCAGGCGCTCTTGGGTTTAAATTTTCTGGATGATTTCAAACAACAAAGGGCATATTGTCGAAGGCGAAGAAAACATCTTGAACCAGTGACAATATGCCTTGCTTTAATTGCTGTCACCCTTGGCACACATAGAATACTCCCAAATAAGAGTAAATTACTTTCACCGGGAGTACCTTGTTATCCCAAATAGTAACACAGTATGATCACAACAGACACAATACATAAAAAGCAGTAAACCCGCCTAATGATTGGCGGGTTTTTCCTTGAGCATCTCTTTTAATTTTTCCAATAACTGCCTGAGAGAATCATTCTCTTCTCTCAGGCGGCAGTTTCCCCCAGCACTAATTCTTCCAATTTCGCTACTCTCTGTCTTAGCTCCAAAATATCGCTAGATTCAACCTTATTACCAAGGTACTGGTCAATTAACTCAATCAGGACATCAGTAGCATTCTTCCCCTCTTGCTTGACCTTTTCATAAAAAGCATCTTTCTTTTCAGGTGTAATCCTGATATTTATTCTTGTTTCACTCATAGTGATTCCTCGTTTATTGTTCAACGCTATCAGCGAAAGCATTGTAATAACAAGTGTACTCCCAAGTAGAGTAATTTAGTCATCCCAGTGGGTTGACATATGGGATAACAGGATGTACACTATATATTATGAGGTAATTTTAAACCGCCTGAAGCTTAAAAACTAAAACCTATCGAGACAGCACAAAAAACAAAAGTAACTCATAGTTAGCTTCTGTAACTACCTTTGTCTTGATAACTCTGAGATCCCTTACCTCTAAATATCAATAACGGCTACGCCAAATCTCAATGAATGCGTTGTGGCTTCCCCACAACAAAACCATTCCTAAAACCAAAGACGACCGCCTGACCTGAGAAATCTGCGATCGCCTTTTACCCTATTACATAAGGAATTTTATTATGACTTACATTGCACATACACAGCAACCCACCAGCAAACAAACCCTAGTCCAAGCTGTAGCGCCGGAACTGTTGACATCACGCGAAATTGACTTCTACGAGCATGAATTGTACATAGGTGAAAGACTGGTTGCTCGGATTGTTTACGATGACGCAGATTTTGTCACCCAACGCTGGGTCGTGATGGTGAACAATGCCGAAGTATTCCGCCGCAGTTGGTGGCAGAAGTGCTTTGATGATACCCAATGGCATTACTCACGGGGAAAACTCCCAGTACAAGAACCAGAAACCCCAACCTCTACAACGGATAACGAAATCATGGTGCAGATTTTCGATGCGTGTGAACAGTGCGGGTTGGAACTTCTCGATGATGGGATTTATACCCGTGATGGCGAGAAATTAGGACAAGTCGGTTGGACAAAGGGCAATTGGTGGGTCATCCAGGCTTCTTCAGTTGGGCAGCAAAAGGCTACGTGTGAGTCGGCGATCGCTGGGGTACGCTCACTGTTGCAAGCTGAGGTTGTCGGCTGGGACGAACTTTTGGATAAGGCTTTTGACGAGCTAACGGCTGACGAGTGGTTGCTGATGATGGAATCTGAGCCTGTCAGCGAATTGGTTGCGGCTTAGGGAAAAAGAGTGGGCAGTAATGCAGTATTGCCCACTTAATTAAATGAAGCTGAACCGGATTCAATATAACCCTTCGTTTTGGAATCGTCTTTAGCCAATTTCTCTCAAAAATTTACTAATCGCTTCACCCATCAATTCATCATGCAACCCACCATATCCATCCCAAAACATTGGGACTATCCGCGCTTTGTCTTTGGTCAACGCACCCAGCAAGGAGTCATTCTTGGACTCGAATATTATCCTGCTGATACTCAATTAGCTTACGAGTACGGTCATGGCTGGCGGTATTCTCTGATGCCTCACAAAAAATCTAATGAAGCATTCCACTACCAAGAATCGCAACTTAAGACGCTTTCAACTCAAGAATTACTTGCACAGATTACAGCAGAACTCGAACAACACCAATTGCAGATCATGATTCTGCAACAGCAATTACTGATGATTACAGGGGGGAACAATGGCTAGACCAAAGAAGAAAGGTAATGATTTGACTGCTACGAATTTGTTGTATTCACTTCGCTGTCGTGGTGGTTCTGCACCCTTGCATACAATCTATTTCTCTAACGTTGCCATCCAATCGTTATTAGAGCAAAAGCTAGCGAAAGTTAAAAATACTGGCTGTGGTTTTGTGTTGGAACTTATCGAAGAAAAATAATCAACGCAGAAAGGAAGTTTTCATGGAAGTTAATTTACTCGATTTAGTTGGTGTGACTCAATATCTACTATCCCAAATAGCCAAACATCCAGACTTCTTAAAGCTCGAATATTACCCAGACTTAACCATTGGTGATGCTCAAACTGCACTGTCTTATATCAGAGATGAGCTAGAGAACGAGCAACAGTTATCTGCTGCATCAAAGGAAACGAATTAGGAAAAAGTGAATGCCTGAACGAGTGCTATTTCTTCAGGCATTAGCTAGGTCTGTAAGTAGCATCTTCCGACAGGATTTGTATTATTGCACACTCCAAAAAATTTTGAGGTTAAGAATGAATAACGAAATTAAGTTAGGGCTTTGTAATCCTCCCGAACCCCTTTATCTATACGTCAAAAATGGGGAATTAAGCGGTGAATCGTACTTGTGGTATCACTACAACATAGAACAAGATAAAACCATTCCTGTACATCAAAAGGGTTTAACTGGCTATTTATCAGAACTGCGAGTAACAGCAAAAGAGTTCAAGGGCAAGGACAATATGAAGTTAGATATTGTCATTGCTGCTGATGAAGTTTACATCATCCGCACGGGCATAGAAACCAACTTTGCGAAGACATTTTTACTCGCAGCATCTCAAGTTTACGACTTTTCTAAACCTTTGATTATTGCTGCTACTGCTGGAGACGAGAACGTTGTGTTCTGTCGAGTATATGATGCAGCAACAAAAGTGAGAATACGCCGTGAATGGAATCCTAATGCTGACTGGGCAAGTCTTATTTCCGATATCCAATCTCGCTTGAGTGGGACATCTTCTATGGTACTAGAACAGCCCCCGCATCCCCAGGATATACGTGTGAAATATATTCGCACTTTGTTAGATTATCCACTTGATTTAGTCAAGGAGTATTTGCAGTTTCAAGATGTAACTAGCCCCAGTCAATTACCTGTTACTAAGGTGGATGCTCTCGTCAAAAATATGTGTCTTGCCTGGGCTGCTAATTATGTGGAGAATCCTCATGAAGCTAAAAGTTTATATCAACAGAAGGTGGTTGATTTGGTTGCTAATGGGGATGATGAATTGACAGCGATTAACCAATGGATGCAGCAGGTGCAAGGGGCTAACGCTGGGATGGCTTAGTGACATTTATAGGAGTCATGAATCAGAGTGTTTATGGCTCCTATTCCTACTTATTAAGTACACACGATTTAACCATGAAAGTCATCGTTACTGTCGTCGAGAAAATTACAAGTGAAGCTCACATTGATATCCCAGACGAGTTGACCCAAGAAGGAATCAAGCAAGAAATAGTTGACAGATACAACTCTGGCCAAATGCAAACTGATTTCAATATTGCTCAAGTCGATTTTATATCCATCAGCGCACAGATTTTAATAACTGAATCCAAAGAATCTGAGGCAACTGTATGACTAAAAATTTCACTCACTCAGAAAAATACAACTGTCATCAAATCGCCAGTGTTCTCTCGCTGAATTTGTCTACTGTCCGTCTTTGGATTAACCGAGGCTGGCTTAAGGCAAACAAGCGTAGTCCAAAGTATTACGAAGTCGGGATTAGCCATCTCAAACAGTTTTTAGATAACCCTCCGCAACAAATTAAAAAACGCATTGCCAGTCTGGATACCCAAGCTATTAATCATCTTTTAAAGGGGAAAGTGTAATGGAAGCAATCACTGAACTAGAGAAATGTTGGTATCTCTCGCCGCCTTGGGGTCAAGAGATTCCCTCGGTTGAAGTCAATTTGTGGGAGCGAGTTTATCTCAAGGCTTCGCGGACATTCGGATGCTGCTCTGGGCTTGGGTGGAGCAAAGGCGATTGGGTCTATTTCATCGACCTTGAAGACGAGGTTGTACACGCTACTAAGCACGAGATTGTTGCTACTGGTCGGATAGAACAGAACACTGTGAAAAAGCCAGCTTACGTTATCGGCGATCGCGTGATGTTGGTTGGTCATGCGCCAGGGACAAAGCAGCGTTTGGTTTTGGGTGTTCAGCAGGTGGATAGGGGTTGGTTTTACTTGGTTGAATGGCAATCACCTATGCTTGTACCCAGTATATCTATGCCCAATCGCTCTTCTTTGGTCAGGGAGGAAGACTTGGTACGGGTGAAAGTCTAAGTTTTCTCCAACCTTGACGAGTTTTAGTAAAAGTAACTCACGTTTAAGTCGCCACTACAAAATTTTAATTTCAATTTTGATGAGTGTTGAGATTTATCTATGAGCATTAAATGGACACAAGAAGAGTTAGACACCCTTGAGGAAATGGCAGAAATATTCACAGTAAAACAGATTGCCTTTCGCCTCAAAAGACGAGGATACTATCGTAGCGAGTTAGCAATCGCTTGCAAATTGTATAAACTTGGTTACTCTATCCGTCCCACCCTTGATAATTATAGTTGTAGCGAAATTGCCAAGAATCTTTGCTTACATCCAACAACTATTACTAAATGGGTGAGACAGGGCTGGCTCAAAGCGAAAAAACGCTCTGTTCATTGTTATCAGGTCAGAAGTCAGGACTTAAAACGGTTTTTCCAAAATCCGCCTGCATCAATTAGAACGCGGATTGCGGCAATAGGCCCACAGGTTATCAGCTATTTGGTGGGGTAATCGGTAGTTTTATGTCAAATAAGCAGAATGTAGAATGTAGACATAGAAAGGGATAAGGGTAGACGGAAGGTAGGCATTTGCTGTCTGGTATTTTGATTCTAGGGCTATAGTGGTAAATTTATTGATAATAAATTGCACTTAGCTCACTCCAGCATGACACTCATCCTCAGCCAATCAGACCTTGACGAACTGCACCAACAGGCTTCTAAACCCCAGGTGGAAAATCTTGTACTTGATAGCTTTGAGAGGCTTGAGGGCGTACCGGAAATCGTAGGACAGGGCTATGATCGCAGCATGAAGCTATCGCCTGGGGTGTCGTTAAATTTTTCAGATTGCGAATATCACCAGGACTTGATGGTAAAAACGCCTGCCCATGAGCATCCGATTCAGTTCACGATTTTTCTATCAGGCTACCTTTATGTTGATGAAGTTCATCCTCATATCGGTGGGACACGTAGCTACTTTTCGGGTAGCGGAATTTCGCCTAGCTACATTGAAAAGTATCGTGCTGGAGACCGTTTAATTACGGTGAATGTAGAAATTGAACCACAACTGATAGAATCATTTTTGATTGAGGATGGGCAGTATAGTTCTGATATCCAACAATTACTATTCAAAGGAGAAGACTGGAAAAACTCATTTTATCCAAAAGTGACACCAGCAATACGCGAGCTTGCTCAACAAATGTGGAATGCACCCTATCGTGGTACAGCAAAACGGATGTATCTCCAGGCAAAGGTGTTTGAAATAATAGCGATGTACTTGGATTTGATTTCAGCAGATCGACAGCCAATTCATACCACGCTGGGATTTAAACCTGACACCATCGCCCGCATTTACCACGCTAAAGAAATTTTGACAACACAATTTGAGCATCCGCCATTGCTTTCGGAACTAGCGCAGCAAGTAGGTGTCAGCGTTAGCACTCTCCACAGAGGTTTTACTACACTCTTTAACACAACTGTCATGGGTTATTTGGCACAGCAACGGTTACAAAAGGCAGAGATTTTATTGTGTCAAGGCAATTATCAAGTGTCAGAAGTTGCCAATCTAGTAGGGTATAGCCACCTCAGTCGTTTTGCAGCAGCATTCAAGCGACAGTATGGCATCACACCTAGTCAGTGTTTGGCAGGTAAAAAAGTAGTTTTCGGCTAATAAATGGCATTTTTCGGATAGACACGCCACAGTCAACTTCTCTACACTACACCTTATTGTTATCAAAAATCATTAGCAACAAAAGCTGCAAGGCTCTGTGAGGAACTATGAGGGGTTGGTGTTTATCTGTTCGTCTATCTTTTTTAATCAGTGTTTCGGGATGTTTGAGTATTGTTGCAGTTTCATCGGTATTGGCTAGTGAAAAACAGCAAGATGTAGATACACAACATCAAACAAGTTTTCAAATTCGCCAACCCAGCAAAATAGAACTACCCACGACTAACGCCCAACTGCTAGTACAGTCACCAACTCCCAGCAATTCCCCTGCCGTTTCGGGAAGTATTGTCACAATTACGGGAGTGAAAGCAAATCCCACGGATAAAGGTGTAGAGATAATTTTAGAGACAACGCTTGGGGAACAACTGCAAGTCTCAAATCGCAGTGCTGAGAATAACTTTATTGCAGATATTCCTAATGCTCAATTGCGTTTATCCAGTGGTGAAGCCTTTACATTTCGCTCGGAAAAACCAGTCAATGGAATTACAGAAATTACAGTTACAAATATTGATGCAAATACTGTAAGGGTGACGGTGGTGGGTGTTGCAGCATTACCCACAGTTGAGTTATTTGATGATGATGCAGGACTGGTTTTTGCGGTAACATCTACGACAACGGCGACAAAACCACCCCAAACACCGCCAACTGAAGAACAGCCAGCAAGCGAAACACCAACAGCACAGCAGGATGACCCGATTGAGTTGGTGGTGACGGGTGAACGGGATAGTTATCGTGTACCGAATGCGAGTACGGCGACGCGGACGGATACACCATTACGGGATATTCCCCAGTCGATTCAGGTTGTACCCCAAGAGGTATTGCGCGATCGCAGCGTCAGAACTCTAACACAAGCAGTAGAAACTGTCAGTGGTGTAACTCTATCTTCTTCCTATTCGGGTTCGGTTGGTACTGTTGGTGGTTTTAGAACCATTCGAGGATTCGTTCAAGGAGGCAGTTTCCGGAATGGTCTTAATGGCGATCCCGGTATTGGTGTTAACCCAATTGGAACGATTGAGCAGGTTGAAGTATTAAAAGGGCCTGCTTCGGTTTTGTTCGGAGCATTAGAACCAGGTGGGGTTATTAACACTATTACTCGGCAACCATTAGCTGAACCTTATTACAGACTTGGGTTTGAAGCAGGGAATTTTGGACGCTATCAACCCAGTGTTGACTTGTCAGGCCCACTAACAACAGATAGGAGCATCCTTTATCGCTTTATTGCTGCTTATGACGGTGGAGAGGGCTTTCAAGATTATACCAACTCTCAAACAACAACCATTGCACCTTCACTGACATTCAAAATAGGAGATCGGACAAATCTAAATATTTACTATGAGTATGCTAGATACTACGCCAACCCTTCTAGCAGTTATACTGCGCTTCTGGGTGATGGTAGCCTACCACCTAGAAGTTTTTATCCTAGTTATGGGACATCACTGGAGAGTGAAAGCCAAAGATTTGGTTATGCCCTAAACCATGCGTTTAACGATAACTGGCAGGTTCGCAATAACCTTGCTATTAATTTTACAAACTTTTCAAATCGGGAAATCTATTATTTAGGAATATTGGATGACCGCTTTCTATCAGGGTTTGAAAATTTTGCAGCTGATGATTCAATTAGTACCTATTCTGGGCAAATTGATTTGCTTGGGAAGTTTAAGACTGGCTCAATTTCTCATCAGCTTTTAGCTGGCTTTGATTTCAACCGTAGAGTACAGTACTTTGGGCAACTTCAGGAGTCAACTAGTTTACCAGACCTAGATATATTCAATCCAAATTACGATGTCACGGTACCTGATTTTCTGATACCAGTCTTTACAAACCAGGATATCACTCAATCCTACGGAGTTTACCTTCAAGATCAAATTGCTTTTAGCGATAATCTCAAGTTGTTGATTGGTGGTCGCTATGATTGGATATCTTCTAGTGGGTTCAGACTTATTGACAGCGACGATCCATCCCAAAATGACGGAGCCTTTAGCCCTCGAATTGGACTGGTTTACCAACCCAGTGAAAACATCTCACTTTACACTAGCTATAGCCAATCCTTCCGCCCAGCAGTGGGACGCAACCCAGACAATAGAGCATTTGAACCAACTAGAGGAACTCAATACGAAGTCGGTATTAAAACTGATTTCTTAGACGGCAGGCTTTCAACAACTCTAGCCGCCTATAATCTCACAAAAACCAATGTACTGACTCCCGACCCCGACCCTGTTCTAGCTTTACAGGGTTTCCAAGTACAAGTAGGAGAACAACGCAGTCGCGGAATTGAGCTAGACGTTGCAGGTGAAGTTTTACCTGGTTGGAGGATTGTAGCTTCCTATGCTCTGACTGACGCAGAAGTCACCGCCGATAATTCCACACCCAGCCGAATCGGTAATCGCCTAGAAATGGTACCACAACATCAAGCAAGTCTATGGACAACCTACACAATTCAGGGCGGAGATTTGCAAGGGTTGGGATTTGGATTAGGACTATTTTACGTTGGTGAGCGGCAAGGTAATTTGGATAACTCATTTCAGCTAGGCGATTACTTACGTACTGACGCAGCACTTTTCTATCGTCGAGATAGATTTAATGCGGCAATTAATGTTCGCAATCTTTTTAACACAGATTACCTTAGTGCAACTATCGGCGAAATTTATAATTTTAGGGGCGAACCATTTACCATTACTGGCTCTGTGAGTTGGGAGTTTTAATTTGCTGTTCATCATGAGAAATAAAGCTACCCGTAGCATCGCTTTGATTCTGCTTTTCCTGACAACTATTATTGCTTTATCAATTTCCGCTTGCAACAATATAATCCAATTAGAGCAACCAAAAGCAAATTCGACTGCTATTCCAACTAACAAGACAGCGACAGGAACACTAGTAGCAACAAAAATAGTTAGCCATGCTTTTGGTCAGCTTGAAATTCCCATTCATCCCCAGCGTATAGTTTTGGTGGATGATTATTTCCTACTCGATTCTCTACTAGCATTAGCCATCAAGCCAGTAGGTTATGCAACCTGTCTTACTTGTATAGGAGAAGGTTCACTAACTCGACTCGCTGTTGATATCCCTATAGTTGGTAGTAGAGAAAATCCTTCTCTGGAAAAAATTCTCACCTTAAAACCAGATTTAATTTTAGGAAGTGAATGGCAAAAACAGAGTTACCCACTTCTCTCTGCGATTGCGCCTACAGTAATGCTACCTAATTCTAGTAAAGCAGACTTTAAAAGAGATTTGCAATACATCGCCAAAGTAGTAGGGAAAAGTGATCGTGTTGAGGCAATTCTAGCCGATTATGAAAAACGAATTCAACTATTCCGGCAGAAGGTCGGAACAAAACTGAAAGCAAAGACAGTATCCGTATTTGTCATTGCTGGTTCAACTATTGGTGTTTATAGGCCAGACAGTATTTATTTAAGCCAGATACTAAGTGATATTGGTCTTCAATTTATTCCAGCTTATAAAAAGCTAAAAAATGATTGGTTAAGCTTAAGCATCGAAACTTTACCTGAGTACGATGCTGATTTTTTGTTTGTGATGATAGTTCTCGAAAGAGGCTCTAAAAACCTAAACTCGTTATCTTTTTTGAAACAACCAATTTGGCAAACCCTAAAAGCCGTTCAGAAGAAACAGGTATATGCAGGACAATGGCTTTCTGTTGCAGGGCCAATCACAACTAATAGATTTATTGACGACCTTTATCAATCCTTCTAAATTATCATTTCTATTACAATGGCAACACGCTCTGCTCACCCCCTCCCGCATTTACTACGCTATGCTAAACCCTATCAACTTCAAATTTGCGGTGCAGTTCTTTGTTCGATTTTGCGTACTCTATTAGACCTAGCACCACCTTTTCTCATCGGTATTGCGGTAAATGTGGTAGTCGAACGAAAAACTTCGTTAATTGCGCGGTTTGGCATTCAAAATCCCCTGACTCAGTTATTAGTATTGTCTATGTTGACGATCGCCGTCTGGGGTTTAGAATCCCTCAGCCAATATGCAGCCGACAAACTCTGGCGTAATTTAGCACAAGCCCTACAGCACGAACTACGAGTTGATACTTACAACCACTTACAATCATTAGAACTCGGCTACTTTGAAGACCGCAGCACGGGCATCTTGCTATCTATTCTTAATGATGATATCAACCAGCTTGAGCGGTTTCTCAACTTTGGCGCTCAGAACCTCATCAACTTTTTCACACGAGTATTTGCGGTGGGAATGAGCTTTTTGCTGCTCGCTCCCGGTATTGCGTGGATGGCGATGTTACCCATCCCGTTTATCCTATGGGGAACTTTTACCTTTCAATCCCGTTTAGCTCCCCGCTATGACACAGTACGCGATCGCGCCGGGATTATCAGCGATCGCCTGGCTAACAACATTTCTGGTATTGCCACCATCAAAAGCTTTACGGCTGAAGCTTATGAAAGCGATCGCGTTTACCAAGAAAGTGATGTCTATCGTCGCAGTAACAAAAAGGCGATCGCCTTAAGTGTAGCTTTTCAGCCCGTGCTGAGATTTTTGATTTTACTAGGGTTTGTACTGACGCTGTATTTGGGTGGTCGGGAAGTGCTTCAGGGTAGCCTGAGTGTGGGTACTTATGGCTTTATGGTATTTATTGTGCAAGATTTACTCTGGCCGTTCACGGAACTGAGTGAAATCATGGATGAATATCAGCGAGCGATGGCATCGGTGCGGCGTGTCATGGGTTTACTGGATACTGCGATCTCAATTCCCCACGGTAATAATTCCTTACCAATTGCAACTATAGCCCGTCAAGTGCAATTTGATAATATTACCTTTGCCTACAGCGATCGCAACGATATACTCAAAAATTTATCTCTCCAGATTCCCAGAGGAGCCACAATTGGTATTGTGGGAGCAACGGGTTCTGGTAAAAGTACGTTAGTTAAACTACTACTACGGTTTTATGAAGTACAAAATGGACGTATTTTAATTGACGACATTAATATCCGCGACCTCAATTTATTCGATTTACGGCGTTGTATTGGTTGGGTAAGTCAGGATGTGTTTTTATTTCACGGTACGGTGGCTGAGAATATTGCTTATGGTAGCTTTGATGCAAGTCACGATGAAATTATCCATGCTGCCAAGTTAGCTGAAGCTCACGAATTTATTGTGCAACTACCCCTCCAGTACGATACTATCGTGGGCGAAAGAGGTCAAAAGCTTTCTGGTGGTCAACGCCAACGTATTGCTATAGCCCGTGCTATTCTCAAAGACCCACCAATTTTGATTTTGGATGAAGCGACATCTGCGGTGGATAATGAGACGGAAGCGGCGATTCAAAAGTCACTGGCGATGATTACCCAAAATCGCACGACAATTGCGATCGCTCACCGTCTTTCGACAATTCGCCACAGTCATTGTATTTATGTGATGAATGATGGTCAAATTTTCGAGCAGGGTCAGCATGAGGAGTTACTAGCACTTAATGGTATCTATGCTAGTCTTTGGCGCGTGCAGTCTGGTACTCATTAATACTTTCTTTTAACTATTTTTGATAACTACAGGCAAGCCTTACACAACTTTTATTAGTAGTTTTACAGCACTTAAAAATTTTCTTGAGGAAGCTGTGATTATGGATAATTTAGATTCATTAAAAAGCAAATTCAATACTCAGGGTTATCGATTCACCCCTCAACGCCAATTAATTTTTGACTTTTTTCAAACTCTGCCAACAGGTAAACATTTAAGTGCTGAGTCACTACACCTGTTACTGCTAGAACGTGGGGAAGCAATGAGTTTATCTACGGTTTACCGTATCCTCAAAATCATGACTAATATGGGGATTATCCGAGAAGTAGAATTGGCACAAGCACAAAAACATTACGAACTCAACACCATCTCTACCCATCATCACCATATTGTGTGTGTTCAATGTCATCAGATTATTGAGTTTGAAAATAAATTTATTCTCCAACAAGGCTTAAGACAAGTAGAAACAATAGGATGGCAACTAATTGATTGTAAATTTACACTGCAAACTATTTGCCCAGAAGCTCTACAAAGGGGATGGCCGAAAATATCTAGTAATTGGGTGTGTCCTCGATTTCTCAAGGCAGACAAAGAAAAAAACTCAACTCATCAGCAACCAGATTTAAAGACCGGTATCAAAGAAAAATCTGAGCGTCGCATCGATTTAAAAGGAGAATATATTGTAGTTTATATACCCAAAGATGAGATTGAGAACTGTCAACACAAAGCAAAGTTGATTACAGGATGGCGTTTTTCAAGAACAGATAAAACCTGGCATTTCCCTGTAGAAAAATCTTCAGATGTACTAAACCTTTTTCCAGGATACGAAATAGATCCAAAAATATTGAAAATTTGATGCTACTCATTCCTGCACCCGATGCCGCCGCACCACAACAATTCGCTTCGGGGCTAACGCACCGGATACCGCCGCATCATCTCCCGCAAAGCCACCGCCTCACCATCCGGCGTGTACACGACCTCACCCAATACGGTTCGGAGAAGCAGAGGAGGCAGGGGAGGAAAGGAGGTTATTTTCATAATTTACGCTATGTGCGACTTAATATTCTGTAACAAGATGGTCGAACTGAAGTGGGTCATAATTGTGGCGATTAAGCCAAAAACAGACAGTATGAGCTAAAATCTTGCGATTGAGACGACTGGTAAGATGCCACATATCTCTAACTCGAATCTTTTCTATATGAAATCTTTCCACTAATTGACCAATTACTGTTTCAATGAGGCGACGAAAGCGTTGCATTAATCGAACTGAAGATTGACTACGAGAGTCAGACATATTAGAACGCAGAGGGGTTTGTAAATTAATACCCACTCTTTCAAGTTCTCCTGACAAAAACTGACTTAAATAACCCTTGTCTGCAATTAATAAACCTTGTTTGGTGGATTTGTCAATAACTCAAATAACAAACTGGGAGATTGTTGAAATAACTTATAAAATATCGAATCTCGGCGCATGGAAGATTGGCTTAAACCTTGGGAAGAATTTTAGCAGCGAATAGGTGTTGCCGTAGAATGTATGAAAAAATTTAGTACAGAGTGCAACTCTCCCTTGCTCCCTGCTTCCCTGCTTTTTCAACTCACCTACCTGTGATTGACTATTCCTCTTCGTCTGGATTCGATACGACGTAATCGACGCAATTCAACCCCAATCGAACCACCAATGGGATATCCCCAATCAATTGGTTCATCTCTTCCGATTCGATCAAATAGTCCATCTAAACGAGATGCACTACCAGAGAGGAACTTGTAGAAGTAATGTTGTAAACCTTGTGCGATCGCAATCGAGATGACAATCCAGAAACCAAGGCTATCAGATAAAAGCAAAAAAATCTCGCTCGATAAAAACCCTAGTAGGACTTTCACTGTACCAATCATGACGATCAGCAGCGTAGTAGTTTGTCCTAAGACGTAAATTACTCTAAACACTGGAAGCCAAAACCTTATAATAGATTTGGCAATTAGACGGAAATAGCAGTTCAATAGGTAAATTGTCCAGAAACATACAATCAAACTGGATAAGAAGACACTTAAGGCAATTCCTAAGTGATATAACGACCAGTTTGCAAGGGGATAGGTAGTGAGGTAAATTCCCCAAGGAAATATTATTAGCCAGTGAATAAACGAAATTCCCACCCATTGACCGACAAGGTATTTTTTCATGATCTATCGAATCTCGACCTATGGAAGATTTGCTGATATCTTGGGAAAATTTGAGCAGCGACTTGGGGCGATCGCGTCATAGCTGACACCCAAACAACTATACAGAATTATTGATAAATCCTCAATACCTTAGCCAAAATAAGAGGGTGAAGAGAGAGGGCTGATGTAGTAGAGTTATTGTCTTCCCAAACGACAACTCAAAAGCCACAATCAACCCATGCCCGATATCTTATCACTGCTGCAATGCCTATTACCGCAGATAAACGTCACGACGATGCGTCAGTTGAACCAGATAATCATTGCGATGTTAGCAATGAGTGGGCGAGTCACCATGTTGGGAATTGCCCGTTGGACAGGGGAACAAGGTAGCTACCGGACAATGGGGAGATTTTTTTCGACAGTGATACCGTGGGCAACATTGTTTTGGCTGTTTTTTCGGAAATATTTGTGGCGCGAAAATGATGTGTATTTGTTGGCAGGAGATGAAGTTGTAGTTAGTAAATCGGGTAAGCAAACTTATGGGGTAGATAGATTTTTTTCTAGCTTGGCTAGTAAACCAATTAATGGTTTATCTTTCTTCGTATTGTCATTAGTAAGCGTAGAAGAAAGGCAATCATTTCCAATCGGAATAGAACAGGTAATCAAAAGTGATGCCCAAATAAATAGCACCTCGCCAACCAAAAAAGTAGAAGCAAAACAGAAACGTGGACGGGGACGACCAAAAGGCAGTAAAAACAAAAACAAAGCCGAAGTGATATTAACATCTGAACTGTTGCTAATTAAAAAGATGATTAATTCATTATTCGAGTTAATAGCTCACTTTATCCCCCTGAAATACTTGGTAGTAGATGGTCATTTTGGTAACAACAATGCTTTACAGATGGCACGACAAGTTAATTTGCACATAATTTCCAAGTTACGCCATGATTCGGCATTATACATCCCTTATGAAAATCCTAACTCCAGTAAACGCTCTCGTCGTAAATACGGTGACAAACTAGACTATCGTAATCTACCTGACAAATACTTTTGTAAAAGCACAATTGATAAAAATATTCAAACTGATGTTTATCAAGCCACTCTGCTTCATAAGAGACTATTTATAAAGTAAATCTTTAGGATACAAGACGACGTAGCATAATCCTAGTCATAACAGCATATATGGCTGCTTCGCTCATCTCTGAAAGACGCTCATAATCCTTACTGAGACGATGGTACTGGTTGAACCAACCAAATGTTCTTTCAACTACCCAACGTTTAGGCAAAACCTGAAATTCTTTTTCGGTACGTCTTATGACTTCAACATGAGCTTGGATCATCAGCCAAACCGAAAGAGCAAATTTATCACCGTCATAACCGGAATCAACCCATAAAACTTCCACTTTTTCCAGTAATTCCGGGCGTTCCTCTAATAGTTCCATGAGTGCATAGGCAGCCAGTAATCGTTCCGGGGCATTCGCTTCACTCACAACGACTTTTAACAAAAGTCCCAAGCTATCAACCAAAGTCTGCCGCTTTCTTCCTTTTACCTTTTTACATCCATCAAAACCATACACATCCCCTTTTTTTGATCAGTCTTGACCGACTGACTATCTGCGGCTATCGCGCTAGGTTGTGTTGATTTACCTAATCTTGTGCGAACTTGACCACGCAATGTATGGTTTAATTTTTCCCAAACCCCTTGACGCTGCCATTTGCGGTAGTAGTGGTATACAGTCGAGCTTGGTGGAAAGTCCCCTGGAAGCATATTCCATTGACATCCAGTTTTCAAGTGATAGTAGATGGCATTGCATATTTCACGCATATCTGTTGTGCGTGGATGCCCTCCTTCTTTAGCTGCTGGAATCAAGGGAGCCAGGATTTCCCACTCCATATCAGTTAAGTCTGTAGGGTAAGACTTTCGCGCCATAACTAACTATGTAAATACACTGTGTATGAAGTATTTTATCCTCGCCATAAATCTTTTCTTCTCGCTTTTAGATTTACTTTATAAATAACCTCTAAGGAATTTGCACAGGCTCTTAATGTAGTAATTTTGGTCAAAATCAATCTTTATACTCATGCTCGTAGCCATGTAATTTTATTTTCCAGCGACCTGGATTTGAATGCTGATAAAATCATCGATTATTACAAACTTCGCTTTCAAATCGAGTTTAACTTCCGTGATGCCAAGCAATTTTGGGGTTTAGAAGATTTTATGAATCTGTCCCAGACTGCTGTGACTAATGCGGCTAATCTTGCTTTCTTTATGGTCAATTTATCTCATCATCTTCTTGTTGATTTCCGCAAATATAATCCTGACTCTGGCATTATTGACCTGAAAGCTTATTACCGTGGTTTTCGATATGTCCGTGAAATCTTAAAAATGCTTCCTCAAAAGCCTGAGCCTATTTTATTAGCGCAAATTTTTGCCAAGCTCACTTCTTTAGGGCGTATTCATCCCAGTTCTACGGGCATTGAACCCTCGTAGTTTGGCTAAGGTATTGTATTACCGCAAAATAAAGTTAAGTTCTAGCTAACTTTCTGCTCTGCAAACAGTGACAACTGCCCCGGAGAAACATTACCTCTGCCAAAACGGTGGTATGACAGGTGACAGCCACTACACAGACAAACTAAGTTTTCTAAGCGATTGTCAGACGGATCTCTATTCCAATGGTGTACTTGCAATGTGTGGGCTTTACGCTCAGAAAAAGTTAAATTATCGGGTTTTTCCCTGGACGTAAGCAGACTCTACCGCACTTAGCGCAACGCCAGTTAGAAGCCGCTTTCAATGCTGTGGCTAGTTGTTTCCAATTATCTGGATACAGATCCTGACTCATAACAGTGTTCTTGCAACTTAGGAAGCGAGTAAATGGCTGAATCACCACAAAAGCTTACCGCATTCATCAGGCCAATTCAAATACTCTTGCGTTGACTACGGTGATCGCATCTCATACTTTACCAAACCCCGTACTTGCTACAATCGAATCAATTGAAACTGCCAACTATTTTTTTTAGCAGGTATGTCAAGTTTTTGGTTTTGGGAACGTGATTCGGTTGAATACGAAATTTTCAAGAAATATGAACGGGCATTAGTTACTCTTGGCGTAAACTTTTCTCTTGAGCAAGTTAGTGAAGCCCTAGAAAGTTGCACTTGTGGGCTAGAAGATGCGTTTAGAAGCACAATCGACTATGCTTTGTGGTTACAAAAGAATGAAAAACAAGTTTACCCAAATGCTATTCTGATTCGTGCTTTGCAGGAGCAATGGAAGCCTATGGCATGGTCTGATGACTACCTGGAACTACCAAGCTTAGAATCACCAGGACAAAGGTGGTTGAATACCGCCGCGTCAACCTGGGGATATGATGTACGCAATCGACTTGTAGCTGACGTTGTTTATGATGAAGGCACAGAATTTATTAAGTTCACCAACGGGAAAGAAATTAAGGTAGAGACTGCATGGCGTTGGGAATGGCAACGAGTTCTCGAATATGCCACTAATTAAAGGGCGTAGGAGTAATCGTAAGTATAAATTTGCATAACTCAACAGATAAACAAAGATAAATATTGCGAATTGCGTTGGCGTTAGCCTTCCGCTTGCGGTATTGCGAATTGGTTTTATTCCTTGTAAGTGCCTAAGTGCCTAAGTGCCTAAGGGGAGCAACGCGAAAAAGTGAGATCGGGATTTAATTCTCAGTTATATAGCTAGATTCTCAATAAAAACAGATTTTTCGCTGTGATCGCAGCTTGAAATACGTGATTTAGTACCCTAATTTTAAACACCTCACCAAATCGCGTTGCTCCCGTGCCTAAGTGGTATCGTCACATCAAACATAAAGTTCAGGAGCCAGGAGGTCGAAGGCAGTTCTTGCTGGAGGAACCCGCGCTTAAAAACGTGGGATTGAAGCAAGGACGCTTTGCATCTCGTGGCACTCTCACTCGATACAATGATTAGAGTTGCTGAGTATGAGCGTGATTATATCTCAAGGGTGCATTGGGATTGCCCAAACTTAAAATGCGGCTGGATGGATGATACTCTGTAGACAAATGCCAAAGGCAGTAAACTACGCATCATTAACAAAAAAGCGATCTCCTTACAGTATTGTAAGTTTATTTCTGCTTACTTATAATCCCTATTAGGGGTTGTGTCAACTTGCTTGAAAATTGCTTTATTCAAGGTCTAAATCTAATATTTAACTATATATTTATATAGGTTTGTAAAATTTGCTTGATTTCTTAATCAAGCAAATAAGAGAATAAATGCTACATAATCTACATAATATTTATGGTTTGAGAGGATGGAGTATTTTGCATATCTGCTCAGAGCTAAGGACATTTTGACTTCTTCACGCAGATTTGACTTAAGTGGCATTTATTCTTTAGTAGGAAGAAAGTAGCTAAATGGAAATTAATACTACATTTCATAATAAGTGCAACAAAGATTCTGATCCGAACTTAGGCTACTACCCCAAACCGGGCTGGGAATGGCAAAAACCTGAACCGAAAACCTATCTTGTAAAGCATAGTTTAGCTAAATACGCCCAAGCTTGGATACTCAACCTTGTTGAATTTGTTCACTGGATTCTACTCATTCCATCATTTATTTTATCCTTTATTATTTTTCAACATTCTGATGTGTTAGTTTCTCGCCTGGGAACAGACTTACAAGTATATTTGCTGTCGGTTGCTCCTCTAATTCAGGCTTTTGCTGGCTTAGTTGCCGTTGTTATGCACGAGTATGAAGGCTGGCAAGTTGTGTATTTTCAGAACCCACTTGATTCTGACTTCAATATTAAGGATTGCAACAACCAATGGTTGCGTGAAGTAGCATATAAAATGCTATTTTTTCTTCAAGTGGTTGGACTTTTAGCTTTTTCTCTAGGAGTGTTTGGAGTTAGCTATATAACTCTTATCTTTGCAACTGTAAGTATCCTTATTGCATTTTTTGGGCCGCAAAACCCTAAAGCCACTTTCTATTTTAACAATCAGCCTGTATTTCCTATTTCCCTATGGCTGGTTGCAGTATTTGTTGTCAATGCAATTGTTAATTTTGTGGCATATTATCACCTCTTTGGTTTAGCTTTACAATCTGCAAGCTTCCCAAGCGCTCTGGCAGTTTTAGCACCAATCCTTTTTATGGTAGGTGGTGTGATTGAAGGAGTACTAGCTGAATCTACCTTCAACCAATGGATACATTTTTTAGCTGTTATTTTTCTCAATCTTGGTCTACTAACACAGATATATTTATTTGGTTTCCTGTGGTAAAAGTGTTTCCAGATTAGTTTTACCTCAAGTTGTGTTAATGGCAAGCAACGCTTTGGCTCTACAATTAGTTTATGCTACCACGGAATCTGAGGCTGACACGGGCGCGGCGGCTGGCTGGGGGTTGAGGCGAGTTATCCCATCGTGACAGTAGTTGCCCCTGGAGAACTTTTGTTGGGGAGATTGGTTAGTGGTGGTGTTTAAACCTGGCTGTCCAAAAATAAATATACTTTTATAGCGTTTTCTTTGGTGTTGACACCCTGATTTCTCCCTTAAGGTAATATTTCTGAATTACTTTTGTGACAAATCCTTTAGCTACTCCTACGTGTAAGGCAATCTCGACTGCTATTCTATTTATATTTTAATTTGTATAAAATCCGGACTGCAACTAAAGTGCTATTAGACAACTCACAGTAATTAAAACTGCTCCTTGCTCCCAACACAATTGTCAGAAGAAACCTTTGCAGTACAAGAGGAGGTATGACATTAACTTACGGCAAATAAGTTGTTATTTGGCTTACATCTTTTCCATCCGACCACTTACCCATGTCAAAAGTTAATTTATCTACTGGTAAGCCAGCGATCGCACTATCCAGGGCATACCAAATATAGCGCCAGTCTAAATTGTCTTCTGTTCCCACTCCATTGAAAAATGTATTAGCTACAAAGTTATATGTAAAACTTGTATCAATTGTTGCTTGTTCGTGATTAGCATACATAGCTGGTGAACCATAATCATCACTGGAAGAAAGGTACATAGTTTTTTGTTGACTATGTATATATGAAAAATTTTCTACCCAATCTTTACAAGGGACAATCTGATCATCCTTTCCGTGCAGAATGGCTACAGGTATAGTGATATCTTTGCCCGTATCTTGAATTTTAATTTCATCCCTAAAACCTCCTAATTTTCTAATGATGTTCTGAATACAAGCAGGAATATTAGAGTAGGAACTTGGCACAGGATCGGCTACAACAATCTGCTTTAGTTGAATGTTGGCGATTGCCGTACCTTGAATATATGTTTGCCAGGATAGAGCAAACAGTCCACCTAAAGAATGCCCGAACAAGAAAGTATCTACATTGGGTTGTAGTAAGTCGGCTTTTTGGTAAGCTTGAGCCGTCATTTTTACGGCGTTCTTTAGCCAAGTTTGCGAACTCAGGGGATAGGGCGATAGAGCTGCTCGAATAAGATCCTTAATTGATGTAATTTTCAGAGCGGGAAATTTACAAAACCCTACCTGATAATTAGGATAAATGACGTAATAACCTTGTTGTACTAAGTGCTGAATGTGAGTGCCATAAATTTGAGAGGGGCCTAAGCAAAAACCGTGTAAATAAATAACGACTTTTTTGTGGCAATTCTTGTCTATATAAGGTTTTTCAGGTTGGTATATTTCCGTATAAGTTCCTTGAGCGCAAAAGCCTATTGTAGTTGGGTTAGCCGGAGGAGATATGTAATTATATTGAGGTTTAGCTGGAGGTATAGGTTTAGAAATACTGTTCATAGTGTTATTTTTCTGAAAGCTAGATGATTTTTTGCTTCCAAATTTATTCTTAAAGATAGATGCGTGTCAACATATTTTGACACGTATAAGTGAAAATTTCTGATTTGTTTACATGATTTTGGGCGGGAAGAAGAAAGCGGTTTTTGGGAATCTTGATCCTGTTCGGTGTCAATCTGAGGTTTTTATTAGTAAATTCAGAACTTAAAAAACTAAATTTAAGCAATAATCGCTGTAAGCGATCTATATCACCCCTTAGCATCCAATTTAGCCACCGGAAACCGCCGCATCATCTCCGCCAACGCCACTGCCTCCCCATCCGGCGTATACACGACCTCACGACATAGCAATCACAATCCTCTGCTTCCTCGCCCACTCAAACCAAGCGATCGCCTCCGATTTAACTTGCACTGATTCCGGTTTCCTCCCCTCCCTGCAAGCAGCCACAAACACAGCCTCCGGTGACTTAATCCCTTTCCAAGTCCGTAACGCCTCTTTGAGATAAGCGATCGCCCCCGGCACATTCTCCCAATACCGCTTGACTATACGCTGAATCTCCCCATTTAACCGGAACTGTGGGGTACAAGGAATCTCCCTCAACTGCTTGCTGCAATACCTCCTGAACTTCCTGTTGACTTGGCTGTACTGATTTTTCTTGTGACTCATGCAGCGATGGCTTTCGGTCTTGCTGCACTGCCTTACTCTCGCTCCCACTTCACCAACTCCCCATTCACAACAACATAACCCCACTGCTGACACTTCCGCACCAACCCCGTAATCACGATTTGCAAAGCTGGGTCATCTTGCCAGCACTCCATAAGAAAACCTAAGCCGGGGTTTTCTTTTAATAACCCTGCCATCTTCAGTTTCTCCATGCGCCAGGGTCTAGCCTTTGACCGAAGGGAGATCGCCTCACTCGACCACTTGTCAGGCTGTGTTTCTGGCTCGGAGACAGACGGCGCAGAACCAATATTTTCATCTTGTAACGAAGTAGAAATACCAGCTTGGGTTGATTTCTCACACTGAGTTGCCGAATTTTCAAAATTAGAGGCAACGGGCGCGGCGGAACTGTGGCCTTCATGAGTGGTTCCCGGCTCATCACCCAAGTCCTGATTCTCACTCAACAACGAAATGGGTTGACTCTGCCCTACTGGTTCCTCACTTTGCGTTACCGAATTTTCAAAACCAGAGGCAACGGGCGCGGCGGAATTGTGGTCTTCATGACTGGTTCTCGGCTCAACACCCAAGTCTTGTTTCTCATTCAGCAACAAAGCGGGTTGACTTGGTACAGCATCCACTAGCGCCAGCGACGTGCAGTCCGTTACCGTAGGTAACTCTTTTCTTTCTTCCACGCTCTCTACAGTCTGAGGCGACGCACCCTTGAGGGGTGCGTCTGCCGTCTCCTCACCATGCGAATTTTCGTTTGGCGTGGAAGGACTAACTACCTTACCAACAACCTTAGTTGGTTGTTGGTAGGTAGTTAAGGGGTGGTTAGAAACGTTGTTAGGTTTCTGGAAGCCTTGCAAATCCTCACTTTTTTGACCATTCTTTTGGAATTGTTCCAAATCAGGCTGGATTGGTTCCACGCCGGAATGGTTCTGCTTCCTCTCGGCTTGGTTGATTTGCTCCCCGGCTTGGACACCTTTCTCATCACAAGAATTGGTTTCGCCAGATGTGGACGACTCCCAATAGAATCGATTGTAATACCCATGCAAATTACGCACTCGATAACTAATCAGCCCAGGTCTACCGGAAGGCAAACGGCCAAACACTTCTTCATACTGGAACAAGCCCTGAGCCGCCAACGCTGCACCCGCCTTTTGCATTGACTTATAAGTGAGGTTGGTGTCCAACTTGTGGGCAGCCCCACCAAATTGTTCTGCTGCTACGGAATCCAGCCACAACTGCTGCACACATGGCGCTTGCTGACGAACCCAGTTAATATCCTCTATCGATATTTTGCAGTGGGGTCTGATTGATTTTTCATCTAAGGGCTTGCGATCGCCTTGCTTGTGTCCACCTTTAATTGCTTTGAGTGCTGTAGCCATAGTATTCCCCTAATTTTGAGCATGACAATATCGGCGGTACTGTATCCGTGCCGCATCTGTTCTTCTTGCATTACGAGTTGCTACTTAGTGGTGATTAGCACTCACCACAGCAGCCGTAATTCATTTTTGAAATATCGGTCTGTCTTTTTCGGGCGGTCTTTCCAATGCTCCCAAGCCACCCAGACCTCATCCCCCATGTCTTCGATGACTTCACCTCTGGCCTTATACAAAGCACAGTAGATATCAGCGTGGGCAACAATAGAACTAAGACCAATCACTTCACCATCAAAAGAACCGGACTCGGCAGGGGTTTCTTCAAGAACCAATGGTTCCGCAATGGGTGAGGATTCCGTTTTCTCCAAAGCGGTGATTAGCTCTGTCTCTTCGGTGGTCAACTCTGCCCAGTAATCAGCTTTGATAACTTCGTATTCCTGCGCCACACTCAAATAGTCCCACCAGCTACACCCAGGTTTGGCAAGCACAGCCCTAATATCGCTAACCGCTTGGGGTAGCAGTTGTAGTTGTTCTGCACGATATGCGATCGCACTTGGTGTTGCTTCACTGCCTAAAATCAATGCCGCAGCTTCCAACGCTTTGGTGTTGTTCATGGCGCTGGCGAGATTACCAAGCGCTATACCCATCAGTCGTAAGCACTCCTGGGCGTTTTCTTTGGGTGGTTCCTCCGCCAGCGATCGCAGGTCAATTGTCTTATCCAGAGCTTGTTTAACCCCTTTGTTCAGTGCTTTAGTCGCCTGTTTGGTAAGAGTATTGCCCCATTCTTGAGCAGGACGTTGTTGTACAGCATTTTCTAGTTCCTGAATACGCTGCTTGAGTTGTTGGTTATCGTATTCCAACTGTTTCAATGCTTCCATCTCGTCCAAGCGTTGCTGTAACTCGATGTTCTGCTGTTTTTGCTGTTGGAATAACTGCTGTAGTGAGGTTAATTGTTCTTGAACTTGTTCCTCTGCCTTGGTTGTAGCTTCTGTGAGTAAGCCGATTCTTAACTCTTGCTCCAGCCTCTCCAATTCTTGCTGGTGCTGTTTTCTAATCTGGGCGATCGCTTCGGCATATTCTTTGGGATAAGTTCTTTCGGTAGAGAATGGAACGCTTGGTGCATCTAAGTCAGCATTGTTAACCAGTTCCTTACTACCGTCAGCAAAAGTAACAATCTGCTGCCAGTAGTTCGGGTGGTCTGCTTCGATTGTCCCCGATTCTCCATGTCTGTGGTGAGTTGCTGATGTAACCGTGACTTTCGCAAATTCAGGAACCATTGGTTCTTGAATTTTGGGAACCACTGGTTCCTGAACTTTTTTACGTGGCACTTGAGGAACCACTTTTTGGGCAGCAGCCGCAAAATCCGATTCACTGGGGGAGGGGTTTTCTTGTACTGCGATCGCTACAGCTTCCTTGAGCTTGTCTGGTTCCTTGACCAAACGGAGCAAGGGACGGGCTTGACGTTCATTTTTGATGTGTTCGCCTAATTCTCCTACTGTGTCAATAACTTTTTTGGCTCCCAGCAGTTGGTTAATTCGCCGGAAGCCCCCCCAATCTGATAATTCATGCTGGCAGTACTCTTTAAAACTGGTGTACCCGGCTTCAAGGTACATCTGTTTATCCCGCATCTGCAATATTTCCTCAACAGCTTGCCACTCAAAGCGGTCAATGGAGGTAAACGTTTCTTGAATGCTGGCGTTGAGATTGCCATAGTCAATGGTTGATGTTTTTTCCAGTGTCAGCATATTTCTTGCCCACTATTGGTAAATGCTGAAGACGGTCACGAACGCAAATTGCCAAAGTGAACACCCATGCTGATGTGGAAGGTTTAATAAAAGTATGTCAGCATTGTAGTTAGGTCACTTTGTTGCCCAACCATCTGGACAATTGCACTGCTTGCCGGCGGCGATTGTCCGGTTTTGAGCGTTTTATTATTTAGGGCGATTCATTTTTTTTTAGCATGACAAACAAGCGCTCACTTTGGGCGCAAGGTATTGCTTATCTTGACGTAAACTATGGTAGACATTTAGAATAGTTTTGTCAACCGTGGTAGTCAATAAGGAACTCCGAATAATGGCGGTAGATATTGATGATGTAGCTTATGTTCGGTGGAACTCCGATAAAATTGCTATCGTCAAAAACGCAATGCGGGAAAAAGAGAATATGTCTGTAAGAGACTTAGCACAAGCTTTACAGGCTAATGATATTTCTTGTAGTCATCAAAATCTGAGTAAACTTTTAAACGGTAAATACTCAATTATTTCTCTAGAAATTGCTCGTGGTATTAGTGAAATATTATCTATTCCTGCCCAAGACCTAGTAAAAATCTATGCTTTTTCTGTCTACAATGGTTGACTGTGGCAACCAAGGTAGACTAATATATTAATTGTGAAGCAGAAAAGTGCAATGCTTCCTTAACAAGCAAAGCTAAATTTTCTATCACTAATGCTTTCTGCTTCTGGCTTTAAGCAAAAAATATAAAGCTACGCTTAATTGAGTTGAAAGCGTTGTGCTAAACCACAACGTTGTCTAAACCCAAAAACAAAGGCGACCGCCCAGGTCTGGAAAACTTTGCGATCGCCTTGCCTTTCTATATCAAAGGAACTCTATTATGACGCATCCTGTATATACCCAGCAAGTCCTAGCTAACCTAAAGCTTGGACAAATCAAAAGTATTGCGGCTGACCTGGGAGTTAACTCAACAGGCGACAAGACACAGCGCAAAACTTGGATCAACTCTATCATTACCCACCAGTCCGCCCAGCTTCATCAGGTTGACGAACAAACCCTAGCCCAAGCTGAACTACAGCAGCACATCAACCAAAAAGCGCAAGCCGTAGCACCGGAACTATTGACATCACGCGAAATCGACTTTTACGAGCATGAATTGTACATAGGTGAAAGACTGGTTGCTCGGATTGTTTACGATAACGCAGATTTTGTCACCCAACGCTGGGTGGTGATGGTGAACAATACCGAAGTATTCCGCCGCAGTTGGTGGCAGAAGTGCTTTGATGATATCCAATGGCACTACTCACGCGGCACACTCCCAGTACAAGAACAAGAAGCACCAGCCGCTACTACTGCCAACGAAATCATGACGCAGATTTTCGATGCGTGTGAACAGTGCGGGTTGGAACTTCTCGATGATGGGATTTATACCCGTGATGGTGAGAAATTAGGCGCAGTCGGCTTTACTGGTGGCAATTGGTGGGTCATCCGGGCTTCTTCAGTTGGGCAGCAAAAGGCTACGTGTGAGTCAGCGATCGCTGGAGTGCGGGTACTGTTGCAAGTTGAGGCTGTGGGCTGGAACGAACTTTTGGATAAGGCTTTTGACGAGCTAACGGCTGACGAGTGGCTGCTGGTGATGGAATCTGAGCCAGTCAGCGAATTGGTAGCGGCTTAAGGGAATTAGTGGGCAGTATTGCCCACTAATCTAAATGAAGCTGAATCGGGTTCAATATAACCCTTCATTTTGAAATCGTCTTTAGCAGATTTTTCTCAAAAGTCTACCAATCGCTTCAACCATCAATTCATCATGGAACCCACCATATCCATCCCAAAATATTGGGACTATCCCCGCTTTGTCTTTGGTCAACGCACCCAGCAAGGAGTCATTCTTGGACTCGAATATTATCCTCCTGACACTCAGTTGGCTTACGAGTACGGTCATGGCTGGCGTTACGCTTTGATGCCACATAAGCAGTCTGAAGACATATTCCACTACCAGGAATCACAACTTAAGCAACTTTCAAAGCAAGAATTACTTGCACAAATCACCGCAGAACTTGAAGAACATCAACAGCAAATCGTGATTCTGCAACAGCAATTACTGATGATTACAGGAGGCAGCAATGGCTAGACCAAAGAAGAACGGTAATGATTTGACTGCTACGAATTTGTTGCATTCACTTCGCTGTCGTGGAGGTTCTGCACCTTTGCATACCATCTATTTCTCTAACGTTGCTATCCAATCTTTACTAGAGCAAAACCTAGTGAAAGTTAAAAATACTGGTTGCGGTTTTGTGTTGGAACTTATCGAGCAAACGTAAGGAATATTCAGGAGCCAAAGCAATTAAAAATCATAAACCTTTTGGTTCCTGGCTCTTAATTATCAACAAGTACAAGCAATAGGAAATAGTGTCATGAGCGAAGGTGAAGTTAGCCTAATCGATTTAGTTAGTGTCACTCAATACCTGTTATCCCAAATTGAGAAACATCCCGATTTTATTAAGCTGGAATACTACCCAGATTTAACCATTGGTGATGCTCAAACTGCACTGTCTTATCTTAAGGATGAGCTAGAAAATAATCAACCATCTGCGGCTATTGCCAAGGTTTCTGATTAGAAGAAACTATCGCCTGAACGAGTTCTTATTTCAGGCGATGTCTACGACAAGCCGCGTTGCGTCTACGCAGTTAGCAATAGCATCTTCTAGCAGAAATTGTATTGTCTCATACTCCGGAAATTTTAGAGGTTAAGAATGAGTAACGAAATCAAACTAGGACTTTGCAATTTTCCGTCATGGTTCTGATGCTTGTTCAGTAATATTTCGGCAACAGTACCCGTATCTCGGATCAATGCAATGCCTCTTAGAGTTTGGCATTACTGAGCCACGAGGGTAGACCATCAATTATCTGGTAAATTATTTTCCAGAAATCACCTTAGTTTACGTTTGAGGGTTGAAGCTGCACCGAGAGTGCCGAGGGCAAGGAGGCTGAGGATGGAAGAGGGTTCGGGGACACTTTCTTGATGTTGTTGTAGAAAATTTACTGAGAATGAATTAGTCTGCCCTGGATCTAGAGTTCCTACCACATTGGCTACTAAAAATTCACCATCACTTAAAGAAAAAGGAACATCAAGTTCTATTTGTTCATCTGGTAAAACACTCCATCCCCTCCCTCCGTTATCAAATATATTTATATCCTCTAATAAACTTGTTGTAAAATTGCTACGCTCTATTAAATTTGGACTTCTTCCAAGCAGAATACTATTTATGAATAGTTCTCTATTTCCATCATTAGTGAAAGTATATGACAACGGAGTAGACGACAATGCTAAGGGAGACAAAGGATTTGGGTTCCTTTCTGGTTGTACGACAAAACCTGCCAAACCATTTCGAGTTGGGAGTCTCACTCCCAGTGGGCCGGTTAGATAAACGTCTCTTAGCCATTTAACTGCATTTTTTTTCTTTGAATCAAACAATATATCGATTACTACTGGTTTATTAACAGGTATGGTAGTCCTATCACCAGTAGTTGGATCTATAAAGAAAATGTCCTGATCAAAAACACTAAGACCAGTATTAGCAATCTGTACTACTTGACCAATAGGTAAAATGTTGATTGAACCCCCTAAAATTCCTTCGCCAAAACCAGGAATCTTAAATCCAATTCTAGCATCCTCTGCTGGTACATTTGAGTCGTTTATTAGAACGTTTCCAGATGACACTACAAGTGCTGCTAAAGCACTAGAATAATTAATTAAAGAAACTAAGGGTATAGTTACTGTTAAATTCAATGTGGCTTTTAGTAATGAATGAGTAAGTTTCATAATTTTTATTTTTTGATTAAGAGCAGTTTGTGTGTATTGATTACAGGTTGAGATATTAGAGCTAGCACTCCTCTCGTACCTTGAGTCAAGAAACAGACCCACCCAACCTCCACTTTCAAGGGCAGGTTTTTTGTTTAAGCAGAAGAGAAAGTGGTGGGATATCTCCAAGATTCAGGGAAGAAGCCACCAACAGGCAAAGGTTGCAAAAAATTTTGCGGTGTAAGATGAAACTAAAAATTTTCCAAACTGAAGATATAGCCGAAGTTTTACTTGGTGACGTATTACCCACAAGATAATCAAACAGCACCTTTATTGAGTTGTTAAGGAATGATTGATTATGTAAATTCCTGGAGAAACCTGATGCTAATATAGTTTCTCTTATTTCAAAAATAGGGAACCTTTAAAAGATGTTCTTAAGCATCCGCTTGCTGTTTTTTTTACAGTACAACATCTCATAAATTTTACGGTTAACTGTCTATATAAAATTAGTAAGTTTTACCTAAACTTTAATTATCCCAGTAAAGAATATGATAATGCACAAAAGTATTTGATTTAAAAGAATCTTTTGTGAATTCATAAGTAAATAAATGTTAAAAATACTATCGCTTTTGACAAAATTTAGATGCAGTTTTTGGTAGCACAACTATATTAACAATCTGCGGCAATCATCTACAGTAGCCAAAGCGCCATCACATCCTCTCCCTTCCTCGATCAAATCACCATTTACAACCATATAATCCCACTAAAAACATTTCCCTTTCAGAAATGTCAATTCCTCACAAGTTCCTCAAATTTAGTCTCTAATTTGAAATTAGAAGCAGATTTAACTACATTTCTGAAGCTAATCATCATATTTGATACTTTTTCAACTTTAATGGAGAAATTTATGATGAATGCTGCCCTGCCAGATCAATTTAGATGGACAACACCAACAAATAAGCTAGATATTAACTATAGTATTTTGCCTACTCAATGCCCTATTACAGTTGCAATTGATCTGATTGAATTATCTCTGAAACAACCACGGCGTTACTTTGACCCGAAGAAGTTAGCTCAACTTGTAGAATCGGTCAAAGAACACGGCATTTTAGAACCAGTCCTAGTTCGTCCACTTGCTCACGGCAAATATGAATTGATAGCTGGCGAAAGAAGAATCAGAGCCGCACGCACTGTAGGATTGCTTGAAGTCCCTATTATTTCCCTAGAGCTAAATGATCAACAAGCCCTACAAATTGCTCTTATGGAGAATTTGCAACGGGAAGACCTTAACCCTGTTGAAGAGACAGAAGCCATACTAGGACTACTATCGTTATCTTTGGGAATAGATACTAATAAAGTTATCTCTTTATTACACAGTGCTTTTAACGCTAAACAAAGGAATCAACAACTGAATCAAAACGTTTTGATTCAACTTGAGCAGATTGAATTACTGTTGTCACAAATAGGAAAATTCAATGCAGCTAGTTTCCGTTCTAGTCGGCTGCCTTTACTGAAGCTACCGGAAGAAATTCTTTCATCTCTGCGACAAGGAGAGATTGAGTACACCAAAGCCCAAGCGATCGCACGAGTTAAATCTGAACCACAGCGTGCTGACTTGCTCAAGATAGCGATCACAGAAAATCTTTCTTTGAGCGAAATCAAAACAAGAGTTAAAGCACTAAAATCCTCATCAGAACCACAATCACAAAATGCTGTAACTGAAAGGTTCAATGAGATTAATAAACTCTTACATCAAAAACAAGCTTCAATCAAATCTCAAAACCAAGAGAGAATCACTAAGCTTTTAGATGAATTGGAGAAATTGATTTGCGAAAATTAAAAACGCAGAGATAATGCAAATAAATCTGCGTAATCTTACTTAACAAAAGGAAACCTCAAAACCCTTGAAAAATTGTCTTTTTGTTTTTATGAGTTGATAACTATATAAACAAATGTAAGTGATAATATCTAACCGTAAAAAATAATTGACTAATTGATCAAGCAAGTAGAATATTAAAAGCATAACGGTACAGTAATTCTACGGTTTAATTCTTCAAATTAAACTATGCTTTACTAACATAAAAAGAGGGTGTACATAAAGAAAAACAACGTTTATATCTTGATTTTCAAGGTATTTATGAAAAATTAATTGTATATTCCTTGTCGAAATATTGAATTACTTTTTCAACACAGTATCTTTCTTTAAGGAGTAATTTTCATGACTCAAGAAATTTAAGAAATCATAGAAGAAAACCGTCCTAAGCAGTTATTATCTATTGATGGTAGTGATATTCGAGGTATTTTACCTCTTCAAATCCTCAAGGAAATAGAGAACATAGTTCTTAGATATAACCCAATCTGCAACTGTTTAGGAGATTATTTTAATTTTGTTGCAGGTACAAGTACGGAGTCAATCATTGCCACAGGGTTAGCAATAGGAATGAAAGTAGATGAAATCTTAAAAATTTATACAGAAAATGGACATGAAATATTTCAAAAAATTGAACTAAATGATTCAACAATTCAGGAATATTTAAAACCTTCTATTGATAACGTAATAGAAATGTTGCCGTGGCAGTCTTAACTTCATACTTTTCTGCAAAGACAACAGTAAGAAATTTCGATAGATTCTAAAACACGCTGGTGTGCTACAAAAATGATTCTTGCTGCGAGTAATTACGGTTACAAAATTGCTGTTTATCCACTGCGAGCAAAACGCTTAAGCAAAACACTTAAGAAAGAATGAAATGCCTGTATTGCATATGCAGGCATCAATAAGAATTAATACGGAGAATCCCAATGCCTATTACACCAACCTATCCAGGCGTTTATGTCGAAGAGATTTCCAGTGGGGTACGAACCATTACAGGAGTTAGCAAATCTGTTACAGCCTTTGTGGGTGCGGCAAAACGAGGGCCAATTGACAAAGCAGTACGTATTTTAAGTTATAGCGACTTTGAACGCAGATTTGGTGGACTAGATGCGTGTTCTGAGTTAAGCTACGCTGTGCGCCAATTCTTTCTAAACGGTGGCAGTGATGCCTGGGTCGTCCGGATTGTTAAACACGCTCAAAGCGCTACTCACACCTTAAAAGATAAGAGTAAGCAGGATGTTTTAAAAATCACAGCACTGGATGAAGGACTAGCGGGTAACAGGATTGAGATTCAGGTGGATTACAAAACGCTGAATCCTGCCAATACCTTCAATTTGACCCTAAACTATACATCACCCGATAATCCGAGTGATCGCCTGACTGAGAAATTTGACAATTTGTCGCTAAATAGTCAAGACGCTCGTTACATTGAAGCAGTGATTAACGGCATATCTCGATTAGTGACAGTAAAACGGGAGGAAAATGCAGTCAATTCACTGTCTGATAAGAGTGGCACTAGCGTCAGTGGAGATTTGCAAAACGCCGATGTTAGCAAGCTCATAGACAATAGACATAACCAGTTCCAGATATCAGTCAATGGTTTAAAGCCTATCACTGTCAAAATTGACAGTAATGAAATCACAGGAGATAATGTTTCAGCAAAGTTAACTAGTTTGGCGAATACCATTCAAACAAAGGTTATATCTGCAACTAATGACAATTCTTTCACCTGTACTTTCAGGGACAACAAACTCATTCTAACCTCTGGGCAACCAGGCGAATTTTCAAGTGTGAGAGTTTTACGCGCTACTTTCAACGATCTCTCTACTAACCTTAAACTTGGATACCGGAATGGGGGTGTTGAAGAAGACGCAGTGGCTACCATTCGTCTAGATGAGACTCTGCCCAAGGATACAATCATAACTTTAACAGGCGGCACTGAAACACAGTATTCTGAAGCGGATTTGGATAATTTGACATTTAGCCAGGCTGAGAGGAAAGGCTTTTACGCTCTAGAAGAAGTGGATTTATTTAACTTGCTCTGCATACCGGGAGTCACCAAAAGCAACATTTTGAGTGAGGCAGCTCAATATTGTAAGCAAAGAAGAGCTTTCTTAATTGCTGATGCGCCAAAAACGAACACAGTATCTGATATACAAAGTACAGAAGTTACTAACAATGATAATGGCGCAGTCTATTACCCCTGGATTTACATTGCTGACCCGTTAAACAATGGCAAGCTACGCCTGACTGCACCCAGTGGAACAGTTGCCGGACTTTATGCCCGCACAGACAGTGCCAGTGGTGTTTGGAAAGCTCCAGCTGGAACTGAAGCCAATTTAGTGGGAGTTCAGGCATTAACTTACAAGTTGACCGATGCAGAAAATGGCATATTGAATCCTCTAGGAATCAACTGTATCCGCTTGTTTCCTACCTATGGTGCGGTTGCCTGGGGCGCTCGTACCTTCCAAGGTTCCGATCAGGCGGCATCAGAATATAAATATATTCCGGTCAGGCGGTTAGCGCTGTTTATCGAAGAGAGCCTGTATCGGGGTACTCAGTGGGTGGTGTTTGAGCCAAATGATGAACCTCTGTGGGCGCAAATTCGGTTGAATCTGGGCGCATTTATGCAAAACCTGTTTCGCCAGGGGGCGTTTCAGGGCAAGTCTCCGCGAGAGGCATACTTCGTTAAATGTGATCGCGAAACCACGGCACAGAACGACATCAACTTGGGGATTGTCAATATCAAAGTCGGGTTTGCACCGTTGAAACCTGCGGAGTTTGTGATTATTCAACTACAACAAATGGCGGGGCAGATTCAAGTTTAAGGGAGATGAAAAATGGCACAATTTAGCGTTAATTCACAGCGATTTGACCCCTACAAGAACTTTAAATTTCGGGTCAAGTGGGATGGTCGATATGTTGCCGGGATCAGTAAAGTGGGTGCTTTAAAGCGCACAACTGAGGTGGTGAAACATCGGGAAGGGGGAGATCCGAGTAGTGATCGCCTCTCACCAGGACGCAGCACTTACGAAGCTATTACCCTGGAGCGTGGGGTGACTCATGACACAGAATTTGAAAAGTGGGCGAATAAGGTGTGGAATTATGGCTCTGGTTTAGGAGCAGAAGTTTCACTCAAGGACTTTCGCAAGGATCTGATTATCGAAGTTTATAACGAAGCTGGACAGTTGGCTATTGCTTACAAGGTTTACCGTGCTTGGGTTTCTGAATATCAGGCACTGCCTGAACTGGATGCCAATGCCAATGCTGTTGCCATTCAAACTCTCAAACTGGAAAACGAAGGCTGGGAGCGAGATTATGAGGTATCAGAACCAAGTGAACCGAGTTTTGTTGAGCCATCTGTTTCATCGTTTTGAGAGAGCTAACGAATGCACCCATTCACTGCCAGCGACGTAATTACAGTTTGGGAATTGGGGGAGCGACTGCACCCGCTAGAACGGGCAATATTACTGTTGTCAGTCGCCTACCCTCATCAATCTCAGCAGCAGTTGGCAATGCTCAGTGTGGGGCAGCGTGATCGCCGTTTGCTGTTATTGCGACAGATGACGATGGGTTCTCAACTCCATAGTGTGACGACCTGTCCCAACTGTGGCGATCGCCTAGAGTTTGCTTTGAATATCTCAGACATATATATCAATATCAATGAAATTAATGAATCATTGAGTAGTCAATACGAAAACAAAACGGTTCAAATTGCAGGAGTTGAGTGTCAGTTTCGTTTACCCAATAGTCATGATTTGGCAATCTTAACAGCATCTCAAACGATTGAGGAAGCATACCGCTCTTTGATCGAGCGTTGTGTTTTACAAATCAGTCAAGCTGGCACTCCCGTTTCTTGGGAAGCTCTACCGCCTGAGATGATCGAGCAACTAGCCCAGCACATAAGCGACTGCGATCCGCAGGCTGAGGTATTGCTGGATTTGGATTGCCCAAACTGTCAGCATCGCTGTCAGGCGATATTTGATATCGTTGCATTTTTCTGGGCAGAACTCGATGCTTTAGCAAAGCGATTACTGCAAGAGGTTCATACTCTGGCTAAAGCATATGGTTGGGATGAGGCAAAGATTTTATCCATGACTGCTACTCGACGGCAGTTTTATCTTGACATGGTGATGTAAATGGCAGATTTCTTTTCTCGATTAGTAGAGCGCAGCCTGGGTGTCAGTCCTGTGGTGCAACCTGCGATCGCGCCCAGATTTAGTTCTGCACCTGCGATCGTGGATGAAGTCAATCTGCAATGGCATCGTGAGGCTGAAAATTCTTCCACTCCAGTCAATGCTAATCCATCCGTCGAGGTACCTTCTTCCCAGAATATTACCTCTGTTCAACAGCAGTTCTCTCCTCAACCTGACTTAGCTAATAATCAGGTTCCAGGAAAAGTACAACAAAATCCCATTACTACACCGTCACTACTAACCCAGTCGATACACTCATCAAACCTGAAACAAGTTATTCCCCCGATGACACAAGTGATCGCGCCTAGTCAATTCATTGCGGAACAACCCAATCAGGAAGTTTCTCTAGAACCTTTTCAAGTTTTAAAACCCCGTGAGTCCCATCCCCCAACGACACAAGCGATCGCGCCTAGTCAATTCATTGCGGAACAACCCAATCAGGAAGTTTCTCTAGAACCTTTTCGAGTTTTAAAACCCCGTGAGCAAATTCTGGGCGAAAATCCTTCCCCGGTTATGGACGGTGAATTAGCAAACGCACCTGAAATTGTTGCTCACAGGGCAACAGTTCCCATAAGCAAACCAAGCGGCACAATAGCAACTCACCAAGTTTCACAGGTTGCAAGCGAGCCAGCAGCACCTCCCACAATTCGCGTTAGTATTGGCAGGGTTGAAGTCCGGGCAATCATGCCAACTCCACCTGCACCTAAAGCCGCTCCGGTGCGTTCTCGTCCGGCAGTGTCGCTGGATACTTATTTGCAGCAACGGGGGAGGAAGGCATGAGTAATTATCTGGCGATCGCTACGGTGACCGCAACTCTGAAACGTGTCCTCGAAAATGCCGTGACATCAAAATTTCTAGGGACTTCAACCACCATTACAGTTGGGCAACCAGACCCCAGAGATGCGGCTACTGGTAATGATGGCAGAGTGAACATTTTCCTTTATCAAGTCACCCCCAATTCGGGCTGGCGCAACGCCGATTTACCGACTCGTCGCGCTGATGGTTCTTTGAGCCAACGTCCACAATTAGCACTTGATCTTCACTATCTCCTCAGCTTTTACGGGGATAAAACCAAACTATTGCCAGAAAAATTGATGGGATTAGTGATGAAAACGCTGCATACTAACCCGTTTTTGCCACGGCAGCTGATTCAAGATACAGTAGCAGCTAACGAAGCTATTCTAAAAGGATCGGATTTAGCAGATCAACCAGAATTTGTCAAGTTCTCACCTGTTTCTCTGTCGCTGGAAGAGTCATCTAAAATCTGGTCAATCTTTTTCCAGACACCGTATGTGTTATCAACAGCTTACCAAGGGACGGTTGTTCTCATTGAACCCAATGATGAACCTGTCGTGAGTTTGCCTGTGAGAGATCGCAGCATTACAGTAGATGCGACACCTCCTGCTAAACTTGTTTCGCCGCCCGTTATTATACAAATTCATGCTCAAGCAAGAACTGGCGAACTTATTACCGCAGGCAATACTCTACTTATTCAAGGGCGAGAACTCGCAAAAACTGCGATCGCATCAATTCAAATTGCAAATCAGTCACTTACTGTTACAGAACAAAACATTCAAGATAGTGAAATTCATCTAACCTTACCAGACTCACTGGCGGCAGGTGTGAAGACTTTGCAGATTGTTTATCAGAATGGCGATCGCTCGAATCTGGCAAAATTTATTCTGCGGCCTCAAATTGTATCTGTTACGCTACAAAGGCAACCACGGCAATTACAATTAACCCTTGACCTACCAATAGCTAAAGGGCAAAAGGTCGTAGTTTTATTGAGTCAAAAAACACCTGAGCAAAGCCATACTCTATCTTTGGTTGCTTCAGAGGATATTGCTTCTGGAAGCATAATCGAGATTTCAATTCTCAAGCAAACCGAAATTAAAGCAGGACAATATACCGTAAGGGTACAGGTTGATGGAGCCGAAAGTCCCAGCCAGGAGGTAACATTCCCATGAATGCTACTGACGATCACTGGCAATCTGCTAACCATCAATATCTTGTAGCCGCATTGGCAGTTGTGCAGGAGACATTAGAACAGTTTGTTCAAGGTCAGGAAGGGGCTGAAGTATCCCAAGATACTGCTGAAGATTCTCAGCAGCGATTGGCTGTTATTGCGGCTGCAATGACTGAACTCCCGTCCTTAGAAGTTGTTTGCAACACATTTGATTTGTCTGACTTTGAGCGAGATGTTTTGCTGTTGTGTGCTGGGATGGAACTAGATGCGGCTTTCCCGCGTTTGTGTGCCGAAATTCAGGGACGAGAACAGCAGGCTTATCCGACCTTTAGTCTGGCGTTGACGGTGTTTCCAGATGCTCATTTGAGCGCGATTGCTCCTTCTTCTCCCCTGCTGCACTGGCGATTAATTGAGGTGGAGGAGAGCCGAGTTTTCACCTTAAGTCCATTACGACTCAGCCGTTGGGCGTTGCTGTATTTGACGGGAATGCCTCACCTGGATCGAGAGTTGAGTGGGTTGATGAAACCTGTGGTAAATCGCGGAGCATTGCTGCCTTCCTATGAAGTGATCGCCGATCAGTTATCAACAATCTGGGTTGAAGGTTCGGAGCGGGGAGTATTGCCGATTGTGCAGTTGTGCGGGGAAGAGGTGACAGCAAAATGGGCGATCACAGCTACGGCTTGTGAACAGGTAGACTTGAATTTGTATCGGCTCTCCGCTCAAGCCATTCCCCAGGAGCGGCGGGAGTTAGAAACATTCTTGCGCTTGTGGCAGCGAGAAGTCATCCTGAGCGATCGCGCTTTGCTGGTGGATTGTGATGGTGGGTATCATCATGATGTTGCCCAGGAAAACGCCCTGCATCAACTGTTGGAAGAAATCGGTGGTATTGTGTTGGTGAGCAGTCGCGATCGCCGTCGGTTGCCCCAGCGTCCCAGCCTGACCATTGAAGTCAGCAAACCCACTGCCATTGAGCAACAAGCTATCTGGAAAGCCGCTTTGGGAGAGCGTCAGGCAGAGGTGAATGGACAAGTCGAGGCTTTGGTGGCTCAATTTGATTTGAGCAGTAGTGCGATCGCTGCCGCTTGTATCGCCGCCAGTTCTCCCCCATCTTCCCCCTCTCCCCTTTCCAGCCAACTCTGGGATATTTGCCGCCTGCAATCCCGCCCCCGATTGGAGGAACTGTCCCAGCGCATTGAGCCTGCGGCCACCTGGGAGGAATTGGTATTACCGGAAGCCCAACGGCAAGTTTTACGGGATATTGCCGTCCATGTACGACAGCGATCGCAGGTTTATGATACTTGGGGTTTCAGGACGAAGGGGAATCGGGGTTTGGGCATCAGTGCGCTGTTTGCTGGTAGCAGTGGCACGGGTAAGACAATGGCAGCAGAAGTGCTGGCGCGAGAGTTGCGGCTGGATTTGTACCGGATTGATTTGTCGTCGGTGGTGAGCAAATACATTGGCGAGACGGAGAAGAATTTGCGGCGGGTATTTGATGCGGCGGAATCAAGTGGGGTAATTTTGCTGTTTGATGAAGCGGATGCCCTGTTTGGCAAGCGCAGTGAGGTCAAAGACAGCCACGATCGCCACGCCAATATTGAGGTGAGCTATTTGTTACAGCGTATGGAAGCCTATCGGGGTTTGGCAATTTTGACTACTAATTTGAAGGATGCGCTAGATCAAGCTTTTCTGCGGCGGATTCGGTTTATTGTGCAGTTTCCCTTCCCGGATTTGCCGGAACGGGTGGAGATTTGGCGGCACATTTTCCCGGCAGCAACGCCAACGGAGGGATTGGAGGTGGAGAAGTTGGCGCAATTGAATCTGGCGGGGGGGAATATTCGCAATATTGCAATGAATGCGGCGTTTTTAGCGGCGGAGGCGAAGGAGACGGTGCAGATGAGTCATGTGTTGCAAGCGGCAAAACGGGAATATGCCAAGTTGGAAAAATCGTTGACAGATGGAGAGATTCGGGGATGGGTGAAATGAATATTGAGTTGCAGATTGAGGAGTTGCTGCTGCATGGGTTTGCTCGGAAGGATCAGGTAAGGATTCAACGGGCGATCGAACAAGAATTGACTCGGTTGTTAACGGAGCAAGGTGTTCCTGCGTCACTTTCGCGTAGTCAGGAAATTCAGCAATTGCAGGGTGGCTCGTTTAATGTCAGGGCAGGGATGGGTGTAGAGACGATCGGTTCTCAGGTGGCACAGGCAATTTATGGAGGAATTGGGGAATGATGGGTCGTGTCTATGCCAACAAGTATTTCTCAAAGGTCTAGCTTAATGACAAATTTTCTAGGTTCACCACGTTTATTTAAAGGTGCGATCGTCGGTTTTGATCTTCCCAATCCGATTACGAAAGTGATTCCGTTTCAATACAATCCGGAAACCCTAACTCGCTCCCTTGAACCGCAGATGCAGGGTAATGATCAATCTGGTTCTACAGTAGGTTTACGCCTAAACGGAGCAGCCGCAGAAAGTATTAGTATTGAGATTGAAATGGATGCCACCGACCAGTTAGAAAAAGGCAAAGATATTGCCGTCAATATGGGGATTTATCCCCAACTTTCAGCACTGGAGATGCTGGTTTATCCCGCCAGTTCGATGGTGATTGCCAATACGATTGTGCTGGCAGTGGGAACCATTGAAATTATTCCACCACCACCCAAATTAACGCTGTTCATTTGGGGACAACGCCGTATTTTACCCGTAAACATTACCAGCTTTAGTATCACCGAAGAAGCCCATGACACAAACCTGAATCCAATTCGGGCGAAAGTCTCTTTAGGAATGCGAGTTTTGACCTATTCCGATTTGCCAATTACCCATCCCGGTTATCATTTATATCTAGCTCATCAGGTTGTTAAAGAAACAATGGCAACATTGGGGACAGGCACTAGCTTAAATAATTTATTGGGTACAAATATTAAGTTATTAAGCTAATTGTAGATTTAAATCCAGTTTTTATGTTTAATAAATACCAGGCATTTATAAACTGTAAAATAAGCGGATAAAAATCATTCAATTAACTCACCTCCAGTCAACTCAAGAGGCAATTTACTAAGAGGATATTTGAAAAGTAATTTTGTTAGTAGTAAAACGTTTTATATTCCCCTAAAATCTCCTTACAAAAGAGAACTTTAAGAAGATTTTTTCTCTGCTTAAGACTAACGTGTACACACAAATAAAAAATTTTTATGTTCAACCAAATCCCGTCTAGAACTAAAGTTCCAAGCTGATAGCCAAAGTCAACTCAAGTGGACTGGAAGACATTTTTAGTTGAGTCATATTCAGATAACTTGCGCTATGAGACTCGGAATTCATTCCGAGGCGGGATAGATGCACCACTTTTCAAACAACCTCTAATACTAAACGCCTATCAAAATAAAAATCTTGAATCAGGATTCAACCGGATTTAAACATATCTGAAAAAACGTCCCATAAAGGGGTCAATCATGTTCGATCACACCAGTCGCTACTACGAATTAGAAACGGCCACTCTCATCACACCTGAAGGGCGACATCTGTCCTATAAACGGCGACGCTTTCTCCCCCAAGCTGAAACTTTATCTAGGGTGCTGGAGATGCGAGTCAAAGAAGGCGATCGCTTGGATACCCTCGCCGCAGATTTGTTGGGCGACCCCGAACAATACTGGCAAATCTGCGATGCCAACAACGCCATGAATCCCTTTGACCTGAGTGCGGAAATTGGGCGAACCCTGCACATTGCCCAGACCCAAATTTAGGGGAAGATTACTATGTTTTTCCAGGGTATTCGCCTCTCACTCCTCATAGGCCCCACCGTGCCGCTTCCGGCTCCCCCCAACCTAATTCAAGCCTTAGACAACATCGAAATTACCCAAACCGATGCGGGGCGATCGGGGTTTCAATTGTCCTTCAAATGCGATCGCAGTGGTGTATTTGCCGCCATCGACTATCCCATCCTCAAACTGCCCTTACTGCGTCCTTTCAACCGTGTTATCGTTGTCGTCACCGTCAACGCCATTCCCCATGTATTGATGGATGGCATCATTACCCACCAGCAGTTGTCCCCCACCAGCAACAACTCCGGCCTGCTCACTGTCACGGGCGAAGATGTCAGTGTCATGATGGACATGGAAGAGAAGATCGTCGCTCATCCTGCCCAACCGGATATTGCGATCGTGCCGAAAATCATTGCCACCTATGCCCAATACGGATTGATCCCCACGGTAATTCCCCCCGCCTTCCTCGATGTTCCCAATCCCGTGGAGCGAGTTCCCGTGCAGGTAGGCACAGATTTGGAATACCTGGAAGAACTGGCGGAGCGGTACGCCTATGTATATTACATCTCTCCCGGCCCTGTTCCCGGCACCAATACCGCCTATTGGGGGCCACCCACCCGTGCAGGTATCCCCCAACGCGCCCTTTCTGTCAACCTGGGAACCTCTACCAACGTCAACTCCATCAATATCCAGCACAAAGCATTGACCCCCACCTTTGTGTCGGGATTGGGAGAAGATAGCCTGACAGCACGTAGCCTTCCAGTCAAAACCTTCTCTAGCTTGCGGCTGCCCCTAGCAACCCAATCCGCCATGCTGAGAACTGCCAAAGCCCGCACAGTCCTACCCAAAAAGACAGCAGGCTTAACCTACGCCCAAATGCTTTCTCGCGCCCAGGCAATTACCGATGCCTCAATGGATCAAGTGGTGGAAGCAACTGGAGAACTAGATGCAACACGTTACAACGGTGTATTGAAAGCGCGGGGGTTAGTCGGCTTGCGTGGTGTAGGTAGCACCTACGACGGCTTGTATTACGTCAAGAATGTCACCCATCAATTGCGGTTAGGTGAATACAAACAAAGCTTCACCCTGACTCGTGAAGGGGTGGGAACAACAACACCAGTGGTCGTCCCATGAAACAATTTTTCGGAAAATATCGGGGAAAGGTAGAAAATAACGTAGATCCAAAACAGATAGGACGAATCCAAGTGAGCGTTTTTGCGGTTCTGGGCGATGGTCGCTTCAGTTGGGCAATGCCCTGTGTACCCTATGCAGGGAATAAAGTTGGTTTCTTTGCCATTCCGCCAATTGGTGCTAATGTTTGGGTAGAGTTTGAAGGCGGCGATCCTGATTACCCGATTTGGAGTGGTTGTTTTTGGGGAGTGAATGAAGTTCCTGTCCAGCCTGCCTTTGCTACTAAAAAAGTTTGGAAAACAGAGAGCATTACCCTGACCCTTGACGATGCTCCAGGCGGAGGATTCTCCTTAGCAGTCGAGCCTCCCCTAGTACAAGTACCGCTCAAATTAGTATGTAATACCCAAGGGATTGAAATTAGTTGCAATCCAGCCACAATTAAGGTAGCTGCTTCCGGGATTGAGATGAGCAACAGTCCTGCAACCGTGAAAATTTCGTCATCAGGCGTAGAATTAGACACCCTGCCAGCAACAGTTAAACTGTCACCAGACAATATTGAACTGAGTAACGGTGCTGCCAGCGTCAAACTTTCGCCTGCTAGTGTTTCCATTAACAATGGTGCTTTGGAGGTGATGTAATGCCTGGTTTTTTATTACACCAAGGTGCGACGGTTTTATGTCTACATAGTGGTTCGGCACAACCCATTGTTGTCAACCCACGGGTGAAAGTTAGCGGACAACCAATTGTCACGCAGACAAGTACCTATGCGATCGCAGGTTGTCCCAACACTTTACCATCTGGAACACCTCAACCCTGCGTGACTGCTTCCTGGATAGTGGCGGCGACAAGAATAAAAGCGAACGGAATGCCCGTCCTTTTACAAGATTCTCAATCTATCTGCATACCTACAGGTACGGGGTTAACCATTGCAGCCACCCAAGTGCGGGTAAAGGGGATGTAACTATGAATACAGAAATTGCCTATCCATTCCAAATTGATGACAGCAGTCGCCGCGTTGCTAACGCCTCCCCCGACGACCATATCCACCAAATGATTGAGCAACTACTATTTACCATGCCAGGGGAACGGGTCAACCGCCCTACCTTTGGCAGTGGGTTAATGCAGTTGGTGTTTGCTCCCAATAGCGACGAAATGGCAGCAGCTACTCAGTTTCTTGTCCAGGGAGCATTGCAACAATGGCTGGGTGATTTAATTCAAGTGGAAGCTTTACAAGTTACAAGCGAAGAATCTACCTTACGAGTGATCGTACAGTACATTATTCGTCGCAATCAAGAACGCCAAATAGCCCAATTTGAGCGAGGTGGAGTGGGATGAGTGACATACAACTTGATGATTTCTCCCGCAACTTGCGAAGAGATAGGATTATTTCTCATCCTCAACAAATTGGTCTGGATTATATTCAAGTAGAAACTAATCCCCTACAGTTGAGGCTCTATTTTCTGCCGGGGATGGACACTAAGTACAATTCTCTATCCCAAATCACAGCCACGAATATTCGCATTACCAGGGGTGCAAACGTCACCACTAACTTACAGGTACAGGGAATTAATCCTAGTCCTCCTAACATCCTGCAAGTCCAACTGCTACAGGTGCAAGACAGACAACAAGACACATCAGCATCAGGTAACTTCCCGGTTTATACCCTAGAGTTAATCAATGTAGCGCACCTCGATCCATTCTTCTCCCAGGCACGTTTTTCTTTAGAAGTCGATCGCCCTAGTCCTTTTGATCCATTGCGATCGCTCCCCAGTTTACCAGAGCCACCCTCAACCTTAGAAATTGATTACCTAGCCAGAGATTACAGCAGTTTTCGTCAGTTAATGCTTGACCGTTTATCGGTCGTCATGCCCCAGTGGAAAGAACGCCACCCAGCAGATTTAGGCATCACCTTAGTAGAAATTTTAGCCTATGCAGGCGATCGCCTCAGTTATTACCAAGATGCCGTAGCGACAGAAGCTTATCTAGGAACAGCAAGACGACGCATTTCTATCGGTCGCCACACCAGATTAATTGACTACACCATGCACGAAGGCTGTAATGCCCGTGTCTGGGTGCAAGTGCAAGTCAAAGATGAAGTTACCCCAGCCGGACTATTGTTACCAGCAGGAACTAAATTAATAACTAAAAGTACCAACTTATCCCCAGGAGTAGCCATGACTCCGGCTGAGTATGAAAAATTATTATTCCAGCAATCCCAGGTATTTGAAACAATTTACCCCCTCACTCTCTTTAGAGAACTCAACCAAATGAATTTTTATACCTGGGGAGCTAAGGAATTTTCCTTGCCTCTAGGGGCTACTCGTGCCACATTACAAGGGAATTTGACCAACTTAAAGGCAGGGGATGTACTGATTTTTGAGGAAATTCAAAGTAAAACAACAGGTAATGCCCCCGACCCCAAACATCGCCACGTGGTTCGCTTAACTAAAGTTACTCCTCAACAAGATACACTCTTTGCCAAAGAGATTACTGAAATTGAGTGGCATCCTGAAGACGCTCTAACATTCCCCTTAGACATTGCCATTTATCAAGACACTCAATCTCTAGAAAACATCAGCATTGCCCAAGGTAATATTGTGCTGGCAGAACATGGCAGAAGAATTACCACCGAAAAACTCCCACCCGTACCCCAAACCGGACGCTATCGCCCACAACTGCAAAACATTGGCTTGACACACGCCGTTGTTTATGACGTGGTGAAGGGAAAAGAACAGTCAGCAAATCAAACCCTGACCCAAAACCCTGATGTAGCCACACCGATGATCGAGATCCATGAGGAGAAATCTGGTAAATTAGTGGCGACTTGGTGGGCGAGACGTGATTTATTGAGTAGCGATCGCTTTGCTAATGATTTTGTAGTGGAAATGGAAAGTGATGGTATTGCTCATTTGCGTTTCGGGGACGGAGTGCGGGGCAAAAAACCAACTAGCCAAAATCAATTGGTAGCCAATTATCGAGTTGGCAACGGTATACAGGGCAATGTCGGACATGATGCGATCACACATATTGTCTGCGATTCTGAAATCAGACAAAAGATTATCAAAGTGCGAAATCCCCTACCAGCACAGGGAGGTACAGAACCCGAATCGATTGAGCAGGTACGGCTGTACGCCCCAGAAGTGTTTCGGAATCAACAGCAACGCTGTATTACGGCGGCCGATTACCAAAAAGTTTTAGCACGTCACCCCCAAGTACAAACCGCCGCAGTTACTATTCGTTGGACTGGTAGTTGGAACACTGTCTTTATTGCGGTGAAGGGTCGGAAAAATCAACCCATCGACGAGACTTTTAAAGCCACGTTGCGGCAATTTATCGCACCCTACCGCCTTGCTGGCTATGACTTAGAAATTACTGCACCGCAATTTGTCCCTTTAGATATTGCCTTAACATTGCAAGTAGCACCGGGATACTTTGCCAGCACTGTCAAGCGGCTGCTATTGGAAACCTTTAGTAACGTAGACTTACCCAATGGTAGGCGTGGTTTTTTTCACCCAGACAACTGGAGTTTTGGTCAACCAGTTTATGTAAGTCAAATTGTCAAAACAGCAATGGAGTTACCAGGAGTTGTGCAAGTAGAGATGCCAATTGCGCGGTTTCAACGCTGGGGTTCGCCTGAAGGAAACGAAATCGAGACAGGAAAAATTGCGATCACGCCTCTGGAAATTGCTCGTCTCGACAATAACTTAGATGCGCCAGAAAACGGCAGAATTGAGTTTAATTGCAAGGGTGGCTTATGAATAGCTCAGATTTTAGTTCAGAGCAACCTACTAATTACAATCCCCCTGGATTAAGTGCCTTGGCTTACCGTATAGGCACTCACCCCACCTTCTTTCAGCGTCTATTAGCAGGTTTACCAACCCAAGTAATTCCCCAGAGTCCCGACACACAAAAGCCACAACATCCCCTACATAAACTAACTACACAACATCTTGATGATCCTGCGATCGCCCTCCTTGATGCTTGGGCAGTGGTTGGAGATGTCCTGACGTTTTACCAAGAGCGAATTGCTAACGAAGGATATCTGCGAACAGCCACTGAAGACCGCTCGATTTTAGAATTATCGTGTACAGTTGGTTATAAACTCAATCCTGGTGTTGCTGCTAGTACATACCTCACTTTTACCGTCGAAGATGCACCAGGTTCAGCCCAAGAAGTTACAGTTCCTCCTGGCACAAGGGTGCAGAGTATTCCCAAAGCACCGGGAGAACTTCCCCAGACCTTTGAAACTATTGCACAGATGAAAGCACGAGTTGAATGGAATAGCCTCAAGCCCGATATTTCTCCAAAATTCGACCTGCAAACATTTGAGCAGAACACAACTGAACTACTTTTACAAGGAACAAATACTAGACTTCAGCCCGGCGATGCCATTTTAGTGATAGATAGTCAAGATAATACTCGCTGGTACTTCTTAACTCTGCAAACAGTCGAACCTCACACTCAAGAGGGTTATACTCGGATTAGTTGGGGCAAGAAACTGTCAGACCAATACAAAACCATCAGTAATCTTGAAGTATTCGCTTTCCGACAGCAAGCCTCTTTTTTTGGTCATAACGCTCGCAACTGGAGTGAACTATCCCCAGAAATTAAACGCAAATATAGCCCTAGTCAGTTTGGTAGCGAAACTATTAATTGCACTGGCATAACTATAAAAGTAAATAATGATGCAGTCTTCACCACATCTATTAACAAAGGTGATATTATCACAGTTGCTAATCAATCAAAAACTGTAGTTGATATTTCTGAAAATAAAATAATTACGGTTGATTCTGGCTTTATTCCTAACCTAGATAACATTAAAGGTTTTATTTACAATAAGGCAATATGGGAATGGAGTAATTTTAGCATTCAATTTCCACAAATTGACTTGAATGCTGTATATCAAAATGTTTTACCAGGAAGCTGGGTACTTTTAACTCAGGGTGAATCATCTGCGCTTTATCAAGTTGAGAATAACTCTACTGTTTTCCGCACTGATTTTGAATTAGCGGGAAAAGTTACCCGGATAAATGTTACAAGTAGTAATACTAGCAATAATTCAAAAGAAAGTAATAATAATAATTTATTTAATTTACGTGAAACCACTATTTTTATTCAAAGCGAAAAATTACCATTGTTCAAAAAATCGCAAGAATTACCATCAATTAAGCGTCAAAATCCACGGATTAAACTGGCGCAGTCAATACCTCCATTAGAATTAGGACGCACAGTCATCATCAAGGACAAAACTAATACTGAAATTGCTTTTGTTGGGAGCATGGAGGACTCTCAAACTCTTACCCTAAGCCATGATCTCCAGCATGATTATGATACTGCCAGCATGACTATTTATGCCAATGTTGTCCTAGCTACTCATGGTGAAACTGTAGAAAAAGAAGTCCTCGGTAGTGGTAATGGCGGACAGGCTAACCAAAGATTTAAGCTGAAAAAACCACCTTTAACTTATGTCTCGGCAGCTACAGCTAGTGGTAGTAAAAGTACTTTACAAGTCTATGTGAATAATGTCTTGTGGCAAGAAGTTGCATCTCTAGAAGAGCAAGATTCCCGTAGCCAATGCTACATTGTACAAATTGACGACCGAGGCGAGTTTACCATTATCTTTGGTGATGGAATTCATGGTTCTCGCTTACCCAGTGGGCAAGAAAATATCATTGCCACTTATCGTAGTGGTATTGGTCAAGTTGGAGAAGTCAAAGCAGGTTCTTTGATACTGCTGCAAAACCGACCTTTAGGAATTCGTGATGTCACTAATTTGCATGATGCCACAGGCGCAGGCGATCACGAAACCTCTTTGCATATCCGCGATAACACTCCCCGCACCGTCTGCACACTAGATCGCATTGTTTCTTTACGAGACTTTCAAAACTTTACTCAAAGTTTTGCTGGTATTGGCAAAGCTCAAGCTGTCATTCTCTGCACAGGGCAAACAAAATTAATACACATTACTATTGCTGCTGATGATGGACAACAAGTTGAATCTAATTCTGCACTTTTTACTAACCTGAAACAAGCAATTGTTTCTAATATGAGTAATCCATTACAATTTGTGGAAATTCAATCCTACGAGCCGTTGTACTTTAACATAGAAGCAACAGTATGGATTGACCCACGTTATCAGGAAAACAGTGTCAAGCAGATTATAGAAAGCACACTCAATCAAACCTTTAGTTTCGCCAAACGTGAGTTTGGACAAGCAGTAGCCGCTTCAGAAATTATTGAAGTTATTCAAAATATCGCAGGTGTATTAGCAGTAAACTTAGATTTTCTTTACTTAACATCTGACAATAAAACCAAACCAATTCCTTCATCTCTAGAAGCAAAAACAGCCTCTTGGGATGTACAGGAAAAACAAGCTTTGGCATCTCAGTTATTACTAATTAATACTCAAGGCATAACACTCAATAAAAGTTCATGAATCAGTTAGAACGTCTTTATCATCTCCTCCCGTCTATCTATCGCCAACGAGATTTGGCGCAAGGGGAACCGTTGCGGGCTTTACTTGCAGTTATGGAAAGCCAACTGCGAACAATTGAGGCCGATATTGATGGGCTGTATGAAAACTGGTTCATCGAAACCTGTGATGAATGGGTGGTTCCTTACATCGCTGACTTATTGGGAATTGACGGTTTAAATGATGAAAAAAGTCTGTTGTGGAGTCAACGGTCATACGTTGCCAATACAATTGCTTACCGCCGTCGCAAAGGTACTCCTGCCATCCTAGAAAATATCACATTTGATGTGACTGGCTGGAGAGCTAAAGTAGTAGAATTTTTTGAGCTACTCAGTGCTACCCAAAATATCAATCATATCCGTCTGGGTAAAAGCAGTACCATCGACATCCGTCACCGAGCAAACTTAGAACAGTTAAATTCGCCGTTTGATGCGATCGCTCATTTAGTGGATGTACGTCGCATCAGTCCAGATAGGATAAAATCTGAGCAATCCTTCGCTGCGATGCGCGGCAAATATAATATCTCGAATCTAGGTCTGTTTGTCTGGCGACTGCAAAGCTATCCAATTACCAACAGTCCCGCTTACCTCCTAGAAAATCAAACAGAAAACAAAGTTATCAAGTATACCTTTCACCCCCTCGGCTATCAGATAAATTTATTCAATCGACCCCAAACCAAAACCGAAATTACTCAATTTGCCCAAGCAATTAATTTACCTGGTGCGATCACCCAACAAGCATTTGCAGCCGATTTAAAGGCATATCAACAGCAATACAAAGACGCACGACCAGAGCAGCAACCACCAGACAGCCAATATTACGGCCCCAATCGCAGCTTCAACATCTCAAATATCTCACCGATGCAGCTGGTGAGTATGGATTTAAGTAACTGGCAAAGTCCCGAATCAGGTAAAGTCGCTGTAGATGTCAAATTGGGACGAATAGCTTTCCCGATCAATGAACCACCAACCCAGGCTGTGAACGTTAGCTACTGCTACAGTTTCAGTGGTGACATTGGTGGTGGCCCCTATGACCGCCAGCCAACTTTAGCAACGAATGATTCTGTTTCCTGGTACTGTGTTGTCAGTCAAGATAGAAAAACGTTGCAGGATGCCTTAAAAGCATATTTAGCTCAAGATAATCTATCTGGCATCATTGAAATCGCTGATAACCAAAAGCATGAACTCACTGAGCCGATCACCCTGAAAAAAATCGGTCGCTTGACAATTCAAGCAGCCAACGGAATGCGCCCTATCATCAGTTGTGGTGAAAATCAGTTAGGAGTCAAAGTTGCAGATGACAATCCCGATGCCGCGTTGACCTTCAATGGAATACTAATTGATGCTAAATTCAGCATTCAAACAGGGCTGAAACTGAAAATCATTCACTGTACTTTGATTGGTGGAGTGGAGGGGGAAAAATCAAAACAAAATATTATTTCCAGTTTGCAAATATTTATCTCTCATAGCATTGTTGGTGCTTTACAATTGCCAGAGCAGATTGTTAGTTTAACAGTGCAAGACAGCATCATAAACAGCATTTTAGAGGATGTATCTAGCTTGAAAAAAGCCGCAAATGATGCAACTATAGATATAAAAAAACTGCGTAATAATGCGGATTTAAATTATGAGATCGCTACCAACACCACAGACGAAAAATCTTTCCTCCGCACTACTTTAGAGCGAACTACAATCTTTGGTAAAGTTAACCTCCACGAACTCACACTAGCATCCAATGTGATATTTACAGCACCTGTCACGGTGAAAAATTGCCAAACGGGTAGTGTCCGCTTCAGTTATGTCCCAAAAGATTCCCAAACTCCGCGCCGTTACTGCTGTCAGCCTCTGGAGGGGAGCGATGCCAATCACCAAATCAAACCCTTGTTTACCTCTGTGCAGTATGGCGATCCAGGGTACGCCCAACTAGCACTAGCTTGTGCGCCAGAAATTGCCACAGGTGCAGACGATGGTGGTGAGATGGGCGCATTTCATCTGCTTCACCAACCTCAACGCACCGCTTATCTTCGTCTCAGCTTAGAAGAATATTTGCCTGCTGGCTCAGAAGCTGGAATTTTCTATATGTCTTGAAGTTATTAAAGGAAATATTATGAAAGGCGATTTTTCTCGGTTTACCTTCAATCCCCAAAAACGTTTCAGCCGCGTGTTGATGCAACAAGGGCGCGTCCAACTAGATGCAGACTGGAACGAACAACTTGATATTACAGAGCATCGAATTGCTACTGAAATCACCGATTTTATCGGTCAGAGTGGCGCACCAGAAAAGTATGCTGGATTTGAGATCACAGCAGATAATAAAACAAATCTCAAAATCGGTGAAGGGCGATACTACGTTGAAGGTATGCTTGTTGAGAACGACCAGTCTGTGCTGTTTACTGCTCAATCAGACTATTCAGGTGCAAAACTTCCAACAGAGAATGGTATTTACTTAGCTTACCTTGATGTCTGGCAGCGCCACATCACAGCATTGGAAGATCCAGAGATTCGGGAACCTGCTTTGGGTGGGGCTGATACAGCCACGCGAGTCAAGAATATTTGGCAAGTGAAACTCCAAAAAGTGGACAACAAAGCAGAGAAAAGCTCTTTCGCTCCTCCTGACTGGAAACCTAGCTGGGAGAACCCTATCAGCACAGGCAAATTATCGGCGAGCATAGTAGGAGCAGGAGCCAACTTAGAAAATCAACTCTACCGTGTGGAAATTCATAAAAGCGGTAAGGTTGGTGAAGCTACGTTTAAGTGGTCGCGGGATAATGGGTCAATTGCGACTCGTGTTGAGAAAATTGTCGGTCAGGAGATTACCATTAGTCGTCTAGGACAAGATATTCAAACGGCATTTGCAGCAGGTAACTGGGTGGAGATAACTACTGAAAAGCAAACCCTCTCTGGTGAACCGGGACTTTTAGTAGAGTTGGCATCTGTTACAGCAAACACACTGACAGTGAAAGAGTGGACAGATGGCAAAGCACCAAAATTTGAGCCGCCAATGATAGTACGGCGTTGGGATTCTGGTGAGATCGCTGTACAGAATAAGCAGAATGATTGGATAACTTTAGAGAATGAGATTCAGGTCAAATTTGATGCAGGCAACTATAAAACAGGCGACTACTGGTTAATTCCAACTCGCAACCTGACTGCCAATATCGAATCACCTGGTAACGAAGCCCAACCACCCCACGGGATTTTACATCGCTACTGTAGTTTAGCCTTGGTGGAGTACAATGGCAGTCAATTTACTGTGAAGGATGATTGTCGTGTCATCTTCAAACCCTTAACAACGGGTTTGTTGAGCAAAGGCGGTGACACCATGACTGGAACGCTGACAATCGATAAAGACCTTTATGTTACTGGCAATGTTAGTATCGGCACAACAAAACCAGAGGAAAAAATGGAAATTGAAGGAGGTAACTTAAAAGTAAGTGGCTGCCTCATACAAAAAGGTTATGACTTCGTATTAGGAAAAGAAAATAAAGGTGACAGAGGCGATACAGGTCTATCTCGCGCCTTGGTGAAAAACTACAATTCAATCCTAGTTATTAACTATGCAAACGACTTTAAAGGCGGTGTAAAAATTGATAGTAATTTAGAAGTAACGGGGAATGTTGGAATCGGCACAACAAGTCCTCAAGAGAAGCTGCACGTAAATGGTCGCATCAAAGATAAAACAGGATGGGTGATGCCAGTGGGTAGTATTCTCCCATACGCAGGTTCCACGGCTCCAGAAGGGTGGTTTATATGTGACGGTTCCGAAATAGATACAAAGGGACATGAAGAGTTATTTGGTGTGATTGGTACTCAATATGGCAGAAGTGAAGATAAGTTTAAGCTTCCCGACCTCAAAGGACGAATACCAGTAGGACTATCTACAAGTGAATCGGACTTTGATTCGTTGGGTAAAAAAGCTGGCTCCACAACACATACGCTCACAATTGACGAAATGCCCGAACATAATCATGGTGTGACCGATCCGGGGCATAGTCACAATATTTATCTAAGTAATGACAATGGAAAAAACACTTGTGATGATGCTGGAGCAGACGGAAGATACCTAGCAAAGACTACAGAAGAGAAAACTAACATCACAATTCAAAAAACGGGGGGCGGTAGAGCGCACAATAATTTGCAACCTTATATCACTATGAACTACATCATCAAATATTGAATCATACGTGGTTTGTTTTGCCTTGGATTCGAGCGGACGAACGTCAAAAGGATAGCACACAGTAGAATCCGTTTTGAGGTATAGATTTTGTAACAAATAATTATCGCAAAAATGAACCGAGGAAAAGATGAAACAAAATCTCATACAGCGCCTTCAATCCCTCAAATCCGAATTTGAAGAGGGACAAAAAATAATGGATGACTTAGAAGAGAAACAAGCAAATCTGCGAGATAGTTTACTCCGCATTAGTGGGGCAATTCAGGTACTCGAAGAACTATTGAGCGATACACCGGAAATTGGGGAAAATGGCAGCCGTGAATCGGATGCGGTTAAGGCGGAAGTAGTTGCTTAATTTCTGTTCATCGCATCGATTCATCTCTAGGGTTTGAAGGAAAAAAACGGTTCGCCGATTTGCCGAATCAACCAAACTGTTATTTCCCAAAAAACTGATCGCACACTAAAAACCAACCAAATGATCGGAAGACACAGATGAGGCAGATGAGAGATTGCATCTGGTCACATAACATCTCCTAACACATAGCGGATTGCGAACAAATTTTATTCAACACTTTGCGTAAGTTGTAGCTACACGAGATGCCAAAAGGAAGCATTTTAAACACAAAAGGAAGATAGCCATGTCACGCCAACATATTAATCAACCCAAAAATGCGTCCGCACTACCAAAAGCAAAAATCTCTGCGAACGCCCAATATTCCCTACCCCCTACCAATGAAACTCAAGGATGGTTCGGCAATCGGGCGGTGAATCTACTGCAAAAAGAGCAACCGGGAAAAAAAGGAAAACCGAAGTTAACAGGCCAGTCTCAGGAATTAGAAATCGCGCAAAAGCTTGTAAATTACGGGCAAAAACCATTGAAATTGCAAGCGAAAATGGAAATCGGTGCAGTTGGGGATAGGTACGAGCAAGAAGCAGATAGAGTGTCCAATGAAGTGGTGAGTCGGTTGAATACGTCAGAGAGACCGATGGTACAGGGTGGGACGAAACAGGATAGCTACCGACATAAATTACAGAAGAAGCCATTGATACAGCGTGTGAATAACGGAGGTATGGCAGCATCCCCCGATGTCGAAGCGGGGATACAACGGGCAAAAGGTAGTGGACAACCACTGTCCGACAGCATCAGAGAACCAATGGGGCAGGCGATGGGAGCGGATTTTAGTGGTGTGCGGGTGCATACAGATGCTCAATCAGATCAGTTGAATCGGTCGATTCAGGCGAAGGCGTTTACCACAGGGCAGGATGTGTTCTTTCGGCTGGGGGCATATGAGCCGGGTAGTCGAGGGGGACAGGAGTTGATAGCGCATGAGTTGACGCATGTGGTGCAGCAAGGGGGCGTAGGAGCATTGCCGACACATCAAGATATACCGCAAAGTATGATCGTAGTGTCTTCACGCGTGCCCCAATCGACCAACCACCGACGAACGATACAACGGTACCCACAAGACACCGCAGTTCTCAGGGAGATAGCTCGGAACCTGAGCACCCCACGAGATGTGCTAGCGTTTGGGGCAACAAATAGGGCGACGAGAATGGCGTTGGATGAAGACCCATCGCTGCTGCGAGAGGCCCGTAAACAGCTGGCGCTCGAAAAGTTAGATAGGTTTATCTTAAACTACACTCGGCTTGTATACGAGCAGTGCGGAGACCCAGGCCTGGCGGAATTCAATCGAATTATTCAGAACCTGCATGAAGCGCTTTCAGTACCAACCATACAGTTAAATCACGTGCCGATCACCACAGCGATACAGATGATGACTATTTTTATAGATACTTCCTTGAGACCGGCTCGAATGGGAATACTCAGGATGTTAAGGGGAGATCCATTAAGTAGGATGAATACAGATTGGAGAGGTATAGTACCGCTTATACACTCGTTCCTCGCGTAAAAATCGTGCCGTTATTTGATAAGCATAGGATTCATGACAATGAGTGCGCTAGCCTGATCTAGTACAATCGAAGGGTGCGGATATGTAAAATAAAGTGCGATCGCCTGATCTTGTAGGGTGCGTTAACGAAGTAACGCACCAAACCAATCATCTGGCGCATTACGGGCTAAACAATCAAATTTCTTGTCAAATATCCAAACACTACGAGAAATATTAATTCAGCATAAACAATGGGTACTTTAATACAATCAACCCATGAATAAATACCCATGCCGAATTACCGCCGAGCCAAACTTCCTGGTGGTACTTATTTCCTCACCCAAGTAACTCATCATCGCCAACCGTGGCTAATCACCGATATCGCACGCCTTGCACTCCGCGCTGCTATCACTCATGTACGTCAAAAATATCCCTTCACCATCGACGCATTTGTACTATTACCCGATCATTTTCATTGTATTTGGACATTGCCACCCGGAGATAGTGATTTATCAACGCGACTGCGATTAATTAAAACCTTTGTCACCAAAAATTATGGAAATCAATTGGAAATTCAGACTGAGATTTCTGTTTCTCGGCAAAAACGCCAAGAGCGCAATTTATGGCAAAGAAGATTTTGGGAACATTTAATTCGGGATGATAGAGATTTTGTCATACATTGCGATTATATTCATTACAATCCGGTGCGACATAAATTATGTCAGATTCCCCAGGATTGGCAATTTTCAACGATTCATAGATTTATCAGCCAAGGCATTTATCCGCCAAATTGGGGGATGGGGGAATTTCCAGACATGCCTAATACAATTTGGGATATATAGAAGGTGGTGCGTTACGCTGACGCTAACGCACCCTACTGGCGCTGATGATTAATACTGGCATAATAGCCTTTGACATCCGTCCGAAACACGAAATCATGTAGCGGCAAATTCCGCGCCACCTCCCGCACCGCCGCCTTCATTCCCCCAGTTCCAGCCAAATGAAAACACCGGGGCGAAAGATGGGGTTGGAGGTGTTCGGTTAAAACAATTGCCATAGCCTTCAACACCAAAGCATCCAAAGAAGACCAATACTCCACCCGCTCATCTTCACCCCAAAACAATCGTAATTCCCGAAACTGATAGGTTCCTGCCCGTAATAGCTGCTGTATACGTAATTTTTTCTCCTGCCACCACCGCCGCACCTGCCAAACATCCGAATTAAAATGATGGTGGGCGCGTTTCTCACACATCCACGCAAAAGCCTGATCTAAAACCTCATCCGAAGCAATGCGATCAATTAACTTCATCCGATTGCCATCACCGATATAAGAGATATTGTAGTGTGATCGCTCTAGTGAAAAGGAGATGTGCAAGTAGGGGTGGGCAAAAGGCGAGAATTGGGGAATAAATTGTCTGATTTCGGGATTATTGCCCACCATACCAGACAACTTCAGGTGTTGCTGATATGAAAAGTTAAGTGCGATCGCTTGATTTTTGGTTATCTGGTGGTGCGATCGCTACGCACCGTCAATGGTTTATACTAAAAACGGATGATTGCTAGACTTTTGACTAGGCAAAAATCTTTATATATCAATACTTTTAGCGATTTTAAAACTAAAGCTGCAACCCGTCTTTAGTATAATCTAACGTCAGTTCGCGTTAAGGCTAATTTCTTATTCTTTCCACGAAAGAATAGATGTTGTAGCCAAAGTAAGAATCAGCTTCTCAGCTTATCCCGAACTCAGGTTAATCTACAACAAGCACGATGAGCTACGCTCCGCCGTAGGCGATCGCTACCCCCCCATCGGACACCGCCGCATCATCTCCGCCAACCCCACAGCCTCCCCATCCGGCGTGTACACGACCTCACCCGACATCGCAATCACAATCCTCTGCCGCCTCGCCCATTCAAACCATTCTTTCACAGCAGATTTGACCTGTGCGGATTCCGGCTTCCTCCCTTCCTTACAAGCAGCGACAAACACAGCTTCCGGTGACTTAATCCCTTTCCAAGTCCGCACTGCCTCCTTCAAATACGCGATCGCCCCTGGCACATTCTCCCAGTAACGCTTGACTGTACGCTGAATCTCTCCGTTTAGCCGAAACTGCGGAGTACAAGGTATTTCCCGTAGCTGTTGCAATACGGACTGTACCTCCTGCTGACTAGGCTGTACTGATTTTTCTTGTGCTTCAGTGTAATCATCATCACCAGAGTTTTCGTTATGAAAATCTGACACGGCGGAGGAAGAATGGCCTTCATGATGGTCTGTCTTGCTAGTCGAGTCAACTTGTTCTGGTTCATCAACGTAGTGAGTAATCTGGGGTAACTCTAACTCTGGGATTTGTTCTGCTCTTTCCTGCTCATACTCCAAAATCTCGTTTTCCAGTTCCTCACTTTTAAAAGGCTCAACAGCACTGTGTTGTTGTGAGGCGAAGTCTTTGAGAGGGAAGTCTTTGTTATGATCTGCTGCCTGTGAGCAGTTCGATAGTTCTAAATTGCTCACATCGATCTGCTGATTTTGACAAATCCGATTCCACAAGGCTTGTACGTTCTCAACGTTAACAGTGAACCAGTTAGCCTGATACCATGTTTTTTCGCTGTGACGGCAGACATCTATCAATTTAAAATTATCTCTCAAGTTAGCGATCGCTCGTCTGATGGCAGAAGGCTTGAGAAACGGTAGAGTTTCGCCCCAATCTTTGAGCGTCTTCCAAAACCAGCGCCGTCCGTCACGTTTAATGTGCTTCGATATTTGGCAATAGTAATGAATCTGCTGGAGCATCATTGCTTCAGTTAAACCAATCTCTGCGGCCAACAGGGGAGGAACCAACAGAGGGGATTCTGGAGTGATTAATTTACTAGTCATATATTTTACTCAATGTCTAAATTACTCAAGTTCTAAAACGGCATATTTTTTTGGTCTTCTTCTGGAGCCTGTGACCAAAATTCCCTGAGTGCTTGGAGTTTCGCCGCCTGCAACTGCTGTTTCTCTTGGGGCGATACTTCACCGACTAACTGCGCTACTTCATCGCGTTGCTTCTGCTTCATTTGGTCGGTACTGACAGAAGGCAGGGCTAACGGTTCAATTTGACCCTGCTGGGAGGGGCGAAAACCACGGCGACGAGACAAAAACTTGAAGTGGCGCTTATCCTGTGCAGGTAGCGATCGCCATACTTCGGCATCCCAGCCGGGGGGTGTAAAGTCAGATGATGGGGGTAAGAGCGTTTGGACTTGGGCTTGTAGTTGGGAGATCGCTTGACCTTGTTCTTGGATTACCCTGTTCTGCTGTTCAATTTTTGAGAGCAGTTGTGACAATAACTCTTGGGACTGTGGGGCTAACTCTGCCTCACGGGTTTTCACTGCAAAGTAATTCTGCGCTGCGGCTATCTCTGGTTTACGTGAATCCCCATTCATTGCTGTGAGGTAACATCCGTAGCGACTGAGCTTGAAATCGTCTCTAGGTCTACCTCCAGTACTTTTTGCGGGTAGCCGCAAAAAGTGTTTTTCGCTTTCAATGCCTATGTTTTCGCAAGCAGCGATCGCTCTGGATATGGCATCCTCAAATTGCCGCCACTGCTGATAACCCAAAATAGGCATTAACTCACGAGCTAACCAATACTCAGCCCCATCAGTATCAATTTGTTTAATCTGGTCAAATGGGCTATCAGTGGATTCAGATGATGAGATAGATTTCATATTGCCTCTAAATTTTGACGCATGAAAATATCAGCAGCATTTAAGCCATGCTGCATTCGGTTAGTTTTTGGGCTATTTAGTCGTTGCTAGTCTTACAACAGCCGTAATTCGTCTTTAGAATGTCGGAATGTTTTGTCTGTTCGGTCTTGCCAGTGATCCCACGCCACCCAGACTTCATCACCCAAGTCTTGAACTACTTCTCCTCTGGCTGTATATAAAGCACAGTAGATATCAGCATGAGCAACAATAGAACCAACACTTATACTTTTGGGTTGTGCGTCTTTCTCTAAGGTGGCGATTAGCTCTATCTCTTGTGGGGTTAACTGGGCTAAGTAGTCCTGTTCGATAACCTCATACTCTTTCGCCACTTTGAAATACTCCATCCATGTACACCCAGGCTTGGACAGCACAGCCCGAATATCGCTCACCGCTTGGGGTAGCAATTGCAATTGCTCGGCACGGTAAGCGATCGCCTGTGGTGTCGGCTCACTTCCTAGAAGTACAGCCGCAGCTTGCAAAGCTTGGGTGTTATTCATGGCACTGGCAAGATTACCCAAAGCAATACCCATCAAGCGTAAGCACTCCTGGGCATTCTCCTTTGGTGATTCCTTTGCCAGCAATCGTAGATCAATAGTATTTTCTAGCGATCGCTTCACTTCTTTATTAAGTGATTTGGCTGCCTGCTTGGTGAGAGTATTTCCCCACTGTTGGGCGGGATGTTCTTGTACAGCGTTCTCTAACTCCTGAATACGCTGCTTTAACTGCTGGTTCTCGTATTCCAACTGTCTCAATGCTTCCATCTCATCCAGGCGTTGCTGTAACTGGATGTTCTGTTCTTTGTGTTGTTGGAATAGTTGTTGGAGTGAGGTTAATTGTTCTTGTACTTGTTCTTCTGCCTTGGCTGTAGCTTCTGAGAGCAAGCCGATTCTCAAATCTTGTTCCAGCCTCTCCAATTCTTGCTGGTGCTGCTGTTTGAGTTGAGCAATGGCTTCGGCGTATTCTGAGGGAAGTTTTCTCTCTCTGGGGAAAGGAACACTCTTGGCATCTAAATCATTATTATTGACCAGTTCCTTGCTACCATCAGCAAAGGTTACAATCTGCTGCCAGTAGTTCGGGGGGTCTGCTTCGATTGTTCCCAATTCTCTATACCTGTGATGAGTTGGTGATGTAACCGTGACTGTGGCAGATTCAGGAACCACTGGTTCTTGAATTTCGGGAACCAGTGATTCCTGAGATGGTGCTTTTGTTCGTGGCAGGCGGGGAACCACTTTTTGAGCCGCAGCCGCAAAATCCGATTCACTGGGGGAGGGGTTCTCTTGTACTGCGATCGCTACAGCTTCCTTAAGCTTGTCTGGTTCATTGACTAAACGCAGCAAAGGACGGGCTTGACGCTCATTTTTGATGTGCTGCCCCAACTCTCCAACCGTATCAATGACTTTTTTAGCCCCTAGCAATTGGTTAATTCGTCGGTAGCCACCCCAGGCGGATAGTTCACGCTGGCAGTATTCTTTAAAATCAGCGTAGCCAGCTTCAAGGTATAGTTTCTGGTCACGCATTTGTAGCACTTCATTCACAGCCTGCCACTCAAAACGGTCGAGGGCAGTAAACGTTTCTTTGATGCCGGAGTTGAGAATACTGTAGTTAGGTGCTGATGTTGTTTCGCGGTCTAGTGTCAGCATATATGTTGCCCACTATTGGTAAATGCTGAAAACGGTTCCAAGCGCAATTTGCCAAAGTGAACACCCATGCTGATCTGGTGGATTACACCCTAAATGTGTCAGCATTATATTTAGCTCACTTTGTCGTAAACGGATTGAGCAGGCGATCGCGTAGCTGGCAGGCGGCGATCGCCTTCATCTATGAAAATTTAAGGAAGAATAGGTTTGGCCAAGGGTGATAGCCAAATAAATAGAAAGTAAAATAGTCAGGCATTTGATACAAGTAGAATTGTTGAGTTATTTGAGAAAACCTCAGAAAAACACAACAGGTATTAAAGCTTGGTTGTGTTTGATCATGCCGCCTCTTCACTATTAGATGAGAGTTGTCTTTTGGTACGCCTTTGAGGAATATCTTGTGGATCTCTCATTTCAAAAAGATCCCCAACAGTTCGATCAAAGTAATTACATAGGGTTTCAACGGTACTGACATCGACGCGACTGAAATTGTTGGTGAACAAACGGTTAACAGTAGTCACGTCTAAGCCAGTATCTCTTGCCAGTTGTCGTTGCGACAACTGGGGATCTTTTTCTGCCATCAAAACAGCTAATCGACAATACATTTTTTTATTCATTCCTCCATCGTACTTGTAGGCCATGTTAGCATAATGTTTGCGGTATCGCATACAAAATATGTAAATAAGCAATTAATGTATGAGCTATATTGACAAGTGTATGTATTTCCGCATATACTATAAGGTACAAGAGCAAAGGAAAATCTATTTTCAGCACTCTTCACAGCGATAAGCTGACATTTACTGAACCTTGAAAACTATATCCATTCACAAACAGAAGCCATCACTGGTTAGCTTCTGCAACCATCAGTCTTTGTCTTAGTAATGCTTAATGCAACTGACTTAGATATCGATGAAATGGCTACGCCAAATCTTTGTGAGTGCGTTGTGGCTCCCCCACAACGTGGTTCTTAAAAAATCAAAAGCGACCGCCCTGCCTGAGAAACATAGCGATCGCTTTCATCCATAACGGAGTTAAATAATTATGACTTACATTGCACATAGACAGCAACCCGTCAGCGAACAAACCCTAGCTCAAGCTGAACTACAGCAGCACATCAACCAGCAAGCCCAAGCTGTAGCACCGGAACTGTTGACATCACGCGAAATCGACTTCTACGAGCATGAATTGTACATCGGTGAAAGACTGGTTGCTCGGATTGTTTACGATGACGCAGATTTCGTCACCGAACGCTGGGTTGTGATGGTGAACAATGCCGAAGTATTCCGCCGCAGTTGGTGGCAGAAGTGCTTTGATGATACCCAATGGCATTACTCACGCGGCACACTCCCAGTACAAGAACCAGAAACCCCAGCCGCTACAACGGGTAACGAAATCATGGTGCAGATTTTCGATGCGTGTGAACAGTGCGGGTTGGAACTTCTCGATGATGGGATTTATACCCGTGATGGTGAGAAATTAGGCGCAGTCGGCTTTACTGATGGTAATTGGTGGGTCATCCGGGCTTCTTCAGTTGGGCAGCAAAAGGCTACGTGTGAGTCAGCGATCGCTGGAGTGCGGGTACTGTTGCAAGTTGAAGTGGTGGGCTGGGACGAACTTTTGGATAAACCATTCGACCAACTCAGTGCAGAGGAATGGTTGCTGATGATGGAATCTGAGCCAGTCAGCGAATTGGTCGCGGCTTAAGGGAATTAGTGGGCAATACTGCCCACTAACTTAAATGAAGCTGAACGGGTTCAATATAACCCTTCGTTTTGGAATCGTCTTTAGCCAATTTCTCTCAAAAGTCTACCAATCGCTTCACCCATCAATTCATCATGCAACCCACCATATCCATCCCAAAACATTGGGAGTATCCCCGCTTTACCTTTGGTCAACGCACCCAGCAAGGAGTCATTCTTGGACTCGAATATTATCGCGCCGATACTCAATTAGCTTACCAATACGGTCACGGATGGCGTTACGCTTTGATGCCACATAAGCAGTCTGAAGACATATTCCACTACCAGGAATCACAACTTAAATCACTTTCAACTCAAGAATTACTTGCACAAATCACAGCAGAACTCGAACAACACCAACTACAAATCGTGATTCTGCAACAGCAATTAGCAGCTATTAAATAAAGGAGGCAGCAATGGCTAGACCACAGAAGAACGGGAATGATTTGACTGCTACGAATTTGTTGCATTCCTTACGCTGCCGTGGAGGTTCTGCACCTTTGCATACTCTGGGTTTCTCTACAGGTGTTATTCAGTCCTTGCTGGA
>NZ_JACJQL010000031.1 GCF_014696625.1 Nostoc parmelioides FACHB-3921
TGCAAAGGAACTTATTCACTTTAGTTTTGCGTGATTACATTGTAGAAAATCTTACCCATACTTGTGTTGCTTAGTACACATGAATGAAATTTTTTGTCAATGCGTAAGTCCTATCTACTTGTTTAATCACTATTAAATATAAATCTGTATAACTAGCATCATTAATATCTGTTTCTTCATTCACTTCTAAATAAATCACATGATAATTTTCTTGCCAAAGCTTTTGAATACGTTTTAACTCTGTGCTTTTGCCACAGCCACGATGTCCAGTAAATAAAATCGTGCTGAAATCCGCAGGTTCTTGAAAGTCTAAAATGGTACTGACATTATCAACGGCTGAAGTTTTGCGGACTGCTGATAAATCAACATAGTATTTTTCGATATCTTCCCCTTCCAAGGGTTCAACACTACAAGCTTGAAAGGCTGATTTCAAAGTGTTAGCACGTTGAAAATTAAGTGTAGTCATCGTTGATGTTTAGTTAATTAATATAGATTCATCTCTTAAGAATTTTAGGCGATCGCTGTACCAACTAGAAGCGACTGGGGAAGTAAGTATTATTCCCCTACACCCCTATACCCTTAAACCCCTACACCCCTAAATTTTACTCCGATGCAAGCAATACGCCCACGCGTTATCTTGAATCATGAAGCTCTCTGGAGTTCATAAATCATGAAAGGTAGACAAGTTCTACTTACAGGCGGTACTGGTGGACTAGGTTTAGGAGTCACACCAGTCGTCCTCGCCCAAGGTGCAAATCTGACCATTACTTACCGCAATCTCAAGGAAGTTGAACGCCTCAAGGAAGTTCTCCCGCCGGCGGATTTTGCTAGAGTTACCTTTATTCCCGCTAACTTGGAAGAAGAATCTTCTGTTGATAATCTCATTACCCGCATCGGTAGGGTAGATGTATTAATTCACCTTGTGGGTGGCTTTTCGATGGGCAAAACTCACGAGTACAGTTATTACAGTTGGAAACGAGAATTTGAGATCAATTTAAATACAACTTTTTTGGTATGCAAATATAGCCTCAAAAGTATGTTAGACCACGGCTACGGACGTATTATCACTATCGGTTCTAAGGCTGCTGTGGAACCATCAGGAGGATTAGCCGCCTATTCTGCGGCGAAGGCGGGTGTGGTAGCTTTCACAAAAGCGATCGCTGATGAAACGAAAGGTACAAACATCACCGCTAATGTCATCCTCCCCACAGTCATTGATACCCCTGCTAACCGTCAAGCAATGGGTACAGAAAATGCCGACAAATGGGTAAAACCTGAGTCTATTGGCGAATTAATCTGCTTTTTAGCCTCAGAAAAAGCCAAAGATATTCGCGGCGCTGCTATTCCGATATATGGAGGGGTGTAGGGGTGTAGGGGTGTAGGGGTGTAAGAGAACAATTTTTTACTCCTCACTCCCTACTTCCTACTCCCTACTATTGCTTAATAGGTGTACCACAGGGATAAGTAGCAACTTCTCCATTAGTTGCTACTTTCTCTACTGGTTGATCTTTCGCTGCTAGGTAGTCTGTGCGGAGTTTATCGTATAATTCTTCCCGTCTGTCATACAACCGCTTCAGAGGACGGGGTGGGCATTGATTGAGAATGTATGCTGTTACTAACGGTAAGGCGATCGTGCTATCTGTGTAACAAACAATGGTGCTGGGTAGTTCGTCTGGGTCGATCTTACCCCAACTTACTGCCTCTGCTGGTGTGGCTCCAGATAAGCCACCAGTATCAGGACGCGCATCTGTGAATTGAACAAAGAAATCATGTCCCCGTTCTTCTAATCCTAAAACCTCGTGAATCTGGGGTTGGGTTTGTAGCAAAAAGTTTTTCGGACTACCACCACCAAGAATTACAGCCGCACTTTTGCCTTCTCCTTCTCTGGCATTGTAGGCGATCGCAGCTGTTTCATTCACGTCAATGGCTGGATCTAATATCAGTTGTGAACCTTCCAACGCCAACGCCGCTACGTTCATCCCGATGGAACTGTCACCAGGGGAAGATGTGTAAATGGGTACGCCATATTCATAAGCTGTAGCTAGCAAGCAGGAATGTTTCACCCCTAATTGCTTTTCAACTTCCCTGACATACTTACCCAACAGATAATGAAACTCCGCCGTTCCCATTCGTTTTTGAAAGGGTTCTGCTTGCAAAATCTTGCGGATGAAAGCATCAGTTTCTAGCAGGACATCATAACCAAAGATGATGTCGTAAATTCTGATAGTCCCTTCTTCACGCAACTTGACATCATCTAAAAACGGGTTCCCAGCGAACAACTCAAAACCTAACCCATAGTGCATATCATGGTAAAGATTTGCACCAGTGCTAATCATCCAATCAATAAAGCCATTACGAATTAGAGGCGCAAGTGCAGACACCCCAAAACCCGCCGGTGTCATCGCACCGGAAAGACTTACACCCACAGTCACACCATCTTTGAGGATATCACAAGCCAATAATTGGCTGGCTTCCCGCAAACGCGCTGAGTTGTAGGCGGTGAAGTAATTATCAATCAAATCCACCACACTGATATCTCTTGACATCGGTATAGGTGCAATTTTCTTACCCAAATGTTTTGCCATTTTCAGACTCCCGAATCGTAACCTTGCCGAATCTAATGTTAACTATGTTTCAGCAATTTCTCGCATCCCCTGAATGTACAAATCATTCGCGCTTTGTGCAGAACATAGGAAAACTACGAATTTTTTTTAACTTGCACAATTTATCGTGATGACTGTTGACCGTTGACAGTCAACAGCCCTTATTCGTAGTTATGCAATTTAGACGTGCATTAGCTTATGCGAATTGCTTGTAATCGCTGCAATATTGTCAACAAATGACCATTATCTATCATTTGCGCTAGATGACCACTACAAAAACGTTCTTTACGAACGTGGCTAGTCAATAATTTCTGTATTGTAGAAATATCAGCTAAATTTAATAGTTCGGGATTAGTTACAAAACGATTAGCTTCATCCTGCCAATTTGTCCAATCAAAAGATATGACAAAATTTCCTGCGTAAAGTGCTGTTATGAATCTATTAAATTCCTTAGAATAGCAGTAAGGGTCTAAGGTTAAAGGTTCAGTTTGTATATCATATAGTTGGCAATTTTGACTGGAAAATAATGTGAGAAAAGTGAGTACATTATCGATGTTTTGTAGCGTAACTGAACTGGACATAACCACAACCTAAAGACTGTATAAATTGCGTGCTAGAAAGCAATTAGAGAGATTTACTAGATATATTCTTATACACCTTACAAAGCTAAATCATTCGCGCAACATTGCCCATAGGAGAAGATTTAGTCAAGTATCAAACTCAATCGGTGAAAACTTAGTCTTTTTCACCAATTCTTTTTCTTTTCTCTGCCATATTCCCCTCACGTTCTCATCAATCTAACCACAAGTTTTTCTTGGGTTTGTTAGTTGTAACATTTATTTTCTGTATTTCCTGATGAATTTGATGACAAGCGATACACCAGAAGCATTAGAATCAGATAAGGAAATTGAGCGTCTCATTGATGAAATAATGGCATCAACCCAAAACCTTTCTGATGAACAATACCGCACTAAAATGCAGCGCCGCAAGGAAGTACAGGAGCGCCGCATATCTCAAGCTGTGCCAGAAAAAGGGTTAATTATAGTTAATACTGGTAACGGTAAAGGCAAAACCACAGCAGCACTAGGTATGGTATTACGATCGCTGGGTCATGGGTATAAAGTAGCGATCGTCCAGTTCATCAAGGGTGCTTGGGAACCTTCAGAAAAAAGCGTATTTAGCTATTGGGAAGACCAAATCGAGTTTCACGCAATGGGAGAAGGCTTTACTTGGGACACCCAAGACCGCGATCGCGACATTGACAAAGCTCAAGCCGCATGGGAAAAATCATTAGAATTCATCCTTGACCCCCAGTACCAGTTAGTCCTACTAGACGAAATTAATATTGCCTTGAAAATGGGCTATTTAAGCATAGATCAGGTGCTGGCTGGTTTGGCACGTAAACCAGTAAGTAAACACGTCATCCTCACAGGTAGAGGCGCACCAGCCGCCCTTATTGAACGCGCAGACTTGGTTACAGAAATGACCCTGATTAAGCATCCTTTCCGTGATCAAAACGTTAAGGCGCAACCAGGGATTGAGTATTAGTTGTATACAACGTCTCTACTGACTGCACATTTGCAGAATGCGGCGATCGCCAGCACTTATTCTGTTAATGGGATGATAATCTTGCAATGCTAGGGAATAAGCATAGCTCATTGGCTCATCTTCAGAAAATTTGGGTAATGTACTGGCTGTAGCTACTTCCGGTGAAATACCAGGGTCTGGTGTGGCGGTAACAGTCATTGCCAACTCTCCAGATGTATCAAGTTTGCCTTGAAAACAACTAAACTCAGAATTAGGCATATACAATGCGCCTACTAGTCTACCTTGCTGTTTTTTAAACAGAACATAACCTTGTCCTATTTGGTCTGGTTGTGGCGATTGACCATAAAGATAAATGCCATCTTTTCTTGGTAAACTAAACTTCGGTGCGATCGCTGTTTCTTTTTCGGCTTTCTGATTCTTTGTTTGTGCTAAATTTTCACTAACTGGGCTTAAGTTCATCAAATGAGGAGTCAGGGAACTATGTGGTTCGCCATGCGTCGATAGGGTTGTAGAAGTAGGTAGCGATACTTCCTGACTCAGCACAGGCTTGATTTCTTCGCCCACCATAGCAAGGGTAAAAAGTAGACCAATAGCGGGGATTCTCAACTGACGCAAGGGTGAAGATTTAGAAATATTGTTAAGCACCCGACTCCTCCTGTGACAAACTTATACGACTGCCTCTGCAACTTGTCTTAAACCATAAGTAAATTTGCAACCTTTAAGTCTCGGTCAAAGGTTTGATCTATTTTTTATAGAAAAAATATTTTTTAAAAACTCAGGTTTACTGGATTTTTTCGCAAGTTATCTTAAACTATCAGCGATTATGAAACTTTTGCTTCCCCCAACAGATTCATCCTATTAGGTGATGTAAACTGTAATGAAATCATTGACGAAGTTTAAAGTCTTGCCGTTACATTTCTCAGTCAAAGAAATTAACGTTGCTAGGTACATAGAGATATACAACAGCAAGTATTTTCATTTCGGAAAAGTCAAAATCTTTTTTCGTCCGTTATAAAAAATAGGACTTACGCACCCAGGTTGTTTGTTGAGGCTGGGTGTAAGGGTTTCAAATATTTATACCCCTAAACCCCTAAACCCCTAAAAAAATCGCCCCCTGACTGAGTTCAGGAGGCGCGGAGATTTTTGTGGTGGAGACGTAGCACTGCTACGTCTTGATAATTAGCTAGCGACGTATTCTTTAACATTGGCTCGACGGCGACGCAGATGAGCTAGTGCTTGATGTTCTAATTGGCGGACGCGTTCACGACTGAGATTCAATCGTTCACCGACTTTTGCCAAAGACAACTCATTACCGTCTAGTAAGCCAAAGCGTAAGGCTACGACTTCTCGCTGTTGGGGTGTGAGTTCTGCCAAAAGGGTATTCAGGTCTTGGCGCAAGAATTCTTGAGTGGTGTAATACTCTGGTGATGGGCCTTCATCTTCGAGCATTTCTTGCAGTTCTGTATCCTGGTTGTCACCAACTTTCACATCTAGAGAAACTGGTTGACGCGCCATGTTCAGATACTCACGAATCTGAGCAGGTTCTAGTTCTAGTTCTTTGGCGATTTCTGCTGGTGAAGGAGAACGCCCCAAGGTTTGAGCTAGTTCGCGCTGAACTTTTTTGATTTTGTTCAGTTTCTCGGTAATATGGATAGGTAGCCTGATGGTACGACCTTGTTGAGCGATCGCACGGGTAATCGCTTGGCGAATCCACCAGTAAGCGTAGGTTGAGAATTTGTAACCCCTCATCGGGTCGAATTTCTCTACGCCTCTTTCTAGTCCCAGAGTTCCTTCTTGGATTAAATCTAGGAACTCCATGTTCCGCTTTTGGTATTTCTTGGCAATCGCCACTACCAAACGTAGGTTCGCTTCAATCATTTTTTGCTTGGCTCGCTTACCCTGAGTTACAGTCTGTTTCACCTCTGTTTCAGACTTTTGAACGTGGTCAGCCCACTCTGGTAAACTCGGTTCTCGATCCAATTTTTTCGCTAAAGCCTCTTTAGCGTCAATCAGCGACATCATTTGCTGCACCTGCTTCCCGTAAACAATCTCTTGCTCACGGGTGAGCAGGGGTACACGACCAATTTCTCGCAGATAGGTTCGCACCATATCAGCCGTGAATTTGGTATTTGTGTCTTCTGTGTGGGTGTTAACAGTAGGCATTGGTGCGTTGTCCTCTACTCCGTAAACACAATCAATATTGAGTAACAAATTTAGCTAGTAAACATCGTCCGCATCTCACAGAACTCAAGGCGCTACCAAACTTAAACAATTTCATGTATCCGTTTTCTAGAAGGCGCTGCCTTGAGATAGGTTCCCCTACCATCCGACAATGTTTTAATGTCTTACAAGCACAGTGGTTAATTTTCCAGAATTCTTTCTTTATTTCAGTTACTGGCAGCAACTGTTCAATACGAAGTCAGTATGAGTTCCACTTAGTTTTATATTAAGACAAATCAGGTGGATAGTAAAGTAGCCAAAAGAAGGATATGGATTATAGTGTAAAATTGCTTTTTTTATAAAAAGATTTTTAAGTTCCTTAGAAAAGCTAACTATATCTATAGTGACGCGAAAACCCCCTCTTCTGTTGCCTGCCAGTAGGGAGATAACCGAACTCTATAGGTTAAGAGTTTACTACTTACGTAGTTAGTTGTCGGTTGTCAGTTGTCAGTTGTTATTCTTCGCTTCCTCTGCTCCCCTGCTCCCCTACACCCGTGCTTCTCACGCTAGAATCCCAAATCAGCTTTGGCTAGTTCAGCTGCTGCGAATACTTCTGCATCTGGTTTTTCTTCCCAGGCTGCATCGCCAATTTCCGCATAGAAGGTTGAATCATAGGGACGAGTCCGGACTACCACGGGCATAGGGACGGCATGACCTAAAATTAAAGCTTGTTGCTTGGAGTCTAGCTTGGCTAACACTGACCTGAGACCACCAGCCCCTGATACGCCGGTGAATATGGCATCAATGTCTTTGTCGTCATTTAGTAAGGCGGTGATGCGTGTCCCAATTTGGGACATAACTTCATTATCTATGCCTGAAGGTCGTTGATCAACTACCAAAAGGGTTACGAAATATTTACGCAGTTCACGGGCAATTGTACCAAATATAGTGCTTTGAACGATCGCCGGGTCTAGGAAGCGGTGGGCTTCTTCTATTGTAATCATTAATGGCGTGGGGCGATCGCTGGGATTTTTACTTTGTAGGAATTTATCAGCTTTGCGGACGTAATGCTCATGAATCCGTCTGGTGATCATGTTAGTTACCAGCATATAGGAGAGCATATTCGACTGGGAACCAAATTCTATAACGACATTTTTGCCGGCTTCTAAAGATTGTAAAATTTTATTAATATAATTTTGGGGGCAGACTGCCCGCATATATTTAAGACCATCTAAGCGCAAAAGCTTACGCTGTAACGCCATAATTGAGCCTTTGTGTCCTCGCTTCTCGTCACAAAACATCTCAATTTCTTCATTAGTCATATTCAGCAATTGGACAATCCAAGATTTGCCGAACTCACTATATAAGATGTTGGCATTATCTAAGGCTGCTTCCGATAAGCCTAAATCTCGACTACATAATTTCACATCTTCGACTTCGATTTGCTCATAACTCAAATAGAGTTCATGGGAATCTCTTACACCCCGGCGCTTGCTTGATTCCGGGTCGAGGGTATATACTTCCACTCTCCCCGGAAACAGTTGCTTGAGTCCCTTAACGGTGTTGACGTTCTTTCCTTCCGCTACTGCTTCCCAGCCATACTCGGAGTGCATATCAAATATCAAGTTAACCGCCGCATTCTTACGAATCACCCCAGCTAAGAGTAAGCGGGTGAGGAAAGATTTACCCGTACCCGATTTACCAAACACTCCGTTACTACGTTCGACAAACCGATTTAAATCAATACATACAGGGACATCCATATCTAAGGGTTTACCGATGGAAAAGTTTTTCCGTTGGATGTCGTCTTCCCAACCAAACACTCGGCGAAAATCTTCCACGCTGGCTTCATAAACTTGGCTGAAGTGACTGGGGATAGTTTTCACCGGGAGTAATTCCATCGTCGTACTAGTTTGGGGTTGAAAAGAAGCCAAACCTGTGGAAGATGGGACAAAAGGATTTACAGATTTACCATCTGTTGCTGTCACAGACTCATTAGATTCAGGGGTGAACATCAGCATCGGTGAGAGGTTAATCGTTCCATAAGTCCCACTCCCGGCTAAAACGTCCCGTAAAAAAGTGTCCTCCCAACTGGGGGGACTAGCAATAATGCGCGCGTTAGCAGTTCCCAAGGCTACATCTGTCAGCATACAGAAAAAGCGCGATCGCATCCCTTGGACTACCAAAAATTTACCTACCCGCATATCCTCAACGGAAATATCCGGGTGTAAGCGCACTTCTAAACCCTCAGTGAGAGAACCTTGAATTACTGAACCTAATGGTTGTTGTGGATTGTCATTTGTCATTAGTCAGTTGTCAGTTGTCAGTTGTCAATAGTCCATATTTATGAGTCAACAGTCAACAGTCAACAGTCAACAGTCAACAGTTACTCTCCTTATCTTCCCCAGTCCCTACTCAATTTGAATAGAAGTAGGCGCGCCACCGATGGGTGATTTACCAATTAAGGGTTTGCGGAATTGGGTGTAGATGCGATCGCGCCAGGCAAAAAAGGCTGCATGATCAGGGTTATCGGCTAATGATGGTACACCTTTACCTGCAATACTGGCGGGTAAGTCTAAATAAGAACCCTCTGGGAATTTTAACAGTATTGATAAACCAGCTACAGCTAAATCAGCTAGAGTGGGTTCGTCCCCTGTTAAATAGGGACTATCTGCTAACAATAGTGTAAGTGCTTCTAGGTCTTGTTTTAAATCTGCGATCGCTGACTTAACCACATCTGGACTATAACCAACGCCAAAACCCAAAACTGTTAGCAAATCAGTTGGTACACCTTCAACTAAGGTTTTGAGGACATCTGGTGTGGAGGTAGGTAATAAGGCTTTGCGGAAACTTTGGTCTTGACTGATAGCTGAAAATAATGCTTTTCTCCCTTTAATACCGATGGACTCATCAGCCCATTCTTCTATTAATAAAGTTAAACCCCTTTGTTTGGGGTCTTGTGGTATGAGGGGACGGTCTGGATATTCTAAGTCTAAATACTTGGCGATCGCTGTTGAGTCGGAAATATATCTGTTACCATCTTTCAAGACTGGCACTTGTTTTTGTCCAGTTAACCTGAATAACTCTACTTGTCCAATTCCTGGGGTGACCTCAATTTTGCGATATTCTAATCCTTTGTAATCGAGAATTAGCCGCACTTTCTCTGAGTATTGGGAGAACTCCCATTGGTATAATTCTAACACAATTTATCTCTCTTTACGGATTAATCAATCAACTTCCTAATTGTAACTGTACTTTCAGTAAATTTCCGGTGTAAATCATTAATTTCCCACCTCATTTATCAGGGAGATAACGTCTATTTTTTCCTATTTATTTTTGTCAAATATCAATTTTTGTTCTATATTATTTTGGGAACGCCTATTTGCACTTCATCATCATTTGCACAGTAATTATATTTTGTTTTTACTGCTATAGTCTCAGCTTGTGCTGAAAAAACTAAATAGTTTCCTTTACCTATTACCTAAATCCGAAAAGTGTAATTAAGCCATGCTGCGTGAATAAAAATCAAAGCAGACTACTATACATAAATCCTATTTGGTTATTGAAAAATTTAAGTATCTGTGGACTGGAAATTACCCACCACAAAAGTAATACGATGGAAAATACCCATAGGCATACCTCAGAAATCCAGGATGAATCTCATATATTATTTCGGTGTTAAATAACGCGATGTGCAACTTATTTTTGAAACCCCTCTCCAAACATCTCCCCTGCAAGGAGAGAGGCTTTGAATCTTGCTCCCCTTCCCTCGTAGGGAAGGGGTTGGGGGTTAGGTTTGAGAGAAAGTTGCACACGGCGTTAAATACAAATTAGTTATCAGATTTTCCCATACCCAGCATATTTTTGAATACAAATCTTACTTCCGTGGTTAGATTTTGTTGGTTATAAAATGTTATAAATCTTTATGTAACCTAATTCCAATTAAAACAAACAAAAATTATGAGGGTGAATCAAAGCAAGCTGCTGACCAACTTGGTAGGTGTAGTGACTTTAGCAGGCGTTAGCCTCTCAATTACCTTACCATCTGGAGCAAGAGAAGTATTAAATCCCAATCCTACTATTTTCCAAGAAGCTCACTATAATCGGGGTCAACGGATTCAAGCAAATGTTAACCAGATAACAAAAGACAATAACAAGAAACAGACAGCACAAAATACAGGACGTACAAATCCTAGACCAAGTATTTTTAACGAGCCTCCCTATAACCGTGGTAACCGTACCGCACCCACTCCAGTTACTCCCCCAGAAACCCAACCCACAACAGAAACACCCACAAAACAACCACCAGCAGCAGAAACAACTAACACAGATTCAAAAAATTTGTTAGCATTGGTGGAATCAAATAATTCTTTTACCACGCTCAAAAAAGCATTACAAGCAGCTGGGCTAACAGAAACTTTAAAAGGCAAAGATAACTTAACAATTTTTGCCCCTACCGATGCTGCATTTGCTAAATTGCCACCAGATGCTCTACAAGCATTATTACAACCAGATAACAAAGAAGTATTACTCAAGGTGCTAACTTACCATGTTGTCCCTGGTAATGTTTTATCCACTGATTTGAAATCTGGTGAAGTGAAAAGCGTCGAAGGTGGGACAATTAATGTAAAAGTTGATAATCAAGGTGTCAGCGTCAACGATGCGAAAGTAATACAGGCAGATATCAAAGCCTCTAATGGTGTAATCCATGCCATTGATACAGTGATTTTGCCAGCTGATTTGTAAGATTGTCATAGCCAAAATAAGTGGCTAAAAATTAAGGCTCTTGTACTCCACCCAATTAATTTTGACAGGTTAATGTCCAGATTCCCGACTTTTTCAAAAAGTCGAATATCGATGACCTATCATAATGTGTTTGCTGGACTACTAGTAAAAAATCCCCCTTCAAAAGTAACGGTGAAGGGGGTTTATTATTTATAGGACTTATAGCGTTTCTTGATGTAGCTTGCCTGGCGTAGCCATATAGGAATCCGACTTGATTATTGAAAATATCTAAGTATCTGTAGGGTGGGCATTGCCCACCACAACCATGATACGGTGGGCAATGCCCACCCTACGTATATTTCAATAAATATTTGAAATCCTTACACCCAGTCTCAAGAGAAAATCTGGGTGCGTAAGTCCTAATTTAATTTCTTCATTAACCTAATTGAACAGAGTTAAATTACGAATTACTTCTTGGCAATTACCCACACTGCATGAATAATTCCCGGAAAATAACCGAACAAAGTTAAAAGTATATTAATCCAAAAATCCTTACCTATCCCAACTTGTAGAAATACTCCCAAAGGTGGGAAGAAAATAGCGCATAAAAGACGAATTAAATCCATATTGATCTCCTTGTTAGTTAATCTTGATTAAAGAAACGTAAAACATTTGACTGGAGAATGAAGACCTCATCCAACGACCGAATACAAAACTAGTCATCCGCCACTAATTTTGGCTTTGTAGCCTAGCTTAATCAAGATTTCTAAAATTTTCTGTTTATGTTCGCCTTGAATTTCAATTTCGTTATCTTTAACTGTTCCACCTGTACCGCATTGAGTTTTTAACTGTTTGACTAAATCCGCCAATACTTCAGGTTTAGTTTGAAAACCAGTAATCACCGTGACAGTTTTTCCTTTGCGTCCGGCGCGGGTAGCCTGTACTCTAACATTTTGTTGTTGTGGTGGTAGTTCGGGAGTTGGTCTTTCTAAAGCGGCGGAGTTGTCATTGCCAAATTCACGATAAACAAAGCGCTTGTCAGAAGATTTGGAATTGGAAGAAGACATAAAATTTACTGAATACGAAAAATTAGATGTGTCAGTGGTCAGTTGTTTTGAGATATTACGCCATACATTGATTACAAATTAGAAATTAGAAATTACGAACTGGTTTAATGTTTTCCTTGTGAAGTCACATTGCATTCTCTGTGCCTCAGACTTTCTTATAATAATTAAGTCTATCCCATCATCAAAAATCATTCCGTGACTACCACTCCCCTTTCTCCAAGTACCCCCTCAAATGTTCAGGTTCCCGATATCCAAGGACGCTTTGGACGCTTTGGCGGTAAGTATGTGCCAGAAACCTTAATGCCGGCTTTAGCCGAACTAGAAACAGCTTATCAAAAATACCGCCATGACCCAGGTTTTCAAGCAGAACTACAACAATTGTTGCGTGACTACGTAGGACGTGCCACACCGTTGTATTTTGCTGAACGCCTCACCGCCCATTATGCCCGACCAGATGGTACAGGAGCGCAAATTTACTTAAAACGAGAAGATTTAAATCATACAGGCGCTCATAAAATCAATAATGCCCTTGGTCAAGTATTATTAGCCAAGCGCATGGGTAAGCAGCGCATTATTGCCGAAACAGGTGCTGGACAACATGGTGTAGCAACAGCTACAGTCTGCGCCCGCTTTGGCCTGGAATGTGTGATTTATATGGGTGTTCACGATATGGAACGCCAAGCTTTAAACGTCTTTAGAATGCGGCTGATGGGGGCTGAAGTTCGTCCGGTGGCTGCTGGGACGGGAACTCTCAAGGACGCTACATCTGAGGCGATTCGGGATTGGGTGACGAACGTGGAAACTACTCACTACATTTTGGGTTCCGTCGCCGGGCCTCATCCTTACCCAATGATGGTACGGGATTTTCATGCAGTCATTGGGCAAGAAACTCGCGCTCAAGCTTTGGAAAAATGGGGTGGTTTACCCGATATTTTGTTGGCTTGTGTGGGTGGCGGGTCTAATGCGATGGGATTATTTTATGAGTTTGTGAATGAGTCATCCATTAGGTTAATTGGAGTAGAAGCAGCAGGAGAAGGTGTCAACACAGAAAAACACGCTGCTACCTTGACAAAAGGACGAATTGGTGTATTGCATGGGGCGATGAGTTATCTGCTGCAAGATGAGGATGGCCAGGTAATTGAAGCCCACTCGATTAGCGCGGGGTTAGATTACCCTGGTGTGGGGCCAGAACACAGCTACTTGAAAGATGTTGGTCGTGCGGAATATTACAGTGTAACGGATGAGGAAGCTTTGGCTGCGTTCCAGCGATTATCCCGCTTGGAAGGAATTATCCCCGCCCTGGAAACAGCCCATGCGATCGCCTACTTAGAAACCCTCTGTCCCCAACTTGAAGGTAGCCCCCGCATTGTGATCAACTGCTCTGGACGTGGTGATAAGGATGTCCAAACTGTAGCTAAGTTTTTAATCCCACAATAAATCTATCTTTAGATAGATATTTTCTTGAAGATTTATAAATTTACGCAGGCTGTTTTGCCGCATTTTTCGGGAAAATTTAGGGAAAAATCAGACTTATAGGGGAGGGCGATCTGAGCGATCGCCTTCTCATTTATGAAAATCTAAGAATTTAAAAGTTATCAGAGAATATTCAAAGGGATAGGGATAGAACCAAAGATATACAAAGCCACAGCAAATTTGTTCAAATCCAGGCGGTTTGTTTAGATGAACAGGAAGTTTACTCTCAGCAACTACGTCTGTGATTGCTAATGCTTAAAACAACAATTTACGCCGTTGCGTTAGGAACTTTCGCTCTCACCAGTGGGGCGAGTGCAGTTTCTCTCCAAATTCAATCTCCTGCACCCAAGTCTTCATCTATTTCTAGCGATCGCCTTCTCGCACAATACAGTTTTCCCAGACAATATAATCGTCGTCCCATGAGATATCCTGGGCAATCTTATCCTCAAAGACCCTATAATCCCTCAGGTGGGCAAAACAGCCCCCGAAATCCCTCAAGTGGACAAAATAACCCTTCCAGTCCTTCAGGTGGACAAAACAATCCTTCCAGTCCCTCAGGTGGACAAAACAATCCTTCCAGTCCCTCAGGTGGACAATCAGATAGCAACTCAGCTTCTATAGAACAGGCAGTCTTCGCGCAAGTTAATCAATACAGACAGTCTCAGAACTTACCAGCACTAACCCGGAACGCTAGTATTGACGAGCAAGCCAGGATTCACAGCCAAAACATGGCTAGTGGTAAAGTTCCCTTTAGCCACCAGGGATTCGATCAGCGTGTGAAAGCGCTGAATATGCCCAACAAATCCGCAAGTGAAAACGTTGCTTATAACCAAGATAAAGACCCAGCAACACGCGCAGTCCAAAGCTGGCTCAAAAGCTCAGGACACCTAGCCAATATTAAAGGTAATGCCAACTTGACTGGGGTCGGTGTTGCCGTCAATGGTCAAGGTGTAGTTTATTTAACCCAAATTTTCGTTCGTTCTTAGAACTTTGAGGGTGCCAATTACCGGAAGAGGCAGGGGGGAAGGGAGCAGGGAGCAGGGGGAGCAAGCCCTTTTCCTCAACGCGAGTGCGGAGCGGAACATGAAGAGAAGTCTGAGCGCCGGAAGCCGGCGCTCAGAACTTCGGGGTACAAGCCCCGCCCTTCTAGGGCGCTTGACCGGGGCGGAGTACAAGCTCTGTCTCGGTTTTCCCCCTTGCTCCCGTTCGCGTAGCGTCCCGTAGGGAAGTTCGCCCGGAGGGAAACCCTCCTTGCGACTTCTCTTCCTGCCCCCTGCTCCTTTTCCTCTTGCTGACCTATTACCCATTACCAGATTCCTCATCCGCTTGTGGATGAGGAATTTTAACCACAATATAGTTTTTTATGCTACAAATGGCGAACGAAATCGTTACGTGGTTAGCTGTGTGTGTAATTTTAGTAATTTGTCCCCACTTTTCAGGCTGATTAAACTGCAAAAGTATCCTGTTATATAACTTAGAAAGTAGAAGTTAGAGTATAGGTCTTATAAGTATGTACACAAAGTAATTCTTCATGTCCCGACAACCTGCTTTTGGCATCGCTATAAGTATGCTTGTCCTTGCCGGAGGATTAATGGCTCCTCTAATACCAGGTCACTCTTCTACAAAAAACGCCACTGGTGATTCACCCTTGTCGATTTTTTCTCATCAGGTTGCTACGACTACTACTACAACCTTTCAAACTACTGCTTTAGAAAAATCAGTATTTGAGCAGATTAATCGGTATCGGATAGCTAGAAGACTACCAAAGTTGACCTTAAATGCGAGGATCACTCAGCAAGCAAGAGTTCACAGTCGCAATATGGCTAGAGGTAGAGTTCCGTTTAGTCATCAAGGATTTGAGCAACGGGTTAATGCTATCCCTCTTCGCTACAACAGTGCTGCCGAAAATGTGGCTTTTAATCGGGGATATGACGATCCAGCAAACGAAGCTGTAATTGGTTGGATAGACAGTCCTGGTCATTTAAAGAATATCAAAGGCAATTTCAATATGACTGGTATTGGCGTTGCCACTAATGCCCAAGGGGAAGTCTATCTGACACAAATTTTCTTGCGTACTAGATAGATGGAATTGTGGGTTTTTTAGACAATAATAATGTAGTGTCGGTGACTCGTCGGCAGATACTGCATATATTATTGAGTGATTCATGACATTACAAGACTTCCAAGTGGGCGATCACGACCTTAGTGACGCGGCTGTTGCCGAATATTTACAATCCGAGGCGATCGCTGTCGATACAGAAACAATGGGATTGTTACCCCAGCGCGATCGCCTGTGCTTAATTCAGCTATGCAATCCAGAGGGGAAGGTAACCGCAATTCGTATAGCCAGAGGGCAAACCACAGCCCCAAATCTCAAAAAACTCCTAGAAGCAACAAACGTCCTCAAAGTTTTCCACTTCGCTCGGTTTGATGTTGCTACTTTGCGTCACCATCTGGATATTCATGTCCAGCCAATTTTCTGCACCAAAATCGCCAGTAAGTTAGCCCGCACTTACACCAATCGCCACGGACTTAAAGATTTGGTACATGAGTTGGAACAAGTAGAACTAGATAAAAGCGCTCAAAGTTCGGATTGGGGAAACGCTGCGAATTTGACTGAAGCACAACTCAGTTACGCCGCCAATGATGTCCGCTATTTACTCAGCGCCCAACAAAAATTAGTCGCCATGCTCAAACGCGAAGAACGCTGGGAACTAGCACAACAATGCTTTCAAGTCTTACCAACAATTGTTTCCCTAGACTTATTACAGTTCAAAGATTTGTTTGAACATTAAATTAATTGTTAGTCAACAGTCAACAGTCAACTGTTAACTGTCAACTATCTAAGCAAAGAACCAATCACCAATGACTACTAAACTTCCTTCCTCTGATTCTCTAAATGATTTTGCATTCGAGAAACAACGTTGTAGTCGTCTGCACCTGCGGGAGTTCGGGACTCAATAATTCCTTCGGTAGGGCCGCCAATCGCCTTCCATGCGGCTAAACCACCCTTGAGTTCAGAGACGCGTTCAAAACCAGCTGAACGCAAAAGATTTACTGCTTGGGAGGTTTGCTCATCACCTGCACCATAAACATAAATATCGCGGCTTTTCTCTAAAGACGATGAGGCTCTGTCTACCAAGTCCTCAATGGGCATTGCCATCGCACCCATAATATGACCATCATTATAGGTAGAGCGATCGCGTACGTCCAGTATTGTAAAAGCTGGTTCACCCCACTCTAAACGAGACTTGAGTGCATGAGCATCAGACTGTGGTTCAATGGGTGGTTGCTGAGGAATAATACGGCCTAATGGATTATTAGTCATAACCTAACTATTAACTGCTAATGGAATTAACAGTAATTTAGCTAAGTTCATTCGTTGATTTTCTCTGGCTGTGGTATGAATATTGTCTATTTATCTCTTTTGGTAGACTAGAAATAATTCATCCTCAATTTTTTGTTTTAATCCATTATTCAAAGCATATCTTAGGCAATCCATTAGTAATTTATTAGCTTCAAAATATTGTTGTAATAATCGAATTTGTTGCTGATTAAATTGCCAGTCATAACCAATATTACGGTATTTAATTATTTTGCTTTTCAATTGTTGATGCCATAATTTCCCATTCTCATACCACCAATATAATATTTTTTCCAAGTTACTTTCTGCACCAGGTAATCCTTTCTTGAGCCTTTGTAATTCTTCTCTAAATTCAGCATCTCTAACTATATTAATAGCTTCATCAAAATTAAGATTGAGGGCGTAGATATAATTAAAAGCATGAGCATGATGAAGATTCTGCTCAAAAATAATTTCTAGCTCATTCACACAGTTCAGAGTAGTAAAAAGCAACTGATCCAAAGCTAATTCGGAATTAAGAGATATATTGTTAAATAAATCTCCTACCAATACATCATTGGCACTATCAGCAAAAGCATAACTACAAATTATGTAAAAGGCACGAGCAGTAAATACTTGCCCTGAATTAACAAATTCACTGGTTTTTTGATGTAGCCAAATTAAATAACTTTGAATCTTTTCATCAGCAGCTACAAGCTCATCAACTTTATCTTTCATTAATAGGAGTATGTTGTCAGGTTTATCTAACATACTGACGATTAACAAGAACAAGTTATGCCAACGCTCTTCACCTACGTGGTTAATTAACAACTGCCAATTATAATTTTGAGCATCATCAACAATATATTTCGCAGCGAGATATTCTTGAAATGCCAAATGGGAAAAAGAATCAATCCCCCTAGCTCGTTCTACTAATAAACCATCTTGTGCTTCAATTCCTTGTAGAATAGCTATACTATGTTGCTGTAAATCAATGGTATTTGATTGGTTAGATAAATAATCATATATTAGGTCTTGAATCTTATCTGAAGTAAAGAAATAATCTCCCTTCACAAAAGTATTGACAGCAAGGTAACAAAGCAGCTTTTTTTTATCTGCTAAATTTAAATGTGCATAGAAATCATCTCTCTTAATACCTCTAGTTTCATCCCATCTAGCCAGTAAAATATTCAGTGCCTGTTCATACAAGTTTGCCGGCTTATAGGGAAATTGCATTTTAACTCTAAATACTAGACACAAAAGATGTAATAAAATTGGTGTATTAGCTAATTCTCGGATACGCTGATTTTCTGGTAAGTTTAGTTGCTGGGTAAATATATTGCAAGTTGAGTCACCTTCTTTGCTTGACAGATGAGCCACTGCCATAAACCATTGCTTGACAAAAACATCTCTTTGTTGTTCTTGAAAATCTGCAATTTCGACCTCAGTGAAACCCTGAAATCTATATTTTTGGGCAGAAACGCGGCAAGTAATTACAAATTGATTTTTATAAAATGTTTGAATAAACTTGCGAATTTCTCTGATAACTTTGTCTACATGACCCAATGGCACTTCATCTAAAGCATCAAGTAAAATTAATGCTTTACCTCCAGCAAGCACTGCTAAAGTTGATTCTTCTTCAACTCCATTGCAACGAAATTCTTGAACAAAGTATTGTAAAAGATTTAACTCACCCTCACGTTGAGTATCTTCAGCAAATTCCTTTAATCTAATAAAAATAGGTACTTGATTGGGTTGTAATTTGCCATGATTACATTCCATTGCTAGATACTGTAAAAATGTTGTCTTACCAGACCCAGGTTTACCCAACAGCATCAATTTTGAATAGCGCGATATAGCATCTAACCCTGGTAATGCTCTTTGATGGTTTCCTTGTCCAAACCCCTGAAAGTTACACTCAAGACACCAATCATTCATCAGGTCAGAAATTTCCCGCCATTGCTGACTGGTTATCTCCTCCAAAACACTCACAGGAGTGTAAATTTTACTTAAGGGAATTGCCTGAGCAATATCTAACATTTGCAGAGTGCTGCACTGGTCTTGAATTTTCTCCTGACGCTTTTGGCGTACTTCCCTTACCAATACATCAAGATCAATTCCTTTAGGTTGTAATTGAGTCTCTGATATTGCTTCTTCTGCTAAACCAACAACTTTTTGCCAGGATAGTCCTAGTTGTTGGCAAATTTGCACAAAACAACTGCGAGATACCGGTTCTCCTGCGAAAAACTTAGAGACTGGTTGACGTGTAATCCCTAACGCAGCTGCTAGTTTTTGTTGAGTCAAGGTTTTGTCGGTTAGGGCTGTTTTCGCGGCTCTAATACCTTCAGGCGAAGCTCTCAGTCCTTGGCTGGTCATACTCTCAGCTAAAATGTGTGATTAAATACGATTTTTTTGGTAGCTGCACGCAGACACACTCCGGACAAATACTCATATCTCCCCGTAGGTAGTTTTTTCATGAGTTAAATCAGAGTAGGCTATATCACGGATTTTTTATATGGGATTGTTCGGTGGCTTTGTTTGAAAGCCAACTAGATTGATTTAGAGAAGTTCTACCAATCGGGAAACACACTGAAAACTATCAACTTCTCTCAACAGTGAAGATTTGCCATTTTAGCACGTAAGCAGAAAGACATACCAAAGTTATACAAAAGTCATACATTTTGTTTGCATAATCATGGCTGAACTTTTCATAAATTTAATGGAAAATTAAGTGTAGCTAAGTAATACAGAAACAATGTATTCCTGTCAGATGTTGTCGGTCTGCGTATTCACTAGAGATAGACCTCGACCAACGCTCCCTACTAGAAGCGCTCATAACACAATTACCTTAATGGCTGTCTCTTGTGTAGGAGCATAACAAACAGCAAAACGCTAGATAAACAATAGGCCATAACAATCGCTGAAATAATATGGTGATGCTTTCCGCTACAAACCCCAAAATTCTTGTTGTAGATGACGATTTTGGAGTCCGTAACCTCATATATCGCTTTTTAAGCCGCAAATATCAAATAGAGTCTGCGGCAGATGGTAAAACGGCTTTGTCATTGTTTGAGCAATTCAACCCAGCCTTGGTGATTCTTGATTGGAATCTTCCCGACACTAGCGGCTACAGTCTTTGTCAAGAAATGCAAAGCCGTAATAACGTCTTGGTGATGATCTTAACTGGAAGAACAGAGGAAGCTGACAAGATTAAAATCCTGGCTGCTGGTGCTGATGACTTTATTACTAAGCCATTTAGTTTGGCTGAAATTGAAGTTCGTGTCCAAGCTCTTTTAAGACGCATCCGCTCTATTAAACCTTCTCCTTCACAACGCTTGATATTTAAGCAGCTAGCAATTAACCCAGAAGGAAGAGAGGTAACTTTGAACGATAAACCTCTTAATCTCACCGCTTTGGAGTTTAATATTCTCCACTTCTTAGCTAGCCATCCTGGTCAAGCTTGGAGCCGTCCTCAATTAATTCAAAAAATTTGGGGTTGTGACTATGTAGGAGATGGACGGGTGGTTGATGTACACATCGGACAGCTACGTAAGAAGTTAGAATCTGATACCAGTATACCGGAGTTCATTAAAACTGTTCGCGGTTATGGTTATAAATTTGAAATACCAGAATCTACAGCAATTTAAGCTGGGAAAGCAAGAGTTTATCTGATGAAAAGTTAACTCACACACTAAATATCAGGGTGTGGCTATTTACAATTTGACCGTTTATTTACATCTTCTTGTTTGATATATAGCTGTTGACGGTTGACAGTTGACAGACTTGAAAGCCTTGTTTTGTCAGTGTTTGATCTTAGCTTGATGTCATAATCTATCTGGCCACGGCTATACTTGCAATAAAGGACTTCCAGATAAAAAAATATCCAAAATGTAGCGTGCGTCAGTATTAATAATTTCTCGGTACAGCTAAGTTTTCTCGCAAGTAGCGCATCCTACTAACTAAATAAGCAACGTATTCAAAATTATTTTTGCCAACCTAACCTCTGACGAACCAACTCAGCCGCTAATACGATCGCCTCCTTCATACTAGTAGCATCAGCAATACCTTTACCGGCAATATCAAAGGCTGTTCCGTGGTCTGGGGAAGTGCGGACAAAAGGTAAACCAATAGAAGTATTTACAGCTCGGTCAAAAGCCATCAATTTGACGGGAATTAAACCTTGGTCGTGATACATTGCCAGGTAGGCATCAGCAGGGTGCTGCACAACGCCATTACCATACCAAGCTTGACCAGGTTTAACCCACATCGTATCCGGGGGAATCGGCCCATCTAGTTGGAAATTAGGGCGTTTTTGTCGTTCTGACTCTAACCAAGGAATTAACCAATCTAGTTCTTCTGTTCCCAGTTGTCCTTGTTCGCCACTGTGGGGATTTAAACCAGCGATCGCAATTCTCCCACTAGTGATGCCAAAATCTTTCTCTAAACACTCCACCAACAAATCTAATTTTTGCGTCAGCAATTGCGGTGTTAGTGTATCCGCCACTTGACGTAAAGGTAGATGGGTAGTTGCGAGTAAGGCTCTTAGTGTCCAACCAGTGTAAGGCGATCGCGCGACAAATAACATCCCAAAGCGGTCTACGCTAGACTTTTGGGCTAACAGTTCCGTTTGTCCTGGGTAATTATAGCCTGCGGCTTTCCATGCAGATTTAGCGATCGGGCCGGTCACAATTCCATCAAAATCACCCGCTAGGGTTTGGGCGATCGCATAATCCATATAAGCGAAACTGGCTGCACCACTAGCCGCGTTACCAGTTCCTAAATTTATCTGTGCGGCAGTTTCTTTATCAACAGTTACATCAATAATTTTTAATAAATTAGGATCAGCCAACGGCAGTAAATTTCCCATCGAGCTTAATTGTTGATAAGTCTCTTGGAGTAAATTTTTATTACTTACTACAGTTAAGTCATAGTTATGACCAATTTCTACATCAGCCAAAGCCTTTAAAATCACTTCTGTCCCGATTCCGCCTGGATCTCCGACTGTTAGAGCTAAACGTGGGCGATATTTTTGAGGTGTATTTACTGTTTGATTCTGATTTAATTGGTACATATAAGTGCTTTGGAAAAGAATTTTTTGCTTGATTCCATCTCCCAATAGTAGGGATTGACTATCAAACTAGTTTAAAATTGTTTACACAGGTCTAATCCAAGTAAAAGTAGCAGTAAGAAGCTAAAAAAAGCGGGAGAGCAGAGAAGCAGATGGAGGAAGGTGAATAAATTATTATTCAACACTACATCACTCGGCTCGCATTACTTAGTAGTTCTGACTGCTGTGCCTAGATAAGACCAAAAAATCAAAATTTATTCGTCAAGGAGAATCACATCAATGAGCGGCGAACTTCTAAATGCAGCTTTGTTATCTTTCGGCTTAATCTTCGTAGGTTGGGCTTTGGGTGCTTTATTATTGAAAATTCAAGGCGCAGAAGAATAATTTATCTGTATTTGCCTGCTTTCAACAGATGAGAAGCCTGAAGCTTACTGAAAAAATAGCGTGTCCGGGTACTCCTTTGAAGAAGCAGGCCACCGCAGTCCACCCGGCGCTTCATCCCGCGCGTGTGGCTGCACTCACCGGAAAACGCTGTTATAGTGATTTTTTCAGTATCAATTCTGTTCCTTAAAAACCATTAATTTTTATTTACAGATATAATTCTGTTAAGATTCTTTTCATAAAAGTTTAAAATTTGTTACAACCCTCATGACATTATTAATAGTCGGTGCCACTGGCACCTTAGGAAGACAAGTGGCTCGTCGGGCGATCGATGAGGGATATAAAGTTCGCTGTCTTGTCAGGAGTGCCAAAAGAGCAGCTTTTTTAAAAGAGTGGGGAGCCGAACTCGTAAGAGGAGATTTATGTCAACCCCAGACTCTTGCAGAGGCGCTAGAAGGCGTAACAGCAGTAATTGATGCAGCAACCTCTCGTGCTACAGATTCGCTGACAATTAAACAAGTAGACTGGGAAGGACAAATAGCCCTAATCCAGGCAGCAAAAGCGGCGGGTGTAGAACGTTTTATATTCTTCTCTATTATTGATGCCGATAAATATCCAGAAGTCCCACTGATGGAGATTAAACGGTGTACAGAATTATTTTTAGCTGAATCTGGGATAAATTACACCGTTCTGCGCTTGGCCGGCTTCATGCAAGGGTTAATCGGTCAGTATGGCATCCCCATTTTAGAAGGACAGCCTGTTTGGGTAACTGGCGCATCTTCCCCAGTCGCTTATATGGATACTTTAGACATTGCTAAGTTTGCTGTGCGGGCTTTGAGTGTGCCAGAAACGGAAAAACAAGCTTTCCCTGTAGTGGGTACTCGTGCCTGGAGTGCAGAAGAAATTATTAACTTATGTGAACGCTTATCTGGTAAAGAGGCGAAAGTTAGACGAATGCCCATTAACCTCCTACGAGCTGTGCGCGGTCTTGCCAGATTCTTTCAGTGGGGATGGAATATAGCTGACAGATTGGCATTTACCGAAGTTTTGGCTAGTGGTAGACCGCTAAATGCTTCAATGGATGAAGTTTACACAGTCTTTGGGTTAGAAAAAGAACAAAGTACTACTTTAGAAAGCTATTTACAAGAGTATTTCAGCCGGATTCTGAAAAAGCTCAAACAGTTAGATTACGAGAAAACTAAAACTAAAAAGCAAAAAGACAAAAAAACTCCCTTTAAAAAAGTCAATAGTTAATAGTCGCCAGTCAACAGTCAGTAATCAACAGTTTTTTACCATAGAGTATGGACTTTTGATGCCAAACTAATGACTGGTGATCCAAAATGTGTAACGATTACAAAAGACAAAGCGTCGCTTAAACTTGGATATTTGAGTGTGCCGAAAGTAGGCATTATATACAACGACATTAAACCGGTAGCCGGTCGTGTTGCTATCGAGTTAAAAGATAAGCTAACCGCAGCCGGTTGGGATGTATCTATCACATCTAGTATCGGTGGCATATTGGGCTACTCTAATCCCGAAAGCCCTGTATGCCACACACCAATTGACGGTTTGACACCCCCTGGCTTTGATTCAGAGATGAAGTTTGCCATAGTGCTGGGGGGTGATGGTACTGTTTTAGCCGCATCGCGTCAGGTAGCGCCTTGCGGTATTCCCATTTTGGCAGTGAATACTGGACACATGGGGTTCTTAACGGAAACTTACCTGAATCAATTACCCCAAGCGATAGATCAGGCGATCGCAGGTGAGTATGAAATCGAAGAACGAGCCATGCTCACAGTCAAAGTGCTACGAGGAGAATCAGTACTTTGGGAAGCTCTATGCTTGAACGAAATGGTTTTGCATCGTGAACCATTAACCTCAATGTGTCATTTTGAGATTGCTGTAGGTCGTCATGCGCCAGTTGATATTGCCGCAGATGGGGTAATTGTTTCTACACCTACAGGCTCCACCGCTTACTCTTTAAGCGCAGGTGGGCCAGTTGTCACCCCCGGCGTACCTGCATTGCAGCTCGTTCCTATTTGTCCCCATTCTTTGGCTTCTAGGGCTTTAGTATTTCCCGATACTGAACCAGTCAATATTTACCCGGTGAACATTCCCCGGTTGGTGATGGTAGTAGATGGCAATGGGGGATGCTATATTTTTCCCGAAGATAGAGTATATCTAGAGCGATCGCCATACAGTGTCAAATTTATTCGCCTCCAACCACCAGAATTTTTCCGTATTTTGCGAGAAAAACTTGGTTGGGGTCTACCGCATATCGCTAAACCAACTTCGGTAGAATTACCTTAGTTAGTTGACAGTTAACAGTTGTTTATTCGTTCCAATCCCCAATCCCCCATCATTGCCTATACAATTAAGCATCCAATATCCCAAAATCTTATGATAGCTACTCATAGCCCGTGTGTTTTGGTGATCGAAACTGATGATAGCCTAGCGAATCAACTGTCTTTTGATTTACAAGAAGCTGGCTATGACTCTATTTTGGCGAGTGATGCGACTACTGGATTACAATACTGTCGCGATCGCCAGCCTGCTTTAGTTGTATTAGACAGAATGCTGGCGGGTGAATCTGGTCTTTCTTTGTGCAAAAATCTGAGGAATACCGGAGTGCGATCGCCAGTATTAGTTTTAATGGCTAGGGACACAGTTGATGATCGGGTTGCTTGTCTAGAAGCAGGGGCTGATGATTATATTCTTAAACCTTATCGCCCAGAAGATTTTTTAAGACTGATTCGCCTCTACTTGAAACCAGATGTCGATACCACAGAACAGTTACGCTTTGGTGATTTGATTTTAGACCTAGCTAATCGCCGCGCTGTTTACAGTGGACGAAATGTCGATTTAACAATGAAAGAATTTGAACTTTTAAAATACTTAATGGAACATCCCCGTGAAGTATTAACCCGCGAACAAATTCTCGAAAACGTCTGGGGTTACGATTTTATGGGTGAATCTAATGTCATAGAAGTATATATTCGCTACTTACGCTTAAAAATTGAAGATGAGGGTCAAAAGCGACTAATTCAAACTGTGCGAGGCGTTGGTTACGTCCTCAGAGAGTCCTGAAAATTTAACCCCGTAGTAACGCAAATTACATTCTATAATTAAGCTCTCCCACTCTCCCACAGGTGGGATATTTGTTTTATGGCAGGTTACATCCAAATTTATCAAACATAGTCACTTGTATGGTTTGTCAACAGTCAACAGTCAACCATCAGCTGTCAACACAAAAAGATATCCATGTTAAAGCAAAAGCAGCTTAACCAGCCTCTTCAACATGGTAGAAAACATAACCGAGAAGCGTGGGCTTTTTCGCTTAATTTCTGTAAAATCGAAGTCTAAATTACAAAATCAAAAATTGTATGATGCGTTGGTTAAGTTTAATTCCGATGCTATTGAGTATTTTACTGATGGCTTGTTCTTCACAAACCACTGCTGAAACACCTACAGATACTGCTATTTCTCCACCTGCACTAGTAGTGAATTCTGGACAAACACTACCAATTTCAGCCAAGGCAACTGTTCCTAATGGCACAACTATTGAATTAGAAGTGGCAAAGACACAAGAACAGCAGCAAATGGGGTTGATGTATCGCCCAGCTTTACCAGATAACAGAGGAATGCTGTTTCCTTTTGCTTCTCCACAACCAGCTAGATTTTGGATGAAGAATGTACCAGTTGCTTTAGATATGGTGTTTTTGCAAAAGGGTGTAGTCAAATATATTCAAGCTGCTGCACCTCCTTGCCCTAGTGAGCCTTGTCCTACTTATGGCCCTGACGTACTTATTGATGCAGTCATAGAATTACGTGCAGGCAGGGCAGCTGAGTTAAATTTGCAGCCAGGCAATAGTATCAAAATTGAGTTTTTAAATAACCGTAATTAACAGTGTTAAGTCTCTCAATGGCTTGCATTCCAAGATGAATCTGATTTTTACTTCATGATTTTTACGTAAAAAAAATATCAAGTATACGTAAAATGCAAATTCTGCGGTTACTATTTAGTATGATGTCAAACACAACAAAATTTATACACTCTCAAGTGCGATCGCAGCCTAGAAAAACTTTATGCAAAAAATCTTCCTTTTGGCATAAGTGTTACTAGTTGTTTGTGAGGCAGTATTATCTATGGAATCTTTGCTACTAAAAGTGTATCTAAGTGACACACTAAAGTAAAAAAAGATAAAACCTATTTGACCAGAACAACTAACAGCTGGAAAATAAAGCATCTAGATGAAATGAAGGCTAAGATTAGCTATAATTCTCTAGTTTTCGTTAAAAAATAAGCTGTGTTTGCAGAATTTAAAAAATTGCTCCAGTGATTATCCGGTCATCGTATATTCACCGATGAAGTAATATTTGCAAAGTATAGGGAAACGGGAAAACACTAAATGACAATTCAGACTAAACAAGGAGGTGAGTTACAGATGTCACCATCTACTTATTCAAGGCTCATTCATTTTCTACAGGAAGATTTAGCAATTTCTGCGGCATCTTTGGCTGTGGCACTACGGCATAGAGAACAAGACCCAGGGCCTTTGCCTATGATTCTTTGGCAGTACGGTTTAATTAGCTTAGAACAGTTAGAAAAAATTTATGATTGGTTAGAAACAGCGTAAGCTAGGAAGTTCTCGTTTAGGAGAATTAAGGTATGTTGCAACCACTCTGTCTTGTGCCAGGACTGAGACACAAAAAATTGACTCCCATAATTTCTACTCATTTAAATACAAACAAACTAAAAGAGCGAGTGAATTATTTAACTCGCTCTTTTAATTTAGCTGTTATGAACTTTTTACCCACGACGGATGAAAAAGGGGCTATAAACTCAAGAATTATAGCCGTAGCCAGATGAATCAATTCAAATTCACTCATAGCCTATAGCTATTCCTGCGGACAACTCGTAGAGTAGGCTACGCCAACAAAATTCAAAATGAAACCCTGACCACACAAGGTTTTCAAGTCCGTCAACAGACAACCCTCCGGGTACTCTTCCCTTCTCCGCGAACGCAGACAAGACTCCGACTGCCTCACCGTCAATTGTCAACAGCTATATTTCCTACCCAATACCCAATCCCTTTTAATCATGAGTTGCAACTTGCTGATCATGATGATTGATTGACCAACGATGTTCTACTGATAGGGAAGAACCTAGACAGGAATTTTCTAAGTGTTTTTGCTGGGCGGCTGCTTTTCTTAATGTAATAATTAATTGATTTACTTGATGTCGCAATTCAGGGTTTTTACTGACTGCTGACATGGTTTGTCTTTCTAATAATTGGAGTATGAGTTCATAATGAATGGGTGAAGGTAGGGGAATTTGCTCCATGTAGTCGATGGGTGATGTTATATTAAGCATTTTGTGATGCTTAGTAGTTGTATGTTATTAAGTTAATTTTTACACAATAAATAAATATTAACTATATTTTTTGATATTTAAATAGCTTCATCAAGTTTGTTAAGGGTATAGGGGTATAGGGGTGTAGGGGTATAAATGTTTGAAACTCTTGCACCTTTACACCCTTACACCCGTTCTCAACAGACAACCTGTGTGCGTAAGTCCTACATCTAAAAGAATAACTTTTAAACACCACTGGAGAATAGGTTGGCGATCGCTAGTTCTGGATCTGGTTGTTTGACTAAAGACTCACCGATTAGCACAGCACTAGCACCCGCTTGGGATACTAAACTCAAATCTTCTGGGTTATGTAATCCCGATTCACTCACAACTACAATATTTCGTTCTTGTAACTGGCTACCTCTGGCGGCTAAAAGTTGGCAAGTAGTTTGTAAGTCTACAGAAAAATCTTCTAAATTGCGATTGTTAATTCCAACTAAAGATACACCATCTAAAGCTAAAACGCGGTCAAGTTCTTCCAGGTTATGAACTTCAATCAAAGTTGCCATATTCAAAGCTTTGGCAATTTTGATGAAGTACTGTAAATCTTGATCACTAAGGATAGCAGCAATTAATAACACAGCATCTGCGCCTTGAATCCGTGCCAGATACATTTGATAAGGATAAATCACAAAATCCTTGCAAAGTAAAGGTAAATCTACGGCGGCGCGGACTTTAGTTAAGTTGTCAAAACTACCTTGAAAAAACTTTTCATCAGTTAAGACGGAAATACAACTAGCGCCACCTTGTTGGTAGGATAAGGCGATCGCTACTGGGTCAAAATCTTCCCGAAATACGCCTTTACTGGGTGAAGCCTTTTTGACTTCGGCAATTAACGCAGGTGTGGTTCTACCGTTTTTTAAAGCGGCGACGAAATCGCGGGTAGGTGGGGCAATACGTGCTTTTTTTTGCAATTCCAGCAAAGGCAACTTTTCCCGCATTTGGTCAACTTCTACTTCCTTTTGCCAAACGATTTCTTCCAAAATATGTTGTGGTTTGGCATTTGGTAGAGCGACTTGGTAGCGCAATACCGATACATTGATAGCAGGATTTGGTTGTCGGCGACGGATTTGCATAGGGTTGTCAGTTGTCAGTTGTCAGTTGTCAGTTTTCATTAGTCCATAGTCCATAGTCAATGGTCATTAGTTATAGCCGTGGACTATGGACTATGAACTATGAACTATGGACTGTTGACTAAACTAAACGATCGCTCGTTTATACGCTTCATCCAACACTTCGGATAATGTTGGGTGGGCGTGGACTAAATGGGCTAAAGTTTGGACAGTTTGACGGTTGGCTACGGCGGCGGATGCTTCGTGGATTAAGTCGGAGGCGTGTAAACCAAAGATATGTACGCCTAAAACTTCCCCGGTATCTTTGCGGTAGATGACTTTGGCTATACCGTCGGCTTCGTTTTCGGCTAAAGCTTTGGAATTGCCTTTGAAGTAACTTCTGCTGGTGGCGACTTCAAAACCTTCAGCTTGGCCTAATTCTTTAGCACCGGTTTCTGTTAAGCCGACATAGCTAACTTCGGGATGGGTAAATGCGGCGGCGGGAATGCTGCGATAGTCTACTGTTCTTTCCTTACCGATGATATTTTCCACGGCGACAATGCCCTGGGCTGAAGCAGCGTGTGCCAGCATCATTTTGCCGTTAGCATCACCAATTGCCCACAAATGGGGTACTACTTCACCTGCTGATAACACTGCCATGCGATCGTCTACAGGAATAAAGTTGCGGCGATCAAGTTCCACACCAATGGATTCTAAACCCAGGTTTTTGGTGGCTGGGATGCGTCCTGTTGCTACTAGGCAAGCATCTACCTCGATGACATCGACAACTTCCTTGGTTTTGAAATCTGCCAATTCAATTACTACTGGCGAACCAGGAATAACTTTTTTGGCATATACACCAACTTTTGTTTCAATATCGCGGGGTGTAATTAGCACCCGTTCCGCGAGTTTGGCAATATCGCGGTCAAATCCTGGCATTAACTGGTCGAGGGCTTCAATCAAGGTGATTTCACAGCCCAAAGCTGAGTAAATATCCGAGAATTCTAAACCAATGTAACCACTACCAATAATGGCTACCCATTCAGGTAAGGTTTCTAACTTTACGCCTTGGTCGCTGGTGAATACGGTTTTGCCATCGACTTCAATACCGGGAGGTACGAAGGGGACAGAACCGGGGGAAAGGATAATATCCTTAGCGGTGATGGTTTTTTCACCACCATCGCCCGTGACGGTGACTTTTTGTGTCCCCGCGATTTTGCCCCAACCCCTGATGATATCGACTCCCAGACGTTTCAGGCTATTTGTTAAATCTCCTTGAATTTTGGAGACAAGATTATTAGCATGATTAGCGATCGCTTGACGATCAAACTCCACATTACCAATTTGAATCCCCAGAGACTTCAGGTGATGGGCATCGCGTAATTCCCGCACACGTCCAGAAGCAGCCAACAGCGCTTTCGATGGAATGCAGCCTCGATTGACACAGGTTCCCCCCATGTCGGCTGCCTCGATAATCGCTGTCTTTAGGCCGCAACTTACCGCGTGTAGGGCTGCGCCATGTCCCCCTACACCAGCGCCTATTATGACTAAATCGTAATCAAATTCATGACTCACGTTAGTTTCCCCGTGTGCTTCGCCTATCTATTTTCAACCCGTCTAGCCATCCTTGCAAGCCTTTAGAGGTGTGGAAGTTACTAAATTGGGGATTGGGGATGCAATTGTACAGACGCGATTAATCGCGTCTCTAACCACTGACCTGATTAATCGCGTCCCTAATGACCAATCTCCTAATTGCAATCAATGAGCGGAAAGCCTAAGCTTGATCTAGTATTTATCTACGCACAGGTTTTTGCAGGCGATCGCTCGATGTCTCTACCCCAAATCAGTGAATTTACAGTCCGTCGCTACGCTAACGCCAAATCTTTCCAACGTGGGGAGGCTTATTTTGAAGCGGGTGCTGTCATCACAATCACTCAGCGTGGTCAGCAATTGCAAGCAGAAGTTGAAGGAAATGAACGATTACCTTATCGTGTAACTCTCAATTTTGATGACAAGAATATCACTTCGGCCAAGTGTACTTGTGCTTACAACCTAGATGGCTGGTGTAAACACATTGTGGCGACGATGCTTGTATCTACAAGACAACCAGAAATTATTGAGCAACGTCCTACTTTAGAACAATTACTAGATCGTTTAGATCATGTCCAGACTCAAAGGCTGGTACAGGAATTAGTTGCCGAACAACCCCAACTGATAGATGTAATTGATCAGCACGTTAGTTGGATGACGAATCCTGTAGCTAAACCTATATCTACTCAACCCGGACGGCAAGTAACTGTGAATTTGGCTTCCTTTCGCGGACAAGTTAAGCAAATTTTGCGGGAAGCAGTCCGCTACTTTGAGGAGGGGTATGAGGAAGACCCGATTACCGAAGATTTGTTTAGTTTGGTGCAGACTGCTTTAGAATTTTCTCAGCAAGGTGAGAGTAATAATGCGATCGCTATTCTTGAAGCCATCACCTCTACCTGTGCCGAAAATTGGGATGAGGTATCAGAATACGGTGCTGACAATGATGAAATTGCCTGGGAGTTAAATCTGGCTTGGTGTGAAGTGATTCTCTCGTCTGAACTAACATCAGCAGAAAAAGTTGATGTGCAAGTGAGTTTGGAAGCTTGGCAAGATGAATGGAATGCCGATTTTAGCATGAGTTTAGATGCGTTACGTCAAGGTTGGGATGATCCGCATTTGCTGCGAATTCTCCAAGGCGATATTGCCGAAATGGGTGTATGGGAAAGAGAAGTTCCTAATTATGCTGATGATTTGGCACAAATTCGCCTAAAAATTCTCGAACGCCAGGAACGCTACCAAGAATATTTGTATTTAGCCCAAGTAGAGGGACAAACCCAAGAATATTTAACGATGTTGGGGCGTTTAGGCAGGGTAGAGGAAGCATTGGCGGCGGCGGAAATGCAGATGAGTTCCACGGAAGAAGCTTTTGCTTTAGCTAAAACCTTAGCTGAACAAGGTTCATTACCGGAAGCATTAGACATAGCCCAAGTTGGTTTTAAGTTACCTGGTAATTGTCGGTATGAATTAGGCATCTGGACAAGCGATTTAGCCGAAGCTGTGGGCAATCCAGAAATTTCTTTACTCGCACTCAAGGAAGCTTTTCAAGTTAAACCCTGCTTTGTTGATTATCAAAAAATGGCAGAATTAGCGGGTGAAAGCTGGGAAAATGTCAAAACAGATTTATTAAGGATTATTCAGAGTTGTAAGACTTGGGGAATAGAATCAGCCAAGGTGGATGTATTTTTATATGAGGGACTGATTGAGGATGCGATCGCTACTGTTAGTGAACTCAGTTCCTATCATTCAGCTTTAATCCACCGAGTCATGGAAGCAGCCATATCACAGAAGCCTGATTGGGTAATCACTAATGCCCGTCGCCGTGCTGAAAAAATTATGGATGAGGGTAAGGCAGAATACTATAGTGAAGCAGTGCAGTGGCTGAAAAAGGTACGTGCTGCTTATATACAATCTGGTAGACAAGCAGATTGGTCTAAATATCGAGAAAAGTTAATAGAAATCCACGCCCGTAAACGGAAATTGATGGGAATGTTCAAGGAACGGGGGATGGAGTAACAATCAATTGGTTGATCTAGGATTTATATTTGATTTCGGAAATATTATGTTGACGGTTGATGGTTGACGGTATCTTTAGTAATGCCCACTGTATCAAGGGTTTGGTGGGCATTGCCCGTCCTAATTTTACCCCTGCTCTTTCAAGTCGGGGGAGTATAGAATTACGGGAACATAGGGGAATCATCGCCGTCACTTATGGTACAAACCGTAACTCATTAGACTATATGATTAAAAAGATACATTTATTTAACAAAGCTTAAAGTTGCTTTATTATATTATTTACCAAGAGGTGTGAGTTGAGTTTTGGAATTTAAAAAAGATGGCTACTGCTACATCTACTGTTTCTGAACGTGAATGCCAAGCTGCGTTGACACGTCATTTAAATAAGTCTTACTACCAAGATGACCAGCAAGTTAAACTAATGAACTTGCAAGCAGAGGTGGACTCTTTGTTGGAACAATTACAAAATCTTAAGGAACAACGTTTAGCAGCTACTACCAAAGAAGAATAATTTTTTGATAGAGTGCCTGTATAGTCTGTTTTTGGGAACGCGCAACTTTAAACCATGAATCTTCACTTTCAAGTTTAGCGATCGCCATCGATACTTGATAAAGATTGTGTGAAGACATCATAAAATAACCTTAACATTATCCAATCTATTTAGTAAATGGGGGTGGAAAATTTTTTCCATCCCCATAATTTTGGCAATTAACTATCTGTATCTGAACTGGGCGCGGAATCATCAATTGTGTCTGCTTGGGGATAGAGTTGCTTTGTCAGACCTTGGATATAACTGAGGTTGGCTGTAGACGGTTTTGCTTGTTCTTCTAACCAGGAATTGGCTTTGGCTTCCCCCTGCTGCACTGTTAAAATCAAAGCCCCCCAAGCTTGGACGGCTTTTCTATTGGGGTTCACTTGCATTGCAGCTACCACACGCCGCCATAATCGATCCTTATCTGTTTTTAACAAAATGGCTATTTCTTGTGCATTCTGTGGGGATGCGCTAAATACTTGCAACGCTTTTTCCCAACGACCATCTATTAAATCTGCAAGTACTTGTTCACTGGGACTAGCCCATATTTTATCGGCTTGGATTTTAGTTACTTCAGCATGGAGGCGAATCAAGTCTAATTGTGATTGGGCGGCGGCTGGTAAACTATTGTTGCGTTGTTTTTTAATCGATGTTAACCAATCGAAAGCTGGTGACCATAAGCCATTGCGGCTAATTAACAGCACGTTTTTGTAACCAGAGTCTCTCAATACGGGGTTTTGTAAAGAAATTTCTTCCAATTGAATGGGATTCAGATATAAGTTTACAGATTTGACTTGGTAAACCTGTAGTTTTGGTTCTAAACCTATAGTTTGATCAACAACCAATTCTTTAGCATTACTACCTGTGACTTGTTCCCATTTAGGAATGTGTCCACTGGGACTAGTCCAAGATAACATCAGTTGTAAGTGGCTACGCTCTGGATTGTAGTAGACAATTTGACCGTAGGCAATATTCCCCGCATCAGGAGTCACAGATTGATGATCTTGTTGTCGCTGTCCGCGCAAATTTAACCAGACACCTGCTGCTGGTGTTCCGGCTTCAAAGCGGTTCACTATATTTAATGGTAAAGGATTGCTAACATCTTCATTTTCTGGTGTATCTTCTACCAAGGAAGCGATCGCATTCTGCCCACCTCCGCTAATTGCCAATGATTCTTCAGGGCCAGTAATTAGTAAGCTATTCGCCAAGCGATAAAATTTTTCTGGTTGTGATTCGTATTTTAAATTTTCTAACTGATAAACCCTGAGTTCGACTATTTCCTTACAGTTAGCTATACAATCGGGACGCTGGCGCATCACTGGTAACAGCAATGATTTTTCCTCATCATCTAGAGGAATGGTTTCCCCTGGTATTTGTTGTTTTTGGCTCAAATTGACTTGGATTTGGGCGAGGGTTTGGGGGTTTTCGCTGTTACCGGGGATGTGCGCCCACTCTGGTAGGAAATTATTCAGCCAGCTTACCTGTTCTGGGTTAAATATCCACAGAACCCCAATCCAGGTACAACTCAGCACTAAGCCAGCACTTGTAAGTAAAATGGCGATCGCAATTATTGAAGACGGTTTATAGGATTTTGATGGAGAAATCACTTTCTGTATCTGGGTTTCATTAATTCTTCCATCACCTTCCTTTGGCAAATCGGTATCACCTACCTGTTGTTGCTGGATTCGGGCTTTCTTTGCTTCCAAATCAGAACCGTCTTGCTTAGAAGATTTTGGCGTTAGCTTGCGCGAGCGATTGGCCATGTTATTTCTCTGTTAATTTACAGTATTAATTTGTGTTTGTTTTTTCTTTTATACTCGCGCTTTGATTAGTTGCCTAGAAGTAGATGGTTTAATTTTCTACATAAAACGGATGGGTAGATATTCTGGGCGATCGCCTTTAGGTATTGTTTTGGCTACCCCCTTGGGTTTTCTGCAAAATTAGGGTTGTAGTTTAGAGTACTTACGCACCAGAGTCGTTTTAATCCCTGATAGGGATTTTAGAAGGTTTCAACCCCATGAGAGCTATATACAAAGGAGCGGTAATCTCGTTTCAATCCCTGATAGGGATTTTAGAAGGTTTCAACAAGGCTACTTCACGATATTCTGAGCTATTAGCCATGTTTCAATCCCTGATAGGGATTTTAGAAGGTTTCAACTTTAAAAATAAAAGTTTTCTCAAAATTTGATGAGAAGTTTCAATCCCTGATAGGGATTTTAGAAGGTTTCAACTCTAAAGACTCTATGACCCAGGGTTCTCTTGTAGCGGTTTCAATCCCTGATAGGGATTTTAGAAGGTTTCAACATCGCGTTCTTCTGCTTCTTTAATTAATGCTTGTGTTTCAATCCCTGATAGGGATTTTAGAAGGTTTCAACATAGATTTAAATGTTTCTAATGCTACAGGAAACATGTTTCAATCCCTGATAGGGATTTTAGAAGGTTTCAACTTTGTTACACTGACGCTGCCTAATCTTAGTACAGATGTTTCAATCCCTGATAGGGATTTTAGAAGGTTTCAACAGACTGAGAAAGTTCAATATAACTCAAAAGTCTTTGTTTCAATCCCTGATAGGGATTTTAGAAGGTTTCAACTCAACTTTGCAAGCTCAACAGGCTTCTGTTGATTCTAAGTTTCAATCCCTGATAGGGATTTTAGAAGGTTTCAACGTAACATAGAAGTGTGTTTAATAGGTGGTACTTACGTGTTTCAATCCCTGATAGGGATTTTAGAAGGTTTCAACCGCTTGGCTTTCAAAGCATTGGTGTATTTGGTTTTCAAGGTTCAGTTGCGTCAATATGGAGCCAAGATAACTTTTCAGACATTGGGTTGTCAAGAGGCGTAGGGAAAAAATTAGCGCAAAAGTAGTTGTGGCAAGGCTTAGAGTTAATTGCGTCAACCCCAGTTTTAATGTTATGGGCTGTAACCTAATCAGGATAAGGCATAGAGGCAAAAAATCGAATCTGTGCAGCAAAACACCTATAGGTTGACGCTGCTGAATCACAGTATGAAATGTCAATATTATAGCTGTTGACGGTTGACGGGCGATGGATATGGACTACCCCATCGGATAACCAATGTTGACGGGTAAAAGTAGTATTAGCCTTCTGAATTCAGAATTACCCCAGCCAGTCGCCGTACCCCTTCTAGAATTTGCTGTTCATTGAGTTCAGCATAGCCAAAGATAAATTCATTACCAGGACTTTCTTTTAAATACTGGGGATATGCTGCCCCAATACTGACCCCAGCGAGGGCTGCACGCTGGACTATTTCATCATCGCTGATTTGGGTATCTATTTTTACCATAAGGTGCATTCCAGCATTTTCCCCCAGGATTTTTGATCTATTGCCAAAATGAGAGAACAAAGACTGCACTAAAGTTTGCCTGCGTTGATTGTAAAGCGATCGCATCTTTCTTATATGCCTCTCTAAATGTCCTTCTGTAATAAAATCAGTCAGGGCATACTGTTCTAATAAACTACATTGCCTATCCGCCAGCCATTTTGCACGGGCGAATATATTTACTAAATTCTGCGGTAAAACTAAATAACCCAGGCGCAAGGCGGGAAAAAGGACTTTAGAAAATGTCCCGACATAAATAACTGAGTTACCCTGATCTAATCCTTGCAAAGCAGGTATGGGACGCTCACCATAACGGTACTCACTATCATAGTCATCTTCAATAATCATCACCCCTGTTTTCTGCGCCCAAGCCAGTAACTCTAATCTGCGGGGAAGGGATAACACCGCACCTGTAGGAAATTGATGGGAGGGAGTGACGTAAATTAGTTTAAGGTTAGGAATGATACCTGTTGTTAATTTGCTGACTATTAGCCCTGATTGATCTACAGGGACAGGAAATAAACTAGCCCCTTGAGCTAAAAAAGCTCTTCTAGCACCTAAATAACCTGGTTCTTCCACAGCAATCCCATCACCACGGTCAATTAAGATACGTGTAATCAAATCAAGACCTTGCTGGGAACCACCGACAATAATGATTTGTTCTGCTTGACAATTAACGGCTCTAGAGCGCGAAAGATAAGCGGCGATCGCCTCCCTTAATGGATGATATCCCAGGGAATTGTCTGTATAATCCAGTACATCTGATTGAGGGTGGCAATGACGAGAGATTAACTTACGCCATAAATCTATCGGGAACTTATCAAAAGCTGGTCGTCCATAACTAAAGCTAATTTCTACAGCTTGTTCTGGTATACGTAAAAACGCTTTATCACTCAAACTTTTACCATAAGCTGATAAAGGTACAGGTGAGTTACTTGGTTGTAATTTTGACTCAATTGGTGTGGTATTCAGTAATTCATCGGGAAGTTGACGACAAACAAAAGTCCCCGAACCCACGATAGTTTCTAAATAACCCTCACTCAGCAATAACTCATAACCTTGAGTCACAGTAGCACGAGAAACACCAAGTAATTGAGCAAGCGATCGCGTAGATGGTAGTTTTTCCCCTGAAGTTAACCGTCCTAACAAAATAGCCCGACGTATTTCCTCATAAACTTGGCGATGCAGAGATAAAGGTGCGTCTGGGTCAATATTAATAGCAAAATCCATAAATCACACAAGTGGACTGGTTAAATAACTAAAAAGTGGCTCTTGTTTACTTCCACTTACCTGATTACTCTAACCATATAGAGTAGAAATTTCCCATTATGACCCAACAAAAAGCCCCCAGCCAAAGAACTACAGTTAAACGCGTACCTAAAAGAGCTAACTATGAAAGTGAAACCATTTATCAAATTTTAGATGAAGGATTAGTCTGTCATGTAGGTTTTGTAGCTGACGGACAGCCTGTTGTGATTCCTACAGCCTATGGAAGAATAGACGATACATTATATATTCACGGGTCACCTGCTAGCCGGATGTTAAAAACCCTGCAACAAGGTCTTGATGTCTGCGTCACAGTCACCTTAATTGATGGATTAGTTTTAGCGCGATCGGCATTTCACCACTCCATGAACTATCGCTCAGTGGTAGTATTTGGTAAAGCCACACTAGTAGAAGATGCAGAGCAAAAATTAGCTGCTCTCAAAGCATTTACAGAACACGTTCTTCTGGGAAGATGGGAAGAAGTGCGATCGCCTAATCGTCAAGAATTAGTGGGAACCATAGTACTATCTTTACCCCTAACCGAAGCCTCAGCAAAAATCCGCACTGGTGAACCAATTGACGATGAAGCTGATTATCAAATACCAGTCTGGGCAGGGCAAATTCCTTTAAAATTAACTGCGTCCACACCCATCAATGATTCCCGCTTAGATTCAAGTATAGAATTACCTAACTATGTAAAGAAGTACACCAGACCACAAAAAAGCCCTGCGTGAAAGTCTATGATTCGATGAATTATCTGCATCTAAGTTTAGGACTTCTTTGGCACCAAAAGGAATTAACCAACAGCCACCTTTATAGGCTTTAATAAAAAAGCGTTCAACCCTAAGAATAGCCAATAGTGAGTTTTAATATTTGAATGAGTAAATTTTCTATCGATATTGATTTTAGCCATGTAGACTTATCTTCCTTGGAAACCGAGGAAGATTTACGTATGGAAGCCAAAAAATTACTCCCTGCGGCGCTTGTTCAGCATGGTGAAGCTGTAGCCCTGCAAACCTGGGAAGAAATGCAAAAAAACTTTTCTGGTAAATTGTCTCCAGCAGAGAAGCGTAAATTTATTCAACAAACAGGGAAGAACTATCAACGCTCTGCTAGTAACCGAGAAAAACAAGAACTGGAAGACCATATAGTAGAGCAGCTACGCCAGCAGAAGTAATTTAGAGGCGATGGTCTTTGAGCAACCAGAGGCGATCGCCCCTTTAATGCTATACATAAAGTTATGCTGCAAATTTCCCAGAAAATCATCATCCCCTATAGCGAAATTGAAATTAGTGCCATTCGCTCCCAAGGTGCGGGAGGGCAAAATGTCAACAAGGTTTCTACTGCTATCCACCTACGCTTCAACATAGAAGCTTCATCCTTACCAGCTTTCTATAAAGAGCAGCTTTTGAAGCTCAATGACCGACGTATCAACCAAGAGGGGGTCGTTGTCATCAAGGCTCAAGAACACCGCAGCCAAGAGCAAAACAAAGAAGAAGCTCTGCAACGCCTCAAAGACCTCATCAAAAGCGCGGTCATACTACCCCAACCACGCAAACCTACTAAACCAACTCGCGGTTCTCAAAAAAGACGACTTGACAGTAAAACTAAGCGAGCAGAGATTAAATCTATGCGAAGGCAGGTTATTGATTAGAGGAAAATTAGGTAGTGGAAAAATTACTGATGACTGATGACTGTTGACTGATGACAGCTACTTAACATAGTTCATCAGATTTTTGCAGAATAAACAAACTACCATCGCCCCCGCGTCCAATCCTTAAGGTTTCGTCTAGGTAAGTAATGTCAAGGCTGGCAACTCTACCCTGAGGATTGTTCGCCGACACAACCTTAAATGGGTTGAGTTGGGGGGTATCAATGCCAATCATCTTCTCGATGGATAGATAGCGTTTGTCAAAATATACGTTGATACGTTTGTCCGGTGCAGATGATTTATCATCTATCACAGGCTCAAACCTAGCTGTAACTTTCACGTATCCTGATATTAATCCCAGAGAATGCTGCACAAAAGCTAAATTAAAAAACAATTTATTAGCAACATCAATCACTTGATAAACTTTACCTACCTTGAGTCCTAATGGCAGGGAATCCAAAGACCGGATTTCTCTGGCGGTGGAGTATTGCAGTTGCCAAGAACCTCCCAGCAAAGCAGCAGCATTCAGCAGGGGCTGGGGATTGGGGTTGCAGCTTTCTAATTCTGTTGTTAACTGTTCGATTTCTGCGGCGATAGTTTGATCTAACTTCACATTGGTAACAGGAGAGCCAGCACTGTTAATTTGGATCTCCGCCAGTTTCGCTTGTAGTTTTTCTTTTAATGAAAATCGGTTAGTCAAGGCTTAAATATTTCCTTTTAAAAACTTATATCGTGTCAGATCATGAGTTTACATTAGCCATCTCCAGCCGTGCGGAACAGATGACTATGCTCAGGATGATATAAGCGCGATCGCCCGGTGGTATGTGATAATGCAGGGCTAATCACATATAACGTGGTGCGAATGAGATTTTCTTGCTGAGTACAGTCTGCCATCTCTTGGAGAGGAACCACACGAATTTTTTCATCAGGCCATCCTATGCGAAAGCAAATAGCTACAGGTGTATCTGGGGGATAGTGTTCTAGTAGTTTAGCTTGAGCGTTTTCTACATGGCGCGCACTTAGATATAAGCATAAACTAGCTTGATGTGCTGCGAGGGTGGCTAATTCTTCTGTTTGTGGGACTTGTGTTCGTCCACTAATGCGCGTCAGGATGATTGTCTGGACTAAACCAGGAACAGTCAACTCTACCTTTAGTTTAGCGGCTGCGGCTTGGAAAACACTAATACCGGGAATGACTTCAAAAGGAATATTAGCTGCTGCTAGAAGCTGCATTTGCTCATTAATTGCGCTGTAGAGACTGGGATCACCTGAGTGGAGACGTACTACAGATTTTTGCGATCGCACCCTGGCAATCATCAAAGGTATAATCTCCTCCAAAGTTTTGTTCGCCGTCTGAATAATTTCTGCATCTTTTCGGCAAAACTGTAAAAGCTCTCCTGGTATTAACGAATCTGCGAATAAAATGACATCTGCTACTGATAGTAGTTTTTGGGCTTTGACCGTAAGTAAATCTGGGTCTCCAGGCCCCGCCCCTACAATATAAACGGCGGAATCTAGGGAATTTACATGATTTTGCATACAAAATTTTGTATAAAACTTAAGTAATTATTGGTAGAAAGAAAAAAATCAAAAAATTTTTTGAGAATTTGCTCGGTATCTTTCCGGATTATCCATCTAGCCATAGTAGAGAGTAATGGTAGATGCACCCTGGTTAAGCCCTAGAAATCATTCTGGGGCATTTTTTATTTTTGGTAATTGGTAATTAGGAAGGGATATAAATTCTCCCCCTACTCTTCTACCTCCCCTACCTCCCCTGCTCCCCTCTGCCTCTACTCCGTATCTTTGGCAGAAGAAACAACGTCAGGTAAAGGACGTTTGCGAACGTACAACCAAGCTAATCCGGCTAATCCTAAAGTAATACCTGTCAGACTGACAACTTGTGCGATGCGTAGCGGCCCAAGCATTAAGCTATCTGTCCGTAGACCTTCAATCCATAAGCGTCCTAAGCTGTAGGCTGCTAGGTAAACCATGAATAATGTACCTACTTTGAGGCGTGGTTTGCCAGCTAAACTACGAAAGAATAAAGTGATTAGCAAGGCAAAAACCATTAAGTCCCAAATAGATTCATAAAGGAATGTTGGGTGAAAGTACTCAAAACTTGCTAAATCTGGAGGACGGCGTTCTATTGGAATGTATAGCTTCCAGGGTAAATTGGTGGGACGACCAAAAGCTTCTGAGTTGAAGAAATTACCCCAACGCCCGATCGCTTGCCCTAAAATCAGTGAAGGAGCTACCAAATCAGCTAATTGCCAAAACGGAACTCGCTTGAGCTTGGCAAAAATTAACGCTGCTATAGTCCCGCCAATAATCGCTCCATGAATCGCAATTCCCCCTTGCCAAATCGCAATAATCCGTTCTGGATGCTGGGCATAGTCTGACCATTGAAACAAAACGTAATAAATCCTGGCTGCGGGAATCGCCCCAATCACCAGCCAAATTGATAAGTCACTGAGTAAGTCAGGATTAACCTGCCGGCGCTTTGCCAAATATTGAGAAAGGCTAACACCAATTAGCACAGCCGTAGCAATCAATAAGCCATACCAGCGAATAGTGATTGGGCCTATTTCCACCAGAACCGGCCCTGGAGAAGTAAACAAAAACGCCAAAGGCAATGCCATGTAAAATTACCCAAATAAATATTATGAGTCCATAGTCAATAGTCCATAGTCAACAGTCACTAGTCAATAGTCCGTAGTCAATAGTCCATAGTCAGAAGTTTCCTCCTCCCCAATCCCCAGTCCCCATTCCCCATTCCCCATTCCCCGGATATAATCACCTCAATAACATTGATATATCTAAGATTGTGATTGCTATTTATCCTGGTAGCTTTGATCCGATCACTTTAGGACACCTCGATATTATTCAGCGTGGTAGCCGTTTGTTTGATTTGGTGATTGTCGCCGTCTTGCGAAATCCGAGTAAAGTACCATTATTTAGCGTACAGGAACGCCTAAAACAGATTCGTAGAACCACTAAGCATTTACCAAACGTAGAAGCCGATGGTTTTGATGGTCTAACCGTTAATTATGCCCAACAGCGACAAGCACAGGTTTTATTGCGGGGTTTACGGGCGATTTCTGATTTTGAGGTCGAGTTACAAATGGCCCATACTAATAAAACTCTTTCTACTCAAATTGAAACAGTTTTTTTAGCAACATCAAATGAGTATAGTTTTTTAAGTAGTAGTGTGGTAAAAGAGATTGCAAGATTTGGTGGTTCCGTCGATCATCTTGTCCCCCCACACATAGCTTTAGATATATACAAATGCTACAACCACAACTATCCAACGGCGAATCCAACTACAACGGAAATTACCCCGTCTCACCAGAATATGGCAACGGCAGCCCCCCAGGAGATACTCCAGGAACGGGAAATGTAGATATTCAGCAGGAACTAGATCGCCTAGAAGAAATTATTTTATCTAGCTTCCGTGTCCCCTTAACAGGAAGGACGCTGATAGATGAAGAAAAATTATTAGAACAACTAGACTTTATCAGAGTTTCTTTACCGTCGGTGTTTCAGGATGCAGCTGCCACCTTGGAACAAAAGCAAGAAATCTTGCTGGAGGCGGAAGAATATGGACAGCAATTGGTTGATGCAGCTCAAGCTAAAAGGGCGCAAATCTTAGCTGAAAGCGATATTATCAGACAGGCGAAACAAGAAGCAGACCAACTACGCCGACAGGTGCAGCAAGAGTGTGAGGAAATGATGCAGGAAACCCTTGCAGAAATTGATCGCAAGCGGCGCGCTTGTCAACAGGAATTAGAAGAAATGCGACAAACTGCGATCGCTCAAGCTCAAGAAATCGAAAATGGTGCTGATGAATATGCTGATCATGTTCTGGAAGGGATCGAACAAGACCTCAAAGATATGTTACGAGTTATTACAAATGGCAGGCAGCAACTAAGAAGTGATAGTCAAACACAGCGTAATTCCCACTCTCAGAAAAAGAAGTAAACACTGATACTTAAGTTACTATAATATTTTTTTAGCCTTCAAATTGCGGATTAGTTTGAGGACAAATTGATATGAATTTTTGTATCAATCAATTGATTATTAACTAATAATCGACTACCTGTAATCCAAGTTTGTTGAGGTTGAAATTGATAAATTCTCCGGGGAGAATCATCTAGATAATCCGCCGCCGTTTTGAGAAGTGGTTTTCTGGCACGATTTGCTAGCAAAGGAAAAGCTTTTTCAGCTTGGTTTTGGTCTAACTCACAAGCTATACCTTGAAAATACAACCCTTCTGGGCTACCTTCTGGGAAACTAGAATTATAAATAGCGATCGCTACTCGTCCATCATTGTGATAAATATTTTGTGAGTGCTTGGATGTAATAGCAGAAGACCAGTAAATATTCCAACTGTCATCATAAGCAAAAAATACAGGCGACACCCAAGGAAAACCATCAACTGAACAGGTGGATAGTGAACAGTAAATATTATCGGCAATGATAGAGTGTGCTTTACTTATAACCTCTATATTTTTGCCATCGATAGTATTCACCCATCCATTGTCAGCAGTTGCGGTTTCCATCATTCCTATCGCTGTATTTTGTACAATTGCATTCTTCCAGAAAAGATGTATCGTAGTTGAGGATCAATTGTCCAGTAGTTAGATATTAAATTCTTGATATACAGATAATAAAGTACATTCCCACACAAGGCGCGGTTGAGCGTATACCAGGAGGTATTTACGAGCTTTTTCTAGTTGACTGATAATCCCTGGTTGATGCCGCTTTTGCCAGTAAGATTGCTGTAAATAATCCACTAACCATAATTGAGCTTCCGTCTCTAAATCCTTATCGATTCTCTTAGCTAATTCCAACGCGTGACGTTGAGATTTTGGTACTGTTGTTAAATCTTGTAGTAAATCAGAGGGAATAGTTTGTAATTCTTCATAAGAGGCGATCGCACTCCCTGGACTGCCAGATGCTAAACTCAACACGGCTGGGTGCTGTAAAACTTCTTGATTCCCTGTTTGTGTAAGTACTTCAGTCAAAGATGTTGTATCTAAGCGATAAAAGGGAATGCGTTGACAGCGTGACACCAAAGTCGGTAATACAGACTCAGGGGAAGGCGTAATCAAAATTATGGTTGCTTGTCCTGGTTCTTCTAAAGTCTTCAACAAAGCATTTGCTGCTGGTTCTGCCATTGTTTGCGCCTCCTCCAACACCACCACATTTCTTGGTGCTTCTAAGGGAGGACGGCCGAGAAATTCTGTAATTTCTCGAATTTGTTCTAGGCGAATTAAAGGCGGTGCTTTGCGCTTGAGTTTCTTTTCTACAGCTTGGGCGGCTGTAAATCTTTGCCCTTGGTATTGATAAGTCGGCTGTACCCACAATAAATCAGGGTGATTACCTTGACGCAAACGCTGTTGTAAAGATGGAAGAAGTCGCGCTTCCACAACAGATGCAAATAACAACTCGACAAAGCAACGCGCCGCTAAACTCCGTCCTACACCATCTGGCCCCGCAAATAGATAAGCCGGAGCTACTCGGTTTTGCTTAACAGCCTGAGTCAGTAACTCAATAGCTTGCTTTTGTCCTACCAGTGGTGCAAATGAGTTATTGGTCATTCTTTAATTGTAGATTGACCGTGGAAAGGACAACCTGTGGCTAATTTATTAGACAATAGTATAGGAATTATATCTAAATTTTTAACTATATTTGGCATTGCCACCCTACAGATAATTTATAAATCAAATATTAGTCCTATAGATTGAGACAAAATTTAAGATGTTTTGTCTATTTTTTACATTTTAAATATTGATTTGTAAAACATAAATTGGAAACATAATAATTAGTTCAACCACATGATTATCTTGAATGTAATATTCAGAACAAGGAGTAAGATAAATGGTTAAAATTACAATTGATACACTATATCTTATAGGTTATGATTTGTTCTCTGATGTTGACAGCTTTCTTGATCAACTCCTTTATCAGGAAATGCAATCCGTAGGAGGTGGTTACTGGGGGAAATCTTATGGGTATAACTCCTTGTTTGGCGGTGGTTACTCAGGAAATAGTGGCTCTTATAATTCATTTTCTGGCGGCTTTTCTGGGCATGGTGGCTACTACAATAAATCTTGGTGTTAACTACTAAATTTTTGATAATGATAAGAATTCCCCAGTAAATAAAGTATTGCTGGGGGCTGGATATAAATAATCTGATGATTTTTCGATGACAAAATTATCAAACGACTGACTACAGGCATTCTTTTAAATGTGGGCTAATAATGTCCTGAATGGTTTTATGTACAGTTTCTTTACTCAATTGACCATCAACCCTGATGATGCGCGAGGGAGAGGATGCGGCTAAATCTGCATAGCCTTGCTGTACACGGCGGTGGAAAGCGATGGTTTCTTGTTCAATACGGTCTAGTCCTGCATTTTCTCCCTGTTTGCGGGCTAACCCTACCTCAACATCTACATCTAGCCAAATGGTGATGTCGCTGGTTAACCCACCAGTGGCGATGTCATTTAACTGATGGATAAGATTCATATCCAAATTGCGACCATAACCTTGGTATGCAATGGTAGAGTCAACATAGCGATCGCATAATATATACTTACCCTGAGCTAACTTGGGTTTGAGTTCTTGGGCAACGTGTTGTGCGCGATCGGCAGCATATAATAATAACTCTGTCACCTCAGCGATTGGCTTATCTTCCGCTTTCTGTAACAACAAGCGCCGCAAATCTACACCTAATTCTGTTCCTCCTGGTTCACGGGTGAGAACCACAGAAATTCCCAAACTTTGTAACCACTCTGCACAAAGCTGCATTTGGCTAGTTTTGCCGCAACCTTCAACCCCTTCAAATACAATGAATCTTCCACCCATGCTGTCTTTATATGTTTACTTACCAGAGCAGTAGCCGTTAATTTCTTTAACTATGACACCTTCTTCAAGACTACTCTTTTGTAAGGTTACTAAAAAGCGATTTGCCTGTTTAATATTCTTTTGATTGATGGCTGTTGCAGCTTCATTCAAACCCTTACTAATATCTTCATAGAGTTTGATAAATCGCCCCTGAAAACCTTGTAACTGTTCATCTTTGACTGTTAAGGCTTTCATTTCTGTGGTTACTTGGTCTATCTTACTAGCAAATTCAGTCAAGCCTTGGGAACCTTTAGCTGATTTGGGGTCTTTACCATATTGCTGACCTAATAAAGCTGCTTGATTAGCGATTTTTATAACTTTGTTACATTGAGCAACCTTACTTTCACCACAGCCTGTACATAATAAGGCGATCGCAGCTGCAACGGAAAGCGTAGTACTAGGTTTATAGACACTCAGCATATTTACTATAATCTCCAAATATATGATGCAAAAAAACAGACTAAGTAAATCATCGTTGATTGACTTTGTTTAGTCCTGTCACTTTATACTGCATCCTTCACAAGAAGTGTATGTAATTACCCTGACATAGAGAAAAGTTAACATTAACTATTGACTAAGCTGTTACGCATTTAAATCGTATATTTCGCACTCAGGTTGTCAAAAGTCTAAAGTCCACAGTCCAAGCTAGCCGTTAACTCTGGACTCTTGACTATGGACAGCCCTAACGCAAGAATATTTGATCTAGGTGCGTATCACCTTATTGACTATTGACCAAAGTATTAACAGCATTGACTACAATTTGTGCAGCACCGACAAAAAAAGATTGGTCAATATTGCTGGGCGTATCAGTAGGTTGGTGATAATGAGGTGTACGCAAATTAGCTGTATCGGTGACTAATACTGCACCTATTCCCTGATACCAAAATGGGGCATGATCACTACGCAGTGTATCAGGTGTGAGTATACCTTTCAGAGGAATCGGTATAGTTAAGACATTGGGCAGATTTTTTGTATCTGCATGATTAAAAGCTTTGAGTAAAGACAAATTTTCAATATCGCCGACGGCTACTAAAAAATCACCCTTGTCGCTGGGTGGGGTAACAGGTAATCCCGGAGGATATTGCTGACAGCCGGCGGTGTAACAAGCGTAACCAACCATATCCATCACTATCACACCCCGGAGTTTTTCCAGGCGTTGAGTATTGGTGACAAAAGCTTTACTACCAACCAGTCCGGCTTCCTCAAGGTCAAAAAAAGCTAACTGCAAAGTCCGGGGTGTGGGGTGGGAAGCAAACAGTCTGGCGATTTCCAAGATTACAGCCACACCACTGGCGTTATCATCCGCACCAGGAGAACCGACTACAGTGTCATAATGAGCTGCTACTAAAATTGCGTCGCCTGTGTTGTCAGTCCCTGGAAGTTCAGCAAACACATTTATACCACCAGAGAACTTTTCCAGCTTTGGTGTCCAGCCAGATTTTCGCAGTTCATTAATAATATATGTCCGAGTGCGCGATCGCTCTGTTTTTGTATAGCGTTGAAAATTTAACTGTTGAAGATGAGCCAATAACTTATCAACAGATACTTGTAACTCATCCTTGACTTCCTGTGAGTCTGGTTGTGGCTGCGGCGTTGCTACTGGCGCACTCTCAACCATTTCCTGAGAAGAACGCTGTTCAAAAAAAGCGCCACTCCTACTACCCACAATCACAACTACCACCAGCACCAACAATGTCAACCAAATCCGTTTTTTTATCATAAGACTATATAAGTTCGACAGTTTGTCCTTTGACAAAGTGACCAATATGGCATAATGTTTTGCCCTAGTATTCTGTTGAGTAAACTTTGCAAAAGATAAAAATTTTCCGTAAATTAAGCTCATCTCATCCCTAAAAGGGTATGGGATTTCACGTTGACGGTTGACGGTTGACGGTTAACAGTCATCAGTCATCAGTCATCAGTCAGCAGTTAACGGTGGCGGGGCGGCTATCCCTCCCACCCCTTGAAGGGAGTGGATTTCCCGCCGCCTTCGATAACTCTTTCTCCCCACCTGTACTAAAAAACTGCCCCAGGAATTTTTTTATGCTAGATTTATCACTCATCACTATCCTGGGGTTCTTGGGCAGTTTTGGGCATTGTTTCGGGATGTGTGGGCCGTTAACAGTAGCATTTTCTCTATCTCATCAACAGACAACTCCTGAAAAGAGTTCTCAGAAAAAGACATCACCCACAAAAACTAATCCGACTTGGCAACAGCAATTAAAGTTTCATTTTTTGCTCAACTTGGGGCGGATGTTGAGTTATGCCCTTGTGGGTGCGGGGCTGGGGGGAGTCGGTTCTGTATTATTGCAAGGCGGACAGTTAGCGGGTGTAGGTAGTGACTTCCGTCGAGTCATGGCAATTATGACTGGTGTCATGTTGATTTGGTTTGGCTTAGGGCAATTAGCACCAAATTTACTACCCCACATTCCCATATTGCATCCTCTGTTAAAGGGCAACTTACACAACCGCTTGAGTGCGGGAATGGTCAGACTTTCTTTGCAACCGCGCTGGTGGACACCCACACTTTTAGGCATGACTTGGGGTTTGATGCCCTGTGGCTTTTTGTACGCTGCTCAGATTAAGGCGGCGGAAACTGGTAGTCTATGGATGGGTGGAGCTACTATGCTGGCTTTTGGCTTGGGAACACTCCCCACTATGTTGGGTGTGGGCGTGTCTACTTCCTTGGTGAGTCAAGATAGGCGCAGTCAGTTATTTCAATTGGGTGGTTGGATTACCCTGACTATTGGGACAATTACTTTGCTGCGGACTGGCGACACAATGGTAGACTATACCGGACACGCAGCCTTACTGTGCTTGATTCTAGCTTTGATTGCTCGCCCCATTAGCAAACTTTGGGCATCACCGTTGCATTATCGTCGCGCTTTGGGGGTAGGGGCATTTGTGTTGTCTGTGGTGCATACCACCCACATGATTCAACATTCATTAGACTGGAATTTTGCCGCCTTTTTCTTTTTACCGCCACAATTTCAAATAGGCATGGCTGCTGGTGCTGTAGCATTGATATTAATGACCCCCGCAGCTTTTACAAGTTGGGAATCATTGCAAAAATCTTTAGGCAAGTACTGGCGACAGATTCATTTACTGAGTGTACCAGCTTTGCTTTTGAGTTCGATTCATGCGGTGTTGATTGGTTCCCACTATTTGGGTTCTCTACAGTCAACGTGGGGGAATATCATAGCAACAGTGCTGTTAGGAATGATAACTCTTAGCGTGTTGCTCGTTCGCTCGCACTTTTTTTGGTCAAAGTTAGCCGTAAAGCAGTTTTATGTCCCCCCTACCAAATCACGCTAAAGCAACCAAAGAAAAACACCTGGTGTATTATCAATTCAAAGTCCCCGCATCAACAGCAAATCTTAGAGTTAATCAATACCTAATACTATTTCTCAGTTTTTTAACTCTATCCATCACCAATATTTACCCAGCCACAGCCCATAAGGTGCAGATATCACCAGATGTTGGCGCGACACTGCACATTGAACCCAACGATAATCCTCGTGCAGGTGAACCGACACAAGCTTGGTTTGCCCTCACCCGCAAAGGTGGCACAATATTACCTCTCCAGCAATGTAACTGTCAGTTAACAGTTTACGCCGAACCCCACACACCAGGAGAACCGGCACTACTGGAACCATCCCTCAAACCAGTAAATGCTGAACGCTATCAAGGCATCCCAGGTGCAGATATTACCTTTCCCAAACCCGGAATTTATCAACTACAACTAAGTGGTAAACCCACAACTGGGGCAAACTTCAAACCATTTGAATTTACATTTGAAGTGACTGTAGCCGGTGGCAATGCAGTAAATACACAAAATAGCCAAGATGTCAATACTGAAAATTCAGTTGATTTAGCAGCTGAATCTAACTCCATACCACCTTGGGCGATCGCTGTGCCAATTTTAGCTGTCTTAGGTGTTGTATTGGCTATTTGGCACAATAAAAACAAGCCATAGATACCCGACTTCTTGAAGAAGTCGGGTATCTATGTAATTTTGAATTTTGAATTTTGAATTTTGAATTTTGAATTTTGAATTGTTATTGATGCCGCTTCTGATGCCATTGCCAAGCATGGGCAACAATATCTTTGATTGATGGGTAATTTGGTTGCCAGCCAAGGATTTTTCTGGCTTTCTCACCACTACCAATCAGACTTGGGGGATCTCCGGGACGGCGATCGCATTCTTCAACGGCTATGGGTAATCCTGTGACTTGTTCACCAGCAGCAATTACTTCTCTAACCGAGAAACCTTGACCATTACCCAAGTTGAAAACTTCGCTATCTCCACCTTTTAATAAATATTCCAATCCCAAAACGTGGGCATCGGCTAAGTCGTTAACGTGGATATAATCCCGAATACAAGTGCCATCGGGCGTAGGGTAATCAGTGCCGAAAATAGAAATGGATTTACGTTTACCCAAGGCGGTTAGTAGTACTAAAGGGATTAAATGAGTTTCGGGATTGTGATCCTCACCTAGCAACCCATCAGGATTAGCACCAGCCGCATTAAAGTAACGGAAACGGACTGATTTCAAACCATACGCCACATCGAAATCCGCCAAAATCCTTTCCACCATTAACTTAGTCGCACCATAGGGATTGATGGGGTTTTGGGGATGATCTTCAGGAATAGGAACAGTTTTCGGTACTCCATAAGTGGCACAAGTGGAAGAAAAGACAAACTTGTTAATTGAAGCAGCCAGCATCGCTTCTAATAACGTCAATGTGCCTAAAACATTATTGCGATAGTACTTGGCAGGATCACTCACAGATTCGCCTACATAAGCGTAAGCGGAAAAGTGCATCACTGCATCAAAATGGCGTGATTTAAATAACTCATCTAATAAAGGGCGATCGCCTGTATCACCCACCACCAATTCGACTTGTAAAACTTTTTCTACTAAATCACGATGTCCATAGACCAAATTATCTAGTATCACCACGTCGTAACCTGCTTGCTTGAGAGCCAAGACGGTGTGCGAACCAATATATCCTGCTCCCCCCGTTACCAAGATGCTGGGCTTTCCAGGCGACATAGTTTTTCCTTTTGAGTGACAACTACTCAATTAATTTAGCAAGAAAGGTAGAAAGTACCCTGCTAAATTCACCCCTAAACCCCTACACCCCTAAACCCAGTCTCAACAGAAAATCTGGGTAGGTAAGTAATTAATAATCTGGAAAATTATAAATATTGAACGCAGTGTGGAAAAATTGCACTAAAATCACTACGACGGTGGTCTTTTGTGTGAGGGGTGAACAGTTTGATGTCAAATGCTGCAATTACAGTTGAGGCTAAAATAAATCCACTTCGCAAGACCTCTAGGCTAACCACAAAAGGAGATTAGAGCGTAAATATATGTTTTTACTGTTAAGCCGGGTACTGCTGTGGCTACTGATTGGGATTATTGTCTATTCCCTGTTTCAGAGAGTTTATCCTTCCAGTACTTTTGTTGGGCGAATAATCTTAGTTATTATCTTGGTTGTCTTAGCTTTGTCATTCATTAATCCGAATGAACCAGCTGTGCGATCGCTATGGGATTTAGTATCTTTTCCCCTTAAACCCTTGGGGGGATCACTTTTACTGCTGATTTTCGCTGCCCAAAGAATTAAAGGTGGTGGTATAGAAAAGCCAGGAGGATATCTTGCCGGTTGGGCATTGACGATTCTACTGTTGTCAAGTATGCCATTCATCAACAAGTTGCTAGGAGGAACCCTAGCTACTACATCTGCTTCTCTACCATCACAAACCCTAGTAGCCTTGCAGCAATCAAACAGTAACATGGCTGATGTTGGTAGTAATATCTTATACAATACAAATTTAGGGCAGACAACAGTAGCTCTCAACTCGTTAAATTCAGAAATTCCCTCCTATTTGTTACAGACTCCTGCCCCTGTAGCAAATCGGACAGGTTTAACTGTGAGTGACTTTGTACCTAGTGCAGACACTCTGCAACAAACAACAAGATTTTGGGAAAGTTATCTTAATCAGATTTATTTTTTCTTACGTGGTCGTCAAGCATAAGGGTAAAATAAGTATCTTGAAAAAGAGAACAGGGGCTAGGGACTAGCAAATAGTAGAGGAGCAGGGGAGCAGGGGAGCAGAGGAGCAGAGGTGAAGAAATTTTTACTCGGCACTCTCCACTCAACATTCTCCACTCACTAGTCCCCAATTCCCAGTCACCAAACCCCAGTCCCCCAATTCATGACAAAATCTCGACGAATTACTAAACTTGCTGCTTATCTGCGTCCCCATTGGCCGGAAGCAGCATTGGGCATCCTGGCTTTGTTGTCTGTCAATGGGCTGGGTGTTTATATCCCTTGGTTAATAAGAGCTTGCGTTGACCTACTTTCTAGCAACTTTAGCTGGAACCAAATATTACGTTACGTAGTAATTATTATCTTGCTTAGTTCCGCCATGTTGCTCATCCGTATGGCTTCGCGGATTTGGTTATTTGGAGTGGGCAGGCAAGTAGAATTTGACCTGAAACAACGGATTTTTGAACATTTACTCAAGCTAGAACCAGCTTATTTTGCTACTAATACAATTGGTGATTTGATTAGCAGAGCGACCAGTGATGTAGATAATGTCAGGCGCTTATTAGGTTTTGCGGTCTTAAGTTTGGCCAACACCCTATTTGCTTACGTCCTCACTTTACCTGTCATGCTGAGAATTAGTGTCGATTTGACACTCGCAGCTTTGGCAATTTATCCCTTAATGTTTGTTTTAGTCAACTTATTTAGTAATCGTTTACGTCAAGAACAGGCAAAAGTACAAGAACAACTCTCTGACATTAGTGAGTTGATCCAAGAAGATATTAGTGGCATTGCTTTAATTAAAATTTACGCCCAAGAAGAAAATGAGCGTCGCGCTTTTGCCCAACAAAATCAAAAGTTATTAAGTGCTAACTTGGAACTAGCCAAAAGCCGCAATATTCTGTTTCCTTTAATTGGTGGTTTAGCCAGTCTGAGTTCACTTGTAGTTATTTGGTTGGGAACATCACGCATTGCCGAGGGAACCTTAGCTGTTGGCGATTTTTTGGCGCTTCTCATATACATAGAACGTCTAGTCTTTCCCACAGCCCTATTAGGCTTTACGATTTCTGCTTACCAACGGGGTGAGGTGAGTGTAGACCGTTTGGAAGCTATCCTCAGCGTAGAAGCTAAAATTCAAGATGCTGATGCAGCTATACATTTAGAGTTATCTCAGGTAAAAGGGGAATTAACTGCCAAAAACCTCTGTTACACTTATCCGGGCGTGGAAACTCCGGCTTTGGACAAAGTCAATTTTACTATTGCTCCAGGGGAAACTGTGGCGATTGTCGGAGCCATCGGTTCTGGTAAGTCTACGTTAGCTAATACCTTGCCCAGACTATTGGAAGTTGCGCCAGGACAATTGTTTTTAGATGGGCAGGATATTACTCAGATAGCTTTGAGTGATTTACGTAGTGCGATCGCTTATGTTCCTCAAGATAGCTTTTTATTTAGTACTACAATTAAGAACAATATCCGCTATAGCGATCCTGTCAGTCCCCCAGAAAATGTAGAGTACGTTGCTAAACTAGCTCAAATCCATCCCGAAATTATTAATTTTCCCCAACAGTATGAAACTATCGTGGGAGAACGTGGTATTACCCTTTCTGGTGGTCAAAGGCAACGTACTGCACTAGCTAGAGCAATGTTAGTTAATGCTTCAGTCTTGATCTTGGATGATGCCCTTTCTAGTGTGGATAATCAAACAGCTACACAAATTCTCAATAATCTCTCCAGTGGTACTGAACGTAAGACTGTAGTTTTCATCACCCATCAACTTTCGGCGGCGGCGGCGGCAGACCGGATTTTTGTCATGGATAAAGGGCAAATTGTACAGGTGGGTAATCACTTGGAACTGTTACAGCAAGCGGGTCTTTACCGGAAACTGTGGAGCCAGCATCAAGTGGCAGAATTACTAAGTTAGTGATTTCTCTGTAGCATCTTTATTTACAAAATTTTATACTTGGTATGTGAATTATTGTAGCGAAGCATACCTTGGCGATATTTAATGTTACATTTTATACAAAATATTTTTGCTGATAATTTATTTATTCCCCATGGCCATTGCTACCTGTGGCAACCTGGATTGGTTTGGTTACATTTACTTTCAGATTTCCTCATCGCTGTTGCCTATTATTCCATCCCCATCACCCTGGTTTATTTTGTTCGGAAGCGACAAGATTTGCCTTTTAAATGGATATTCCTACTATTTGGGGCTTTCATTGTCTCCTGCGCTACGTCCCATGTAATGGAAATCTGGACACTTTGGCATCCCACTTATTGGTTGTCTGGCTTAATGAAGGCAATCACTGCTTTTATCTCCATATATACAGCCATTGTCCTCATACCCATTGTTCCTCAATTATTAGCTTTACCCAGCCCTGCACAATTAGAAGCTGCTAACGACCAACTCAAAACCGAAATCATCGAGCGCAAAACAGCAGAAGCAGCTCTTTTACAAATTAAAGCAGACTTAGAGAATAGAGTTGAGGAGCGCACCAATCAGTTACAGCAAAGTATGTTGGCATCTTTGGCTACAGCTGCTAAAGCTAAAGACCAAGCAGAAAAACTGCAAGTCGCTTTGAACGATTTGGCTAACGCTCAAGTCCAACTGATTCAAACAGAAAAAATGTCTTCTTTGGGTCAATTAGTAGCAGGTATTGCCCATGAAATTAATAACCCAGTTAATTTCATTTACGGTAATATTCATTACATCTATGAATATACCAAATCTTTCTGGCAATTAATTATTCTTTATCAGCAAAACTACCCTGAACCTGTTTGGGAAATTGCAGCTTATACAGAAGAAATTGATCTGGATTTTGTCCAGGATGATTTTGAAAAAATTTTAGCCTCTATCAAGACTGGAGCCGAACGCATTCGGGAAATAGTTTTATCTTTACGCAATTTCTCTCGCTTGGATGAAGCGGAAATTAAACAAGTAGATATTCATGAAGGTATTGATAATACAATATTGCTCCTAAAAAATCGTTTAAAAGGTCAGGGCAAACATCCAGATATTGAAGTTGTTAAAAAATACAATAACCTACCTCTAATCGAGTGCTATCCTGGTCAACTGAATCAAGTATTTATGAATATCCTGACCAATGCTATTGACGCAGCCAAGGAATCAGTGAAAAATCCTTTAATTCGGATTCAGACTGAGGCTATAGGTAACGATCAAGTGATGATTCAGATTTCTGATAACGGTTGTGGAATGACGGAAGAAGTAAGGAATAAAATTTTTGATCCTTTCTTCACAACTAAGCCTATTGGTTCAGGTACTGGTTTAGGGATGTCGATTAGCTATCAGATTATAGATAAGCATGGTGGAACGCTAAAGTGTGTTTCTGCTCTCAATGAAGGTACTGAGTTTATCATTTACATCCCAACTCGCCTAAAGTCTTCTATATAATAATCCAGTTTAAGTTGTTAGTTGTTAATCGAAGAGATATTGTGTATTAATTTTGCCTCCTGTTACTCTACCTCTGTTTTTAAATATCTGTTAGTTATTTTGATTGCCAGGGAAGTATAAGGTATCAAAAAACTACTTGTGCATCTTTATGTTAACTAGATCCAAATCTACTGCTGTCATGAAGTTACAGCATCGTTACCTGGGAGCGATCGCAGCTTTAATACTCATTAGTTTGTTAAGCTCTGTAAGTGGATTATCTCTGCAATATCAGATAACTAATAGCTGGGATGGTTTTTTATGGGGTGTGGCTGATCCGGTGCTGCACCTCGACAGTTTAGCAAGAATCTTAGGCATTGGTTTAATCTCAACAGGCATTGTTCATGGTTCATTCGTCACCATGTCTTTTGTCTTCGCATCCTTACTGGGCGTACTTACACATTTATCGACGTTCCATTTACCAGGTGCAGAGATAGCGATCGCTATTTTTACTATTGGCTTTGGTACTATCTTAGTGATGCCCCATCAACCTAACTGGCTGGTTGTAGTGATTTTAGGTGCGATCGCTGGTCTGTTGCAAGGCTACGTTTCTGGACAAGCTATCAACGGGATTGATATCATCTCCCTGCTTGCCTATACCTTAGGCTTCAGTTTAACTCAGTATGCAATCGCCACTAGCACCAGACGAATGGTTAGGGATAGCCTATCCACAATTATCCGTTTTGCGGGTTTCACTTTTATAGCGATCGGTTTTGTATTCTCCGGTAACTTACTCAATTTCTTAGGTAGTGCTAATTTTTGAAATATCTCACAGGGTGAAATCTTCGCACCCCTATAAGTCCATCAATAAGCTAATGCGCGCCCAAATTACATAAATACTAATAAGGGCTGTTAACTGTTGACTGTTAACGGTCAACAGTCAACAAACCTTATGATGGATTATGCAGCTTCAAAGCAAAATAGCTTATTAAAGTTTAAAGAAATTGGATTATATGTCACCATTACTCTGTTAAGATTCACGGTTGGGGTATTCGCTATCAGTCTTGGCGCTACTGCCCATACCACCCCTCAAATCTTTGTCCGTCCGCCTAAGACTGATACCGCTACTGGTGACAGGCCGATGTTATATCTGGAGTTCTATGTCTTTTTCTCATCTCGGCTTGTCCAATGAAATTATCCGTGCTGTCTCTGAGTTGGGGTACACCAAACCTACACCTATCCAGATGCAATCCATTCCTGCTGTTTTGTCGGGACGTGACTTGCTAGCTGGCGCTCAAACTGGAACTGGGAAAACTGCCAGCTTTACCCTCCCCCTGCTACATTTATTATCCCAAGATAGTCTTAAAAGCGCCTCCAATGCTTCCTCCCCCATTCGGGCGCTGATTCTCACCCCGACTCGTGAACTCGCCGCACAGGTGGAGTCAAGTGTGCGTGACTACGGCAAATACTTGAACCTGAACTCAATGGTGATGTTCGGTGGAGTCAGTATTAATCCCCAAAAACAGCGTTTAAAGGGTCGCGTGGATATTCTGGTTGCTACCCCAGGGCGACTCCTAGACCATGTGCAGCAGGGAACGGTAAACCTTTCACAAATTGAGATTCTGGTGCTGGATGAAGCCGACCGGATGTTGGATATGGGCTTTATTCGTGATATCCGTCGTATCCTCTCTTTGCTGCCCAAACAGCGACAAAATTTGCTATTCTTCGCTACATTCTCAGACAAAATCAAGGAACTAGCCGCCGGTCTGTTAAATCGTCCCCAGATGATTGAAGTAGCACGCCGTAACGTTACCGCCGATACGGTGACACAAAAAGTCTACAAAATAGAGCGCGACAGGAAACGAGATTTACTTGCTCACCTGATTCGGAAAGATAATTGGTATCAAGTACTAGTATTTACTCGCACCAAGTATGGTGCTGACCGTCTGGTGAAACAATTGGGACATGAGCGCATTCAAGCTCTAGCTATCCACGGCAATAAGAGCCAGTCGGCGCGTACCCATGCTCTGGCAAAGTTCAAAAATGGTAGTTTACAAGTTTTAGTAGCAACTGATATCGCCGCACGGGGACTCGATATCAGCGAATTGCCTTATGTGGTCAATTTCGATTTGCCCTATGTACCAGAAGATTATGTTCATCGCATTGGTCGCACTGGTCGCGCTGGTGCATCAGGTGAGGCTGTATCTTTGGTGAGCGCTGATGAATATCATTTGTTGGCAGATATTGAAAAACTGATCGAAAAACGATTGCCTTTTGAATTGGTAGCGGGTATTGGAGCCAATTCCCAAACTAAACCTGAATCAAGCCAGGATGAACGCAAGCAAAAACCCAAAGATAGTAAGCATCAGCCCCGCGCTACTGCTCAAGCTGTGCCAAAGAAATCAGGGAAAAAACGTTTAACTAATTCTGGAAAAAGGTAAATAGACATCATTCAGTACCCATAAAAGCAAAGATGAAAAACACCGCCCACAAGGAGGCGGTGTTTTCGGTAATAGGTAATGGGTAATTGATGTTAATCTGAGCGATCGCTTTAGAAGGCTCCAACTCTAGCGACAATAACGTAAATTGTTTTACCAATCAGTAGCAGATCATATAGAGGATGCCAATTATTTTGATATTGCAAATCCAAATCTACTATCTGTTCAAAGTCTTTGACATGAGAGCGTCCGTTAACTTGCCATTCGCCAGTTAAACCAGGTTTGACGTTTAATCTTTGCCAGTGGCGATCGTTATATTTGGCTACTTCATCAGCAGTAGGTGGGCGTGTTCCGACTAAACTCATGTCACCCATGAGGACGTTCCAGAATTGGGGTAGTTCATCTAAGCTAGTACTACGCAATAAACGCCCCACTTTAGTTACACGAAAATCGTTTTTATTTTTAAATATCAGTCCGTCTGCTTCGTTATCTACTAAGGTTTTCAGTCTCTCCGCGTCATTCACCATCGAGCGAAACTTCCAAATCTGGAAGGGACGACCCCGAAGACCATAGCGCTCTTGAGAAAAGAAAATTGGGCCTGGACTATCGAGCTTGATGGCGATCGCAATTGGTAAGAATGCGATCGCTAAAATTCCCAATCCCACTAAGCTGCCTAAAATATCTAAACAACGTTTGAATTTAGATTGCACTGAGGGATGCGGCATAAGCCCAAACTCCCAATCCTTATAAGTAGTACCTTGCAAGACGCTTTGTAATTGTGTTTGATACATGGTACGTTTTCTAGCCGAATGTCTAACAAGAAGGGTAAGAACACTGAGTCGCACTCAAAATATAAACGCATCTTCATCAAACACTCGGACATTTTACGGTATATTTACGTAATCTTCATCAACGTTCTGGGGATCATGAAGTTTTATAAATTTAAAATAAAGAGAAATAAATATTTCATGAGGAGGATAGTTAAAAAACAATAATATGTATGAGAAATATTTATAGGCGCAAAGAATCTTACCAGGCGATCGTGTAAGCTAAAAAGCTCAACTTCATCTGATAAAAATTAAGTCCAAATAAACATCCCTAAGCAAGGATTCTCTTCCCCAAACCAAAAGCAGGTGACAGATGCCAGGTAAATTAATTAAACTAGCTCAACTATCATTAAAGTTGCAAAAATGCTTCTACCATTTGCCAGAAGCAGCTATCAATAAAATCATCAATAGTAGGAAAAGAGCATTTATATAGAGTTGTACTTATTGGATTAGATGACTTAATTATTAATATCAATACATTATTAAAATTCTTTCTTATAATCGGGGTAGTCAAGAAATGGTTGCATCTGGAATTGAAGTAAAAGTTAGTCGTCTAGAGTCCATTGTTGAGCAAATAGGGGAAGCAGTATTATCTACGACTGAAACCATTGAACGTCTCGCAGAAAGAGTGGAAAATCTGAGTTGCCAAGTAGAAGCACAAGGAAAGCAATTACAGCAACAGGGGTATCAAATTTTTGCATTGTGTGATGCAGTACAAAGCCTCGCTGAATCTCAAGATGATTCCTTACAAAAGCTCACACAACTAACACAAACTTTAGATAGACTTACTTCTTTAATTCAAGGAGAAGATGAAGAGATTTGAGGAATCATGCTGAATTTTTACAGAAGTAATATAAATTTAGAAACAGAAAATATTTTGTCTCTAAATTTATATTTATAGCCGTAGCCAGATAAATTAGGACATCAAGCCAAGATCAAACCCTGACAACACAAGACTTTTAAGTCTGTCAACAGTCAACTGTCAACAGCCATATAACAAATTTTAGCGTTGCAGATTTGTGGAATAAATAAAAAAGTATCCAAAATGTAGAGTGCGTCAGTGCTATAGCAATTAAATATACTCAGAAATTATTCACACTGAAGCACCCTACCAAACCATCAATTTTGGATAATTTATCTTTTGGTGTTGTCCAAGTCTTAGTTATTTAGTGAAAATTAGCATTATGTCGCACTAAATTCATAAACTCTTCACGAGTGCGAGCATCTTCCGCAAATACACCACGCATTGCACTAGTGACAGTCCAAGAACCAGGCTTTTGTACACCACGCATCACCATGCACATATGAGTTGCTTCTACTACCACTGCTACCCCTTGAGGTTTGAGTAACCCTTGCAGTGCATCAGCAATTTGTAGTGTCAGACGTTCCTGTACTTGTAAACGCCGAGCATACATCTCACAAACTCGCGCAATTTTAGATAACCCTATTACCTTACCATTGGGAATATAGGCAACATGAGCGCGACCAATAATTGGTAAAATATGATGTTCGCAAGAACTGAAAATGTCGATATCCCGAATCAATACCATTTCATTGGCATCTTCTGTAAATACTGCACCATTTAACAGTTCATCTAAGGATTCGTTATATCCCTTAGTTAAAAACTGCAAAGCTTTTACCACTCGCTTAGGGGTATCTAGCAAACCTTCACGGTCAGGATTTTCCCCTAATCCAATTAGTAAAGTACGCACAGCCTGTACCATTTCTGCCTCTGTGACAGTTGGTGTTTGTTGAGTAGATAAAGACGACACCATCTGAGCAGCAGAAACTGTATCGGGACGAATCGATAAAGTCATGTTATTTCGTTTATTTGGTAGAGATTGTGAGTTAGTTAATAGTTAGAGATTGACAAAAATCTATTAACCGAGTCGTTTGATTGCTTAACACTTCTTAATCATAACAAACAATTGTTAAGTTGTGTATAAATTTGATTAGTATCTAATTTTCTACCAATAAAAACTAATTGGTTCTTCGGTAAACTATGCCATTCATCAGCGTGTAAGTTATAACGAAGCCCACTCAGTTGAAATATATGGCGTAACTCACTATCACTAAACCACAAAATACCCTTAGCTCGGAACACATTCTGCGGCATTTGTTCTGTGAGAAAATTCTCAAATTTATGAATATCAAACGGTCTATCAGACTGAAAAGATACCGAAACAAATCCATCATTATCTAAATGATGAGAGTGGTGTTCATGATGATGGTGATGCTCGTGATGGTCATGGTCATGGTCGTGGTCATGGCTATGATGCTCATGATTATGTTTATGAGTATCTTCTGTATCATCAGTAGTATAGTCATCTTGTGGGGTTAACCCAACACCTAAAATTAAGGGTAAAGCCACCTCACCATATTTGGTATGTAATATTCTTGCACTATCTTTGACAGTTTGGATATAGTCTTCTAATTCTTGAATTTTTTCTGAAGTAGCCAAGTCTGTTTTATTCAGAAGAATAATGTCTGCATAAGTAAGTTGTTTTAAAGCAGCTTCACTCTCGAAATGATTTGGTTCAAAGGCTTCCGCATCTACGACTGTCAAAATTGAGTCGAGGTTGGTCAAATCCCGAAGCTCTGTACCTAAAAAGGTTAAAATGATGGGCAATGGGTCAGCAACACCAGTAGTTTCAATAACTAAATAATCGATGCGTTCTTCTCGTTCCAAAACCCGATAAACAGCATCAACTAAACCATCATTGATAGTGCAGCATATACAGCCATTGCTTAGTTCGACCATATCTTGGTCTACAGACACTAACAACTGGCTATCAATATTAATATCGCCGAACTCATTGACAAGAACAGCTACTTTTAAATCATGCTTATTTTTAAGAATTTGATTGAGTAGAGTTGTTTTACCACTACCTAAAAAGCCAGTAATGATTGTAACTGGCATTCCTCGTTTGGGAATTTCCGGAATTATGTTTGTTGTTTCTGTGGTCAGGGTATTCATAGGGTGATGAGATGTTTGTGAACTATAAAATCAATGATGCTGTTGAATAATTGAGCCATATCTGTATATTCAATTTCAGCAATTGGCTTGTGGATTTTGTATTTGTAAATTACTTCTTGGCAATTATAGTTTCTCGCAAGCGATTTGTCAGATCATTTAAATCAATCGCTCCCAAATCACCATTTGCTCTAGTTCTTACACTCAAAGTTTGATTTTCCACTTCTTTTTTACCTACGACACCAACCACGGGAATTTTTTCTAACTCTGCTGTACGAATCTGCTTTCCTAAACGCTCACCACTGACATCTATTTCTACTCTAAATCCAGCTTCCTGCAAAGCGATGGCAACGGATTCTGTATATGTTCTTACATCATCACTCACAGGTAATAATCTTATCTGCACTGGTGCTAACCATAAAGGAAAATCACCTGCATAATTCTCAATTAAGATGCCGAAAAACCTTTCCAAAGAACCAAAAATTGCACGATGAATCATAATTGGTCTTTGGCGACTACCATCAGCAGCAATGTATTCCATATCGAAACGTTCAGGTAAATTAAAATCTACCTGAATAGTGGAACATTGCCAGAGACGGCCAATAGCATCTTGAATTTTGATATCAATTTTAGGGCCATAAAAAGCACCACCGCCTTCATCAACAACATAATTCCAACCTTTAGCATCCAAGGCTTGTCTTAAGGCTGATGTGGCTAGTTCCCAAACTTCATCAGTTCCTACTGATTTATCAGGACGGGTTGAAAGATTCACTTCATAATTTTTAAAACCAAAATCTGACAAAATATGTTCCGTGAGATTTAAAACTCCTAAAATTTCATCAGCGATTTGATGAGGTAAACAAAAAATATGAGCATCATCTTGGGTAAATCCTCTGACCCTCATCAAACCATGTAGCGCCCCTGAACGTTCATAACGATAAACAGTGCCTAATTCAGCCCATCGTAAAGGTAATTCTCGATAAGAATGTAACTGATGTTTATAAGTGAGTACATGAAAGGGACAATTCATGGGCTTGATTTGATAAGCCTGATTTTCCACTTCCATCGAGTCAAACATATTCTCTTGATAGAAGTCAAAATGACCGGATGTTTTCCATAAATCGAGGTTGGCTACATGAGGTGTGTAGAGTAATTGATAGCCAGATTCTAGATGGGATTTTCGCCAATAATCTTCAATGATGTAGCGAATACTCGCGCCTTTGGGATGCCAAAAAACTAAACCACCACCAGCTTCCTCTTGAATACTAAATAAGTTTAGCTCTTGACCCAACTTTCTATGGTCGCGGCGTAAAGCTTCTTCTCTTTGTTTGAGGTAAGCCTCTAGTTCTGCCTTTGTTTTCCAAGCTGTACCGTAAATGCGTTGTAGTTGGGGCTTGCTTTCATCGCCTTGCCAATATGCACCGGCAATGTTTAATAGTTGAAAACTATTGGGGTCAATTTCACCAGTAAAATTAATATGCGGCCCGGCACACAAGTCCCACCAATAGTTAGTGGCTGGTTTGACATCTGCAACAAACAAGGAAGATTCTGGTGTACTGGTGTCGGGGCTACCAATAAAGTAGCGGGTAATAGTTGCTTCTGGGGGGATACGGTCTAAGATTTCTAACTTGTAAGGTTCGTTTAACTGAGCGATTTCGGTGCGTATTTCTTCTCGCTGCACCTCTTCGCGGATTATTGGCAGGTTGGCTTTGATGATGCGCCGCATTTCTGCTTCAATTTTGCCCAAGTCATCGGGAGTGATGCTGATTGGACAATCGAAGTCGTAATAAAATCCGTTGTCTGTCACTGGGCCAGTTGCTACTTTTGTCCCTAGAAATAACTTCTGTACTGCCATTGCCATGATGTGGGCGCAGGTGTGACGAATCCGCACAAGTTGCTCGCTGTTGTGCTGGTCTAAGTCTCTCTGGGACTGGGTTAAGGAACTGACCATATTAATAAATAATGAGAATCGTTATCATGTTAGCGCAAAAAGGGGCGGATTGGGAATGACTATAAAAACGTCAAAGTTATGATTTCTTTGACCCCTACACCCCCTCAACTTTCAGCTGGCTTGTACTCCGGTGATGCTGGGGGAAAAAGCTATGCTTGGTTTAGCTATGGCTGGGACGATTTTTTCACAGGCTATTCTTGCGCCTGATAAGTTGCGTGCTGTTGGCCCTACTTGTAAAGCTGCCAAACCGCCCATGATGAATAATTCACAACCAGGCCAACGTAGACAAGTATCTAAAACTGGTAAACCTTTAACTATGGGAATGGGGTAAGCGGCGAGAACATCTTTTAATAAGGGTTCATGGGTGACATCAAATTTAGTACCTGTGGAAAGCCAAATATAATCACATTCATGGTGACTACCATCACTACATTCGACTTGCCAATTTTTGCCGAGCCATTGGGCTTTGAGTATTTGACAGTTTTCGTCAATTTTGATGTTACCACTACGGACTTGTCGTCTTATTTGGGTGGCGATCGCCGGAGTCATAGAACCACCATTTCTAGCTTGCTGAATCGTCTTCCAGCGTTGCTCCCAATCAGATTGAGCAAAAAAGTCCTTAAGATACTTTGGCCCCAACCATCCTGGTTCTGCATCGAATAACTTTTCTGTTAACTGTCGGCGAATCATTAAATGAACCTTCGCACCACGAGAAATCGCACCCACAGCCAAATGTCCACTAGTTAACCCACCACCCACAATCAAAATTCTCTTCCCCATTAACGACAATTTTCGTAAATCAATGGTTTGTGAGTGGCAAATTCTCTCTTGTGGGTATGGTGTCTGAATTTCGTTTACCCAAGTAGGTATTTGACGTTGAGCGCTACCCGTAGCCAACACCACCCTTCTTGCTGTTACTTTTTGCCCATCTTGTAAAGTGAGGCAAAATTGGGGACGCAGATGATGAGGAATGGGTTCAATTTTGGTCACTGCTAAAGGAATTACTCGCTCTTGTAACTGCCAAACTCGAACTACGTCTTGGCAAAAATCATCGAATAATTGTGTCCCTGGTAAATCATAGGGGGGAAATAATTCATGAAAACGAGATTCAGCGAATTTCCGTAAAGCAAAGGGGTTGGGGTCTGGATGATGAACTGCGGGCGATCGCAAATGGGGAATTTCCAAAGCTGCAAATTGCTGATTCCAGCCACTCATCCATTTACCACTGGGGTCAAATACCAGAAATTTACCCCTCAGAGACTGCCGTTTTTGCAGTAGATGGGTAGTCAAAGTTAGACCATGAGGCCCTGCGCCAACAATAGCTAAGTCGGTTTTTTTGGTCATTTGATTCGTTGTTAGTTGTCCGTTGTTAGTTGCCCCCTTGCCCCTCTGCCCCCCACGTCTAAAGCAACATCAGTGCTACTTCTTTGGCAAAGTAGGTGAGAATTAAATCTGCGCCGGCGCGTTTCATGCTGGTTAAAGATTCCAAAATCACTTGTTTTTCATTAATCCAACCCATCTGAGCCGCAGCTTTGATCATGGCGTATTCGCCACTGACGTTGTAGGCTGCAACTGGTAGCTGGGTAGCTTGCCGGACTTGATGAATGATATCTAGGTAAGCTAGGGCAGGTTTTACCATAACAATATCTGCACCTTCGGCAATATCTAGTTCTACTTCTTTAATTGCTTCTTTGGCGTTGGCTGCATCCATTTGATAGGTTTTTTTGTCGCCAAATTTGGGGGCAGAATCTAACGCATCTCGAAAGGGGCCGTAATAGGCGGAGGCGTATTTAGCGGAGTATGCCAAAATCCCTACATTGATGTAGCCTTCTGCATCTAAGGCTTGACGGATTGCGCCAATTCTGCCGTCCATCATGTCGGAAGGGGCGACAAAATCTGTACCGGCGGCGGCTTGGGAAAGTGCCATTTTCACCAACACTTCCACTGTGGGGTCATTTAAGATTGTGCCGTTTTCATCGACTAAACCATCGTGTCCGTGTGTGGTGAAGGGGTCAAGGGCTACGTCGGTGATGACAACAATGCCGGGAACTGTTTGTTTAATGGCTTTGACTGTTTGCTGTACTAACCCATCTGGATTGTAGCTTTCTGCACCGATGTCATCTTTCTTATTTTCGGAGATGACAGGGAAAAGTGCGATCGCCGGAATCCCTAGCTGTGATACTTCGGCTATTTCTTTGAGCAACAAATCTAAGGAATAGCGATAACATCCTGGCATGGAAGTAATTTCTACTTTCTGCCCCTCTCCTTCCATGACAAACATCGGATAAATCAAATCATCCACTGTCAGGGTAGTTTCCCGCACCATCCGCCTCAGTGTTGCAGTCCGACGCAACCGACGGGGGCGTTGCAGCAGGTTCAATGGTTTGGCGGTAGATGAATTTTCAACTGACATAAGACTTCACAAGATTGATAACCATTATCATAATGGAAGCCGTTCATTTTGTGTTGTAGGAACGCTCAGATCCCCGACTTTTTTAAAAAGTCGGGGATCTATGAACTCGTGCTTATGCTAAAGGCAAACAAAATCGGAAAGTGCTGCCAATACCTAGTTCACTATCTAAGTGAATTTCGCCACCTTGTAGTTCTACTAGGTGTTTAGTGATAGTTAAGCCAATACCTGTGCCACCGGAGTGGCGATCGCGCGATTGATCTGCTCGCCAAAAACGCTCAAATACATGGGGTATATCCTCTGAAGCAATACCAATCCCTGTATCAATCACAGCAATCCAGAGTTGCCTGTTTTCAGTCCATGTACGGATAGTAATTGAACCTTTAACGGTATAACGGATGGCGTTACCTAATAGATTTACTAATATTTGTTCTGTGCGATCGATATCTGCTAATACAAGGGGCATTTGGGGTGTAAATTCTGCAAGTAATACTGGCCCATCCTCTAACAATTGATCGCTAAATCTTTCAACTAAAGACTCTAATAAAGGATATAAATTTATTGGTTGTATTCTAATCGGTAAATAACCAGCTTCTGCCTTCGATAATTCTTGTAAATCGTTGACCAAACGTTCTAAACGTCTAGTTTCTTTTGCTAAACGCCGATAAACCTCTGGGGACGGTTCAATTTCACCATCAGCGAGTTCTTCTAAATAACCACGCACCACTGTTAACGGTGTGCGTAGTTCATGAGTCATATCTCCTATGAGTTCCCGTCGGCGTGCTTCCACCCCTTCCAAACTTGCAGCCATGCGGTTAAAACTCGTACCCAAGCGATTGAGTTCGGGGATGTCAGACAAAGGTAGTCGCGCTTGTAGATGACCAGCAGCAAACTGTTGAGTGATTTGTTCCATCTCAGTTAATCGCTGCATAATCCGTTTAGAAACCCAGTAACTCAAGCCTCCCGCAGCCGTACTACCGACTAAAACTGACCAAATAGTACTACTGCGCCAAGCTATCTCAAACCCTTGGACTAAATCTGCACGAACATTGATTAAATTTACCCCTTCACTTTCCAATCTTTCTAAGTGCAGGACAAAAAAGCGTGGCGACGAAACTCTACTGATAATCACCAGACTAATTAATCCCACTATCATTACCACTAAATGGGAGACAAACAAGCGGGATGCTAAAGGTAGGGATTTTGTCCAACGCCAACCTTTATTTATCATGATGAAATTGCAGGAGAGTCTTCAAATTTATAACCAACGCCAACGACAGTTTTAATAAAACTAGGATTGGTGGGATCAGGCTCAATTTTTTTTCTGAGCCTAGCTACATGAGTATCCACAACACGCTCATCACCAAAAAAATTATCTCCCCATAATTTGTCGATTAGTTGGGTACGGTTCCACACTCGCCCAGGATTGCTGACGAAAGTGCTTAATAAATTAAATTCTAAAGTAGTTAAATCTAAAGCTTCTGGTTGATGGGCATCTGTTTGACGACTAGCAGTCCGTTGGTCTAAATCTACTATAAAGTGTTGAGTCCGATTTACCTGAGCTTGTCCCCCTTGACGTAGGCTGCGCCGTAAAAGCGCCCGCACACGCGCCACCAACTCTCTAGGGCTGAAGGGTTTGACCATATAGTCATCAGCACCAGTAGACAAGCCAATTACCCGGTCTATTTCCTCACCTTTAGCTGTGAGCATTAGTATATATGGGTCTTTTGCCCCAGGTTTCTGGCGAATTCTCGCGCAAACTTCCAACCCATCCAGCCCAGGAATCATCAGGTCTAGGATGATTAAATCCGGTGATTGTTCTTGAAATATTCGTAAAGCATTGATGCCATCGCGGCTTGTCCGACAGGAAAAGCCCTCTTTTTCTAAGGAATGCTGAATTAACTGAGCAATTTCTGATTCATCCTCAACAATTAGAATGTCCATTTTGATGTAAGATATGCAGCGTAATTTCTAGGCTTGTTATTTTATTCCAGCAACTGCAAGAGTTCCGATAGTAATTAATTTAACACTTACGCTTTTAGTTGTGCTTGAGCTAGATATAGCTTTTAGGTTATTAAAGAAAAGTATATGTAGGGTGGGCAATGCCGACCCTACGTATATTTCACAAATCGAATATTACTTTTATAGGTTTTAGGTTATTAAAACTGATTAACAGTTCGCAAACATTAAAAAAGAAAGGAATGTCAAGTGAATCCTTTCTCAATAGGTTGGTAGGGTGCGTCAGTTTGAGAAAACCTAACTACACCCAGAGGTTATTTATACTGACGCACCCTACATTTTAGATATTTTTTATCTAAAGATTAGAATTAGATAGCGTCCGATAGCCATATCCTAGATGGGAATCTTTTTGGATATATTGTTTAATGCTGTCGAGGTCAATAAAGTAGTCGGCAACATCAATTAAACAGTCGTTAGTCATGGTTCGTAAACTGACGACTTCTACACGAACTCCGGTACTGCTGACTGCGTTGACTGCGTATGCTAAATCACCATCACCGCTCACTAAGACGGCTGTATCATAATGTGGTGCTAAAGTGATCATGTCTACAGCAATTTCTACGTTTAAATTTGGTTTTTTGTTGTTATCTGTAACTTGGAGTTCTTTGGTGACAACACGATAACCGTTACGGCGCATCCAAAATAGAAAACCTTGTTGCTTATCATTGGTGCGTTGACGTGTAGGAGTTGGTCGAGACATATCAACTCCGGTGTAGAAAAATGCCCGTAATAATCTAGAACCCGCAGTTAAACGACAAAGTAATTTGAGGTAATCGATTTCGATACCGAGTTGTAAAGCGGCTTGAAATAGATTAGCACCATCGATGAAAATAGCTACTCGACCTCGATTTAAGTCATTAGTAATAGATACATCATTTCTAGGTTCTCGCTGCCTAGAAACTTCATTTTTGCTACCATTTTTTATCTGTATTTTGGTCGGTAAATGCGGTTCTTCCGCTTGGTGGTGATATGAATTTTTTCCTTTCGTAAAACTGGAGTTAGTCATTGAGTCCTCTGGATTTTAAATCTGGCGAAGCGTTTGAGGCAATAGACAATAGACCATCTGTGCTGATAAATCAGCAAAACAATAAATGATATTCAGTCACTTGAAATACACTCAAATTGGTCTAACTGTGTAGATTTCAAAGTTTAACGACCCAGAGTATTAAACTCTTTTCAGGAAAAGTTTTACGAGATATCCCCTCTGCCTATAGATATGCTGTTCATCTCTTACCACTACAGCACATCAACTTGCCATAAAAGGCAAGCGATTGAGAGGGAGAATAGTTTGCTGTGATGGTCAACCAAAGCATAAGTCATTGGCATCTCTTCTTATTGTATATCTGACTTGAAAAAGAGTTACATTAAAGTAATATGTACATATTCATGTTGATTCACTGACAAAAATAAATTACTATTTAATCTTTAGTAATGTACAATGTATTATTAAAGTTTCTAATTTAATTTAGAGAATATCTTGGTAATGTTGGTGAAAAAATATTAGGTATTTAGTACCTTTTTAGTAATAATTATGGAGTTTAAATATTCAGTGATTATGTACGGTTCATTATAGGGTATGGTTAAGATTAATTTAATACTAGTATTCTGATTTTTGTACTGCTAATTACAAATCAACTTAACCTTCCTTGCGCCTTCAGATGGAGGGAAGATATGTAATTTCAAAGTTAAATTTAAATTACAGACTAGTCCACAATCAGATGTCTTTGCTAATCACCTCTGAGGTATAAAATCCAGAGGTGATTTTTTTGAGATTAGGTAATTATTTTTTTATTACTAATTACCAATTACCAATTACCAATTACCAATAAGTTATTGTGTTGTTGCTGCCCCTAATTGGAGTGCGTAAAGATTAGCGTAAATACCTTGCTGGCTGACAAGTTCTGCGTGAGTACCCCGTTCTACAATTTGCCCTTGTTGAATGACTAATACTTGATTAGCTTGGGTAACGGTGCTGAGGCGGTGGGCAATGACAAAACTGGTGCGACCTTGTAATAAACGGGCGATCGCATCCTGTACTAACGCTTCTGTTCGGGTATCTATACTACTGGTTGCCTCGTCAAGAATCAAGATGCGGGGGTTAATTAATACGGCACGAGCAATACTAATCAGTTGTCTTTGTCCTTGGCTGAGAGGCGCGCCCCGTTCACCCAATTTAGTTGTGTAACCTTGTGGTAGTGAAGTGATGAACTCATGGACATTTGCCATTTGTGCTGCCGCTTCAATTTCGGCTTGAGTGGCATAAGGAGCGCCAAAAGCAATATTTTCGGCAACAGTACCGCTAAACAAAATATTATCTTGTAGGACAATGCCAATCTGACGGCGGAGACTGGCTTGGGTCACACTACGTACATCAACGCCATCAATTTTTACTGCACCGTCGGACACATCATAGAAACGCAAGATCAAGTTAATAATTGTTGTTTTGCCTGAGCCTGTTGCCCCTACTAATGCCACCATTTGTCCTGGATTAGCCTGTAAATTTACGCCTTTGAGGACTAGTTGTTCTGGGTTATAACCAAACTTGACGTTCTCAAATGTCACCTCGCCTTGAATAGGAGGCATTGGGGTGGCGTTGGGTGCGTCGTTCAGTTGGGATGGTTCATCTAGTAAGAGGAAAATACGCTCTAATCCGGCAAAGGCAGATTGAGCTTGGGTGTAAAACTGACTGAGGATTTGGATGGGGCGGAAGAATTGCTGGACGTAAAGTAAAAATGATGTCACTACTCCCACGGTGGCTGCACCTGTGACAGCAAGATAACCACCATAGGCAAGGACACCTGCTGTAGCTAAGGTGTTGAGAAAATCAATTGAAGGTAAAAATGCTGCCGTAATAGCTACGGCTTCGACGTTGGCATCCCGATTAGCAGCGTTGAGAACGTCAAATTCTGCGATGTTGAGATGTACCCGGTTAAAGGCTTGGGCTTCTCGCACACTGCCAATATCTTCTTCTAATTTGGCGGAAAGTTCCCCAATTGTTTGTCTGGTGACGCGGAATTTAGTCCTAGCCCACCGTGCAAATAAGCTGGTGGTAAAAATCATCAGAGGGACAACTAAGTTACTTAACAACCCAAGTTGTAAGTTAATTGAAAGCATAGCAATGACAATACCTACCAAACTGAAGGTATTACCTAGCATTTGTGCCACTGTTTGCCCAAAGGCTTGATTAACAGTGTTGACATCATTTAGCAGACGACTCATTAAATCGCCGGCTTCACTGCGGTCAAAAAAACTGAGTGGCAAACTCTGAATTTTAGTAAAAATATCTTGCCTCAACTGAGCCAGTAATCGCTGCATAATCCAGCCGACGCGAATAACTTGCCCACGGATTGCCCAGATACCAAAACTATAATTTAGCCCTAATAATACTAATAACAGTAGCAATCCTTGTAAATTGCCTTTGGCTATGAGGTTATCTACTGACCAACCCAGTAAAAACGGCCCGATCGCCTGGGTGGCAGCGCCAGTTAATACTAAACTCAAAGCAATGGGAACTTCTTTGCGAAAGGGTCGCAGGTATTGTAAAAAGCGCCGTAAGGTAGAAATTTGCTTGCTGGCTGGTTGCTCAGATGCAATAACTGGGGCGGGAGTTCTCATAGGAGTAATGAGTAATGAGTAATAAGTTAGGAGTTAGGAGTAATGAGTAATGAGTAATGAGTTAGGAGTTAGGAGTAATGAGTAATGAGTAAACAATCATTACTTCTTATGTTCCCCCTGCTCCCCTGCTCCCTGCCCCCTGCCCCCTGCTCCCCTGCTCCCCTGCTTCCTGTTTCTTCTTCACCTGAGATTCCAAAATCGCACCGTAAAGCGGGCTGGTTTGCATTAACTCTTCGTGAGTACCTTGGGCTACTAATCGTCCTTTATCTATGAGAAAAATGCGATCGGCGTTTTTGACTGTGCTGATACGTTGAGCCACAACAAAGGTGACACAAGCTTTTTGCCGCATCATGCTATCTAGTTCGGCTTGAATTTCAGAGGCGGTTTTAGCATCAACGGCCGAGGTACTATCATCCAAAATGAGAATACTGTAATCGGTGAGGAGGGTACGAGCGATCGCTATTCGTTGCTTTTGTCCACCAGATAAACCTACGCCACGTTCACCAACTATGGTTTCGTAACCATCTGGCAGGCTGATAATAAAATCATGAATTTGGGCAGTTTTCGCTACTTCCATCACCTGTTCTAATGATGCTTTAGGTTTGGCGTAGGCGATATTCTCGCGGATAGTTCCCGAAAAGAGGGTGGTTTCTTGAAATACAATACCGATGTGCTTTCTGAGGCTGTTGAGAGTGAAGTCTCGCACATCTCGCCCATCAATGCGAATTGCGCCTTGAGTGACATCATAAAAACGGGGAATCAGGTTCATAACGGTACTTTTGCCGGAACCTGTCATGCCTAAAATGGCTATTAATTCGTTAGGTTTAGTTTCAAAGGAAACATCTTTTAGGGCTTCTGTAGCTGCACCAGGATAGCGGAAAGAGACATTTTCAAAGGTGATTCTACCACCACAAGTTTCAAAGGGAATGGCATCAGCGCGATCGCGGATTTCCACTGCTGCATCTACAACTTCATAGACTCGTTGAGCAGAAGCGGCTGCTTGAGCGATCGCTGGTGCAGCAAAGCCAATCAGTAAAATTGGTTGCAAGATTAATACTAAATAAGCGTTAAAGGCTACTAGTTCACCAATCGAGAAAGTATTACCAATCACCTGCGCCCCACCATAGCCAAACACCGCCAAGGTTACCAGGTTACTCAGTAAAAAAATAAACGGGAAGGTATTACGGATGGCGCTAATTGTCTTCATGTTAGCCTTGACTAGGGCATCATTCAGACCTGTGTAACGTGACCTTTCCGCCGACTCCCGCACAAAAGCTTTGACTACCCTAATACCAATCAGATTTTCTTGCAATACAGCATTTAGGTCACTTAGTTGTTCTTGTACTTGCCGGAACAGTCGGTCATTTTGGGTGATGAATCGCGCCATTAACCACCCTGACATGGGTACGACTGTTAAGGTAATTAGTGCTAGTTGCCAATTCATGATCAGCAAGATGACGGCTGCACTGGCTAAGGTTACCACTCCACTAATCACCTGAATCAAGCTAGTACCGATAAAAGCGCGGATTTGCTCAATATCACTAGTGACACGGGTTAAGAGTTGAGAAGTTTGTGACTGGTCATGATAGCTAAAACTAAGATTTTGAATTTTGCTAAAAATCTTGTTTCGCAGTTCATAAGCTACACCTTGGGAAGCCGCCTCTGCCAAATAACTTTGACCAAAATTAAACACACCGCGAGCGATCGCCGCAACTACCATCCAGGCGGCACTGTAAAGTACTATCTGTAAGTCTTTCTTGACGATACCCTGATCAATTCCCCAGCGAAATAGTTGAGGAGTCACCGCATTCGCCACCGTCAACAGCAAAAGACTAAACAAAGCCCCCAGCGAAATCAATCTATAATTCCGCAAACTCTCCAATACACGTTTAATTGATTGCATTGATGAGTTTTCCTGAAGTTCTGATTGTGGAACCACTGGAATCTATCCCTGATATCTTTTAAAAATTATCCCCTACAAAGGTTAAAAAAAAGACCCCCGGTGGTTAACCGAGGGATTCTGCAAGTCTGTATGGTCGCACAAAGAACATTCGTGAACCTCAGAATACCAACCTGGTAATTATCAAATGTGCCAAATTGCCAAAATTGGCAGGTAAGCTATTCTGCTGTTGACTGTTGACTGTTGACTGTTAACAGCCCGTATTAGCTTAAAGACAAATCAATCCCTAATCCCTTTTTTGTAACTGATGCCCAATTGTCAAGAGCTTTATGTAAAATTTTAGGTAAAGAAATGTTTCTTGGCTTACGGGAATGAAACGCATCGTTTTGATTGCTGGATTTGAATCATTTAATGCTGATTTGTACAGAAAGGCCGCGGTTTTGGCTAATTCTCGCTGTGCTGATTTAGATATTCGGGTGTTTAGCGATCGCGATATTACCAGCAAGCGCCTGGAAGTGGAAGCGGCATTGCAAGGCGCGGATGTGTTTTTTGGTAGTCTACTATTTGATTATGACCAAGTTGTGTGGTTGCGCGATCGCGTTTCCCAAATTCCCATCCGCCTAGTATTCGAGTCAGCTTTAGAATTGATGAGTTTAACTAAACTGGGTGCTTTTGCTATTGGTGATAAACCAAAGGGAATGCCCAAACCTGTTAAATTTATTCTCGACAAATTCAGCAACGGACGAGAAGAAGACAAACTCGCCGGTTATATTAGCTTTTTAAAAATCGGCCCCAAACTCCTAAAATTTGTCCCAGTGCAGAAAGTCCAAGACTTACGCAACTGGTTAATTATCTATGGTTATTGGAACGCCGGCGGCACTGAAAACGTGGCTGCTTTATTTTGGACACTAGCAGAAAAATATTTAGATTTAAAAATCGGCGACATTCCCCCACCAATCGAAACCCCCGACATAGGTTTATTGCATCCCGATTATCCAGGGTTTTTTGAATCCCCCCGTGAATATTTGGCATGGTATCAAAAGAGGCAAGAAAGCAGGGGGGAAAAAAACCCAGTTGTTGGTATTCTTCTTTACCGTAAACACGTCATCACCAAACAACCCTATATTCCCCAACTGATTCGCCGTTTTGAAGATGCAGGCTTAATCCCCTTACCAATATTTATCAATGGTGTAGAAGGACACGTTGCGGTGCGGGATTGGATGACCACCGACTACGAATTTCAGCAACGCCAAATAGGTAATATTGCCACACCCTCATTATCCCCAGAAGCCGTCAAAGTTGATGCAATTGTTTCTACTATTGGCTTTCCCCTAGTCGGTGGCCCGGCTGGTTCAATGGAAGCAGGTCGTCAGGTAGAAGTAGCCAAGCGCATCCTCACCGCCAAAAACGTCCCTTATATTGTCGCTGCACCTTTATTAATTCAAGATATCCATTCATGGACACGTCAAGGTGTAGGTGGTTTGCAAAGCGTGGTGTTATACGCCTTACCAGAATTAGACGGTGCAATTGATACCATCCCCCTTGGTGGTTTGGTAGGTGAAGATATTTATTTAGTTCCTGAACGGGTACAGCGCCTCATTGGTAGAGTTAAAACCTGGATTTCTCTACGTCAAACACCCCCAGCAGAACGGAAAATTGCCATCATCTTATATGGCTTCCCTCCTGGTTATGGGGCTACGGGTACGGCTGCATTATTAAATGTTCCCCGCAGTTTAATTAAATTACTCCACGCCCTCAAAGACCAAGGTTATAACGTCGGTGATATTCCCGAAGATGGGGAAGAATTAATTCGTCTGGTGAAGGAAACGGATGAAGAGATGGAAAGATGGGAGAAAAATAAGCCTTTTCCCTCTTCAGCTAATACTGTTAATTCCCGTAAATTAGAAAAATGGTTGGGATATCTCCGCACTTCTCGGATTGAAAAACAATGGAAATCCCTCACCAGTAGCGGAATCAAAACCTACGGTGATGAACTCCATGTTGGTGGTGTGCAGTTAGGGAATGTGTGGATAGGTGTCCAGCCACCATTGGGGATACAAGGCGACCCCATGCGCCTGATGTTTGAACGTGATTTAACACCCCATCCCCAATATGCTGCTTTTTACAAATGGCTGCAAAATGAATTACAAGCTGATGCTGTCGTCCATTTTGGAATGCACGGAACGGTAGAATGGCTTCCTGGTTCACCTTTGGGTAATACTGGTTATTCCTGGTCGGATATTTTGTTAGGAGATTTGCCCAATCTATATATATATGCAGCCAATAATCCTTCCGAGTCGATTTTGGCAAAGCGTCGCGGTTATGGGGTGCTAATTTCTCACAATGTCCCGCCCTATGGTCGTGCTGGTTTATATAAAGAATTAATTACACTGCGCGATTTAATTGCGGAATATCGAGAAGACCCGCAAAAGAATTATGTACTTAAGGAAGGGATTTGTAAAAAGATTGTTGATACTGGTTTAGATGCAGATTGCCCCTTTGAAGATGCCAAACGCTTGGGTATTTCCTTTACTCCAGAAAATATCAGGATGTTTAGCGCCCATGCTTTTGATGATTATCTGGTGAAATTATATGAGTATTTGCAAGTTTTAGAAACTCGGTTATTTTCTTCTGGGTTACATACTTTAGGTGAACCCCCAAATGAGGAAGAATTAGCTTCTTATCTCAATGCTTATTTTGGTGAAGAACAACCAAAAGACCCGGAAATTGAGAAGCAAATCACAGATTTGTTAATGCAAACTACAGATGAATTAACTAATCTTTTACGCGGATTAAATGGTGAATATATCCCCCCAGCACCGGGAGGAGATTTACTACGTGATGGTACTGGTGTGTTACCCACAGGTCGAAATATTCACGCCTTAGACCCCTACAGAATGCCATCCCCCGCAGCGTATGAACGGGGTCGAGAAATTGCTCAAAAAATTATTGCCCAACATTTACAAGAACATCATACATATCCCGAAACAGTTGCTGTTTTATTGTGGGGATTAGATGCAATTAAAACTAAGGGTGAATCTTTGGGGATTCTTTTAGAATTAGTCGGTGCTGAACCTGTGAAAGAAGGAACAGGTCGCATTGTGCGTTATGAATTGAAGCCATTAGCAGAGGTCGGACATCCCCGCATTGATGTATTAGGAAATCTATCGGGGATTTTTAGAGATAGTTTCGTTAACATCATCGAATTATTAGATGATTTATTTCAAAGGGCTGCTGACGCTGATGAACCAGAAGACCAGAATTTTATTAGAAAACACGCTTTAGCTTTAAAAGCCCAAGGTGTAGAGAATGCTTCCGCGAGATTATTTTCCAACCCTGCGGGTGATTTTGGTTCTTTGGTCAATGATAGAGTTGTGGATGGTAACTGGGAATCTGGAGAAGAGTTAGGCAATACTTGGCAAAGTCGCAATGTTTTTAGCTATGGCAGACAAGATAAAGGTCAAGCTAGACCGGAAGTATTGCAGGAACTTTTGAAGACGAGCGATCGCATCGTTCAAGAAATAGATTCGGTAGAATATGGTTTAACCGATATTCAGGAATATTACGCCAATACAGGTGGTTTGAAAAAAGCAGCCGAAAAACAAAGCGGTAAGAAAGTTACCGCTAGCTTTGTGGAAAGTTTCTCCAAAGACACCACACCCCGCAACTTAGAGGATTTATTGCGGATGGAATACCGCACCAAATTACTCAATCCCAAATGGGCTGATGCAATGGCGAGTCAAGGTTCCGGTGGTGCTTACGAAATTTCCCAACGCATGACAGCCCTAATTGGTTGGGGTGGTACGGCTGATTTTAAAGATGATTGGGTTTATGATCAGGCCGCAGATACTTATGCTTTAGACCCCGAAATGGCGGAGAAATTACGCCAAGCCAACCCAGAAGCTTTTCGTAATATCATCAGCAGGATGTTAGAAGCGCATGGGCGGGGTTTATGGCAAGCTGATACAGATAAGTTAGATAAGTTGCGTCAGTTGTATGAATTGACTGATGAACAATTGGAAGGAGTGACTGTTTAATATCGTTGGCAATTAATTAAAAACTAATTCACCCGTCATTGCAGCATTAAATATCAAGATACTATATCCACATCGCGTCAAAATAAAGGCGAATTAGCAGTTTGGTAACGCCGATTTCGGGAACATCAAATCAAATCTGTGTTAATTCTTATTTATCGTAAATAAAAGGGTTTAAGACCCCTACATCTACACGTAGTATCAGTTGAGTTGGGGTTTAAATCCCCAATTCCAACTGTCTTTAATTTTGAATTTTGTAGGCTTGCCTTCCCGTAGGGTATTTTGAATTTTGAATTGTTAATTACACTGCTCTACTTAATTATGTTGAAGTTACTCAAATACCTCAGTATTTGTCTGATTAGTTCCTGTTTGCTATTTGCTTGTCATGGTTCAGTACTGACTGAATTAAAACGCCCACCCTTGAAAATACCATCTGGATATTTTGTTGGGGAGTATCCAGCCATCATTGCTCAACAAAAAGGATTCTTCAAAGCCCAAGGGGTAGATGTAGAAATAACTCATAGACGATACATCCGATTAGAAGCAGCAAATTTCAGTGCGGGTAAGTATGATGGTGTTATATGTTCTTTGGGAAGTTTTATCATCTTGAGTGCCACAAATCCAGATATACAAGGCGTGATGGTTGTAAATGAATCAACAGGAGCAGATGTAGTAGTCGCCCAATCAGAAATTAAAACCGTTGCTGACTTGAAAGGTAAAAAATTGGGTGCAAATCTAGGCGGTTTTAGCGAAGTTTTCGTGACTGAGATGTTGAAAAAAGCTAACTTCACCAGCGATGATGTGAACTTGGTTAAATTAGAGGCTTCAGAAATTCCGCAACGTCTGAAAAATAATGTTATTCAAGCCGGACACACTTGGGAACCCCATCTTTCTGAAGCTATGAAATCAGGGGGACATATTTTATTTACCAGCAAACAAACCCCTGGCTTGATTTTAGATCTGATTGTCTTTCGCAAAGAGATAATCCGCGATCGCCCCGAAGACGTTCGTGCATTCGTACGAGGATGGCTGCAAGCAGTAAACTACTGGAAAGCAAATGTTCAAGAAGGAAACGCGATCATCAGCAAAGTGTTAAAAATTCCTAGCAATACAATCTCTCTGGAGGGAGTAAACCTCACTAATTTAGCAGAAAATCAAAATTTTTTTGAATCTAGTAACCCTAACTCTGTCTACAAAACTGCCAAAATATATGCAGACTTTTTTATTCGCACTGGCAGCGTCACCCGCATTCCTGAATTAAAAAATTTGTTTAATTCTTCCTTCTTGAACCATCTCCCCTAGTTTAACGCCATGCAGCAAAGTTTTTTGGGTGGCATCCGCAGAAAGTTGATCGCCTCGTTTCTGATTGTTGCGTTGATTCCTTTGCTATTATTGGCATCTATCAACAAACAGACAACTCAAAAAGCACTAACTGACAACGCCCGACAAACCTTATCTGTAGCGGCTAACGAAACTGCTCATAGAATTGATGCCTTTATTGATGGAAATCTCAATGCTGTGCGCGTAGAGGCGATTTTACCGGGTTTGGCACGCTACCTCAGCCTAACTCCACAACTGCGAGATGACAGCCCGGAAATGCAATTGGCGACAGAAACATTAAGCCGTCTCAGTCGCAAAGATATGCTCAATATTCTCTCATACTCTTTGCTCGACTTAAACGGCAAAAATGTATTGGACACAGATACATCGAATATTGGCAAAGATGAATCAGGGGAAAATTATTTTAAAAAACCACTGGAAACTGGGTTATCCTATGTTTCTAGCATGAAGAATTCACCAAAAATTCCTGATCTTGTTACCATATTTTTTAGTAGCCCGGTTCGCAATGCCAAGGGAGATATATTAGGTGTATTGCGTATTTCCTATAATGCTACTGTTGTCCAGCAGTTAGTTACTAGACAAACCGAAATGTCTGGGGCAAAATCCTTTGCTATTCTTTTAGATGAAAATAATATTTATTTAGCACATAGCGCTGCACCAGAACTGCTTTTTAAATCAATTGTGCCTCTGCCTTTGGATGTTGTCACTAAACTACAAAAAAAAGGGCGTTTACTGAATGCTCCTCTCAAAGAATTGGCAACTAATGAGTCAAAACTTAAGCAAGCATTAGATAATAAACAGTCGTATTTACTTGCATCTTTGGATGCAACAGGTAATCAGGTTAATCTGATTGCGATCGCTCATTTAAAATATAAACCTTGGTCTGTATTGTTTGCACAGCCTCTTGCTATTGCCCTAGCACCTGTAGAAAAGCAAACTCGTGACGCAATGTTTCTGTTTGCATTTATCGCTTCAGTTGTGACAATCATCGCTTTTTCCATTGGGCAATTGCTAACAAAGCCAATCATTTACCTTACCAATATAGTTTCCCAATTTACCGCAGGTAATTTAGATATCCGCGCCAAAATAAACTCAAGAGACGAAATAGGTCAACTGGCAACATCGTTTAACGACATGGCACTTCAATTACAAACAGCTTTTGAAACTTTGGAACAACGGGTAAATGAGAGAACAGCAGAGTTAATAATTGCTAAAGAAAAAGCAGAAGAGGCAAATCAGAAACTAGAACAACTGGTAAATATAGATGGTTTGACTCAAGTAGCTAACCGACGCTGTTTCAATGGGCGACTACAAACTGAATGGAAACGCCTTGCACGAGAACAACAACCCCTGTCACTGATTTTATTAGATGTAGATCAATTCAAATTTTATAACGACTACTACGGTCATCTAAGAGGCGATGATTGTCTCATCAAAATAGCGCAAACAGTACAACAGACAGTTTATCGTCCTGCTGATCTCGTTGCGCGTTACGGTGGAGAAGAATTTTCCGTACTCCTATCCAATACTGACTTAACAGGAGCAATCAAAGTAGCACAAAATATTCAGCAAGCAATTCAAGATCAGGCTATTCCCCATGCACGGTCTGACATCAAGGATATTGTTACAGTTAGTTTGGGTATTACTTGTGTCATACCCAAACAAGATATTAATCCAGATACAATCATCGCTTTAGCCGATAAGGCACTGTATAATGCCAAACAACAGGGGCGCAATCGGTATTGTTATTGATCTGATTATGCCTTTTGGTATTGGGTAGAAGATTAGAGAAAAAATCTTACCCAATCCCCAATCCCTAAAGATTACTTTCAATCAAATTCAAGTCTGTCAACCGTCAACCGTCAACAGCTATATAATTTGCCTGTTTGAGAAAGCAAAATGCTTAAATGCTTTCTCATTTGCTGTAAATGCTTTCTCATTTCAGTGTTTTCAGCAAGCAATTAGACATATTGCTTATTCATTTGCTGTAAATGCTTTCTCATTTCGGTATATCGCGTATTCATTTCAGTGTTTTCAGCAAGCAATTAGAGATATTGCTTTCTCATTTGTTGTAAATGCTTTCTGTTTTCGGCAATTACTTAATTCATGACAAAGATCATCTTTGTAACAAAAGCATTTACATATTTACTGAGATTTGCCCAGGCTACTTAAAATAATTTGCTGAGTGGAGTTGGTAAACCATCGATACTCACAACATTTTTTTGCTTTCGATAGTCATTAACTCCTTGCATTCCTTTTTTTTCTGCCCAATCAACTAAAGCCTGTCTTTGTCCTTGATATTCATACAGTGGGACACCAAGACCACAAGAAGTTTGCACGCGTTCGATATCTGCAACTATAATTTGCCGAGTTCCAGGGATTGGGGGAAATAATGAGTATAAGGAATTCCAATTAGGGGAACTGGGTAAAATTGTCTCTCCTTTTCCATAGAGACGCAAAATCAATGGTGATCCCTCAAAGGCGCAAAACATGAGAGTGATTCGCCCGTTTTCTTGGAGATGGGCTGAGGTTTCATTACCGCTACCGGTTAAATCTAGGTAAGCTACTTGATGAGGAGAAAGAATCCGAAAACAGTCTAGTCCTTTGGGAGACATATTCACATGGCCATCAGGACTTAGGGGTGCAGAAGCTACAAAAAACAGGTGTTGGGCGGTGATAAATTCTTGGAGTTCTTTGGTGATGTGGTCAAAAACTTTAGCCATAAATGGTAAGTGTTGAGTGCCGAGAAATTAACTTTAAGTTTTGCGACGGCGTACCCATCCACCGGAGGCGATCGCTAAGGAAGTCTTTCCGCAACGAAGAAAAACGACGTTCGGGCAGCGTGTCGTAGACAAGCATTGTACACTGTAGCTTGGTAGGCAAAAGGGCAGATTGTATATGGCACAAGAAATCGAGCGAAAATTTTTAGTCAAGGGAGATGATTGGCGGCAATTAGCTGAAGGTCGTTTATATTGCCAAGGATACATCTCTTCACAAGGGGCTACTGTGCGTATTCGTGTAGTTGGTAACCAAGGTTATTTAACCATTAAAAGCCCCACTGTAAATTTTTCCCGCTCAGAGTTTGAGTATCTTATTCCCCTTGCGGATGCCCAAGAAATACTAAATACTTTGTGCGATCGCCCCTTTATCGAAAAAATCAGATACAAAATCGAGGTGGCTGGTTTAGTTTGGGAAATAGACGAGTTTACCGGAGTCAATCAAGGCTTGATATTAGCAGAAGTTGAACTCGCCGATGAAGCACAACAGATTGACATTCCTCACTGGATTGGCACAGAAGTGACTGGAGATCACAGATATTTCAATAGTTATTTAGTTAAACACCCTTTTTCGCAATGGTGATTTATTAGGAATGTTGAGACTGGGTGTAAGGGTGTAGGGGTGTAGTGAATCCTATGTAGTGAGGGCAATGCCTACCCTACAGATACTTCTCTTCATTTTGGATTTTGTAGGCTTGCCTTTCCGTAGGGAATTTTGAATTTTGAATTTTGAATTTTGAATTTTGAATTTTGAATTGATTCATCTCCCCGACTTCTTGAAGAAATCGGGGATATTTAGCATTAGATACGGGAGTAGCGTAGACGTACTCTTAGTAATCTTAACCAACGTAGCCAAACTTGTGCTGGTTGCTCAAAAACAGTGAAGATATCACCAAAACCCAGGTTAGTTTTTTGATGATGTAACCAGTGTCTTTCAGGAGTGGTGATAAACAGAATTTGACATAAAATATTCACCAACTTTGGAGTTTGCCAACCCAAGGCCGTTACGTGTCTCCACCAGACATGAAATTGCCCTAACAATAATCCAGAAATCACACCAATGGGAGAGAAAGACCAGAGAACTACTGCTACTATTAGATAAGGTAAGGCTCCCAAGATACCATCTAAAAGAACTTGGGTATTAGAGGTTAAAATAGCGTAGTGACGGAAGCTTTTCTTCCATGAATGATGCGTTTTTAAATGGAGGCTACCAAAAACGTGTTCGGGTACATGATAAAAAAATGTAGACAAGAAATCGCCAAAAAATAATAGTAGCCAAGCAACAGCGATCGCCTCAAGCATTTGTACTCCTCAAGTTCCGTAAAAAACACCACACCAAAAAGGTGACTATCATTGCTTTTGAAACAGAGACACAGTTTCAATAGTGTTTCTGCAAATAAGTTTCAAATTGTTTTGTTGAACATTTAAGTAATTGCAAAAGTCGCATTTTCATTAAAGCGGCGGTGCGGCTATCTTTCTCCACCCATGAAGGGGTAGAGTTTCCCGCAGCTTTGGTAATAAGTAATGGGTAATAGTCCAATTACCTATTACCAAATTCCTCATCTTCTGGGAGTGAGGAATTTTAAAAATTTATGCTCCTAATTACACGAAGCAGCAACTTTTGAGAGCCTGTTATTTGGTTTCTGGATTTGGGCAGATAAAATCAATACATCTAGACACCGATAGATTTGCTGTATTTTATGGTAAACACCTTATAATTTTCTTATGAAGGCATATACTATAAGCAAAGAATGAGTTAAAGTTCGTACAAATTTAGGTTAAGGTTAGTCTTTTAATCTATAAGTCGATATCTAATTTTGATCAAGAATTTTGATTCTTAGCTGCGACAATACCTTTCTGTTCATAAATTGGCATCATTAATTTTCTCAAAGCTGGTAATTCTCTTTGAAACAATATTGAACCAACAATACAAGCTATACCATCAATAATTAATGTATTAGGTGCGCCGATTCTATTGGCTAATGCGCCACCCAATAAATTACCCACGGGTATCATACCTAAAAATGACATGGTGTATAAGCTCATCAATCTACCGCGCTTATCTTCTTCTACAATTGTTTGCAGAAATGTATTGCTAGCAGCTATTTGTAAAATTGTCCCTAAACCAACAAACAACATGGTGAATAGAGAAAGAGGTAAATATCGAGAAATGGCAAAGGTAATTAGTCCAACTCCTAAAATTGCTGGAGCTATAGCAATAAGTTTACCAATGCCTAAAATTGTTTTTTTAGTAGCCAAATAAATACCGCCAGATAAGGCTCCCAGTCCTGAAGCTGCCATGAGAAATCCTAAACTTTCTGCACCACCTTTGAGAATAGTTTCGGCAAAAATTGGCACAAGGATAGTATTTTGTAATCCCATCAAACTAACTAAAGTTGATAGTAGTAAAATCGCTCTAATTGGTGGAAAGCTAAAGGCGTAAATAAATCCTTCTTTAACTTGCTGTAAGGGATTACCATCAATTTTAGTTACTGTCCAAGGCTTAACTTTCATCGCTAATAAACTAGCAATGACGGCAATATAACTCAAGCCATCTATTAAAAAACAATACTTTACACCCACCCAGGAAATTAATAAGCCGCCAATGGCTGGGCCAATTAATCGCGCCCCATTAATCATAGTTGAGTTGATGGCGATCGCATTAGCCAAATCTTCTCTGCGTTGTACGAGTTCTGGGACAAACGCTTGTCTAGCAGGTGCGTCTAAGGCGTTAATCAACCCTTGCACCAAACTTAAGGTGATAATATGCCAAATTTGAATGACACCAGTAAACGTTAACGCCGCTAAGGTTAACGATTGAAGCATCGCTAGTATTTGTGTGCCAATCAGGGTGCGATAACGGGAAAATCTGTCTACAAATACGCCTCCAAAAGGTGCAAGAAAGAAACTAGGAATCTGACTAGTAAATCCCACAACTCCCAACATTAAAGGGGAGTTAGTTAAGCTATAAACCAGCCAAACAGTAGCTAGTTGTGTCATCCAAGTGCCAATGAGAGAAATTCCTTGTCCTGCAAAAAACAAGCGATAATTTCTTGACCTAAAAGCAGGTATTTGCAGCCACATTTTTTTATTCATGAATTATTTATCTGGAAATTGAGGATTTTGGAGACGACGTTGCAGAGTGAGTTCCCCTTCTTATGTCCGCGTGGATTTCGGCGTGAGGTCAGTCGAATCCTTGCTTCTGCAAAGGAGTACCGCAGATGACTACATCCACCGAAGGGTAAAAAATTAGTCTACTTACTAAAATCTGATAAATTTAGAGTGCGTAATATTAACTCATTAAGAGATATATAACGTTTATTTCGTATACGTAATATTTTGTGATAAAAAGCTGAAAGTTTCTTCACCCCGTCGGATGAGCAATAATAATACTTAAGAGAGGTTCACTCGTGAGGGGTTAGATTAAAGTGTATTTTGTCAATGAGCTAAAATACTTAAACTTATCTAAATAAAAATGATAATCATGTGGTGGGGAGGGGGAGGAGGTGAGCGTCGCTCGCCTCCTCCCCCCTCTTTTCGATTATCATTATCATTAAAATTTTTAGCAGATAAAATATGGAACGAAAAAGCATTGTAACAACACAATAACTTGGGAAGAAT
>NZ_JACJQL010000032.1 GCF_014696625.1 Nostoc parmelioides FACHB-3921
ATTCTTCCCAAGTTATTGTGTTGTTACAATGCTTTTTCGTTCCATATTTTATCTGCTAAAAATTTTAATGATAATGATAATCGAAAAGAGGGGGGAGGAGGCGAGCGTCGCTCGCCTCCTCCCCCTCCCCACCACATGATTATCATTTTTATTTAGATAAGTTTAAGTATTTTAGCTCATTGACAAAATACACTTTAATCTAACCCCTCACGAGTGGACAACTTCAAAGTGTTCAGAATCAACTTTACCAAGAGTTTTACCCCTCAACCGATCCATTGAACTATAGCTTTAAATTCAATCCTCCACTCAGTTCGCATAAAATTGATGCTTGGGAGACCAAGTATAACACCTTTCTTCCAGTAGAGTACCGAAGTTTTCTTGAACAAATTGGGAATGGAGGCGGGGAAGTTCATGGGATGGAAATGCTGCGGCTAGAAGATTGGGCTATTGGTCTGTGTTTCGGTGATGAAGACAAAGCACTCATAGCTCCAAGTCAGCCTTGCCTTTTGCTTGAAGAGTACCAAAGCGATGAAGCATGGGAGCGATGGCTTGTCGAGATCGCTGGCGAACATTGGGAACAGAAGTACGGGCAAGAACTCTGGTCACCACAATTTGGAACAATTACTGTTTGTAAGGATGAATGTGGACCATTTGGGTTTATGGTCTTGAATGGATCGCTGAAAGGGCGAATTGGTTGGTTTCTAGGTGATTGGGGTCCACCTACTTTTGAATCATCAGCAACGTTTTTAGATTGGTATGAGTTATGGCTTGATGGCTTGATAGCAATTTAGCTGAAGCTTTCCCCCAACGTGTCTCAGAAATTATACTTAGAGGAACATTTGGATGGCTGAATCGATTTTGACGCTTGAGTAAAGATTATGAAGTGTATTCAGAGGTAAGTGAAGCTATGATTTATGGCTCCTTGCTTCGTCTTATGGTTAGGCGATTGGCTATTTAATATTTATTTTACGAATCAGCTCTAATACTTGTAAACATTAAAGTAGATGATCGCCACGGTAAGAGTTACCTGCCGTTTTTTAGTTCGTCGAACTTACGTTATTTACAAGTATGTTTATAAGTAATCAAATAATGCCTACATATACCTCACTCCCCGGTTCATCATTAATAGAGCGAGATCCTGAGGTTATTGAATTATTGATGCCAGTTTGGGAATGGTTTTATCGTTACTACTTTCGAGTCACAACTGACGGATGGCATCATATCCCAACAGAAGGCAAAGTACTGCTGGTTGGTTCTCACAATGGTGGAATGGCTTCCCCTGACCTCATAATGATGATGTATGATTGGTTTTCTCGATTTGGGACTAAGCGTTTGGTGTACGGGCTGATGCACTCTTATGCTTGGAAAGTAAGTCCTCAAATAGCCCATCTAGCACAGAAAATCGGCGCTATTGTGGCACATCCAAAAATAGCTAGCAATGCTTTTGATCTGGGTGCTAGTGTTCTTGTTTACCCTGGAGGACAATATGATATGTTCCGTCCTTACAGCCAACGCCACAAAATTAATTTTGCCGGACACCAAGGTTTTATCAAGCTAGCTTTGAAAAAAGAAGTCCCCATTATTCCCCTCGTATCTGTAGGCGCGCACGATACATTGATTGTTTTATGTGATTGCTATGATTTAGTCAAACAATTCCATCAATGGGGCTTACCGTGGTTTTATCAAGTAGATCCAGGCGTTTTCCCGATATATTTGGGTTTACCTTGGGGTTTGTCTATAGGCCCTCTACCAAATATTCCCCTACCTGTGCAGATTCACACTCGTGTCTGTCGTCCGATTATTTTTGAACGTTATGGCAAGGATGCAGCTAAGGATCGTGATTATGTAAATAGTTGCTATGAATTAGTCTATGCAAAAATGCAACATGAGTTAGACAATTTAGTGAGCAATATCAAACAACACAAGTAGCCACCACAAGTTGCTAAGAAAGAAGCAAAAAACTAGGAAGAGGAGGTAAAGCCCAGAGAGCAAGGCTATCAAAATGCAAAACTTAGAGATACTCTCTCACACGTTGATTAAGTAGAGACTTTGTATGCAACGTCTCTACATCATTTATTTGGCGCAACTTCATAGAGAATTGGTATTAGTTCAAAACTATTTTTAAGACAATGGCGACGAGAAACTATGAATCAGCAAGTATCCTTACTAAATACAGGTACTTTTTTATACAAACCATAGCAGTATTTTTAACTTCGTTTTTTAGATTAAGAGCCTGATATGCCTTATCAAATCATGGGTTCTAGGCAATAAATATTCAATGTACTTTTCAATACAATCTTTTTTTATCCAAATTTAAGGATTGCTCCTACCAAAGCCCCAAATATCATTGGAGATTAAAAAAAATATATAAAGGGTATATGATAACTTTACTTTTCTCTCAGCCTAAAAACTTACCTAGTAGGTTTTGTTATCTTTTCTTAATTATTGAGACTATTAATTGAGTTAACAAATAAAACCAGTAATATTTCCCTAGTAATCATCTTAATTACAGAACAAGATTGAATTACAACAAGGTGCATCCCATGAACCCACTAATATTCATAGGGATTTAGATATGACTTCAGTAAATTCAAAATCTCCAAAAATTTTTCGTCAAACTAAGCATCATAAAAAACTGCCAATTTCGAGCAATTTGCTATACACTGGTTTGACCATAACCATGCTATTTTGTACATACGCTACAGCTAAAGCCCTTTATCCCTCCCTATCATCTTTTTTCTCTGCTGCCAGTGGTAGTAGATTTGAGTCTACATCCATACCTTGGTTAAACACTAAATCTGAATGCGAATACACTGGACGTTATTGGCGTGATAACCAATGTTGGGATAGTGAACATCAGCCGATGTTTTAATTGTTGATTTTTCGGGACTTGTGTAATTAATACATCAGCTTCAGATATGGGATTTATAGCCATAGCTAAATAAATTAAGATATCAAGCTAAGATGAAACCATGAAAAAACAAGGCTTTCCAGTCTGTCAATAGTCAACAGCCATAAATATTATTGGGTGATAAGCTCATAGTTTTGATCTGAGAACAATCAGCTTTGCGACAAGAAATCCTCGGCTTTCTGCCAGGTGTCGTGTGAGCTAATTTAGCTGAAGACGGCAAAGGCTGGACGATTTTTGTTCCAAGGATTAGCCGCTTCTATTTGTGCTGCCAAGCTGATTAAAGTAGCTTCCGCCGCAGGTCTGCCAATTAGCTGAACGCTAATAGGTAAACCGTTACGGTCAAAACCTGCTGGTAAAGCGATCGCTGGTTGTCCGGTAGCATTGGCTAGTGGACAAGGGGCTACCCAGTTAATAATTTGTTGGAATGTATCTTCTGGACTCAAGGCAGCCCATTCCCCAACACGGATAGGTGAGTGCAAGTATACTGGCAATACCAATACGTCTATATTGTCGAAAAATGCAACAATTTGCCGTGCTACTATTTGCATTTTGTAGACGGCTTGGATGTAATCAGCAACAGTACCAGTTCTCGCTAATAGCCAACGATTAACTGGCTGTAATATTTCTGGTGGTAAACCTGATCCCGCTACACCAGATTGCCAAACGATTTGGAAAGGTTCTACTAACCCACTCAAGTCTAAAGACTTTTGTTCTATGTGATGTCCTAGTTGTTCTAATAATTTAACTGTTGTCAACACACCTTGTTGGCAATTAGCGTCGGCTTCACCCAAGGGAGGAATATCCGTGGCAAATGCGATTCGTAACTGAGTGGGTGGTGTTTGTGCGGCGGTTAAAAACGACGGTTGAGGATCTGGTAGCCAATAAGGATCACCCGTCACGTAACCAGACATAGCATCTAATAGGGCGGCTGCGTCGGCGACAGTACGGGCAATTGGCCCATTAGTAGAAATACCCGCCAAGCGATCGCCTACTGGCGCTTTACTAACTCTACCCCTTGCTGGTTTAATGCCTACCACACCGCAACAAGCCGCAGGCCCTCGAATTGAACCACCACCATCGGAACCTTGGGCGATCGCACATAGACCGGCCGCAACTGCGGCAGCTGCCCCACCACTAGAACCGCCAGGAGTGTATTCTAAGTTCCAAGGATTTCTGGCTGGGACAAATCCCGTAGGTTCTGTGTAGGGAAATGAACCTAGTTCGGAAGTGGCTGTTTTACCTAAAATTGTGAACCCAGCTTGTTTAATGCGTGTCACTACACCATCGTCGAATTCTGGAATGTTGTTTAACAAAGCTGGGTTGCCGTAGGTACAAGGGACACCAGCCACGGCGTTAAGGTCTTTGATGGAAATTGGTACGCCGAAAAATGGGGGCAGTTCTGAGGTTGTTGTGAGTAATTCTGTTTTGGCTTTAGCATCAGCACTTGCCAATTCTGCCGTCACAGTAAAGTAACTTCCCAATTCCGGGTTTAACAGCTCAATCCTTTGTAAATATATTTCCACCAACTCTAACGGCGATACTTCCCGGTGGCGAATTAACTGCGCCAACTCTAGTGCTGGGGTAAAAGCTAAATCAGTTTCATTCATAAAGTGAGAGGAGAAATGCCCGATATTTAACTCAAAAACTGGACTCGTTACTTTAGCAAAATTTCTGGGAAATATAAATCTATCGTTCCTATGATTTAACAATTAAGCAGTTTCACTAGTGCTATTAGACATTTTCTCAAAGTTTAAACAATAGAGGTACTTGGGCTAGTGGTTTTTACTCAGAACTCTTTCACCGTAGTCATGTAATCACTCACACGACAAGGAAGTAAAAATTCCTTTTCCCGGTTCCCAGTCCCTTATCCCCAATTGTTATTTTCACGGTCTTACATAAATTTTTGTTCCATCCCCCAGGGATAGCTATGACAGATTTGGAAATACTGATTAATAATTTGCCAAAAATTGTTTATGGTCTAAGACTTACTTTAGGTAATTCTCAGGAGATCATACAACAAGTTGTCCTGATTAATCAGGCTCAAGAACAGCTGCACAATATTCAACAGGCGATTAACTACGAGCTGGCGGAGGCAATTACTCAACCATTAAGTTTTGCTACCCATAAAGGTACTGCTATTCCACCTTATCTGAGTGCTACAAGATATTTGTTAGTACCTAGTATTTGGCGGGTAGAACCAACTATCACTGGTAACACAAGACTGATTACTGAAAAATTTGGCAATCCCGCCATAGAAATATCTTTAGATACTTTAAAATCGAAAATAAATTACTGGTTGGAATGGGGTGATTTATTACAGGCGATCGCCGCAGATATTTTAAGTGATTCTCATCTAGTCAATAAAGTGAATGCAGATATTAATCATCCCAGTTTAAGCACTCATATTGAACATTTAAGCAAGAGTATTGATATTAAATTAGCTTTTAGTAATCCTAAAACTTTAGAAAAGCAAATTCAGCAGATTATTAACATTGAAGAGGAAGTATCGAAAGCTCAAGACAGATTATTTTATGTTGTCAACACTATTAAAAATAGTCAGGGATTATTAACAATTCTATTGGCAATATCATCATTTTGCGGTCAAGCAGGATTTGCCATAGAATGGTTAGATGATACTCATGAATTGATTATATCCAGTGAAAATAAGTTTCAAGAATTAACAGATATTCTCAACGATTGTGAAAAATATCAGGAAAGACTCACTGCTTTCTTAGCCAAATGCCAACAATTAAAAGAGCAAGCCGAAAAAAGCTTAACCAACAATAATTATAGAAATCGGCGTTCAAAAAAACTAACTAATGATTTTTTACCAATATCAAGTACAACTCTATTTGTCACATCAAGTTTAGTCGTTTTCATCTTTGGGATTGGGGTTATCAAAGATAAAATCAATCAACCTCAGCAAGTTACCCAAAATGTTGACCCAGAAACACAAGCTGCTAGTAACTTCAAATCTGCTTTAAAACTGGGAATGGAAGCTTCTTCCATAGCTCAAAATCCGCCCCATCCTGTGACAGTTTGGCAAAAAGCCGCAGGCAAGTGGCAGCAGGCAATAAAATTCTTAACCTTGATTCCTGAAGGAACATCTGTTTCTATAAAGGCACACGACAGACTGATTCGTTACCGACGTAATTATGATGCAATTAATAAAAGGGCAGCATCTGAAAAACAAGCATTAATGAACTTAGAAGCAGCCGAAAAGCTAGCTACAGAAGCTGCATTTTTTATCAAAACTTCGCCAAATTCATTATTAGCTTGGCAACAATCAAAGGATAAATGGCTACAAGCTATTACATTATTAGAATCTATTCCCCAAAATAGCTTTACTTATCGACAGGCTCAAGCTACACTTCCCAACTATAAAACACACTATGCAGCAATTAATGCCATCATTCAAAACAGATTACAGTCCGTGAATTAGATATAGGACTTACGCACTCAAATTTTCTGTTGAGACCGGGTATAGGGGTGTAAGGGTATAGGGGTGTAAGGGTATAGGGATGTTGACAGTTGACAGTCAACTGTCAACTGTCAACTATTAACAGACCTTATTAGTAATAGTGCAATTGAGACGCACATTAGCTTAACTAATTTCTTCACTGTTGTATCAGTCTTGCTATGAGTATCTCATCATAATTATTTAACAGAATTAAGCTTGAATTGGCGACGACGTAAGAAAGCAAGGGTTGCTACTGCACCTAAACCCAGAACAGTTGTTGGTTCTGGTGTTGTTTTTCTGGCAATGAATTTGAAGTCAGGGCCATGATAGCTACCATGTGCTGTAAGTTTTAAACCACTTAAGCTAGTTACTCCCAATAAGTCGAGACTGATACCTACAGAACCGACAGGTTGAGCGCTAGCAATTTCTCTGGTGTTAATGTCGAAATTAGCATAAGTAAGATCATTTTTGGTAATAGTGATGAAATTACCAATAGTATTTCCCAGATGATCAATAGCCTGAATACCGATGGAGCTATTCTGACCACGTTCCCAATAGAAGATATTATCTAGTCCTGAGTTATCTTTGATTATTTTATGCTCGAAGAAGATATCAATCTCAAAAGAACCTGTGTCTTCAGTGTCAATAATATTGTTCAGGTTGTTGTTACCTAAATATGCAGCAATCTCAGCGCCGGTAGGCTCTTCGTTAGTTGGTAGGGGAGCATTGGCATTATCTCCTCTATCAGTGCTAGCGCCACCTTCATTCAGTGGTGCGATAGTAATACTTCTGTCAGTATTGAACAATATGTTGGCGCTATTTACATAGGAGAAATTGCTGAAGGTTTTGCCATTTTGAGTAATGGAATTCAAGAAAACATTAGCCTTGGGATTAGTGTTCTGACTGACATTGCTTGTGAAACTAGCTGCTTGAGCTGAATTAGCTGTAGCTAGTATTGTACTGAAAAGCAATCCAGCAGTTATATATAAGTTTTTAGTTTTCATGGTTTTTACTTTGATTAACTTGCTATGTCATCCATTATGTTCCATGAAAATACTGACAGTGACCCGTAAATATCCTGAAAGTAAGTTTATTTTTTGTGTGAATATCGCTAACGTTTTATCAGATTGAGTTTCAGGAAAATATGGAGTAAATTCTTTTATGTATATAGAATTTATTTAAAATTCGTGTAAGATATGAGCTTTAATTAAGCTTCTTATTAAAGGAGTTTTATAAAGTATTATATTGATAGAAAAATATCTTTGTATATTCTTTATCTTGCTCATGTTAAATGAAGAATATGCGAAATTTAATACACAGCAAGTACATGAATAACTATTAAATTTACTGGATTTCTTGATGGGATTTTATGAATATGATACTGGTATCGATATTTGAGGACTTAACCCCCATTGCTCTTATCTACCCCTCATTACTATATACAGTCACAAACTTGTGAAATGATGTACTTAACAGGCTGATCGATAAGAGAGGTATCAATGAACTGGATTAAAGTTATTGGCCAAGATGAATTACCACCCAATGGGCGTAAAGTGGTCAAGGTTGAACAACGGAACATCTTGCTACTGAACCATAACAACCAAGTGTTTGCGGTGGAAAATTCTTGTCCCCACTTGAAGCTACCTTTACAAAAGGGCAAAATTACAGATGATGGAGCCATTGTTTGTCCTTTTCACCGGAGCGCCTTTGACCTGACTAGTGGTAATCCTACTGAGTGGACTCCCTTTCCTCCCGGTATTGGGAAAGTGATGGGTATGATTTCTAAAGAAAAGGGATTATCTGTCTTTCCTACCCGTGTGGAAGAAGGCAGCATTTGGGTAGGTATGTAAGTCTAGCAAAGTAGCGATCGCCATACTCCATCAAAGAATCAATCATAGGTAATTGGTCTACTACCCGTTACCAAATCCCCACTCTTTTATGGGTGGGGATTTAAACGTTATAATCAGCGCCAGAACCGAATTTCCACGCATCAATTAAACGATGCCAATAGTATTGTTGCGTAGGTGGGAAATTTTTGATCCAGGTTTCTAGGATTGGACTTAGTGCAAACAACGCAGTATAAATGCCTAAGTTGGTGTAATGCACTAGCCAATCTAATAGATTGACTAAACCTACTTGGGGAATTATTTTGGCAACCAATGCCGGATGAGATAAGCCAGTCTTTGCTAGTGTTTGTGTCAATGCCGAAAATTGGACTATATCTTGTAAAAAGGGTTTTAATACTGGTGTTCCTAGCTGTTCCATTTCTTGAAACACTGTTGATAGCAGTTGGTTAATTTGCTCTGGTGCAATATTTTGATTGATACCAACGCTCATGGCTTTTTGAAATAACCAAGTAACACTGAGGCTTGGTTGATATGGTTGCAGTAATTTTAGTGCAGTGGCTGATAATTGCTCAGTTTGCAAAGCTTCCTCTGTACCCAATGTTAAACGCTTCAGGTGACGTACCATTGCACCAAAACCGCCAAAACTTAGGGGTGATTGATTACCGCTACTGTCTCCTACTGGTAGGATGCGGTTCCAGGGTGTTTTTAATGGACTTTGGCGATCGCTCGGAAAAAACCCAAATAAGGCTCTTTGAAATTTTAACTGCTGTAATTCTACACCTTGGTATTCTGGTAAGAGGCGCAAGTATTCTGCAAACAAGTCTTCTAAGCTCAAGCGTTGGGGATGAGCATCCATGTAGGTGAATAAATATGTTGTTCTACCATCTCTAGCGGGGAAGGCTTCCCAAAAATACTGACATTGGTTTTGCAAAGATGTAAAAGATAAAATTAAATCTCCAGCTTGATTTTCAGCAAAACCTTGAGCGCAACTTCCCACCACTAAGCAAAGTGCATCTGGTTTTTTGCCTTGGCGTGCTTGTTTGGTGATGGGGGAAAGGTGTCCCATTGCATCTATCAATAATTTAGCTGTAAATTGCTGATTGACTATCGCTCCATCTGGATGAATGACGACTTCACTAAAAGGTGTATGTTCAAATAACTGACCACCAGCATCTAAAAATCTCTGTTTTAAGGTAGCTAGTAAATAAACTGGATCTACACCAATATTCAAGACATCCTTTATCCAAACTTCTGCACCATCCTTAAATTGGACTCTGGCTGGATTATATTCAGTGGCGATCGCTTTCTCTAACTCCTCTTGTGTCAGCAGATTCAACTCCACAAAGACTTCTAACTCTTTACGGGAGATATTCCACTCTTGTTCCCTACCCCGCAAAGTACCCCTCTCAAGTAACGCCACCCGCAATCCCCGCACTGCTAAGGCACAACCAATTAAAATGCCTAATGTACCACCACAAATAATTGCGTCCCAGTCTACAGTACCTAAGGTTGCTGGGCTTTCTTTAACTACACAGGGTGTCGGTGCAGTATTTTCTCGAATAGATTTGAGTACATCATCAGCACGACGTAAATTTCCTAAAACATCCCCTGGTAGTTGGGAGAGAATTTCTTCGGTTAGGGACATATAAATATTATCAAGTTTATCTTTCTTCCAGAAGTTCTTATCTATGCAATATAAACCAATACAGTGCAGTTAAGAATACATTATGAAATTGATACATTTTGGTTAAAAAAAGATTATAAATATCTTACCAATAAATCAGCAAGTTTAGCTAACACTGAATATATACGTAATACGCTAGTAATTAATGTTCATCAAAAAACATACATTGTATGATTTTTCTACTGATATTTAAAAATCTATCTCCAGAGAGATTCTCTGTTTTTCTATTGAACAATCATAAATCATGATATATACTCATTCGTGTCGAATAACGAGCAATTAAATATTTTGATTTGGGTGCAACTTTTCAGGTTTACTTAGGTAAATTAATGCAAGCTTATGGTGATGAAGAGTTGAGATAACAACATGAAGATTGCTGTTTTAGTTGACAAATTCCCAGTTATTTCAGAAACATTTGTTGTCAATCAAATTGTTGGTTTGATTTTACGTGGACATAAAGTTGATATTTATAGTAGTAATAATATCAATCCAAATGATTCTCACAAAATACATCCAGATGTAGAAAATTATCATTTACTTGATATAACGCGCAATCACCCACAAATTCCTGAAAATTATTTTTCGCGTGTTTTGCAAGCTATAAGATTAATATCTATTAATTTTCATATATCACCTTTAGTAATTCTGCGATCGCTAAACTTTTTCAAGTATGGTAGACGAGCAGTTTCCTTACGTTTACTATACTTAGCGCTCGATTTGATAAAAGCTCCAGCCTATGACATTATTCACTGTCAATTTGGCACACTCGCAATTGATGGCATGATACTGCGTGATATTGGTGCGATCAAAGGTAAGTTGATGACGTCGTTTCGGGGCTATGATATCAGTTGGTTTGTGCAACAATATGGTAATAATGTTTACGACCAACTATTTGCTAAAGGAGATTTTTTCTTAACAAATTGTGAATATTTTAAAAGCAGGTCTATCCAATTAGGTTGCGACCCCAAAAAAATCGTCGTACATGGTTCAGGAATAGATTGCAGTCGCTTTCCTTTTAAAGATAGATATTTACATCCAGGTCAAAAAATTCGCATTGCCACCACTGGTCGTCTCATCGAAAAAAAAGGCATAGAATATGGCATTTGTGCTGTAGCTAAGGTTTTGCAATTTTATCCCAATATCGAATACCAAATTATTGGGGATGGAGAGTTAAAAGAAACTTTACAACAACTAATCCAGTCATTAGATATTACAGATAAAGTCAAATTATTAGGCTGGAAAACACAGCCAGAAATCATTGATATTCTAAATCAATCAGACATTTTCATAGCTCCCAGTGTGACAGCTAAAGATGGCAATCAGGATGCTCCAGTTAATACCCTAAAAGAAGCTATGCTTATGGGTTTACCAGTCATAGCTACCACTCACGGTGGTATTCCCGAACTAGTTGAAGACGGGATTTCTGGTTTTCTCGTACCGGAACGAGATGCTGAGGCTATAGCTACAAAACTCATTGATTTGATAGAGCATCCAGCAATTTGGTCATCAATGGGTCGTGCTGGTCGTGCTTATGTAGAATCACACTATGACATGAACAAGCTTAATGATGAGCTTGTAGAAATTTATCGTCAAGTAATGATGAATAATTTCCCTACTCAAGAGCCAGTTTTAGCTTCAGTCGTGGCTTTGCAATAAAGCTTACAAAACTTATCAGCCTTGATTTTCCAACCCATAATACCAAAGGATATTGATGGAGATGACAAACTCATCAGCCACTCCCGACGTAACAATCATTGTTTCTCCACGGGAACGTTTCAGTTGCACCCGTGAAGCCTTAGAAAGCATTTACGAAAATAGCGATTATCCATTCCAACTAATTTATATAGATGGTGCTTCCCCCAGGCATATCCAGAAATATTTGGCAGAACAAGCACAGCAAAAGCAATTTCATCTGATTCGCACAGATTACTATCTCTCACCAAACCATGCTCGCAACCTTGGTCTGGGTCAAGTAACTACTAAATATGTAGTCTTTATTGATAACGATGTGGTAGTAACCCCTGGCTGGCTCAAGCCTTTAGTGCAGTGTGCCGAAGAAACAGGCGCAACTATAGTTAGTCCCTTGATTTGCCAAGGTTCTCCTCTGCACACAGAAGTACATTGTGCAGGTGGGGAATCAAGAATTAAGGTAGAAACTAAAGGCGACATCACCAGACGCAAGATGATTGAGAAGATTTATAAACAAGGTCGAAAGGTAGCTGATGTCCTTCCCCATCTGCAACGCCAACAAACCGGACTAGCAGAGTTTCACTGCATGATGGTACGCACAGAAATATTTCAACAAATTGGTCTGTTAGATGAAGCGCTGCTAAACACCAAAGAACACGTTGATTTATGTATCTTAGTAGCTGACGCTGGTGGTACAGTCTATCTGGAACCAGAATCTGTCATGACTTACATAACCAGCAAACCTCTAGAGCAGACAGACATTAATTACTATATGCTGCGTTGGAGTGATGCTTGGGAATTAGCCAGCCTCAAACGCTTGAGTGAAAAGTGGAACCTCACGGAAGACGAGTACTTTAAAAATAAGTACAAACGCTTGGGATGGCGGCGACAAATGGCAATTATCAGCCCTTTTGTCCGTAAACTACCTATAGGCAAGTTTGGCTGGCGAGTAGTAGGTAAACTGCTGCTAACCATAGACAAGGTTGTTAACCGTTATATTACTACCCGTTACGCTCAAAAACACTTGCAAAATTTGTCATAATATTATCTTTTCGTGATTGATAAACGATACGATACAACATCAAACTTTTATCAACTCCCATACCCCAAAACAAGTATTTTCAGAACAAAAAGTCAAAAACGATCTCTGAATTACTACTTAAATCATTACCTTACAAATCTTGAGGTTCCACAATCATGCTGCCTGAGATAGTTTATCAGCCTGAGAGTATGCTTAGGCATCCGATACAATTGTTCAAACTCATGTGGCGAGACTTGCTAGCTTCTCGTGAACTAGCTTGGCGATTGATGGTCAGGGATATCAGCGCTCAATATCGCCAATCGTTTTTAGGAATTGCTTGGGCTTTCTTACCACCAATTGTTATGGCTACTAGTTTTACCCTAGCTAATGAAGCCAAAGTAATTAATATTGGTGTCACAGATTTACCTTACCCAGCTTATGTCATGTTCAGCACTGCATTGTGGCAGACATTTGTTGAAGCTTTAAACGGGCCTGTACAAGCAGTATCAGCAGCCAGACCCATGTTAGCCAGAGTTAACTTTCCACGAGAAGCACTGATTTTAGCAAAGGTAGGCGAAGTGTTTTTTAACTTTGCCATCAAGCTAATTTTAATTGTGGGGTTGTTTATCTGGTTTCGCATTCCCACCAATTGGACTGTGATTTTAACTCCAGTTCCACTAATTCACTTAGTTCTATTGGGAACATTTATCGGTATTTTATTAGCTCCATTAGGAGTACTCTATCAAGATGTTTCCAAAGCACTATCCCTTGTTACGGGATTTTGGCTGTTCCTCACTCCTGTAATTTATCCAGTTCCTAAAGCGGGAACCTTTGGATGGTTGGTTAATTTCAATCCGGTTACTCCTTTACTAGTGACAATCAGAGAATTAGCCACAACAGGAGTAGTATCTCATCCTCATGGCTTTTGGGTGGTGAGTGCAATTACTCTTGTGGCATTATTTATAACTTGGGTTGGATTTAGACTTGCTATGCCTTTTGTGGTTGAGAGAGTTGGTTCTTAATGATTAAGTTAATAGAGTCAGAAACTTCTGTAAATTCCCCAGATACTGAAATCTTAATTTCAGTTGATAACGTTTCTAAAAAATTCTGTAGAGACTTAAAACAGTCTTTATTATATGGTCTTCAAGATATTGCCGCAGAGTTATCAGGAGGTAATAGAAAGAGTGATACTTTGCGTCGAAAAGAGTTTTGGGCGCTTAAAGATGTCAGTTTTCAATTAAAACGGGGAGAAGCACTGGGGTTAGTTGGTTCAAATGGTGCTGGCAAAAGTACGCTGCTACGTATCATCAGTGGTTTGATTAAACCTGATACTGGCCGTGTAAAAGTTAGAGGTAGATTAGCTCCCTTAATTGCATTAGGCGCAGGGTTTAACCCTATTTTAACTGGGAGGGAAAATATTTATGCAAATATGTCTATTTTGGGATTATCTACGCAAAAAATAGAAGAAAGATTTGAAGAAGTTATAGAGTTTTCCGAAATTGGGGATGCTATTGACTCACCAGTACAAACTTATAGTTCAGGAATGGCTGCTCGATTGGGTTTTGCTTGTGCAGTTCATATCGAACCAGATATTTTATTGATTGATGAAGTCTTAGCTGTCGGTGATATTAGCTTCAGGATGAAGTGTTATCAAAAGCTAGCAAAATTACGGGAATCTGGTACAGCTTTTATATTAGTTTCTCATAACCCCCATGTCATATTAAATGTATGCGAAAACTCTATTTATTTAGCTAAAGGTGAATTGATCAGTTCTGGTGAAACAGAAACAGTAGTGTGCCAATATGAGGAAGATTTATCTTTGGGCGGAAGGGATGCTCCTCCAGGGGTAATGATATTACCAGAAAAGCCCCAAAGCTTAGGCGTAGATATTGCTTCTATTTATTTTAAAGACGGACAAGGAAAAATAATTGAGGCTCCTCGTTGTGGTGAACCTGCTTATTTTTGTGTAGAGTGTCAAGTTCATCGACCAGTCGAATCTGCTAATCTAGGTGTATTAATTTCCACTTTATCTGGTCAAAATGAACGTGTTTTATATATAACTTCCGCCAGTGATCATGAAACATTAAATCTACTTCCTGGCAGAGTTGAAATTCAAATGCAAATGCCATATTGTTGCTTATTACCTGGTATGTACAACACCAAAATATATATTAAAGAAGGTGTGTGTTCATTTGACATTGTGGAATCATATAGATTTGCTGTTAAAGCTAGCAAAGTCAGTAGTAAATCTCTATTTTACCAACCTCGGACATGGAACGTCATTAGTAAGGAGCTATAGTATTTGAAAATTTTTTGATAGCGTAAATTTAGAGAAGTTCTATATGCCTCAGTTAGTCTCGGTAATTATACCCTGTTTTAATGCTGAACAATGGATAGGCTCAGCAATTGATAGTTGCTTACAACAAACCTATTCTGATGTGGAAATCATTGTAATTGATGATGGTTCTACAGATAATTCTCTAGAAATCATCAAAAGTTACGGAGATGCCATTATTTGGCGGAGTTACCCCCGCAAAGGAGGTAATTATGCGAGAAATAAAGGATTTGATTTGTCTCAGGGAGAATATATTCAATACTTAGATGCAGATGATTATATTCTACCTGAAAAAATAGCAAGGCAAGTTAGTTTTCTAGAAGCCACCGGTGCAGATGTTGTTTATGGTGATTGGAGACATCAGCGTCATTTACCTGACGGTTCCAGTTTTCTAGATAAGATAGAAATTTCTGGAGTGCAAGCAGATATTTTAGCGGCTTTACTAGCTAATTGGTGGGTTGCTTTAGCTGCTTTAATGTATAAGCGAAATGCAGTAGAAAACAGTGATAGATGGGATGAAACTTTACCCGCCGCACAAGATAGAGATTTTTTTCTGTCTGTAGTCATGAATGAAGCTAAAGTTGCTTATCAACCAGGTTGCTACGCTGTATACAGGCGATATGGTTCTGTCACAGTTTCTACTTCTTCTAAAGCTCGTTGGTTAAAAAGCCATCATCTAGTATTAAAGAAAGCTGAACAGCAATTATTACAGAAAAACCAATTTTCTATGAAGTATCGTCATGCTTTAGCAAAATCGTATTTTGATTTAGCAAGAGAAGCTTTATTCTTTGACTATAAGCAATACTTAATGTTCTTAGAAGAGTCTTTGGTGATGTTTCCAGAGTTTAAAGCTAATAGTAAAAGAAGATTTTATCGGTTGTTACAAGATATTTTGGGCTTTCGCCAGACGGAACGAATTGCTTGTACTATTTTGTTTGTCAAAAAGTTCCTCTCTGCAAGAACCTGGGAAATGAGAAATCGTGGCTATACAGGGTAAAGATATTGCTGTTGATGGTTGACTGACTTGAAAGCCTGCTTGATGTGCCAATCTATCTGGCTACGGTTATATTATGAAATAACGAGCTGGCAATGTGAATATAGGTATATACCCATAACTTACATTGTAGGCAATCATGATGGATCGCAAAAAAATTGTGGCAATTATTACAGGGGCTATTTCGATTATTTTAGCGATCGCCTATCTGATCGTTGTCCAAATATTAGATTACCGCGATATGCAGCCAGCACCCATCGGTCAGATCCAACCAGGAGCAGCCGTTGTTGCTGATACTACACAAACTACACTAAACCAGAACGTAGCGCCACCACAGCAGCTTGGACGCGATCGTCAACCGCTAATTTATTCATAATTCCCCGGACGTGAGTTTTCACAGTATTAGGACTGAGATAAAGTTTCTCGGCTATCTCTGGGTTACTCAGTCCTTCTACCATGAGTTTTAATACTTCTAACTCCCGTCCAGATAGATTGGCGGTATTTCCCTTTGCTGAGGGGGGTTTGAGATTTTCAATTACTTGTCGCGCAATCTGGGGATCGAGGTAGGTTGCACCATCAACGGCGGCGGCGATCGCGCTCAACAATCGCTCGATGCTTGCACCTTTGATACAATAAGCATCCGCACCGCTAGAAAGTGCAGCAATAATTTCCGTTTCTGTTTTGTGTGATGTCAGCATAACCACATGAGTTTCTGGTAGTGCGGCCTTGATTTGCTGTGTCGCTGCAATCCCATCAAGTCGCGGTAAGCCAATATCCATGACTACCAAATCCGGTTTCAGTGCTAGTGCTGCTTGTACACCTAAATAGCCGTCTTCTGCTTGTCCCACAATCTCTAATTGAGGATGAGCCATTAACGACTGTTCCAACCCCAGTTGCATCATCGGATCATCTTCCACAATCAAAATTCGCAACTGGGGAGCATTACTTGGCAGATTGAGAAAATAGCCGGTATTGGGAGACATTTTTTATTTCGTCAGTAGTTAATAGTCCATAGTCCATAGTCTATAGTTCAGAGTCCAAAACTGTTTTGACTGCTGATTAAGCGCAAAGTCGAGCCACTGCGTTCCTGTCGCGCTGCGTCGGAAAGCAAGTGGCGTTGAGCGGAGGTTTCCTCCGAACAGAACTTTGTAAGAGATGACTAATGACTAACTTTTTATTTTGAATTTTGAATTTTGAATTTTGAATTTTGAATTGATTCATTCTTCCACGCGATAGCCTAACTCTGCTAGTCTGACGCGGGAGTGTCGCCATTTTGGTTGGACTTTGACGAATAGCTCTAGGTAGACTTTACCAGCGATGAGCTTTTGAATTTGCTCGCGGGCTGCGCTACCGATGGATTTGAGCATTGAGCCACCTTTCCCGATGAGAATGCCTTTTTGGGAATCCCGCTCGACGTGGATTGTTGCGAGGACGCGGGTAATAGTTGGTGTTTCTTCGACTAAATCAATGGCGATCGCTACTGAATGAGGTACTTCTTCACGAGTCAACAGCAAAATCTGCTCACGGATTAACTCCCCCATAATAAATCGTTCTGGCTGGTCTGTTACCAAGTCTGGGGGATAATAGTACGGCCCATGCTCTAAATGCTCTACTAATAATTTTTGTAGTTGGGGCAACTCTGCACCAGTCTTAGCCGAGAATTTTACCGTCGGCCATTGATAAGCACTTGCTAATTGCTGGTAGCTATCATTTATATTCTGGGAATCGGGTGGTTGTTGGTCTACTTTATTGATGCCCAAAATTACTGGAGTTTTGCTATGGATCAATAAATCAGCAATAAAGCGATCGCCTGCACCACAAGCCACTGTACCATCGACAACAAACAGTACTACATCCACTGATTCAATAGCGAGTTTGGCATTTTTCACCAGTACTTCACCTAATTGATGATGGGGTTTGTGAATTCCTGGTGTATCAACAAAGATTAACTGCGCCTCTGGTGTAGTGACAATTCCTCTCAAACGATTGCGTGTTGTCTGCGCTACTGGTGAGGTAATAGCAATTTTTTGCCCTACTAATTGATTCATCAAAGTAGATTTACCGACATTGGGACGGCCGATAATGCCGATAAACCCTGATTTAAATTCAGGTGGAGCTTGGGGGATTGATACTTCGCCTGATAAGGAGGAGATGTGATTATCAATACTAGCCACTTTTAGTTCCGCCGTCATATTTTCTAGCTGGGATAACTTAGTTTTTTCTTTAGACACATAACCCGCATAAATTCACCCTGGGATTTTCGGGGGAACTGCCTTGCTTTAGTTTAATCTACTACTAAATATATTTAGCTTTAATCTCAAAAAATGAGATATGAATATACAAAAATCTAAAATTATCTTTCCTTGAGGGGATTGCTCTAATTTAAATATTATGCTCCTATCTGGTATACGTTTAGTTCTGAATTTCCTCAAAGTGAAATATGATCAACATTGCTTCTTGCTGAACTTTTTACTATATTTTAAAATTAAAAACTTGAAAATATGACCTTTCTTTCTAACGATAATTATAAATAATTTGTATTATGTATTGAGTCTTTTAACTTGGATGTTAATTATTTTTGAAAATTTAACTTGCACATCTTTTCGTGTTGCCTTTTGATAGTTGACAGTTGACAGTTAACCATCAGTAGTCAAGAAACTATACAAGTGACTATGTAATTTAAAAGTGTCTTAGCTTAGTTGTATATTTTAACTTTAAATTAACCATATCACTGAATTTTCTTAACCCTTATTTATAACTAGTTCGACTATGCTAACTACGGATAGGCATTATTTCTCATAAATAAGCTCTACCCCGATCAAACATGGCGAGAATATACCGTGCCTTCCCAGCAAGTGGTCTGCTGCTTTACCTCCTGCTGGGTTTATTTATTTTTGGACATCCGAATAATTAGATTTGCTCCTTTTCCGTAAGCACTGAAATTTTACGTATCATCGCTGCCAATAATTATGTCAAAAGTTTATTCAAAAACATAGAGAGTAAAATTGCATAGTTTAAATATATCTTAACTTCTTGTTTACCTAGACTTAACTTGAATTAAAGGTAATAAATATAACCTTTTGATTGCTGTGATGAAAGTCGAAAGTAATCGCTACGTTACGAGGTAATATGAATTTTTCCACCACCGTTTTACAGCGTGTATTTACTACTGCTGTGGTAACATCTGCTGTTGTTGTTACTCCTATTTTTACAGCGATCGCTCAAGCTCAAACTCTCAACGGTGCAGGAGCGACTTTTCCTGCTCCATTATACGAACGGTATGCTCGTGAAGTTAGAAAGAAGCATCCAGAACTGAGAATTAACTACCAAGCAATTGGTAGTGGTGGTGGTATTCGGCAAACAATTGCTGGAACTGTTGACTTTGGCGGTAGTGATGCAGCAATGACAGATGCTGAAATTGCTAGAGTCAAAAATGGTGTCATCCTTGTTCCCACAGCCGGTGGTGCTGTTTCTGTCGTCTATAACGTTCCGGGTGTCAACAATCTGAGATTATCCCGTACTACACTACCAGCAATTTTTTCTGGTCAAATTACAAACTGGAACGATGCCAAAATTAGAGCTGATAATCCTGGTGTAAATCTGCCAAACCAGCCTATTAGATTTGCTGTGCGTGCTGATAGTAGTGGTACAACCTTCATTTTCACAAACCACCTGAGTTCTATCAGTCCCTATTTCCGAGGCAGAATTGGTGCTAACACGGCACCCAAATGGACTTTGCCAAACGTCCTCAGAGGTAGAGGAAATCCTGGTGTAGCGGCTTTAATAGCCCGGACTCCTGGCTCTATTGGTTACGTAGAATATGCCTATGCTACCCAAAATAGACTCAGATCAGCCCAGATTCAAAACAGAAGAGGGGAATTTGTAGCGCCTTCTCTCCAATCTGCTAACGCTGCTTTATCAGCTGTCACTTTTCCAGATAATTTCCGCGTTTTTGTAGGAGATCCAGCCCAAGGATATCCCATTGTGGGACTCACCTGGATGATGATTTATAGACAGTATGCTGATGCTGCTAAATCTCAAGCTATCAAAAAGTGGATCAACTGGGTTCTAAAAGACGGTCAACAATTTAATGATGACCTTAATTACACCAGAATTCCTGATGCTGTAGCTAATCGCGTGTTGCAAACAGTCAATAACAACGTCAAACCATAGTCGGGAATTTTGATCCTGGTTTTTCTAAGTTGGGTGGGCTATATGTCCACCCTTACGAGTCCCAAAATATTGATGAATATAATTGCTGAAATTTACATGACAAATTTAGATCCACCCAATAATGAAAATCTCGGATTAACAGCTAATGATGGCGCAAATTTTTGGTTAGACAAAGGATTCACATGGTTAGTATATGTCTTTGCAGCGATCGCCGTTGCTGTATTATTTGTGATGAGTTGGATTATCTTTCTCGAAGCTAAACCAGCCATAGATAAGTTCGGTATTGGTTTTCTCTGGGGTCAAGATTGGGATACAGCTAATGAGATTTTCGGAGCATTACCTTATATTTACGGCACTTTGGTAAGTAGTGCGATCGCTATTTTTTTCGCAGTCCCTGTGAGTATAGCTGTTGCCTTAGTCACTAGTGAAAACTTTCTACCACCATCGATACAAACAACTTTAGCTTTTGTTATTGAGTTAATTGCTGCTATCCCCAGCGTCATCATTGGTTTGTGGGGAATTTTTATTTTTATTCCGGTTTTAGAACCTGTGCAACAGTGGCTAGCCAATAATTTTAAATGGATACCATTATTTAATTCCGAATTTCCAGTTGGCACAAATATGTTAACGGCTGGGATTATTTTAGCCATTATGATTTTGCCAACAATGGCAGCAATTAGTCGTGATGTATTGCGAGCCATCCCTAAAGAATTACGCAGTGCTTCTATGGCTTTGGGTGGTACTCGTTGGGAAACAATTTTTCGGGTATTGTTACCTGCGGGATTTTCGGGAATTGTCAGTGCAGCCATGCTGGCTTTAGGCAGAGCTTTAGGCGAAACAATGGCTGTAACGATGGTGATTGGCAACTCAGCGCAAATTAGTCTTTCCTTACTTGATCCAGCTTATACAATTCCTTCTGTATTAGCTAATGAATTTGCCGAAGCACAACCAGGACTGCATATTGGCGCTTTATGTTATTTAGGTTTAGTCTTATTTGCTGTCACTCTAGCGGTAAATATTGGCGCTAGGTTATTGGTGCAGTGGGTTGGTAGTAAAAATAAATAATCAACAGTTAACAGTCATCAGTCATCAGTCAACAATATGACCAATTCCCAGCCATCAGAAATTGATCAACTTCTAGCCTCAGAATTATGCAGTCCTCTACCACCAAGAAGACTTTTATTTACTTATGCCATGAATGCGATCGCTTTTGCATTCTCTGCATTTGCATTAATTCCTTTATTTTCGATTCTTTGGGAAATTATTACACGAGGAATCATCGGTTTAAAAACGGAAATGTTCGTTAAATCTGTCATCGATAACGGATTTGGGAACGCCATTTTAGGAACCATGACAGTTGTCGCTCTTGGCTCTTTATTCAGTATTCCGATAGGATTACTCACGGGCATATTTTTAGCAGAATTTGGCCAAACTAGTCCGTTAGCTCGCTTTGTCCGCTTTATCGTTAGTATCCTGACTGGTGTTCCCTCAATTGTTGTTGGGATCTTCGCTTATGGTTTGATAGTTTTGGCTACTAAACAATTTAGCGCGATCGCTGGTGGATTCGCCTTAGCCACAATTATGTTACCTATTATCGCTCTGACTACCGAAGAAGCCCTCAAACTTATTCCCATAGACCAACGCCTCGCCTCAGCAGCTTTGGGAGGAACACGCTTTCAAACTACTCTCCGTATCGTTGTCACTGCTGCTGTACCCGCAATTACCACAGGTATTTTACTAGCTGTAGCCCGCGCTGCTGGTGAAACAGCACCCCTAATTTTTACAGCTTTATTTAGTCTAGATTGGTCAGCCGGATTACTCGGCCCCACAGCTTCCTTACCAGTCTTAATTTACAACCTTTATAACGATCCTAACCCTGAAAAAAATCAACTAGTCTGGACAACTTCTATCATTTTACTTGGTTTAGTTTTGAGCGTTAGTTTGCTTTCCCGTTTAGTTACTCGTAAGAAAAAGATTAAATAAAAAATCTAAACCAAACTAATACAAAATTAATATGAAGCTAAATAGCATGATATGCCGAAAATAATTGAACGCAGATGTACGCGGAGAAACGCGGGTAAAAAAGCAGGGGAGCAGGGAGCAGGGGAGAAAAACCACCCACAAGGGGTGTTAGCGAAGCGGAACGTAGTTCGGCTTCAACCAAGGGAGCGAGAGAGCAGGGGAGCTATCGCCCACAAGGGGCGAAGTTTTAAACCTAACTTCTCCCAATAAATCAACGGATTTTATATTATGTGCAGCCTCAACTAAAATTGGTATAAAGTAAATTATTTAACTTGATCTAATTCAAAACATATGAATCAACAATTAATCCCTGCTATTAAAGTTAAAGACCTGAGCTTTTATTACAATACATCGAAAGCCATTGAAGGAATTTCAATGGATATTTACCGCAATAAAGTAACAGCAATTATCGGCCCTAGTGGTTGTGGTAAATCAACTTTTATCAAAACTCTCAACCGGATTAGCGAATTAGAAGGCCCAGTCAAAGTAGAAGGAATTGTTGATTTTTTTGGTCAAAATATTTATGACCCGCGTATTAACATTAATAGATTACGCCGCCAAATTGGTATGGTGTTTCAAAGACCTAATCCCTTCCCCATGAGCATTTATGAAAATGTGGCTTATGGTGTGAGAATATCTGCTAAATTACCACAAGCAGATTTAGATGAAATTGTTGAATCTGCCCTCAAGGGTGCAGCTTTATGGCAAGAAGTTAAAGATAAGCTAAACAAGTCAGCTTTAGGGCTTTCTGGAGGTCAACAGCAACGGCTTTGTATTGCGCGTGCTTTAGCAATTAAGCCAAAAGTTCTGTTAATGGATGAGCCTTGTTCCGCACTAGACCCCATCGCTACGATGAAAGTTGAGGAACTGATTCATAGTTTACGCTCAGAATTGACCATTGCGATCGTCACACATAATATGCAGCAAGCAACTCGTGTATCTGATTTTACAGCTTTTTTTAGTACTGATGAAAGTCGTATTGGTCAAATGGTGGAATTTGGTGTAACTACTCAAATCTTTAGCAACCCCCTCGATTCTCGTACCCGCGATTATGTTTCCGGTCGCTTTGGTTAAAGTGAAGTATTTAGCGAACACCAAAAAAAGTAGGGTGCGTCAGATGTGGAAAATTTCTAAATTTGTTGTACGAAATTAGTGGGTCTGACGCACCCTACAGTTAGTTTGATTATGACAATTGCATAAGTCCTAATATTTATGAAAACGATCAATTAGTTTCTTGGGTAAACTTCTTGTATCTGAATATTATAAAGTCTTGGTAAACTTTATCGCTGATCAGCAAACGAGTTCACCAAGACTTTTAATATATCTTATAAAATAGTAATTATTATATACTTCGTAAAATACAGAGATATAAATGACTAAGCAAGTATTGCATTACATATCTGTCTCATGAATTAATTATTACCATTTATCAGAGTGTCAAAAGAAGATTTACTCAGTGTATACACTAGTATTTTCAGTCTTTCGACAACAAAAGTAATATACTTCCTGATATTGGGGTACAGGAATGAGATAATTTCAAACGATAAACAAAAAATTACCTCGTCTTAAACTCATGAGTAAGTGTAAGTTTAGTTATGGTTGCTAACTGCTTGATTTTGACTTGATAGAATCATACCACATATCTTTGGGAAATAATTGTGATGCAAATATTTGTTTGATAAATACAAATACTGCTATCTAGCTATAAATGAATACTAGTCTTCCCCATCTGGAAGCATGACTATTCAATATTGGCTTCACAAATCGTGAAACAACAGCACTGATTTCTACTACTTTGTCGAGTCAATATTTATTGCCAGCCTTGTTATGAGTAAACTAATTCCAGCCATCAAAGTCAACAATCTCAGCTTTTATTATGACACCCAAAAAATACTTGAGGGGGTGTCTATGGAGATATATCAAAGCAAAGTAACTGCTATTATTGGCCCTAGTGGTTGTGGAAAATCTACCTTTCTTAAATGTCTCAATCGGATGAATGAACTAGAGTCAGAAGTGCGTGTAGAAGGCAGGGTAGAGTTTTTTAATCAAAATATTTATGAGCGTCGAGTTAACTTGAATCGGCTACGCCGACAAGTAAGTATGGTACATCCCAAACCGAATCTTTTCCCCATGAGTGTTTATGATAATGTGGCTTATGGAGTGAAAATAGTTGGATGGCGACCAAAATTAGAAATAGATGATATTGTAGAATCCGCGCTTAAAGATGCTGATCTGTGGGATGAAATAAAACATAAAATACACAAATCCGCCTTAGACCTTTCTGGTGGTCAACAACAGCGACTTTGTATTGCTCGTGCTTTAGCAGTTAAGCCAAAAGTTTTGTTAATGGATGAGCCTTGTTTTGGTCTTGACCCTATAGCTAGTATGAAAGTAGAAAGTTTAATTCAGAGTTTACGTCTTCGTTCTGAATTAACGATGGTGATAGTCAGCCATAATTTACCTCAGGTTAGTCGTGTATCAGATTTCACTGCATTTTTTAAAGGCAATGAAAGTCGAATTGGTCAATTAGTGGAATTTGGTCTAACTAAGAAAATATTTAACAGCCCTCATGATTCTCGCACTCGTGAATATGTTTTAAGCAGACTTGGGTAATTTGTAATAGCCTGCGACGAGGTTAAGAATAAGGTAAGTAATTAGCCAGAATTGATATTATTAGTATTTCCAGAATATTTGCGGAAGGTAAATTTGGCTAAACAGCGATTAGATAATTTATTAGTAGAGTTAAATTTATGTAATTCTCGCACTTTAGCACAGAGGCTAATTCAGGCGGGGGAAGTGACCGTTAATGAACAGGTAATTGATAAACCGGGGACAGAGGTGGATGTTGCATCTCAGATTAAAATTAAAGAGCGATCGCGCTTTGTTTCCCGTGGTGGTGAGAAACTGGCTAAGGGTTTGGAATTATTCGCCATCTCTGTAAACGGTCGTGTTTGCTTGGATGGAGGTATATCTACGGGTGGTTTTACTGATTGTTTACTCCAAGCTGGGGCAAAGCTAGTTTACGGTATCGATGTAGGTTACGGGCAAACTGATTGGGGTTTACGAAACAATCCTCAGGTGATTTTGCGCGAACGTACCAATTTACGGCAATTGCAACCTGAGGATTTATATGGTGATGGGGATGCTATTCCCGATTTGGCGGTGGTGGATGTTTCTTTTATTTCTTTAACTAAGATTTTGCCAGCTTTATGGCAATTAACTCAACACCCACGAGAAGCCGTGCTATTAGTTAAGCCACAGTTTGAAGTGGGAAAATCTCGTGTGGGTAAAAAAGGCGTTGTTCGCGATCCCCATGACCAAGCTGATGCTATTTTTCAGGTGTGGCAAGTGGCTGATAAATTAGGGTGGAAGTATAAGGGTTTAACTTGGTCACCCATTACTGGCCCGGCGGGAAATATTGAATATCTTTTATGGTTAAGCATGGAAAGCGAAACGCCATCACCAGATCTAAATGCTATTCAACAAGTTACTAAATCTGCCATGACTGATATCAAGTCGGGCTAAATATTTATCAAGAAATTGGTAATGGCTAATTGGTAATTATGTTTTACGATTAGCCGCTACAAATTACATAGTCGCTTATATGGTTTGTTGACAGTTAACTGTTAACTGTTAACCGTTAACTGTCAACACAAAATGTAGGGTAATTTTGAGATTGGCGATTTTGGATTGAATGACAATTTCAAATCCAAAATTTCCAATCTTTAGCATTAATTAAACATCATAAATCAGACATTCTAATGCTTCTGGATGGAGGTCACAGAAACTTTCTAGAGAATTTTTACGTTTTTGTGCTTGCTGTTGATGAGACTTTTCAGCTTGTAATTCTTCCACAATATCCCAAGCTACGGCGCAGTTGGGAGAACCATCACCGTTTTGTTCGCAAGTATTACGAGCTTCAGCGATCGCTGCGAGGATGGCTTTTTCTAAATTTGTAGTCCCGTTGTTGTCGGAGTTTGCGGCTGCTGGGGCTACATTGAAGGTCATTGTCATGGTTTTTCGCCTTTTTATGACTACGCTGTGACTGTTAACAGTTAACAGTTAACTGATTTCAGAGCAGATATTTCCAGTTTAGATAGGCTTTCCCAAGATTGTAGTGGTGAACACCGCCATTTTGTGAGCCAATCTTATTGGGAATTCCTCTCTTTTCATCTTGAATGGAAACAGGTATAAGTGCTGTGCTAACTGGACTATTAGCAAATAACTGCTATATCTTTTATGTTGCCTCTGAAAATCGCATTTGAACACGTTTATCAGAGGAATTTGATGGAAATTGACAATTTCTCAACAATAGTAATAATTAGGGCAATATTATTTATTTATTCTCAATATTTCATGCCTAATTCTTGTTGCAGCCGATACAGAATTGTATTTTGGTCAACTTGAGATAAGATTTCTGTAATCACAGTACTAGCGCCTAACTGCCCCCAAGTGCAGCCTTTTTCCAGATACACTTGGGCAGCTTTACCGACAGAATAAGCTCCATAACCGGCAATTCCGGCTTGAGCGATCGCACTACCAGCAAAGGCAGTAACATTTGTAGGATTATCGCCACTAGTTAAAGCCGCAGCACTTTTACCTAATCCTAATAAAAAGCTACTACCCAATTCTCCCAGCAATAAGCCACCGGAACTGATGAAGATTGTTTTTAAAATTTTTCCGGCTTCGTAGCTAGTTATAGGCAAACCATATAACCGCGCCAGAGAGCGAATTAAAGCCAAATCAGCCACGGTTCCGCCCAAGATATCAAAAAAGGCAATGGGATTTAGTCCGACAGCTAGGGCTTTGTATTTAGTAAATTGCCAGATGATATCTTCCGCCTCTTGTTGGCGGATGTCAATAGTTTTTTGAGCGATCGCTGCTTCTGCGTCCCGTGCTTGAATCAAGGCATTTAAAGCTAGGAGCGATCGGCCTTCTCGGTTGAGAATATTTAAAATGGTCTGCTTAAGTTCGTCTACCTGGGGTAGCGGAGTTTCCCATTCATAACTCACCCGGCCATCAGGCCACTCAACTCGCACCTCCATCGGTGCAGGTTCCGCCGCCACCATGACAATTTCGTCAGGTAATAAAGGCTTGGCTTGGGGGTTTCCTGCGCCTAGTTGTTGTAAATTTTGATAAATTGCCGCCTGGTCTGTATCTGGATATAAGTCAATTTTGTTAAACACCAAAATTAGTGGTTTCTGTGCCTGTCGTAATTCCAGGAGTGCTTGATATTCAGTCCGGGTAATATCTCCAGACACCACAAATAAAATTAAGTCAGCTTGACGCACCACATCCCGCGCCATTTGTGCGCGAGACTCACCCTGAATCTCATCCAGTCCTGGGGTATCAATTAACTCCACTATCACCTTGCCCCCTGGCTGCCAGCGCACAGAACGCGGCCATTGAGTCACACCATTGAGGGGGCCAGTTTGCAAAATCTTGCTTCCCAATAAAGCATTTAACACCGCCGACTTACCGCGACTCACCAAACCAAAAGCCGCAATTCTAATCACATTTGAGTCCAACTTGTTCAGTGTGGAGTTTAAAGCTTCAATTTCTGGTTTCACCAAACCAGCCAACTCTGGGTTAGATGATAAATGCCCCGATTTACGAAGATATCCATACCAAGACAGTGCTTGTCTCAAGCTGGCACGGGCGCGGTTTAAATGAGTTTCTTGGAGATTACGCACGGGGTTAGGATAAACAACAAGTTACATTTCTATTTTGATCTAATTCCGAACCTGTCTGTATTGTTGATCAGGTGATTAAATTGCGAGAATTCCAGGTGTCCAGATCCCCGACTTCTCCAAGAAGTCGGGGATCTTGTTTTTCGGTTATTTTTACTTCAAAGTGCAAATTAACTGGGCGCGATAATGCCCAATAGCACGATAACAGAAGTATGAAAGCGTGAATACAAAACTCCTCATCACTCCTCAAGAACTCACGTCTTTATTAGCACTAAAGTCATTTAAAACCGTTATTATCGATACACGCGCTCCAGAAGATTATGCAGTTGCTCACATTCCTGAAGCTGTCAATATTCGAGATTTTTTCACTTATCTTTTAGAAGATTCTTCTCCTACTGGCTTAAAGAACTTGCAAGAATATTTTGCACAAATTATGAGCAATCTGGGAATATCTGGGGGGGAGAGAATAATTGTCTATGAAGATGCGTTCAATAGAGGCTATGGACAATCTTGTCGATCTGCTTTTTTACTCAAGTATTTGGGTTGTCCTCAAGTATCTGTTTTACATGGAGGATATCAAGCTTGGCTGGCTGCTGGTTTACCCACCACCGATGAAGTTCCTGAAGGGGATAGCAGTATCTTTAGATTACGTCCCCAAGCTGAGATGATAGTGACGACAAGCCAGATGTTAGAGGCAGTGGACAATCCAGCCATTATAAAATTAGATGTGCGCGATCGCCCCGAATGGCAAGGACTGAGTTCTTCTCCCTACGGTGCTGATTTTTGTCCCCGCAAAGGACGAATCCCCAACGCTATCTGGTTGGAATGGCATCTTTTCATGAAATCCGAAGCGGGAATCCCCATGTTCCGTTCCCTATCAGAAATCTTAGACATTTGTCAATCCGTCGGTATTACTTCCGAGTCTACTGTATATGTCTACTGCTTTAAAGGCTCTAGGGCTGCTAATACAATTATGGCTCTCCATGAAGTGGGAATTGCTGCTAGGAATTATTTTGGCTCTTGGAATGAGTGGTCGCGTGACTTTTCTTTACCGATAGATAGTCAAGTAATTGATTTGTAATGATTTCTTAAATTTTGCATTTTTGCAACAAATCTATTACTTTGCAGAATTCCAGGGAATACTGGGGAAGTGTTGTTTTCTCCCAGATGTTTTTATGCGTCAATTATTTCAGGATCTACGTAATTGGGTGATAGTTGGTCTATTGTGCCTAGTTTTAAGTTGGTCTTTGCCAGTACAAGCAGCCAGCCGCATCAGTCCCAAACTAGAAGAACAGGTTTTACAAATTCTCCGCGAACATCCAGACGTAATTATTGATTCTGTTCAAGTTTACCAGCAGCAACAACAAGAGCAAGTAAATCAAATACGCCAGGCATTTCTTCAAGATTTAAAAACTAATCCACAAGCGGTAATTGGCGATTCTCCTACTACCAACGCCACTCAATCAAAGGCGGTAGTCGTAGAATTTTCTGATTTTCAATGTCCTTACTGTGCGAAAGCCCATGACACATTGAAACAGTTACTAGCCAAGCATCCGGGTGAAATAACCTTAGTTTATAAACATCTACCTTTGATACCTATTCATAATGAAGCTATGCCAGCAGCTAAAGCAGCTTGGGCAGCAACTCAGCAAGGTAAGTTCTGGGAATATCACGATGCTTTGTTTACTAATCAAAAGCAACTTGGTGAAACTTTGTATTTAGATATTGCCAAAAAACTCAATCTGGACTTAGAAAAGTTTAACAGCGATCGCCTGCTTGCTGATGCTGCAATTAGTAAAGATATCCAAATCGCTCAAAAGTTAGCTATTGCTGGCACACCTTTCTTCATCATGAATAGTAAAAATTTCTCTGGTGGCATAGAGTTATCAGAAATAGAAAACAAATTGGCTGAGGCTAGTTAATTAGGGGTATAGGGGTGTAGGGGTGTGAATAAAACTCTAATCTTTGTTGAATGGCTGGGATATCGATTTCAATTTTTAGTTCTTTTACTTACACCCTTACACCCTCAAAGTTACCAAAGATTTAATTGATTAGGTGGATAATCCAGATGATTCCACGGTAGCGGTGGGACTGGTAAACCGTTGTGTTCTAATAGTTTTTGGAAGTGACGGGCAGTGTTAGGCGATCGCTCTTCTATGGGACAATGAACAAAGAAGTAGATTCTTGTCCCTGCTTGTAACCATTGTTGAATCTGTTGCACCCACTCTTCCATAAATGGTTGATTCACCGCCAAATTAGGATGGGAAATAAACCTAATCAGGCTAAAAGGTGCAGTTACGCTAAATTGTAACGGTAATTTCGGTTTACGTCGTTCTGATTGTAACTGGGGGTCATCATCTCCCGTGTAGATTGGGCGTGAATCCAGTAGTACCCTTCCCACGCCCAGAGTTTCTAAAAGCTGTGTCAAATTACTTGTATGGGGTTCTCGAAACCAGTCAGGATGTCTGACTTCTAAGGCTAGGGGTGCTGTTGTGCGCGGCCAAGCTTCCAAAAAACTCACCAAATCGTCAATTAATGCTGGTGCATAACTTGGCGGTAACTGGGCAAATATAGGGCCAAGACGCTTACCCAAAGGCTGCATCCCCTCCAGAAATTTTAAAGCGGCGGGAATATGGGGTTTTAATAAACCTTGATGGGTAATATCCCGTGGTAATTTCAAACAAAACTCAAAGCCTGGTGGTGTTTCTTTTGCCCAACGGCTGACAGTTTCTTGATTTGGTATTGCGTAGAAAGTAGTATTACCTTCTACCGTAGTAAAGCGACGACTGTAAAGGTGAAGAAATTCCCCAGCACGACTTCCTTGGGGATAAAGTTCGCCTACCCAACCCTTATAAGCCCAAACAGCACAACCAATGGAGAAGTTCACAAGCTTTGGCAAAACAGTCCACGAGAAAATATTGAGTTCACATACTTAATATTAGAAGGGATTGGGGGCTAAAGGTAGGCTATTGACAGAAAATAGATGCTTTTGGCTGAATTGATCAGACTGAGATAATTTGAGCCGGTGGGCATTGCCCACCCTAAGTGTATTTCAAAAATCAAGTATGAGTTCTATATCAGATATAAGTATCTAAAAACACATTATGAATCTAATATTAAGCAATTAAGCTGTTATATGAAGGTTTATTGACTTTTTTCCTAAATACTCTAACTGTCCTTGTGCTTTTTTGAAAAGTTTGAAAGAGTAGGCATGGTCAATCTTCAGAATAAGGTTGTTCCTTAAATTCAGGCATTAATTGTGTCTATCAAGTTTGGAGTCATAAACATGAAAAGTATTTTCACCAAGATTGCGGCGATCGCTGCAACCAGTGCAGCTACTATGACAATTGTGGCTGGTGTAAACAACCAGGCTCAAGCTGCTGATTTCAACTTTAACTGGCTAGGTGATGGTGGTTATTCTGCAACAGGTTCATTCAGTTACGACGAAGCTACTGCACCAACAATCATTTCCGAAAGTGGTAGTGGAGCCACCAATGTTTTAGAATCCCTGAGTGTCTCTTTCTTCGATCCATCTAATAATCTTTTGGGAACTTATAACACTGTCAGTGGTGGAGTATCAGCATCTAACTTCTTTGCTTTTAACTTTGATACTTCTAGTCAGACATTGTTTGGCCCCTTGAACATAGGCGGTGGAACTGGTGTAATTGGAGAATATTTCTTTTCGGGAACGGTTGGCAATTCTTTGACATTACGTCAGGATGTTGATCAAGCAGGAACCTCAATCACACTAGATCAAAATTCTGGTGCGATTCAAGTATCCTCAGTCCCTGAACCTACCGCTATTTTAGGTTTACTGGCATTTGGTACATTGGGTCTAGGTTCAATGTCGAAGAAGAAAAAGCAAGTATCTTGTTAGAAATTTATGTTTTTTAGGCTGAGTTTTTAAGTCTTGAAAGTGCAACAAATCATTTATTAAAAGCGTGTTACTGGAAAAATATAGACAAACCTTTTAAAGCAATTTACTGACTTTCCAAGCATTTTTATTAACTACACCTTCAGGAAGTTTGCCAGAAACCATCTCAGTAACACGCTGATTTCTTACGAGCAATATATTTACAGCAGTGAACAGGGAATAGAAGCTATCCAAAAAAATGGGAGAATAAGCAGACTTCAAAATTTATCATCATGAAATTTATTGGTATCGATTTAGGTTGGAAGTCTCAACCAAGTGGCTTGTGCTGCTTACAATTAATTGAGGGTAAGTTAGAGATAGTTGATTTAGATCGTCAAGATGCGATCGCTCACATTTTCGCCTGGATTGATACCTTGGTGCAACCAGAAGAACCCGCCATCATTGGCGTAGATGCACCCACTCTTATACCTAACTTGACGGGAAGTCGTCTCCCTGACAAACTCACCCATAAGTATTTCGGTAAATATCACGCCGGTTGTTACCCCGCCAACCAAAGTCTAGCTTTTGCAGAACGGACTATAAATTTTGGCTTAGAATTAGAATCTCGCGGTTTTATCCATGCGCCTACAATAGAAGCGCAAAAATTAGGCAGATATCAAATAGAAGTTTTTCCTCATCCGGCGATAGTTCACCTATTTAACTTAGAACGCATACTTAAATATAAAAAAGGGCGCATCAATGAGCGCCGCTTAGAATTAATCAAACTTTATCAATATATTGTGGAAATCCTCCCCACCCTTGAGCCTACTTTGAGTGTAAAAAAGTTGTCTCTTGGTGAGATTCCCCACACAGGTGCAGAACTGAAAGCCGCCGAAGACAAGCTAGATAGCTTAATTTGTGCTTACGTAGCTGCACATTGGTGGTATTGGGGAGAACAACGTAACTTAGTATTAGGCGATCGCACTACTGGTTACATTGTCATCCCCAAATCAGTGCTGAGTCCTGAATTGTAATTCCCAGCACTGTTTTGTTTTACTCCGCCCAAGCAATCAACCTGGGTTCATAAGGACTAGACAAGTGTGGGTGTTTTGGCAATACGCGCAAGGATAAGCCTTGTAAACCGGAGGTGGTATAAAGGATATTAGCCGTATAAACACTCAAACTATCAGTATCCTGTCCTTGGTAATCCATGACTACAGGTACAGCGTTGACAATATCGCCATTGGCATCAATGGAACCTTGATATAGCTCAACTTGCACATCATCATTGTTTAATGTTGTCAAGTCTACTTTGGCTTTGACAGCAACGGTTTGATTAACTTCAATATCTGCGCCTGCGGATACATCGATGTCTTTGATTTTGATGTTAAACCAGTGGTCAGTAAGTTTGGCTTTCCAATCTGCTAATTCTTTAGCTGGGGCATAATTATCAGATGTTAAAGTATGATAGCGATCGCTTGCTGGGAAATAAGCCCGTTGAGCATATTCCCTGACCATCCGCGCTGTATTAAAGAAGGGACAGTTTAACCGAATAGCATCTTTCATTTTGGCAACCCAAGGTCTGGGTAAACCATCGATATCGCGGTGGTCGTAAAATAAGGGTACGACTTCTTTTTCCAGTAAATCATAGAGCGCATTGGCTTCTACTTCATCCTGGTAGTTGGGATCTTCGTAATTTTCCCCATGTCCAATCGCCCAGCCTGTGCGGACGTAATCGGCTTCATCCCACCAACCATCTAACACACTCAGGTTAGGTAAGCCATTCATGGCGGCTTTCATTCCACTTGTACCAGATGCTTCTCTGGGACGGCGGGGTGTGTTTAACCAAATATCGCAACCAGCAACCATCAACCGGGAAATATGGATATCGTAGTTGGGAACAAACACTATTTGTTTTTCTAAGTGTTGTTCGCGGATAAAGTGATTAATTTCGCGGATAAGTTCTTTCCCTGGAATGTCTTTGGGGTGGGCTTTCCCAGCGATGACAAATTGTACCTTGCGGTCTTTGTTACCTAATAAGATGCGTTTAATCCGTTCCACATCGCGCATCCACAGAGTAGCGCGTTTATAGGTGGCAAAACGACGGGCAAAGCCAATAGTTAATACGTTGGGGTCTAGAACTTCCTGGGCTTGGAAAATTTCGGAAGCAGAAGCACCGCGATCGCGCAGGTGTTTAACCAAATGGTCACGCACATACAGTATCATGTCCAAGCGACATCGTTCGTGATTCCGCCACAACTCCTCATCAGGAATTGCATCCATCCGTTCCCACAATTGGTTGTCTGGTGGTGCTGATGACCAATTTGGCCCCAAGTAGCGATCGTATAATTCCTGAGTTGATTTGGCAACGCAACTACGGGCATGAACACCGTTGGTAATTGCCGCAATTGGTACTTCCTCAACAGGAACCTTTTTCCACAAACCTTGGAACATTTGCCGGGAAACCACACCGTGTAACTGGGCTACACCGTTAGAAAATGTTGCCATCTTCAACGCCAGCACCGCCATACTGAACGGCCCAGATAAATCACCTGTATTTTCTCGCCCCAACCCTAAAAATTGCTCTTTGGGTAAGCCAAAGATGTCTGCATAATAACCAAGGTAATACAGAATCTTGTCAGGAGGAAATAAGTCGATTCCTGCCGGTACTGGTGTATGGGTTGTAAAGATGTTACTGGAACTCACCACCTGTTTAGCTTCCGCGTAACTCAACCCCTCTTCTTGAATTAACAAGCGGATACGTTCTAGGGCTGAGAAGGCGGCGTGACCTTCATTCATGTGGTAAGCCGTGACTTCATAACCCAAAGCCTTCAACATCTGCACACCACCAATACCCAACATAATTTCTTGGTGGATACGCATATCGATATCACCACCATAGAGTTGGTCTGTGATGTCGTGGTCGTAGGGGTTATTCGGTTCAATATTCGTGTCCAGCATATACAAGGGAACTGTTCCCACCTGTACCCGCCAAACTCTCGCATACACCTTGCGTCCGGGGTAATCCACCGCAATCTGCAATTCTGAACCATCAGGATTGCGTTCTAGGTGCAAGGTCATATTGTAGAAATCGTTAATCGGGTAACGTTCTTGCTGCCAGCCGTCGGCATTGAGATACTGAGCAAAGTAACCTTGCTGGTATAGTAAACCCACACCAACCAATGGTAGACCTAAATCACTAGCTGATTTCAGATGATCCCCTGCCAGAACACCCAAACCACCGGAATAAACGGGTAGACAATCTACCAGCCCAAATTCAGCCGAAAAATAGGCGTAACATTCCTTTGGCTGCTGATTGCGCTGTTTGCGATACCAGCTACGTTCTTGTAAGTAGTCATCTAATTGACGGTTAGCACGATCCAACTGTGCCAGGAAGCCTTCATCTTCCACGACTTCCAAAAGCCGCCCTTGACTGATTGTACCCAGCATTAGTACGGGATTGTGGTGGCTAGATTCCCACAAATCTGGGTCTAAGCGACGAAATAAATCTTTAGTCTCAACGTTCCAATCCCAGTGCAAATTATACGCCAGTCGCCGCAACGGCTCAAGTCGCGGCGGCAAGGAAGGAGAAACATTGAATGTACGAATCGGCTGCATAGGTTAGCAAAGCTCCCAGTTTAGCTATGGATATTGTTCACTGTCTTTCCCCAATGTTGCCAATTCTTTATACTATGTTTGTAAAATTGCCATGACTTTGTTAAGGAATGGAAATCTTTCCGTCTATACCTGCTAAACTTCGTGTCATCAGTCTTTTTATTAGATAACTGGGTGGAAAAACTTGTATCTCAGGTGTGAAAATCTCCAGATTCTCTTAAAGATTATTGTAGATCACCGACTTCTTCAAAGCAGTCGGTGATCTAATTAGTACCAAGGGAAGGCTGATCTGGTGAATTTTTGGGCATCGTCAGCGCGACTGCGGCGGCAAACGTCATCTCTGCGGCTATCTGATAAGCAAGTTTAATATTAGACTTCTTGTCTCTGCTATTGTTAGATGTGTAGGATTTATGGCGGGGTAATTCCTGCTTGACCTTACCAGAGGCGATCGCCCGTTGTAAGATGATCAACGCATCTACATCTTCTGAATCAAAGTTTGTTTTTAGCAGCACTTGAATTTGGTTTTGATCAGCAATACTCAAATAACCAGTATTTAAAGCTTGTTGGGCGATATCCTGAATTAAAACCATAATCCGTGCCAACCGTGTAAGTTTATAGTAATACCTGATACTGCCAATTTTTGGGCGATCGTAGAACGTTGAACAATGGGAAGTATATCGGGACTGTTTCCAAAATCTACAACAACTGACAGCCAAAACACATCCCCCAACTGGCTCACCTGATTGGGGGATTTGCACATTTTCGGCTATTTTTAGTATTGACAATTAAAAAAGTATTGTGTGTTGCATTTGCCAGTGATTTATCCAAAATTGTCTCTTAATCTGACTTAATGCAAATTTGGTAAATAGAACCTATATTTAATTTCATTTTTGACAAAAATTAAGTACAGCCCCATCAGGACTTTTCACTCATCCCTATCTACATAACCACGCCTATCTATGCCACAGCCAATATAAATCACATCTGACTTGTATATCTAGCGATCGCTTTACTTAGTAGTTTGATTATAATACAGTGAAATCTAATATACATTAGACCGAAAACCAAAAATATTTCTGCAACAAAAACATTCAATATTAAACAGTAAACTTCGCTACCACGATTTTATATATTGGTTTTTATGGCTAAATTTATCTTGATTTAATATTTGCTTCAACCCCAAATATCAATTTACTTTTTTCCGGATATATTTCATGGTATCTTCTGACAAGAATACCAGTAAGTGGCATGAGAAACTTAACTATAAATATGTGGCTTTGTTTACATAAAACTCATTTTCGTTATTAACAACACATCAAATTTATTACAATTCAATAACATTGAATAAACTATTTCTTGCGGTTGATCCACAAACAATAAAATGTGTTATGCTGGTGAGCAATTATTATTAAAAACCATTCATGTGATTATAAACGTGATTAGGTTAGTTCGTAAATCATCAGTGTGCAACATGATGAGAGCAGCATACTCTAAAAATTCGTTGCCGGAGAGTCGCCATAGCAATCGGGGAAGCGCTTACTTGTTTGCACCGATGGTGAATTTTAATGTGATGGCTGAAGTTGGAGATACTCCACCATAACTTGGTTATATTCCAGTAGAATACCAAGTATTATTCAACACAAATTACATTTTGATATCTAGACAAATTCCCTCAAAAATTTTATTTAGTCTGGGCAAAATGTAGTTGAGTTGACGAAAGCTTGTTTAATCGGGTTGTGAAAAATAATTCGCTACATCTATAGCGGATGTCAGACTAAAAATAACTATAGCCATCTGTTGCTATTGTCTAACAGTAGTGAAATTAGTCTGTCTCAAGCTAGATCAACTCATAATTTAATAATCTGAGTTTTGACACTGTAATTATCTGAGCATTAGCTTTTGTTTAGTCGGAGATAACAATAGCAACAATCTTGGAAAGATTGATTGATAAATACCACCAAGGTGTGTTGTTGCCAGCAACGCAGCTAATCAAATCGAATGCAGAAAAACGGCAGATTTATTCTGTCATATCTTGGAAGAATTACAGATGTTATAAACCTGGATTTTGGTTTAAAAATACTGGGAATTATATCCAGCATAGTGGGTATTTATGGATCAATACTCACTAAAATTAGCCTGGATAAATATCAGGATAATTGGCACTACATAACCAAAGATACATATCCAACACACCAGCCACATTGTTCACAATATTTATCGGATAACTTAATCATGAATCATCAGAGATATTCGGCGAAATTACAGCGATTTCAGGAACTTTTGGCAATCACTGTTTTCGGTAATATTCCCACACTACTGCTAGGCCCAAAATTAAGGAATCTCGTATATCGAATGATTTTTGCCCGCATAGGCAGCCCTGTATATATTCAACATGGAGTAGAATTTACCAACGCTTCTAGTATTGAAATTGGCAATAGTGTGCATCTATTCAAAGGTGTACGTCTTGATGCGAAAGGGCATCCAAATAATAAAATTTATTTGGCAGATGGAGTGGCAATTGAGCGCAACGTTGATATAGGTTGTCTGGAAAATACGTGTATTCACATTGACGTGGAAACTTTCATTGCTTCTGATGTTTGTATTTCTGGGCCAGGAGACATCACAATTGGTAAGCGTTGTATGATTGCTGCTCATTCCGGTATATATGCCAACAATCACAACTTTACAGACCCGATATTACCGATCAAATACCAAGGTGTGACTCGTAAAGGGATTGTGATTGAGGATGATTGTTGGTTAGGACATGGAGTCACAGTATTGGATGGTGTGACTATTGGTAAAGGAAGTGTCATTGGCGCAGGGGCAGTTGTCACCAAAGATATTCCCCCATTCTCCGTAGCTGTAGGCGCACCTGCACGAGTAATTAAAAGCCGTGTTGCCCAGGATTTAGTTGCATCTGGAGATTAGGGATGGGTATCAAAGGAAGAAGCAATTACCAATTAACGAAATCGATATAATTCCTAACTTTTACCAATTTATCCTCAAAATAGGAAACCTCCGGCTGAAGAAAACGTCACAAGATGAACTAGTTAACAACTAAATCTTATTCAGGGTCATCCACTGGGTCAGAAAAAACTGAGCATTACCTAAGGAAACTAAACATGGTCTTAACGACCACTGCGGCACTCTCAAAAAGTAACGAGATGCGGGTAATATAAAGAAACTACCTTTTCTGCATGGCAGATACTGAGGACGAAGCTCTACCTTTTGGAGATATCGCAGATGCTCACTTTAAAAATCGCTGTTTATATTGTTGTTGCTTTCTTTGTGGCTATCTTTGTCTTCGGATTTTTGTCTAATGACCCAGCTCGTAACCCCGGTCGTCGGGATTTAGAGTAAAAGCGAGACAATTGATCCGTGAGCGCCGGAAGTTAGAAAACACCAGACTGAAAAACACTACCTGTCAAAGATTTTCCTTTGCAGTGTAGTGTCTCCCTCAGGGAGTTTACTCAAGCACAGGTGAATTCATTCCGGCTATTAATTGGCTATTTGTTAGGTTGATTGTGTCCCAATATGCTTCATCCAGTTCTGCCGCCTGCACCGCCTTCCCTTGTTGAACCTATACAACCTGCAAATTCCACCCCATCTGCTAGTGATAGTCGATTTCATTTAGTGAGTGAGATTGATACCACTAAGCAAAACAAACTAGAGACCGCCAAACCCCTAGAAAAACAGTTGCAAAGTTCAACTGTAGAGAAAACAGAAGATTCTTTGCAGTTACCAAGACCCACCAGCAATAAAACAGATCGTTTAATTGCAACTCCTGTTCTGGCCAAACCCAGTACACCAGAAATCTTCACTTCAGAATTTTCTCCCCTTACCCCTTCTAGTAGCGCTGTTAATTTAGGACAAACCTTGGCAATTGGTTATTCTGTCCAAAACAATACAAGCACTAATTCCCCAGTCTTCCCTACAGCGACAATTCCTCAATCTGTCCAAAACAAGACAGCCACTAATTCCCCAGTCTTCCCTACAGCGACAATTCCGCCAGATGTATCCCCTCAAACAAAACTAATCGCCTCGCCATTGACTAAGCAAGAACAGAAAGACGAGGTTACTGTACAACAGACTGGGGACAAAATTAATATCTCTGTATCTGATAGTGACCCAGTAGTTAATAATCAACCAATTCAAAATGTTATTGAGTTTAAGTCGCGTAACTCATTAAATAAACTATTAATACAAACCATCACACCACCTGTTAGCTTACAAGCACAGTCACCAATACCAACTAGAACACCTGCTACACCCAACAACACACTACCCATCCGACAAAGAATTGTGGAAGTGACTTCAGATCGGCAGGAGTATGATGAGCAAAGACGCATTATTACTGCCGAAGGTAATGTATTAGTACGGTTTGATGGGGCGCTACTGGATGCCGATCGCGTGCAGGTTAATTTAGATAACTTGATTGCGGCAGGAGAGGGAGATGTAGTTTTAACTAGAGGGGATCAACTATTACGAGGACAACGCTTTACTTATAATTTTGTCCAAGACACTGGGGAATTAGAAAACGGAAGCGGTGAAATTAACGTACCCTCAGCATCGAGAGATTTTGCCTTTTTACCCACTGATGTGACAGCTGGTGGCGTTCCACAACAAGCACCAAGCAATTCTATCCGCACCAATCAACCCCTCTCTAATGTTAGTAGCCCCGGTGGCATTGAGTTTACATTTGGTGGCGGGAGCCAAGCTAGTAATCTTCCTCCTCCCAAAGCCGGGGGTGAGGTGAAGCGTATTAGGTTTGAAGCCGAGCAAATTGAGTTTTATCCCCGTGGTTGGCAAGCGCGAAATGTGCGCTTGACAAATGATCCATTTTCACCCCCAGAATTAGAGTTACGGGCAGATACAGTCACCGTAACGCGGGAAGCCCCTTTAGTTGATCGGGTCACCACACAGCGACAGCGCTTAGTCTTTGACCAAGGATTGACCTTACCAATCCCCATAAATCAACAGAAAATCGACCGTCGAGAACGGGATGCCACACCCTTTATCGTCTCTCCTGGCTATGATGGCGATAAGCGGGGTGGTGTTTTTATTGAGCGCGGTTTTACACCTATTAGTACAGATAGTACTAATTTGCAGATCACACCCCAGTTTTTCGTCCAGAAAGCCATACAAGACAGTGATGATGTGACGGGGTTATTTGGTGTCAAAGCCAGATTAAATTCTGTTTTAGGTACTCGATCTGTACTGGAAGGTATTGGAGAACTCACTAGTTTTAATTTCGACGAAATAGACGAGAATTTAAAGGCGAGTTTGCGTTTACGCCAAGCCTTAGGCGATCGCAATCCTCATGTGGTGAATTGGGAATATAGTTACCGCGATCGCCTCTATAACGGTACACTTGGCTTTCAAACTGTCCAAAGCAGTTTGGGCGGTGTGATTACCTCTCCAGTTATTCCTCTAGGGAACTCTGGAATTAACCTCAGCTATCAAGCCGGCGCGCAATATATCAACGCCAACACTGACCGTCAAGACTTGCTAGATCCCATCAGAACCAATGATCGAGTCTCTCTTGGTCGTCTACAAGGTAGCGCCGCCTTGAGTAAAGGGTTTTTACTATGGCAAGGAAAACCACTACCACCCACAGCCACAGAAGGTTTAAGATATACAGCTACTCCTGTAGTTCCCTATTTACAGGCGATCGCCGGTATTACTGGTACTTCTAGCTATTACACCAATGGCGACAACCAAAGCAGCCTGACTGGCACAGTTGGCTTAGTAGGGCAGCTTGGCCATTTTTCTCGCCCCTTCCTTGACTACACAGCTTTTAACGTCCGTTATTCCCAAGGTTTAACCAGTGGACTATCACCCTTTTTGTTTGACCGCTACGTTGATGAAAGAGTACTCAGTGCTGGCATTTCCCAACAAATTTACGGCCCTTGGCGTTTAGGTTTTCAAACATCAATTAACTTAGATACTGGTAAAGAAAGTAGCACGGACTACATTGTTGAATATAGCCGACGCACTTACGGAATCACCTTGCGCTACAATCCGGTACTGGAATTAGGCGCTTTTAGCATCCGAATTAGTGACTTTAACTGGACTGGCGGTGCAGATCCATTTTCGGAAGTTAGGCCAGTTGTCGGTGGTGTGAGTCAGTAGTGGAGACTACCTTTTTTGATCAACAACTGACAACTGACTATTGATAATTTAAAGGTAAAGTAATTGTAAACGTAGTCCCAGTACCTTCTTGAGAGCTAAAAGCAATTTCTCCTTTGTGGGCTTCAACGCATCTTTTAACTATCACTAAACCTAGCCCAGTACCCTGAATTGATTGAGAATTAGACGCTCGATAAAATGATTCAAATAGATGGGTTTGATCTGCAATAGGAATACCAATACCTTCGTCTTGAATCCGAAAAATTGCTACGCCCTTAGTTTGATCACAAGTTAAGTCAAACCTAATAGTTTCATTTTTGGGGGAATACTTGACGGCATTAGAAAGTAAGTTCACAAATATGTAATGCAATAGTCGTTCATCCATGAACGCATTTGTAGTTTCATTACTACAAGTGAAAATAATTTCATGTCCGCTAATTTCTACAGACGTGAATTCTTCTATTAACTCTTGACAATATGCCTTTAAATCCAAGAGTACAGGGTTACACTCAAGCTTTGCCGCTTCAGACTTCCCCATAAACAGGACATCTTCCATGAGTAACTTCATGGATTGCACAGCGCCTTTAATTCTCTTTATGTATGTGCTTTTTTTGGTTTCAGTTAAATTTTGTCCGTGCAACTCTATCAGTTCTATTGCTGTTTGAATTACACTCAAAGGATTGCGAAATTCGTGAGAGACAGTAGAGATAAATAAGGATTTAAGATTATTCAGTTCTCGTTCTTTTTGCAGCGCTTGCTCTAGTAATTCTGTTTGTCTTCGTTCACTGAGATCCCAAAAAACAATTACCACACCGTTAATTTTGTTTGGTAGTCCCATGATGGGTGAAGCACTATCACCGATAGGTACCCTTCTGCCATCTTTGGTAATCAAAGATGTATATTCATCTAAATAAACTACTTTTTGTTCTCTGAGAACTTTTGTAACTGGATTTTCTAAAACATTTTCTGTAACTTCATCGATGATATTAAAAATCCGGGATACTTCATGTCCGATAGCATCTGCTTGATGCCAACCAGTAATTTCCTCGGCGGCTGGGTTCATAAATGTGACGTTTCCAAACTCATCAGTGGCGATAACAGCATCACTAATTGAGTTTAAAAGGGTTGCTAACCGGTCACGATTTTCTCTTATGTCCCTTTCCAAGCGATGTTTCAGCAAACCCATTTCAATAGAAATACGCAAGTCTTTAGAGGTAAATGGTTTGACAATATACCCAAATGGTTGAGTGATCTTTGCCCTTTGTATAGTATTATCATCACCATACGCCGTTAAAAATATCACTGGAATATCTAAATGTTCCCGAATGTAACTGGCGGTGGTGATACCATCGATTTCACCTTTGAGGATAATATCCATGAAAACTAGTTCTGGCCTAGTCTCTATTGCTTTAGCGATCGCCGCTTTTCCAGAAGAGGCTGTACCGATAACAATATAACCTAGTTGATTCAGTTGGCTAGCAATGGTTCTAGCTACGATCACTTCATCTTCAACGACTAAAATTTTGACTGGCTCCATTGTCAATCTACGTTGTTCAGTTAATGCGGAAATTGAATTTTAAATGTAGTTCCTGGTTGACGTTCGATACTAACAGTGCCTTCTAGTTGTTCTGTTACTAAGTCATGAACTAACGAAAGACCTAAAGAATCTGTATACCGCCAATCTAAATTATCTGGTAAACCGATACCATTATCTTGAATAGTCAAATCAATTTTGTCATTGACTTTCTGTAAATAAATTTTTATTGCACCTGCTGTTTTTTGAGGAAAAGCGTGTTTAAGAGAATTGGAAATCAGTTCATTGATAATTAAACCACAGGCAATGGCTTGATCAAGATTTAAATCAATCGGGTGGATATGAGTTTCTAAGCTGATTGTCCCTGGCTCTAATTGATAGGATATTAAAATACTCGTAGCTAAGTTATTGATATAATCAACAACATCAAGTTGTCCAATATTGGGTGAAGTATATAAATTCTTGTGAATCATCGAGATAGACTCAACACGGTTTTGACTTTCTTGCATAGTTCTGATTAATTCTGGGTCTTTGAGTGTTTGAGAATGAAGTAGTAATAATCCAGAAACTATCTGTAAATTATTTTTAACCCGATGATGAACCTCTTTGAGTAAAACCTCTTTTTCCGCTAAAGCGCTTCTCAAGCGCACTTCTACCTTTTGGCGTTCAGCTAATTCATTCTGGGCTTGCTGAAGTATGCTTGACTGTTGGATAGCGATCGCAATCGGGACGGAAAGTTGGTCGAGTAAATCTAGTTCATGGGCTTCCCAGTCCCGTGGGGTAGAACATTGATGAGCTATTAATAAACCCCAAAGCTGCGGCACAGTGTTGCCTTCACTCACTTCTAACAGAATAGGTACAACTAAGTTAGCTTTAACTTGAAATTGTTCTAATAAATGCAGATGGCAATCAGTTAATCCGGCTGTGTAGATGTTGGCGATCGCTCTTTTATATCCTTGGCGATAACTTGCTCCTGCCCCTGACTGGAAACAATTATCTTGAATATCTGCCCCTAAAGCAATCTTCCATCCAGGCTTCACCGATTCTGCTACAATTTTACCACTCATATCTGGGGCAAACTGATAAACCACAACTCTATCGACCCCAAGCAAGTCCTTAATTTCTTGAACCGTGGCATTGAGAATATTTTGTAGATTCAGCGATTGGCGAATTCGTTGAGCAACAGCACGCATTAACCGTTCTCGCTCAATCTGTCCCTTCAAAGCGCGTTCAGTTTGCTTACGCTCGGTAATTTCCTGACCAATACCAATTATTCGACCATCGGCAAGTCTGATATTTGTCCAAGAAGTATCTAATACTTGCCCATATCGTGTCTGAGTTCTAAAATCACCCCAAATACATTCTCCGGATTGCATAAACTTGATGACCAATTGACGATATTCAGGCTGAGGATATAACTCTGCAAAAATATCAAGGGTTTGATAATCTCTCAAACTCCAACCTAAAAGACGCTCTAATTCTTGATTTATCCATTGAACCTGACCTTCAGGACTAATCAGTCCAATCATCAACGGGATACCAGCAAAAATACTTTGTAAAAGTGCATTTTGCTCTTGTAACTTGGCTTCGATATTTTTGCGCTCTGTAATATCATAAAGGACAGTTAAAACTGCATATTCGTTGTTAAAATTTAAGTACTGAATTGAAGCGATCGCCCAAAATGAAGTTCCGTCACTTTTCTTGAATTGAATATCATAATTATGAAGCGAGCCATGTTGACTAAGAGCTTCTAATATCTGCTGTCGGTCTTCTGAATTTTCATATAAATCTGCGGTATAGCGATTAATCAAATCGTTTCCAGATAGCTGGAATGTTTGCAAAAATCCTGAATTAGTATATAAAATTAGGTCATCATCAACGCGGGAAATCACCAAAGGCACAGGAATTGCTTCCAGAATAGTTCTAACTCTGGTTTCACTTTTTTGTAGATTCCGTTCTATTTGAATATGTTCAGTAATATTTATCGCATCAACTAAACAAGCTTTATAACCTGAATATTCTATATAATTAATAGCCAATTCAACATCAATAATTTGTCCACTACTGAGACGATGCTGACATTCCATGAGGAAGGGAATTTGACAGTTTTCCTGCTCTACATCTCTAATTACTTCTGATACAAACTCAGGTATAAAAACTTGGGTAAGCTGCATTTCTAAAAACTCTGCTCTTGAGTAACCATATTGTGTAATAGCAGCTTGATTAACATCTAAAATTTGTAAAGTTTGCCGCTCACATATCCATATAGGGCGAGGATTATTTGTGAACAACAAATTAGCATCTAAGTTGCTTTTATGACTAATTTGCTTTCTGTGTAACTCTAATTGTCTGACGACTTGACGCGCTAAACGTTTGAGTATTTGTTGTTCTTTTAAACTTAAGTTACGAGGGGTAGAATCTATCACAGCTAGACAACCCAAGGCAAAACCCTCAGAGTTAATTAAGGGAACTCCTGCATAGAAACGAAAAGCGGTTGGCTTTTGCCTCACTAGGGGATTTTCTACAAATCGTTCATCTTGCCAGGTATCAGGAATAATCAATATGTCATTCTGCCCAATTGTATGAATACCAAGACAGATATGACGTGGTATTTCCAATTCAGTAATTCCTACTTTTGACTTAAACCATTCTCTTTGAGAGTCTAAAATACTGATTAGAGCGATCGGTGTATTACAGCTATCGGCAGCAAGATTTACCAGATCATCAAACACCTCTTCTGGCGGTGTATCTAAAATACAATATTGCTCAAGTGCTTCTAAGCGTAGGCTTTCATGGTCGTTAAACAACATTATTGTTTTATTTGATGAAGAATTGATGATCAGCTGCACTTTTCAGGTGAAATAGCAGTTTTAAATGGATCGGTAAAGTCTAGCTAAATTTTTGATTAGTTGTTCTGCATATAGGACTAGTATTTGATTTCTGAAATATAACTTAGGGGAACCACTGCGCTCTTACAGGTTTCCCGGCAGTCACGCAAGTGGCGTTAGGCAATGCCCACTACAACCATCATAAAGTGGACATCGCCCACCATACAAATACTTAGATAATTTCAATAATCAAATCGAAATCCCATAGCTGTTTTATTCGTCTTGATTTACGCATTTCATAGTCATATAGCCGTAGCCAGATAGATTAGAACATCAAGTTAAGATAAAACCCTGACAAAACAAGGCTTTCAAGTCTGTCAACAGTCAACCGTCAACAGTTATACTTAAAAAACAGAAGCCTACGGCAAAGCGTAGGCTAAATAGAAAACAACTATGACTCTCAACTTACAATCGATAGCGATCGCTTTAAGCAAATTCTCTATGGATCTGACAAGCGAGTAAAATTCTGCGGCCCTTACCCTAAGGTATTGTAAATGCTGTGTAGCGTTACTGTACGCAGTCGGCAATAGTGTAACCTCTGTATAAAACACGCTGTACCAAACCTAAGCGTGTCACAGAGAACATAAAGATACTCTCCAACCGATCACACATCATCCCTACTTAATTTTTTGTTTAATAAAAGTGACTACTTGTGCAAGCTGTTTCTTCAAACCTTCAATTTCTGCCTGCATTTTAGCAACTTTGTCATTAAGTGCTTGAATTTCAGCAGCTGCATCTGCATCTATTTCAGCCGTTGCTACTGTCGTAGTTGTAGCAACTGTGGGTGTGGCTAAAGTTGCTACAGCACCATGTGTAATAGTAGCAGTGGCTGTATTGCCATTCTTCGCGGCAACTACTCCTACTGGTTCTTGGCGCGGTAGTTTAGCCTTGGTCATTGCTGACTTAATCGCATTAATTAGCTGTTTCTGATCAAAAGGTTTACCCAAAAATTCAAAATACTCGAAAGGTTCGGTGATTTTTTCCGTCACCTCTTCCTTCCTCCCAGACATAATTACCAGGGGAATTTTTCTCAGTTCAGGATGAGCTTGAACTTGCTGGAATACTTCCCAACCACTCAATTTAGGTAGCAGGAAATCCAACATAATCAAGCTCAGTTTTTCTTGTCGGATGAGATTTATCCCTTCCAAGCCGTCCTTGGCTTCTAATACCTCAAAATTGCCAGGGGGCAACATTTCACGTACTTTTACCCTGACAACGGTAGTGTCATCGATAACTAAAATTTTGTTACTTGCCACGACTGATTACTCTAAAAGAATATTGAAGTTTAAATAGCGGCTTCCCTATGGGATGCTGTGTGAATTCCAAGTGACCGTGAGAATCTCCCCACTATATCCAACATTGTTATTAATTGGGGGATAGTATATTTCGGTATAAATGTCGTCGTCGGCAGTGTTTAACAAAACTTTTAGGAGATGGAGTAATGAGGGAAAATAGAAGAGAGAGTTTATTGATTTAAAGTTATATCTCCCTAAACCCCCACACCCCCACACCCGGTCTCAAGCGACAATTTTAGTGCGTAAGTCCAATAGAGATTTATTTTTATTTACAAGCCTATGACTGCCTCACAACCTGCTCAGTTTAAGTCGGAAATCACGGCAATGCCCAGTTGGTTGCGCCGTCCCATTGGCAAAGCTAGCGAACTGTCAACAGTACAGCGCATTATTAAGCAGCGTCAAATTCATACTATTTGTGAAGAAGGTCGCTGCCCGAATCGGGGTGAGTGCTATGCCCAAAAAACGGCTACATTTTTACTTATGGGGCCTACCTGCACCCGTGCCTGTGCTTTTTGTCAAGTCGATAAGGGTCATGCACCAATGCCAATTGACCCAGAGGAAGCAGCAAAGGTGGCAGAAGCGGTACAACTTTTGGGACTGCGTTATGTAGTACTTACTTCTGTAGCTCGTGATGATTTACAAGATCAGGGAGCAAGCCACTTTGTCCAAACTATGCAGGCAATCCGTCAATTAAATCCGGGTACTCAAATTGAAGTTTTGACACCGGATTTTTGGGGTGGTGCAGGTGCAGGGGAAGCCGGACAACGCCAGCGCATCAAAATGATTGTAGAGGCACAACCAGCTTGTTTTAACCATAACATTGAGACAGTGCGTCGCTTAACCGGGCCAGTACGCCGGGGTGCTAAATACGATCGCTCTTTGCGGGTTCTGTCTCTTGTCAGAGAACTCAACCCCCATATTCCTACCAAATCAGGCTTAATGGTGGGACATGGCGAGACGGTTGCCGAACTAGTCGAAGCAATGACAGACTTAAGGAACATAGGATGCGATCGCCTAACTATCGGTCAGTATATGCGCCCATCCCTAGAACATCTACCAGTCCAAAAATATTGGACACCAGAAGAATTTGAGCATCTGGGCAAACTAGCCAGAGAAATGGGCTTTAGCCACGTCCGTTCGGGCCCACTAGTTCGCAGTTCCTATCACGCTGGGGAGGAGTGAAGGGTTAGGGGTGTGGCAATACGGTTCGGTTAATGGACTTCTTGGTTAAGGCAGGCAGGGGAAGTCAGGGGAGAACAGAAGCAGGGGAAGAGAAAAATTATGAAAATAACCTCCTTTCCTCCCCTGCCTCCTCTGCTTCCCCTGCTTATCCGAACCGTATTGAGGGGTGTGGGGGTGTGGGGAAAGAAATTCTCACTCCCTACTTAGCAATCACTCCCCAAATTCCCGAATCACACAAATATTTTTAAAGAATATGGGCAATTGTGTCCTCTGTTTGGTATTTCTGAAAAAGTCATGACATAAGGAGAATCGATTTATGGCTAAGGCCAAAATTTCCCCAGTTGCTAATACCGGCGCTAAACCCCCCTATACTTTCCGTACAGGTTGGGCGTTGTTGCTACTAGCTGTTAACTTCCTGGTAGCAGCCTATTATTTCCACATTATTCAATAGTTAAACTTGGGAAGTAGGGAATAAGGACTAGGAATAGGGAAAAATTTCACCCAAGCCCCAGACCCTCATCCCTCATCCCCAGTCCCCAAACTAAGTGGAATGGTGTTGCTCACATCGTGCCTTTAAATAAACCTTTAGGACGAATGAGCAACACCAAAATCATGATTAGTAGGGCAACACCTTGCTTGTATTGGGAACCTAACAGGGGCGTACTCACCTCTTGAACAATACCAATGATAAAAGCTGCGGCGATCGCACCGTAAGGGTTGCCAATACCACCCAAGATGACAGAAGCGAATAACGGCAAAATCAAAAACCAACCCATATTGGGACGCACTGCCGTAATTAAGCCATACATACTGCCACCTAAAGAGGTCACTGTGCCAGCGATTAGCCACGTCCAAAAAATTACTTGCTCCACATCAATTCCAGAAACCTTGGCTAAATCCAAATCATCAGCAACAGCACGCATCGCTTTACCAATTTTTGTGTTTTGTAACAGGTAGTGCAGCGCGCCGATGGATAGTACCGCTAATGCCAATACCAGCAATTGATTTTGTGGTACTTTCACACCAAAAATATCTAAAGCAGGAGTGATGGGTAAATTATAATTTTGGTTTCTCCCGCCCCAAATTAAAATAATCCCATTACGTAAGAATAATGCTAGCCCAATTGAGATAATAATAAGAGTAGTGGAATTAGCTCGAATCGAGCGCATTCTAGACCACAGCAATTTTTCTGACAGTAACATTGCTCCCACCGTTCCTACTACTGCCACTATCATTGATAACCAGATATTTACCCCAAAAGTGTTGACAAAAAAAGTCAAATAAGCCCCTAAAGTTAAGAAATCACCGTGGGCAAAATTAGACAACCGTAAAATTCCATAAGTTAAAGTCAGTCCCACAGCCGCAAGAGCGATAATGCTACCTACAGCAATACCATTGACAATCAGTTGAATCGTTTGTATTTCCATATTGCTAATTAAATAAGCTAATCTATAGTTATTTAGAAAGTGGTGATTGACAACAAAAATGTTTAGTTTATTACCGAAAATCAGTCCTATAAGTTATGATTTATCGACAAAAAAGAATTGTGAGCTAATATACATAGAATCGTGGTTGCATTTTTTGCAAAATTAAAGTTGTTAAACGGTCTAGTTGACCATGCAGCAGTATTCAAGCTTACCAGAACACAACTCATCGATAGACACAACGCCAACTCTGTTGGCAAAAAGTCAGCAGCTTTGCGCTGAGTTATGGCTGGAACGCAGCTTGAACCAGCTACAGACACGCCTGCTTAATTGCTTAGAGTCTGCTTTTAACACTGTTCCCACAAGAACCACAGAAGCGGATATTTTCCAAACAGTGGTTAATGAACTAGACATTGCCTTAAACAATAGCAATGTGGGTTTCCCTGTGTGTGCTGTGGGTATTGCTCTGTTGCAACCGCAAGCAGCAGTTGGTAAAGTTTACTATATTTCTCGCCCTCTATCTCTAGGCTGTCAACCTCCACTCTTAGAAGAAATATCCCCAGATGGAAAAAAACTGCGGTTGCAATTGCAAGAAGCGATCAAAATCACAGATTTACAAAAACTGGAAAAGCAACAACCCCCACGAGCTTGGCAATTAAGGGATGATTCAGATAATGTGATTGGGTGGTTACTGCTGGCGACAGATAACTTAAAGCCTCACGACAACACATTCACCGCACCACATCCTCAACTGAATACGCAACTAATGGAGCGATCGGCCGAACAATGTGTGAAGGCCTTAGTGCATCTCAAAAAAATACAATCTTTGCAACATAAATCTCAAAATTTAGGTATTTCTAATCAGGAATTGGAGCGGACTAATCAACTGAAAAATCAGTTTTTAGCCAATACAAGTCACGAAATTCGTACACCTCTAAGTTCAATTATTGGTTTTACTCACTTGCTTCTAGCACAAGGTTACGATCCAACCAGAGAACGGCATCATGAATATTTAAATATTATTCAATCTAGTGGTAAACACCTATTGGCTCTAATTAACGATATCTTGGATTTGTCCAAAATTGAAGCAAATCAGTTAGAAGTACAGTGGGAAAAGGTGAATGTACCAGAACTTTGTCAAAATGTATTAACGCTGATTAAGGAGAAGGCCGCAAATAAAGGGGTGAAGTTGTCTTTGGAATTAGACCCCAATATCAAGACCTTTGTTGCTGACCCTTTGCGGCTCAAGCAGATGCTTTTGAATTTGTTATTTAATGCTCTCAAATTTACCAGTCAAGGCACCGTTGGCTTAAAAGTGTCGCTGCAAGATTCATTTATCCACTTTACAGTCTGGGACACTGGTAGCGGTATTTCTCCAGAAAATCTGGCGCTACTGTTTCAACCATATTTCCAAATTCCCAATTCTTCTGTTGCCCAACATGAAGGTACTGGTTTAGGTTTAGTGGTGACTCGTAAACTGGCAGAAATTCACAATGGTTTTGTAGAAGTAGAATCCCAAGTTGATCATGGTTCTCGCTTTACTATTATCTTGCCGTTACAACAGAATGGGCAAGTATTAGTAGGAGAAGATATTGAGGATGAGGAAACCACATCTCCTGCATCTTTGACTCCTAACGGTTCAAAAGAAATTTTGTTAGTTGAAGATGATTTACCCAACGGTGAATTGATGCAAACTCACTTGTCTAAGTTGGGATATAACGTTACTTGGGTCAAGAATGCCCATGAAATGTGGGCTAAACTTGACGAACAACAAGCAGCAGTTATCTTAATGGATGTCCGCTTACCAGATGGCGACGGTTTAGATTTAGTCAAGCAGTTGCGAGAAAAATCTCAATATCAACAGATTCCTATTATTGCCCAAACGGCGATGGCGATGAAAGGCGATCGCTCCATCTGTCTAGCTGCTGGAGTCAACGACTATATTTCTAAACCCATAGATTTAAATCTCTTGGCCAGTCTGGTGGCTAAGTATAGTCAGATATAGGGACTGGGGATTGGGGATTGGGAGGAAGAACTAATTATCACTGACAACTAACAACCGACAACTGTAGGGGCGGGTTTTATAGATATCCTCACTCTTGGATAATGATATTCATAAACCCGCCCCTACTGACAACTGACAACTGACAACTGACCAATGACTAAAATATTGCTATAGGGTTTTGGCAGGATTTGGGAATGATGTTAACTGAAAAGCTTGAGCAATTAAAAGCCTTATTTACAGAAATGGGACAGGCTTTAATTGCCTATTCTGGGGGTGTTGATAGTACCTTAGTAGCGAAGATAGCCTATGATGTGTTGGGCGATCGCGCTTTGGCTGTGACTGCGGTTTCACCTTCGTTGTTACCAGAGGAACTTGAAGACGCGAAAATTCAAGCCGCAACGATTGGTATTCCCCATAAAATTGTCCAAACTCACGAAATGGACAACCCCAATTACACATCGAATCCCGTCAACCGTTGTTATTTTTGTAAAAGCGAATTACATGACACCCTCAAACCTTTGGCTTTAGAAATGGGCTACCCCTATGTGGTGGATGGGGTCAATGCTGATGATTTGCATGATTATCGTCCAGGGATTCAAGCCGCGAAGGAGAGAGGGGCGCGATCGCCTTTAGCCGAATTTGGTGTTACTAAATTAGAAGTTAGACAGCTTTCTCAGCAATTAGGCTTACCTTGGTGGGAAAAACCAGCCCAGCCTTGTCTGAGTTCTCGCTTTCCCTACGGTGAGGAAATTACCATAGCCAAATTGCAACGCGTAGGTAGAGCCGAAATTTATCTTAGGAAGTTAGGTTGGCAAAATTTACGCGTCCGTTCTGAAGAAGATACAGCTCGGATTGAATTACCACCAGAAAAAATCAAAGATTTTGTCCTCACCACAGATTTAACCTCTGTAGTCAAAGCATTCCAAGAGTTGGGATTTATCTACGTCACCTTAGATTTAGAAGGTTATCGCAGTGGTAAATTAAACCAAGTCCTCAATCAGGCAAATACACCACTAAAAGTTTAATCACCAGTGATCAAAAAGTCTCTGCTTCCACAGAAACAAGAATACAACCATTAATCCTCCAACTATCATCTGGTTGTTTCTCCATAAAATACAAAGCCCTGAGAGGAACACCATCGGGTGCTAAAAGCAACACTGGTTGAGTGATATTGTCCTGAATTGTGGTAACTCTTTCAAAGAAAACTGAGCGTGGACGATACACCGCCGGATAACTCATACTCACCATCCGCAGGAAATTTTCCGCATTTTGGAATTGCTCTTGAATTGCTGGGGTAGCACAAGCAAAAGCACTTGGTGCATCATCTTGTTGAAAAGCTGCTAATTGGCTTTCAATCACAGATCGGATGGTAAGAAAATCTTGGTCAGTAACTTCCATAAATGTATAAATTACGGTAGTTTTTGTTAACTGTTGACTGTTAACTGTTAACGGTCAACATTTTTGTTTTGAGAGAGTTTGAATTCTACCTGTTGGATAGCAAATCGCCACACATCATAACCATCAGCCGACAAATGCAAGCCATCTGTGGTTAAATCAGAACGTAAATTGCCATCACCGTCTGCAAACCAACTATGGATGTCTAAATAATTTACTTTTTCTTTTTTAGCAATTTGAGCCAGTTTTGTATTAATTTCCCGAATCCGACTATTAGAAATTGTTGGCAGGTGGGTAGGTAATATAGATTGTATAAAAATCTGAGTTCTGGGGTGAGACTGCCGTAATCTCCTAACCATCTGGCGATGATTACGCAAAATTACTTCATCGCTGGTTCCTTTGCGTAGGTCGTTAATCCCAGCCATGATGTAGATAGCATCAGGACGCGTATATGAAAACGCTGTTAATCTATTGGCGATACCAGTGGAAGTGTCTCCCGATATACCTTGATTCAGCCACAACTTACCAGATGGTAACTTTTCTCTAGGAAACCACATACTCAAGGAATCCCCGACAAGGATACTGAGACGGTTTTTACCTTGACCTTGAGCGATCGCTTTAGCTTCTAGAGCCAATAGACTTTTCCAATCATCATAAGTTAGTTGCTGCTTTTGAGTTGCGTCTCGTAATGATTGGTCACTATCACCATCCTGACGTGTGTAAATCTGACCTGTTTTCAATGCAGCTAATCGGTAATAGTAAAGTTGATTACCAGAAGTTAATAGTTGGTTAGTCGGCTGGGAATTAAGGTTAAAGAATGAGTTTATGGGTGTTGATGATTCTTGATTAGTAAATTGCAGTAAAGGAGTATGAGAAGCGGGAATATTTTTCTCGCCATTCGTTGATTGAGAAGCCTTAGATGGTGACAAAGGTTGACTGCTAAATTCGGGGAAGGATACGTTAAAAAGCGTAGGCAAGCTTTTTTCATCCCCATCCTGTGGTAAGCTCTCAAACGCCTGCGATAGTTGATTACTGAATGGGGATAAAGATGTATCCTCGGTAATCACCTCCGGTGCGCTTTGTTTTAGATCCGAGGCAAAACTAGAATTATCTGGCAGGATATCCGATATCTGTGGTAGAGCTGATGCTGGTAGTGTCAATCCTGTTAACAAACCTACTGCCAACAGATAAGAATCCCTCATCGCTTTATGTCTCCTCTGTGTACTTTTTTGTTCTATGACAGTTTTGATTTCCTACATTCAGGAATTTTACTGTTGTTAAAATATTATTTTTATTGAAAACGTATAGTTCTGTAAACTAGGTTAACGAGATCATATTTAACAATTCACCAATTCTTTAAGGCACATCTTGCGGTTTAATTAGTAAAGATGATTGCACGGATGCTAACAGCCTGTACTAATAAGTCATTAGCTAAGTATTATTACCAGCCTCATGATTTATGTAATAAATACTACTCAGTTCCAGCATATCTTCCGTATCAAAACTTGTAAATATTCATCTTTATCCATTTAAATAAATTTCTATTGGTATAGAAGAAACCAGGATAAAGTGCTAAGATTTAGTCGCAGTGATTGATGATTCCCCGTAATTTTGTGGCTAGAGCTAGTACAGCAATTGGTGTTAGTCCAATTATTAAAGAGATTGTGCAGAAACAGGCACATTCTACCCGTTTAACCCTAAAAGAGGTAATTCTCATGGGAATGTTAGCAATAGATAAACTTGACGATCAAGGTCGTCAAGAGTTGGCAGACAAGGTTCATCAAATGCAGGTTAATGGTGAAATATAAATTTGTTTGCTCTATTTAATAGTCACAATTTCATAACTCCATTGATTGGCTATTAAGCAAACAAGAATAAGGATACAAACCCCTAAATTGTTTATGGGAATTGTGGTTCTGGACTCTAAATTGGGAATTTTTTGTAGTGGCTGACTATTCACTAAATCTATAGCGACTTCCCAGAACATAATCCTGATTAATTTCCACAGCAATCCAACGACGTTGCCAAGTTTCCGCAACAAACCCAGTAGTATTAGAACCTGCAAATGGGTCTAATACTAAATCCCCTTCATCAGTCAAGAATTTGATGAAGAACTCAGCAAACCCCTGAGGAAATCTAGCCGGATGTGGTTTAACCCCTGCTGCTTTACAACGTCGTAAATAAGTACTGTTGGATTCAGTATTAGCAATTTCTAGCAAATTTGGGGGAATTGCACCCTGATTATCTTTTTGAAATTTATCAGAAATATCATGTCCACTAGGACGAACTTGGGCTTTATAACCTTTTTTGAGTAATCGCTTCATACTCTGGCTATAAGGTTTTAAAATTTTTTTGTTATCTGCTTTGGGATTGGGGGTTTTTGATAGCCACCAAACAATATTTACTGCATCTTTGACACGGACTCTTCTAATTGTTACCCATTCAGCCGGGGTAGGTAATCGTGCAGGATTGTAATGATAGAATTCCTGAGCCAGAAAAAAGCCAACTTCCTTACATAATCTCACCAGTAGTTCGTATTGATAAATACTCCGCACAGGATTTCCTGGAAGATATGCGCCACCTAAATCTAAAATAAATGAACCATTTTCCGTCAATACTCTCTTAAATTCGTCAGCGAAAGGTAAAAACCATTCAATATACTTTTCTGCGCTTTCGTTACCGTATTCTTTTTTACGCGTTAAAGCGAATGGTGGTGAAGTGAGGATTAAGTTAATACTGTTGTCGGGGATAGATTTAATAATTTCCAAACAGTCGCCTAAATATGCTGCTCCGTGTTGCTGAATATAGGAAGGTATAAAGTTAGCTAATTCTATGGTTGTTGTTTGTTGTGAGTTCAAGCGACATTTTAACTATTGCGATGAGTCAAAGACTACCACTTTTTGTAAGGTAAAAATTTACCAGACATAGTAATCTTAACGCGATCGCCTTTCGGATCTGCTTCTTTTTCCACATCCAAGGTAAAGTCAATTGCACTCATAATTCCGTCACCAAACTTTTCTTGGATGACTTCCTTAATGGGAAAACCATACACCTGCATAATCTCATAAAAACGGTAAATTAATGGATCTGTAGGCACAATTGGCCCCAAGCCTTTGACTGGGTATGCTGTTAGATTTTGAATATAACTGGGGTCTAATCCCAATGCTTCCACCAGTAACTTGGCTTCTTCCTCAGATGCGCTTGCTTGGCGGTAGAATAGGGCAGCAATCCATACTTCATCCCGCCCCAAAATTGCTTCTAAATCAGCAAAGCTGAGTCTTTGATCTTTTTTCGCTTGTAAGAGGGTTTGCGTAATTTCCGGTATCGACATCTGATAAATTTTCTACAGAATTAATTTTGTCAGAGAAAATTTTACCATAATGTGGTAGGCGATCATATTTCCCTATTCTATAAGGTGCAAATTTATACCACAATTTCTCCAATCATACGCTGTTCTAATAACTCCAACAATCCATCTATATCCTTCCCGACTTGCTCAAAACATACTGGTGGCGGGGGTTCTGGTGCAAACTGAATTAACTTAATTTCACCTTTACCAATACCAATCATCAAGACTTCAATTTCTGGTTGATTATGTTCAATAATTCCCAAAAGTTCCTGGAGTCGATTTTCTACATTATTATTTAATTTTTCTACAGCCTCTTTTGGGCAGTAAACAAAATGTGGTGTAGGCTGTAAATCGATACCTATAGTACCTTGGCTATCACCATTTTCTAACCATAGTCCCCAAAAAAGTGCAGCCAAATCTTGCTGGTTTTCTTTGACAAACCTATCTAACTGGCCACGCCACTTACTATCACCTGATTCCGGCTTAGTACTACCAAACATCATAAATAATTAGTCATTGCTCAACAGTCAACATCAGCGATCGCTCAATAGCTGCTTCTGTTTTATTATCCGATGCCGGGGTTGCTTTATGTGATCCTCTCTACAAGACGCTACCGCGAACGATTTTAGCGTTGGTTAGATGACTGTCGTCAACAGTTCGGCTGACGCTGACCGCAAGCCTCACGCGCAATTCATATCATCACTTTGGGTAGGTGAGAGGCTTTTTGCTGTTCAAGCTAAAATAGCCATCCAAGCAATGCTGGGAGCCAAAATAAAGAATGCACCACCAACGACTACAATAGTCATGACTACTTGGATAATATCGTTAGCGCCCACGTCCACAAAACGTTCTAGCTGGTTAAACTCGTTACTGAAGATAGACGTTAAACCACCTGTACTGTGTTCTTCAAAACAAGCTCCAATTCTTGTAGGTAACTGTATGCGTTTGAACGTAAGTTATGCTTGGTATTATATGCTAAGTTACGCTATGACACGCGATAGCGATATTCAAGAAATGACTCTAGTAGTCTGCCAAGAGAACTTTGCAAGGTTAATAGCAGCAAAAAAAATCTCTTTCTCCCCCTGCTCTCTCTGCTTCCCCTGCTCCCCCTGCTTGCCCTAGCCCAGCAATTTTGGGTTGGTGAACTACTAGCATCCAAGTGATGACTGTGAGCAGCACCACAATTAAAAATTGCCCAAAGATATCTTTTATTCCCAACTGAGCAATGATAGAATCCTGCTGCTTAACCACCGCATTCACCGCCATAGCAATTAAAGCTGGTGGAGCCAAATCAAAAAGTTTACTTAGAATCGAGCAACCAGTAGCCAACTACATTTGTTGACGACACTGGTATCCATAGTCAAACAGACGCTGTAGAGGATGTGCAGAATGTCTAGGCCTTTGTAATACCCTGTGAGATGGAGACGCTATAGCCACAGCCTTTGCAAGTTGTGTGTAACTGATATTACCACAGAGTTGGGGACTGGGAATTGGGGACAGAGATAACCGTCAACTGTCAACTGTCAACTATCAACTAATGACTACGGAGAAACAAGCTTGAAAAATCAGCAATTGGGAAATTGGCAAACTACTGTGTTCGGGATTTTGGTGGCAATAATTGTGATTATTGGGTTAAATTCCTTTATTATTATCAATCCAGGGCAAGCAGGAGTGTTGAGTATCTTAGGGAAAGCTAGGGATGGCGCGTTATTAGAGGGGATTCACTTGAAACCGCCTTTGATTTCGGTGATAGATGTTTATGATCTCACCGTCCAAAAATTTGAAGTACCAGCAGAAAGTTCTACCAAGGATTTACAAAATTTGTCTGCTAGGTTTGCCATTAACTTTCGCCTAGATCCCATCCAGGTGGTAGATGTGAGAAGAAAGCAAGGAACTTTAGAAAATATAGTCTCCAAAATCATCGCCCCCCAAACACAGGAAGCATTTAAAATTGCAGCCGCTAGAAGAACGGTGGAAGAAGCCATTACCAAGCGGAGTGAGTTAAAGGAAGACTTCGATAATGCCTTAGGCGATCGCTTAGATAAATATGGAATAATAGTATTAGATACTAGCGTAGTTGACTTGACCTTCTCGCCGGAATTTGCCAGAGCCGTAGAAGAAAAACAAATTGCAGAACAACGCGCTCAAAGAGCCGTTTACGTAGCGCGAGAAGCGGAACAAGAAGCGCAAGCAGAAATTAATCGAGCCAAAGGGAAGGCAGAAGCCCAAAGACTCTTGGCAGAAACACTCAAAGCTCAAGGTGGGCAATTAGTACTGCAAAAAGAAGCCATAGAAGCCTGGAGGACTGGCGGCGCGCAAATGCCCAAAGTTCTAGTCATGGGTGGAGAATCACAGGGCAGTGTACCCTTTATCTTTAATTTAGGGAACACCCAAAATTTAGACTAATCGTCTACTCACACACAAACACAACTTAGGAACATAATAAAGTCGTTTATGTCAATGCCCAATCATCCCAATCTTACCACCGCCGACGCGAAAAAAATCCTCAATAAATTCAACTGCTTAGATATCGCCCCGATTCTCAAGCCATCAGAAAAAGAATCAGTTCGTCGGGCATTGATTTTGATCACCAAACTTTCTGACTATCAAATATTAGGAATTTGCGCCGATACAGCCGAAGAAGGACTATTAGCGATGAAAACCTATTCTCATGCCTTAGGTTATGAAGTGCCTATTGATCTACCTGTAGTTGAAGGCCCAGTCTACATCAAATTAAATGGCAAAAATGGTCTGTGTTATCTCGATTCCTACGCTGGACATCATCGTGGTGTCCTAGTATCATGCCAATCTTACTATGAAGGAGGAATCAACGAAATGTATGGACATCTACCCCTCGACCTATTTGTTTAAAAGTTTAGATTTAATCCGAGGTACGCTACACTCAATAAGCGTGCCTCTTCCTCCTAAAATCTTCTGATCTTTGAGCCTGGGCGTGAGCTAAACAGTATCTTTTAAAATTGCTATGAGCGTCATCACATTACAATCAGTTAAAAAAGACTTTGGAATCAAAGAAATTTTAAAAGATGCTAGCTTTAGTTTAGATGCTACAGATAAAGTTGGCTTAATAGGTACAAACGGTTCCGGCAAATCTACTTTATTAAAAATGATCGCCGGCATAGAATCTATTGATAGTGGACAAATTCTTTGTACTTCTGGTTCTAAAATTATTTACTTACCCCAACAGCCAGACTTAGATGAAAACCGTACTGTTTTAGAACAAATTTTCGCCGATAGTGGCGAACAAATGACCTTAGTACGTGAGTATGAAGAACTTTCGGATAAACTAGCCCACTACCCAGAAGATAGCCAAATCATGTCCCGCCTTTCTGTGGTTATGCAGCGCATGGACGCAACTCACGCCTGGGAATTAGAAACCAATGCCAAAATTATCCTCAGTAAACTAGGGATTACTGATTTTGATGCGCCCATTGGCAGTTTGTCTGGCGGCTATCGTAAACGTATAGCTTTAGCAACAGCCTTACTTGCAGAACCAGATGTTTTACTGATGGATGAGCCAACAAACCACCTGGATGCTCTATCTGTAGAATGGCTACAAAGCTATCTTAATCGTTTTCGTGGGGCATTATTCCTAATTACACACGATCGCTACTTTTTAGATAAAGTTACCAACCGCATCATCGAAATCGACAGAGGCGATGTCTACAGCTATGCAGGTAACTACTCATACTACCTGGAAAAGAAAGCCCTAGCCGAAGAATCAGCCATTAGTACCCAACGCAAACATCAAGGAGTACTGCGGCGAGAACTAGAATGGCTCAAGCGCGGCCCCAAAGCCAGAAGCACCAAACAAAAAGCCCGCATTCAACGCGTCCAAGCCATGCGCGAAACTGAGTTTAAACAAACTCAAGGTAAAGTGGATATCTCCACGGTTAGCCGCCGCATTGGCAAAAAAGTGATTGATCTACACAACGTTTCTAAAGCCTATAATGACCGCATCTTAATCAAAGATTTTACCTACGAGTTTAGCCCGGAAGACCGCATCGGCATTATCGGCGGTAACGGTGCTGGCAAGTCTACCTTAATGAATATCATCACCGGGCGTATAGCACCCGATGCCGGTAAAGTAGAAATTGGTTCTACCATCCACATTGGTTATTTTGACCAACATTCTGAAGAATTACTCACAGCTTTAGATGAAAATCAGCGCGTGATTGACTACATTAAAGAAGAGGGAGAATTTGTTCAGATAGCCGATGGGACAAAAATTACTGCTTCCCAAATGTTAGAACGCTTTCTCTTTCCAGGGAATCAGCAGTATGCACCAATTCATAAACTATCCGGTGGTGAAAAACGCCGATTGTTTTTGCTGCGTATCCTCATCAGCGCCCCCAATGTCTTGATTTTGGATGAACCGACAAACGATTTAGATGTGCAAACACTAGCAGTGCTAGAAGACTACTTGGAAGATTTTAGCGGTAGCGTCATCGTCGTTTCCCACGATCGCTACTTTTTAGACCGCACTGTTGATACAATATTTGCCTTGGAAGAAGGTGGCAACCTGCGGCAATATCCAGGTAATTACTCAGTTTATCTAGACTACAAAAAAGCCGAGGAAGCACAACAAGCAACAGTCAACACTAAAGAAAAGACAAAAAATTCCCCAGAAACAAAAGTTACATCGCAAACTAAAGATGTAGAAACTAAAAAACGCCGTAGACTATCCAATTGGGAAAAGCGGGAATTTACCGAGTTAGAAGGCAAAATTGCTCAACTAGAGGACGAAAAAACCCAAGCCGAGCAAGCACTAACTCATGTTCCTCCTGGTAATTATACCCAAGTACAAAAACTCTACGAACAAATAGAAGCGCTGAAGCAAGCAATTGATGTAGCGACTGAGCGCTGGTTAGAATTAGCGGAGATAGAGTCTTCCGAGAGTGGGTGAGCGCAAAATGATAGCTCGAAAGCAGAATCTACCATCAGACCTGGCATTATCAGACCTGGCATTAAAGGATGCCCGACTTGCCAACACAAATCAATTCTTTAAAAACTCGGCAACTGAGTTTACCAAAAGTTCGCCTTATTATTTACAATCAGATGTTACTCTTTGTCTGAGTGGAAGTTTGACTAGGTTTTCAGGTTAGTGCTTTTCATCGGGCTATTGATAACTTTAGCCGTGCATCCAATAGTTAGATATAGTGCCAAACAATGATCATGATCAATCCTCATACTCAAGACATCCGCTCTCAGTCCATTCATTTTTTAGAACAGACTCCATCAGAACGCCTGCAAATTCTGCAAGAATTAGGCTTGGGTCGTTTCAAGTTCTTATCTAAAATCCGTCTGAACGACAGCAACATTGATTGTGTGATTCGCTTCTTCCAAAATCCTGGACAGATGAAATTTCCCAATCTCTCTGGCGCAGATTTGTCTGAATTAAATTTAGACGAAGTAAGTTTAATTCGAGGTAATTTATCAGAGGCAAATTTACAAGGAAGTAGCCTATTAAATGCTGATCTAATTTTTGTGAATTTCACAAAAGCTGACTTGAGAAAAGCTGATTTAAGAGGTGCAACTCTCAATGGAACTGTTTGGTTAGATACTCTTGTGGATGAATGCCAATTAGGAATTGGTAATGGTTTAACCAAGCAACAACGTAAAGATTTACAACTGCGTGGAGCTAAGTTCAACTATTTGGCAGATGATAATTAAAATGCAGCATTAATTATTAGGCTGCTGGGTTTTAATTATCTGGGAAAGGTGCATGAGTAAGGCAATTAAGCTACCCCAAAAACTAATGTTGTTGGGGTCAGGTGAGTTGGGCAAAGAATTTGTCATTGCGGCTCAACGTCTTGGTAATTATGTGATAGCCGTTGACCGCTATGCCAATGCACCCGCAATGCAGGTTGCCGATTGTTGTGAAGTTATATCAATGCTTAGTGCTGATGATTTAGAAGCTGTAGTCACTAAGTATAAACCTGATTTTATCATACCAGAGATTGAAGCGATTAGAACCGAGAAACTACAGGAATTTGAAGACAGAGGGATCACTGTAATCCCCACTGCGGCAGCTACCAATTATACAATGAACCGCGATCGCATTCGGGAATTAGCCCATGAAGAATTAGGTATTAGAACCGCGAAATACGGCTATGCTATTACCTTAGAAGAATTGACTGCTGTTTCTGATAAGATCGGGTTTCCCAATGTAGTCAAACCTGTCATGTCGTCCTCAGGTAAAGGACAATCGGTAGTAGTGACAAAAGACGAAGTAGAAAAAGCTTGGAATTATGCGATCGCTAACTCGCGTGGTGATAGTCAAAAAGTCATCGTCGAAGAATTTATCAACTTTGAAATTGAAATCACCCTCCTCACCATTAAACAGTGGAATGCACCCACGATTTTCTGTTCACCCATCGGACACCGCCAAGAACGAGGCGATTATCAAGAATCTTGGCAACCGGCTGAGATTACTGAAGATAAGATATTAGAAGCGCAAGCCATCGCCAAAACCGTCACCGATGCTTTAGGCGGTGCTGGCATATTTGGTGTAGAATTTTTCATCACCAAAGACGAAGTAATTTTTTCCGAACTATCACCTCGTCCCCACGATACAGGCATGGTGACATTAATTTCACAAAACTTGAACGAATTTGAGTTACATCTTAGGGCAATTCTCGGCTTACCAATTCCTAAAATAGAACAGTTAGGTTTCTGCGCCAGTGCAGTAATTTTAGCCTCAGAAAAATTAGATGCGGTCGCCTTTACAGGGGTAGCTGAAGCCTTAGCCGAGCCAAATGTAGACATTAGATTATTTGGTAAACCCACAGCACATCCTTACCGCCGCATGGGTGTAGCTTTAGCGAAAGCCGAGAATGTGGAAGCAGCTAGGGAGAAAGCGACAATAGCAGCGAGTAAGGTTCAGATTATTGATCAGTAGTTGCTGACTACAGGGAAAAAGAAAGAATTGCCGAAGTCCCTTAAAATGCTCATACTCTAAACCAAACATGAAATTATGCAAGCATTATCTTCAGATTATAATTGACTTATTATTAACATGACGAATGTCACGAGGATGAAAAAAATGGATGTTGAGAAACTCCGTGACGAAACAATAGAGATATCAGATATTACAGCTTGGAATAAAAATGGGCAAAAACTTTTAGTATCAAAAATTAGAGCCAGAGACATTCAAGAAGATATTAAATCTAAATTGGCAGAAATTCTCAAATTTGAATATCAGCATAACGGAGTTATAGTGCCTTATGCTATGACCGCTACTCGTGAAGAAATTAAGATTTTTGAATGGGATGGCAAAAATCTCAAGGATATCTACACCTTCCCAACTCATGAAATTATGTCTGAGTACGATGCAGAATTTAGTAATAAGAGAATTTTTGAGTATTATCTAGAAACATTAGTTGAGGGATGGTTAAGAGATTTAGCTGAACACTGGAAAACTGATAATCCACCTAAATCACAAGAATTAAAGCAGATAGGTTTCGTGGAAAAGCTAGCCGATGCGGCGGTAGAGTAAAGGGTAGTAATTTTAGTGATAACGCTTTATATCGAAACTAATTTCTTTATTGGTTTTGCTAAAAGCCAAAATAAGGATTCTGAAAAATTAGTCACTAACATATCGCCAGACAGAGATACACGGATTAAAATTGTGACTCCTTCAGTGTGTTGTATGTAATCTCTTTCTGTACTAAATGACGAAATTAGCATAAGCAATCGTTTTCAAGATAATTTTGATCTTGAACGAAAGAAACTAAAAGGAGATAACAACTCTCAATATTCCAGAGAAATCCAAAGATGCCTTCAAGAAGCAAAAATTAAAAATGAAGCGAGGTTGAATGAAATAAACAATCGCCTTGCTCAAGTTCTTGAATGGGCTACTCTGAATGTAGAATTAATACAATTAAAACCAGATATACTGAGTACCAGTCTTCAAGAACAACTTATCGCTGATCAAACAGATAATCTTATTTTACATTGTATTCTTGATCACGCCCGGATTCATCAGAACACATCTCCAGATGATAAGAAAATTTTATTAACTGCAAACTCTAGAGATTTTGGTACAAGAGAAATCAAGGGAATATTGCAGGCAGTTGGTATCAAGTATCTTACTAGCACGAAAGAATTTTTAGGTTGGCTGCAATCAAAGAACATAGAAGCTTACAATTCTCTACATTTAGACGTTTTGTGATTCCTATTAGTTCAGAACACCATGAATTCTATTATACAGTTTTAGCCTAAGTATGAATGTTTATGCAGAAATTTTAAACACGATAGATCAAAAGATCAAATATCAGATACATCGCATCGATGTATGTACCAGAAAGCGATCGCTAATTATTAACATAGATGAAGGTGTAGAATTTCCCATCTAGGTTATGAAGTCAGAACTACCGATAATTACTAGCGATCGCCTAATATTACGTATAGGTATCAAAGAGGATATCCCTAAAATACTCAAATATTTCCTTGAGAATAAAGATTATCTCACTCCATTCTATCCTACTTGGGTTGACCAGTTCTTTACAGCAGAATATTGGCATTATCAATTAGAAAATAATTTTTTAGAATTTATCCATGACCAGTCTTTAAAGCTATTTATATTTCCCAAAAAACGACCAACAGAAATTATCGGGACTATAAATTTTAATAATTTTGTTAAAGGCGCTGCCCATTTTTGTTATGTAGGATATAGCTTGGCAGAAAGCGAACAAGGCCAAGGATATATGACAGAAGCTTTAAAAGCAGCTACTGATTATGTTTTTGAAGAATTAAATTTCCACCGCGTTATGGCTAATTATATGCCTCATAATCAGCGTAGTGGTAACGTACTCAAAAGGCTAGGTTTTGTTGTGGAAGGTTACGCCAGGGACTATTTATTAATTAATGGTCAATGGCAAGACCATATCTTAACTAGTCTCATTAACCCCAACTGGCAAGACAACGAAAATGGGTAATGAGTAATCAAAATCCCATAATTACCTATTATGGCCGTAGCCAGATAGATTAGGACATCAAGCTAAGATAAAACCCTGATAACACAAGGCTGTCAAGTCAGTCAACCGTTAACAGTCAACCGTCAACAGCTATACCACTAAAACTCCGAAGGGGTACGCCAACAAAATACCCCTTGCTACGCGGTAGCGCTGCGTAGCTTGCTTCTCCGTAGGGGTGCGGGTTCCCCGCAGGAGTACGAAAAGACAGGACAAGGGTTTGGGTCTGTATGTGAGTCGCATTTTTTTTTCAAATTGGTCTAACAACCATAGAAAAATTCTATGCAAACAATATTTTTATCCTAATCACCCATTAAGCACGAATACCCATAGTAGCGTAAAGTTAAAAACAACCAAATAATTTAAATATTACGATTTAGTTTTTTAAAGCTTGAAACCGCTCGGCAATCATCCTCAACAGCAGTCTGTTGTTGAGAATTTTTTGAGCGTCTGATTGCCGATGCCAGACTTCATTCTCCGACTGAATCCTTATTTGTAGCCGATCTTTTCTTATGAAAGGGGGTGCTTCTATTTAGTTTGATCCACCGTTCATTCACCACAAGTATGGCAATCACCAATCTCATCCGGTTTAATAACCTCCGGGGCGATATCTTCGGCGGTGTCACGGCTGCCGTTGTCTCATTACCCCTGGCTCTAGCCTTCGGGGTTGCTTCTGGAGTGGGTCCCCTCGGTGGTCTCTATGGGGCAGTTTGTGTTGGCTTCTTTGCGGCGTTGTTTGGCGGAACCCCAACGCTGATCTCTGAACCTACTGGACCCATGACCGTGGTGATGACCACGATCGTCGCCAGTTTCACAGCCGCTAATCCTGAAAATGGTCTGGCAATGGCGTTCACTGTTGTTATGTTAGCGGGATTATTCCAAATTGTGTTTGGAATTTTCAAATTGGGCAAATATGTCACCATGATGCCCTACAGCGTGATTTCGGGCTTTATGTCGGGCATTGGGGTGATTCTGATTATTCTGCAAATTGCGCCGTTTCTGGGGCAGGCTGCGCCCAAGGGCGGAGTGTTAGGCACTTTCCTGAAAATTCCAGAGTTGATTTCCAAGGTTAATCCACCAGAAGCGATTTTGGGGGCGATAACCTTGGCGATTATTTTCTTCATGCCCAAGAAGATCAAAAAACTAGTGCCGCCGCAGTTGATCGCGTTAATCGTGGGTACAGTTATTTCTCTGACGGTGTTTGGCAATGCTGATATTCGCCGAATTGGCGAAATTCCTGTGGGACTACCGCCCCTGCAACTGCCGACCTTTAGCGTGGGGCAATTGACGGTGATGTTGTTGGATGGGGTGATGCTGGGGATGTTGGGCTGTATCGATACCCTATTGACCGCAGTGGTTGCCGATAGCTTGACTCGGACGGAGCATAATTCTAACAAAGAGTTGATTGGTCAGGGGATTGGCAATATTGTGTCGGGGCTGTGCGGCGGCTTGCCTGGTGCCGGAGCCACGATGGGAACGGTGGTGAATATTCAAACTGGAGCAACATCGGCGGTATCTGGATTAACGCGGGCGTTGGTGCTTCTGGTAGTGGTGTTGGGGGCGGCGAAATTAACCCAACCGATTCCGATGGCAGTATTGGCTGGGATTGCGCTCAAGGTGGGGATTGATATTCTGGATTGGAGTTTCTTGAAGCGATCGCACAAAATTTCCGCCAAAGGCTCCCTCATTATGTACGGGGTGCTGCTATTAACGGTGTTTGTGGATTTGATCGTGGCGGTGGGCATTGGTGTCTTTATTGCCAATATCCTCACCATCAACAAATTGAGTGAAATGCAATCCTCAGAGGTAAAGTTGATTTCTGACATTGATGATGATGTCAAACTCAGCAATGAACACAAGCAACTTTTGGATAAGGCAAGGGGACGGGTCTTGCTGTTTTGTTTAAGTGGACCGATGATTTTCGGCTTGTCTAAGGCGATCGCCCGCGAACACAACGCCATGAAAGAAGCCGATGTCTTGGTAGTGGATCTCACCGAAGTTCCCTCTTTGGGGGTGACGGCTTCGCTAGCTGTTGAAAACGTGATCCGCGATGCCCACGATAAGGGACTCCAGGTTTATGTAGTCGGTGCCAGTGACAAAATTCAGCGCCGCTTGCAAAAATTGGGGCTGTTTGATCTAATCCAGCCAGAACACGTGATGAGCGATCGCACCGTTGCCTTGGAACAAGCGGTTGATCTGGTCTGTAGCAAACAAATGTCAACTTGAGTCATTGGCTTGGCGAAAATTATGGCAATCACCAATCTTATCCGGTTTAATAACCTCCGAGGCGATATCTTTGCCGGTGACACGGCTGTCCTTGCCTCTGGGGTAGTTCATCTGTGGACTTGGGGCAGTTTGTGGCGGCTTTTTTGCCGCGCTGTTTGGCGGTAGCCAACGTTAATTTCTGAACCGACTGGGTTAATGACTATCAGCCCTGTCTACAAGTTCCCATACAGCACCTGTGCTGTAAAGGTGAAACTCCTCACTCTTACTCAGAGTAACTCTTGAAAGTTCATATAGTTCATTTATTGCAATACTCCTCATCAGAGGAAGCACAAGGAGGTATTCGTGGATTTTGTGTCGCTGTTCGTGAAGGACTTCATTGCCCAATTGCAGTCCCCAACACTCGCCTTTTTGATTGGTGGCATGATCATTGCTGCCCTCGGTAGCGAATTGGTCATTCCTGAGTCGATTTGTACGATCATCGTCTTCATGCTGCTCACCAAAATCGGTCTGACCGGTGGAATTGCGATCCGCAATTCTAATCTGACGGAGATGGTGTTACCCATGATCTTTGCTGTAATAACAGGGATTACGATTGTATTCATCTCGCGCTATACGTTAGCCAAGCTGCCAAAGGTCAAAGTCGTTGATGCGATCGCAACTGGGGGATTGTTTGGAGCCGTGAGTGGTTCTACAATGGCTGCCGGTCTGACGGTACTGGAAGAACAAAAGATGGCATACGAGGCATGGGCTGGCGCACTCTATCCCTTCATGGATATCCCCGCCCTCGTAACTGCAATTGTTATCGCCAACATTTACCTCAACAACAAGAAGCGTAAAGAAGCAGCCTACTCTACTGAGCAGCCTGTTGCGGCTGGTGATTATCCCGATCAAAAAGATTATCCCAGCACCCGGCAGGAGTATCTCAGCCAACAGCAGGATGCTGGGGATAACAAGGTCAAGATATGGCCGATCATCGAGGAAAGCCTCCGGGGTCCTGCCTTATCGGCAATGTTGCTAGGTCTGGCTCTGGGACTGTTCACCCAACCGGAAAGTGTCTATAAAGGCTTCTACGATCCCGCCTTTCGTGGCTTGCTTTCGATCTTGATGCTGGTCATGGGGATGGAAGCTTGGTCAAGAATTGGCGAACTGCGTAAGGTAGCCCAGTGGTACGTTGTATATAGTGTGGTGGCACCGTTTGTACATGGGCTAATCGCCTTCGGTCTCGGCATGATTGCCCACTACACCATGAACTTCAGCATGGGCGGTGTTGTGATCCTAGCTGTCATCGCCTCCTCTAGTTCAGACATCTCAGGGCCACCCACATTGCGAGCTGGTATCCCGTCAGCCAATCCATCTGCCTATATAGGCGCGTCCACAGCCGTCGGTACGCCAGTTGCGATCGGCTTGTGTATACCGTTCTTCCTCGGACTTGCCCAAGCTCTCGGCGGCTAATTCCAGACGGATTGAGGTCTGTCGGCGTTTCCTTGACTGGGCAGACCAAGTAGATAAATTACATCATTTCAGGAGGTAACCAACATGGGCAAGCGTGCCAACAAGCTCGTCATCGTCACGGAAAAGGTGCTGATGAAAAAGGTCGCCAAGATCATTGATGAATGCGGGGCGACTGGTTATACGGTGGTGGATACTGGCGGTAAAGGCAGTCGCAACGTGCGCTCTACGGGTAAACCCAACACTGCCGATACCGATTCCAATGTAAAGTTTGAGGTACTCACCGAAACACGGGAGATGGCAGAGAAGATTGCGGATCAGGTCGCAATCAAGTTTTTCACCGATTATGCGGGCATTATCTATATCTGTGAAGCAGAGGTACTTTACGGGAGAACTTTCTGTGGGCCAGACGGCTGTTGAATCGAGACGACGCAGCCTAAAAAACTGGGTCATAACGCCGGCTTTTTGGTAGCCCTTACTTAAATTTATGACTCCCTCAAACCCTTAACCTTCATTGCTTTAAACTCATGATTTTGTCCAACATTCTGCCTCCTTTCAGTGGGGGTATGTCCGCTCTCATGACTCCGATACCATTCCTGGCAACCGTTGTTGCTGAGGATTCACCCATTATTCTGTCTGGTGTACTGCTGACGCTGGTAGTGATTTATCTGGCTAGCAAGTTCGGCGCAGAGGTAGCTAGACGCTTGGATTTTCCGCCCGTTCTGGGGGAGCTGGTCGCCGGTGTGATTGTCGGCGTTTCGGCGTTGCACCTGGTGATCTTTCCTGAAGGGGGGCTGTCTGCCTCTGACTCGGTAATTATGAAGGCGCTGCAAGGGTTGAATCAATTGGCACCGGATGCGCTGACCCGAATCTTTGAGTCGCAAAGTGAAGTGATTTCGGTTTTGGCTGAAATCGGCGTGATTATTCTGCTGTTTGAAATTGGACTGGAATCCGATCTGCGGCAACTGAAAGAAGTGGGAATTCAAGCCACTGTTGTTGCCTGTGTCGGAGTCGCTGCACCTTTTGCGGCAGGCACGGCAGGGTTAATGCTGCTCTTTCATGTCGCAGCAATTCCAGCGATTTTTGCGGGGGCCGCGTTAACGGCAACAAGTATCGGCATCACCTCTAAAGTTTTGTCAGAGTTAGGTCAACTCAAATCCAAAGAAGGGCAAATCATTGTTGGCGCGGCGGTGATTGACGATGTCCTCGGTATTATTGTCCTGGCTGTAGTCGCCAGTTTAGCCAAAACAGGTGAGATTGATGTTGCCAATGTCATTTACTTGATTGTCAGCGCTACGGCATTTTTGATTGGATCAATTTTGTTGGGTGGTGTCTTTAACAAAAGCTTTGTGGCGATCGTAGAGCAGCTCAAAACCCGTGGAAATATTGTAATTCCCGCATTTATATTCGCTTTCTTTATGGCATTTTTAGGGAACGCCATTCATCTCGAAGCGATTTTGGGTGCCTTTGCAGCAGGTTTGGTTCTCGATGAAACCGATGCCCGGAACGAGTTAGATGAATTAATCAAACCGATCGCCGATTTACTGGTACCCATCTTCTTTGTGACGGTGGGAGCGCGTGCCGACCTTGGTGTTTTAAACCCTGCGGTACCGGAGAATCGGGCAGGACTATTGATTGCTGTCTTTTTGATGGGTGTGGCGATTATTGGTAAGCTGATCACAGGTTGGGCAGTGTTTGGACAACCCGGCATCAATCGAGTGGCGATCGGGGTTGGGATGATTCCACGAGGTGAGGTAGGTCTAGTGTTTGCCGGCATCGGTTCAGCTAGCGGCATTTTAGATAAGCCTCTGGAGGTGTCAATTATTATCATGGTAATTTTGACAACTTTTCTGGCTCCACCTTTTTTACGAGTTGCCTTTGGTTCATCCACGAATCCCATCCCAGAATCTACCACACCTGTAGAAACAGCAAGTGAGTAACGGTTTTAGGGAGTTCCAAGCAATAAAATCCCCAATGTATAAGAATGATAATTATTATAGGGGAAGGGAAGTCAGGGCTGCCGATGGCAGCCCTGACTTCCCTTTTTATTGAATATATGAACTCACAACCTACGATGAATAGGAAGGCAAATTTGCTTACTTAGTAGTCAAGCTCAGATAAGAATAACAGGAGAAGAAATAATGAATGAACTTAAAACACTCTTTCCTATTAAGTAGACTGTAGCCTAAGCAAACAACAAAAGAAGCTAGTTATTAACTGTTAAATGGATTTTTTATGAGAAAAAACTTTTAAAACTCCCCTACCGAAAGTAAGGGGAGTCTTTATCTTGTACAAGCAGGTGCTTTTTAGTTCCAGGGTGAAGGGATAGCTGTTGTTGATAGTACCTTATTAGCCATCAACCTGATTGCGGTTCTACCACAACTGGGACAAGTGAGTTCTAAAACTTGGGGAGAAATTCCTTCTACCTCACTTAATAACCCTTGTTTACAGTGCCAACATTCAAAAATGACTCTGCTGACTGGTTGATTACAGTCTAGTATTTTAACGTGTTGAAAGTTTCTAGTTTCGTTGTCTTGAGTTCTTGGCTTGTAAGGTTTTTTAATTTCTTTAATTTCCATATTGTCTGTAAGTGCTGGTAATTTACATCACAAAATAACTTTCAAGGTATGAGTTGAAAATCCCTAGAAGAAAAGGAAGTGTTCAAACCTTGGCTTTTTCTCTTTTCACACTTTTTCACATAAAACTGGGTGTCCTTAGATTTTATTTGGGAGACTCCCTTAACTCAATACAAATGCGGAAATTCACAATCAGACTGGGTAGATTATTTTATAAAAATCACCATTCCTGAAATCAACAGGGGACATTTATGACGGACTTACAAGAAATATTAAGCTTTATTAAAAAAATTGAAAGTGAAAATTTGGGCAAATCGGCTTATGAAATCGCTAATCTTTTACGTGGTTATACAAAATCAGAATACACAAGTAAGTTATGGACTGTAGCCACGGGATATAAGCAAAAATACATGGTAGGAGAATTTCAAGGCAGACTCAACAAACATTTATTATTAAGTGGTGAAATGACTGACTTTGCTCATTTCATCGCCTCACTGTCAGACCAAATCAACCAACCAGGAATTCAAAAATCTGACTTAACCAGTTGGACTGCTGACCATACCTCATGGGCTGGTGATATTGGCTCTGCTATTATATTTTATCGCTCTCAATCTGATAAAAGAAATGCCATGACCCTGGAAAAAGTACTGATGGGACTGGCTAGTGACTCGGATTTTACCGCTAATGTTGCTGCTTACTTAGTCGGATTGATGATTAATTTAGATCAGCAAACTACCATTTCACAGGCTATTTTTGATTACGATAAAATTCAGTATACAGAGCATATAAAAACATTTATTAGTAAACGTTTTGATGGCATTATTGAGGGTAGTAAATTAAAAAATTCAGGTTTAATAGAAGTTGAAATTCAAAAGTCTGTGTCTACTTTTATGAAATTATATTCACCTGCATCAAATTTATATAAATCTGTGAAAGATTTACTAAAATTTCCACCTCAAATAAAATGGCAGAACAAGATAGCGCTTAATAGTAGTGATTTACAGATCGGTTCTCAACATTTCTTGTCTCATCTGATGAAATACGCAGCCTTAGAGAGATAATAGTTATTCTTCAGGCTCCTTGGCTTTCCTTGTTTCCTGACTCTAAGGGACTTGCAACTAAAAAAAGATTCCATCACTTTGGTGAGAAGGGGCAGCAAGCAGCAGCAGAAAGAATCTTCTCATCGTCTTTGCTATCAACATTGGATAATTTATTTTCTGGAAGTCCCTAATAAATGTATGTTTTGACGCTTTGTCATGAAGCGGACATAGGAACGCGAGATTTATACAACTAGATTGAGCGATCGCCTCATCTTCCAAATTAGGCGATCGCGCTTACCTCCTTAAGTATCAGCATTCAACGACCCCACCAAGCATCTCCATACCAAAATCCCAAGGAACTGCATAGTTTAAGAGTTGATAAAACTGGAATTATTGCGGGTACTTTACATTGATCACCAGTTACTTTATCAAAAATCTACACTTTGGCGACCCCTCCCTCCCCAAATCCCAGGCCGAATTTAAAGATTACTCACAGACTTTTTAAGAATCTCTATAAAGTCTATTTTTCTCTGCTAGTATTCATCAACCTGAAGCGTACAATGAATATATATAAGTACATAGTGTAGATATGATGGGCAAATACCACCCGTATTTGCTCGGAATCTCTGGTTTACTGACAAAACTTCTAGCTTGATTGTCTAGAAAGTTCAAAGAAAATTGCCACTGGCTATCTGAATGATGTTAGTTTAGTGAAATTTCGGGGAACTATGTAACTATAAACTTTTAATATTTGTCAGTAAAATACCCGAACAGTCAATGCAACTGCTTTATAAAGCTTGTGACAAGACAGTTTCTGAGTATATAAACCTATGAATATGAAAGAAAGAGCTACCGATGCGGAGTCAAGCCAAGCCGATAAGGTAGAAATCGCTGTCCAACTGGATTCGGAGTTATTGGAGCAAATTCAGCACCTAACTAACGACCCCAGCAAAGTGATTGAAGTAGCCATTCGTCAATGGTTACGGGGTGAAGCTCTCAGAGATGATGAACTGACACGCAGTCCCAATCGCGTACCAGTTCCACCTCGTGGAGAATGGAATGATTAACTTTCATCAATAGGCTGTAAAGATAAAGTCTAAAAATGTAAAGTTTGTCTATCTAAATACCAGAACAGTTACAATACGCAATACTCAGTATGTAAAATTGGTCAAATTTTACGCCAAGCTTTGCCCAGCCTTAGTAAGACTGTTTTGAGTTGCCATTAGTCCATCCAACTCGATTCAACGTAATGACTATTACTGCCAATTCCCAATTACCAAATAGATTTCCCCAAAATCTAGAATCGATGAACCACAAGGCTGATGGATTATTAGCAACCCTCGGTGCTGAGTTGGTATATGTGCAGGATGGAGTGGGGCGTTACCTGTCCTTTTATTGGCAGAAAAGTGAACTTTTGGGTTTCAACCAAGAGCAAATAGTATGCGATGGTAATGGACAGGAAATTTTTGTCCCATTGGACAAAGTTTCTTACATGAAAAGACTGCACCATGTTATGGCTAACTCAGCTCCAGAAAAGTTCTCTTGCTGGTTTAGCTGCCATCAAAATCTATTTGAGTTGGAACTGGCTATCACGCCGATTATTCCCCCTTTGGGAACTGCTGCCACTACAGTCTTGGTAATGGGAAGGTTATTACAAGTTAAAGTGAATAACCAAGAGGTAAACGTAGCAATTACTACCCCTACACAAACAGACCTAGCTTCGCGATCGCAGCAACACCAAAAATTGGTAAATAAAATTACCAGAAATATTCGCCGGACACTAGATTTAGACGTTATTTGGCAACAAACAGTTGACAGTCTAGGTAAAGCACTCAGACTAGAGCGCTGTATTATTTGTCCTTACCAGCCCTCTAGCTCCAAAGTGCGAGTAATTGCCGAATATCATCAACCAGACCGTCCTTCCATGCTGGGTTTAGAAATAGATGTAACTTCTGAACCAGCTTTTGCTCAGGCGTTGACAACCTTGGAACCAATCATTATGGAAGTTCCTGGTTATAAACTTTGCCCACAACAGAAAATTTTAGTAGTAGCCACTTGTTACCAAGACCAAGCTAATGGCTTAATTGCGATTAATTTACGGCACGAATGTTATCCCTTAACCAATGCCGAACTAGAACTAGCTAAAGAAGTAGCAGATCAGTTGGGAACAGCGATCGCTCATGCTACTTTATATAAAGAATTAGAAGCAGCACGACAAAAAGCTGAAGAAGCTTCCCGCCTCAAAAGTGAGTTTCTCGCTAATGTCTCTCATGAAATCCGCACCCCCTTGAATGGGATGATTGGTTTCCTCAAGTTGATTTTAGAAGGCATGGCAGACGATGCCGAAGAAAAAAATCAGTTTTTATCAGAAGCTCATCAATTATCTTTACATCTACTCAACATTATTAACGACATCTTAGATATAGCTAAAATTGAAGCTGGCAAAATGGAGTTAGTATGCGCTCCCATCAAGCTGGAAGAACTATTCTCTGATGTAGATAATTTTATGCGCCCACAAGCAGAGGTCAAAAACCTCAGCTTCCGAATGCAATTGCCACCAACCTCCGATGAAATCGTTGTGCAAGGCAATTACCAACGGCTTTTACAAGTCATGTTAAATATAGTCGGGAATGCCATTAAATTTACCCACGAAGGTGGCATTACCGTTTCTGCCGACGTTGTTCTGAAAAAAGGGAAACTCCAAGAACAGAACTTTCCCGGTATGGTGAGAGTGAGGATAGCCGATACAGGTATTGGCGTTTCTTTAGACCAGCAAGATAAACTATTTCAATTATTCTCTCAAGTAGATGGTTCCCGCACCCGTCAGTATGGTGGTACAGGTTTGGGACTGGCAATATCCCAAAAACTTGTAGAGACGATGGGTGGGGAAGTACATTTTTACAGTCTTGGTGAGGGACTTGGTTCGACAGTCACATTCACCGTACCTCTATACCAACAGCCAGTTATGCTTTCTTCTAACGACACTGACGCTGAGTGCATTGGTTAAATCTAGGGCTTATGCAGCCAGTTTGTCTGTTGAGGCTGGGGGTAAGGGTGTAGGGGTGTAAGGGTGTAAGGGTTTTAAACATTTACACTCCCTACCCCTATACCCCTATACCCCAGAACCCCTATAAGCAATCACAGATTTGCTATGCAGGAATATTATGTGTTCATGACTATCGCATTAAGCAACTGAGAATAAAACACAATTTGGCAACAATTGGATCTAGGATCGATTTAATCAAGCTGCAAAATAAAATTTTGAGTGGGATATAGAAAAATAGGTAGAGGAAAAATAGCCGATGCCAAATGTTTCCTATCTCACAAACTTTGTTAATTTACTAGGTATCAAGCAATGGAACTAACAATTGACAACGTGGAAACTGTTTTAGATGAAATGCGCCCTTACCTCATTTCTGATGGTGGTAACGTGGAACTTGTAGAACTCGATGGGCCTATTGTTAAATTACGTTTACAAGGTGCTTGCGGTTCTTGTCCTAGTTCTACCATGACTCTGAGAATGGGTATTGAGCGCCGTCTGCGGGAAATGATTCCTGAAATTGCCGAAGTTGAACAGGTAATTTAGGGAACAGGGACTGGGGACTGGGGACTAGGCAAGGACTGAAGGATTAGGAAAAAGGCAATTTACCCAATCCCCGACACCCAACACCCAATACCCAATCCCCAATACCCAATCCCCAACACCCAATCCCTAAGACCCTATGACTCATCCGCTATACGTTGCTTTTATTTGGCATCAACATCAGCCATTGTATAAATCTCCTGGTAGCAGCCCCTCAGCGCCTTCTAGTCAGCAATATCGCCTGCCTTGGGTGCGCTTACACGGTACAAAGGATTATTTAGATTTAATACTAATTTTGGAAAAGTATCCAAAATTACATCAAACAGTAAACTTAGTTCCTTCCTTAATTCTGCAACTGGAAGATTATATTGCTGGTACAGCGTTTGACCCTTACCTCAAAGCGAGCCTGACACCAACTGACCAACTAACTCAGCCGCAACGAGAGTTTATCATTCAGCACTTTTTTGATGCTAATCACCACACCTTGATTGACCCTCATCCTCGTTATGCCGAGTTGTACTATCAAAGGCAGGAAAAAGGGCCGTCTTGGTGTTTGGCAAATTGGCAATTAGCAGATTACAGCGATTTGTTGGCGTGGCACAATTTGGCATGGATAGACCCACTGTTTTGGGATGATCCAGAAATTGCGGCTTGGTTACAGCAGGGGCGTAACTTTACCTTAGGCGATCGCCAGCGCATTTATTCCAAACAACGTGATATTCTCAGCCGGATCATTCCTCAGCACCGCAAAATGCAGGAATCGGGGCAATTAGAAGTTACCACCACACCCTACACACACCCGATTTTGCCTTTGTTAGCTGATACTAATTCTGGTCGGGTGGCTGTGCCAAATATGGCTTTACCTGAGTCTCGGTTTCAGTGGTCAGAAGATATTCCTCGTCATTTAAGAAAAGCTTGGGAACTATATACAGAAAGATTTGGGCAGGAACCAAAGGGTTTATGGCCGTCTGAACAGTCCGTTAGTCCAGATATATTACCGTATATTATTAAACAAGGATTCCAGTGGATTTGCTCGGATGAAGCAGTCTTGGGGTGGACACTAAAACACTTCTTTCATCGGGATGGGGCAGGGAATGTACAGCAGCCAGAACTGTTGTATCGACCTTATCGCCTAGCAACTCCAGCCGGAGATTTGGCGATCGTCTTCCGTGATCACAGATTATCAGATTTAATTGGCTTTACCTATGGGGCAATGCCCGCCAAACAGGCAGCCGCCGACTTAGTGGGACACCTACAAGCGATCGCCAAAATGCAACGAGAGCGACCAAGTGAACAGCCTTGGTTAGTGACCATTGCCTTAGATGGCGAAAACTGCTGGGAATTTTACCCCCAAGATGGCAAACCATTCCTAGAAGCTTTATATCAAAGTTTAAGCAACGAACCCCATATCAAACTCGTTACTGTCTCCGAATTTATCGAGGAATTTCCCGCCACAGCCACCATTCCCGCAGAACAACTACATAGCGGTTCCTGGGTTGATGGCAGTTTTACCACCTGGATTGGTGATCCTGCCAAAAATCGGGCTTGGGATTACCTCACCGAAGCAAGAATCATGCTGGCAAATCATCCCGAAGCAACAGAAGAAAATAACCCCGAAGCTTGGGAAGCTTTATATGCGGCCGAAGGTTCAGACTGGTTTTGGTGGTTTGGGGAAGGACATTCCTCAAATCAAGATGCCATTTTTGACCAATTATTTCGAGAACATTTGTGTGGTATCTATAAAGCTTTGAATGAACCCATACCCGCATATCTCAAGCATCCAGTGGAGGTTCATGCAGCCAGAGCAGATCATTCCCCCGAAGGCTTCATTCATCCTGTAATCGATGGCAGAGGAGATGAGCAAGATTGGGACAAAGCGGGACGGATAGAAATTGGTGGGGCGAGGGGGACGATGCACAACAGCAGCATAGTTCAGCGCCTATGGTATGGGGTAGATCACTTGAATTTCTATTTGCGAGTAGATTTTAAAAGCGGTGTTACCCCTGGACATGGTTTGCCCCCAGAGTTAAACCTGTTGTGGTTTTATCCAGATCAAACAATGCACAATAGTCCGATTCCTTTAGCTGATGTACCGGATACAGCCCCACTGAATTATCTATTCCATCATCATTTGGAAATTAACTTGCTGACCCAATCAATTCAATTTCGGGAAGCAGCAGAAAATTATCAATGGCATCCTCGTTTCAGCCGCGCTCAAGTCGCTTTAGAAAATTGTTTAGAAGTAGCAATACCCTGGGCAGATTTACAAGTTCCGCCAGATTATCCTCTGCGGCTAATTTTAGTACTTGCTGATGAGGGACGTTTTAGTAAATATTTACCGGAAAATACTTTGATTCCGATTGAGGTGCCGTAAACAGCAATGGGGAGTCGGGTATAAAATCTCACTGATTTAGAGTGTAGGGATTAATGAAACTATGATGATGTCCTGAGTTTTATGGTCATCACCCATAGCTTTATAAAAAACCTACACTTGCCAGACTCTCCACCATCCAATAAATATTAATTTTGCAAAGTTGCCGTAATGCTACTGGCACAGAAAAACTTTTGTGGTTAGATTGATAACATCACAAAGTAGCTATTGTTAGGCTATGAATCGTTTTTCGGGCAATATTACAAATTTACATCGGTACAATTTGCAGCAGAATCAGCTAGCGCAAATGTGTAGTTCCAAGGAGCTATTTTGCGATCGCTATCAGATATTGCGGATATTAGGTAGAGGCGGCTTCGGAATCACATTTCTAGCTAGGGATGCCGTATTACCCGGAAATCCTTTGTGTGTGATTAAACAGCTTTGTCCTAAAGTTACTAGTGCTAAAAGTTGGCAAAATGCCTGTCAACGCTTTGAAAAAGAAGCCAAAACTCTCGCTAAACTTGGCAGCCACTCGCAAATTCCTATGCTCCTCAACTATTTTGAAGGCGATGGGGAGCTTTATTTAGTGCAAGAATATGTGCGGGGCTATACTTTGGCACAAGAAGTCAGACATCATGGTACAAAAACAGAAGCAGAAGTTAAACAATTTTTACGCCAATTACTGCCAATTTTGCAATATCTTTATCAAAATCAAGTAATTCACCGAGATATTAAACCGCAAAATATAGTGCGTTGTGCAGACGATGGCCGCATAGTATTAATAGATTTTGGTGCAGTTAAGGAAAAATTATCTGATGTGGGTATAAGTTCGCTTAATCAAAATGCTCACACCAACTTCGTGGGGACAACGGGATTTGCACCACCGGAGCAGTTTTCGTTACGTCCGGTTTATGCAAGTGATATTTACGCCTTGGGTATGACTTGTATTTATCTGTTAACTGGCAAAGCACCTTTAGAAATGGAAAATGACAGCAAAACTGGGGAAGTATGCTGGTATAACTACGTCAAAGTTAGCAATGATTTTGCCAAGATTATTCGCAAAATGGTGAAATTTTCCTTAGACGAGCGTTTCCAAAAACCACAGGATGTGATTGAGGCTTTGAATAAAGAAAGGGATTTACCCAACTTTAGAGATTGTTTGACTAGCCAACCATTAAATAATAAACGCCAAACAAAAGTAGAAACTTCCGAGAAATACGTCCCATCCGTAGCCAGAACAGCGATCGCTATTCGTGAATGGAAAGCTAAACTTCAACAAAAACAGTTACAACGTTCGTTACAGCATTTTTCGTCTGTATAATACACAGTCTCTAGGGATAAAGGCACTGCTACTCGGCGGACATACTCATTTACGCTGGTTTTCAAGTTTCTTAGTCAAGGCTGTGGTTTTGTAACTTTCACGGCGGGCGATCGCACAACCCCAGTTGCTACAATGAAGTCACTCTTCATCATGCACTATTTTTAGTGCATTAAATGCAGATATCGAGATGATTGCTGATGCAGAAGAGAATTCGAGTACCCAACACACCGCTACATAATACGGTGCATTAGGCTAAAGCAATAAAACTACTTTAGGTTTACTTGAATAGTATTAGCCTAGCCAGCATTGTAGGCGACTAAGTGAAGTAGATCCCGCACTACACTATAGCCATTTAAATCCCAAAGTAAATACGCGAGAAAACCAAGCATAGCTAAACGACCATTCCAAAGTTAAGACTGAGGCGTAAATCCAAACTCAAAAGCATTACGATCTTTGCCATTATATGCGGTTTCAGTCTTATCGCTAGGATAGAGTTCCATTGTTAAATTTTCCAAAAAATATAACTATGGTTTTTATCGTATTTACTTAAATTCCTAGTATTATCTATCCGTAGAGTCAAATATTAAGTAAATCTTGAGAAGTAAATCTCAAGGCTAATAAGTATAACAAAAGCAGATATCAATTATCATCTCCTATACGGGTGTCCACTATATTATCCTTGATAAGTAAGCCATTTGCAGGTAAATAAGAAAATTTAATTTACATATTAAGTTCAAATCTCACAAAAACTAAATATCAAAAGTTCCGCAAGATTTTCTTCAATCCGAAAACTGTCAACCTAGAACTAATTGATAGCTTCAATTCTCAAAAAAATATAAATTTTCGCCTTTGTTTTTAATTAAAAATCAAGCTGTAATCCTTATGTAAGGGGGTTTTAAGTTTATTATACTTACCGAAAATCAAATCATCCTGCCGTAATATATGGCTATAAAAAATAATTTGATATTCATTCAATAAATTAATAAACCTGTGTTAAGCTGACAATAGGAATCAAAAAAGTAAGCAAGCGAAAAGACTTCAAGATAAATATTGGGGCAACTCAATAAAGTCCTTTTGCTCTGGTAAATCCACTTCAATATCGTTATGATTTTTTATAGCGATAGAACTTATCCAGGTAAAAAGGATAGAAGCCTCAGTAAAAACTTGAAGTCAATGATAACTGGCTGTGGTAATAATAGCCAGTGAAAATTGCCTCACATTGCTAGTATTACAAGCCAGTGTAAATTACTCTAGGAGCCTGGGAAGAAAGACTCTTAGTAAAAGCTGGCAATCCCAAAGAAATCAGAACGGTCACTGAACATAGCGCCAGAAAAACTAACTCTTTTGATCCGCCAACTATGTTCTGGAAACTGTTTATTTTGCCAAGTAAACTCAATAAATAGTAGATAACCGTTCTCCAAGATTTAGGAATTTCAGCATATTGACAATAATCACCAATACATTGCCCAAATCGTAGTTTTAGGGGTTGCTGATGTACGGCTTGACTGCTGTAGGTAGATATTTATTTACCTGCATAAATAGTAAGCCATCTGAGTGATTTTGCAGGGAATATTTGCTAGAAATTACCCAAAAAAGAGCAGACTTAGAATTACTAAGTATTGATGACATATACAAGTGCAGGAAACTTGTAAAAACCATTCGGAGTGGATGGCAAATTTGGTTAGTTGGGTTCAGGAATAAAACCTGGATAAATTTAAATTGCCACTGTAGCCACTCTTAAGGCCTGAGCAACCGATGGTGATTTATCACAATAACCTGCAATACATATGTCCAGCTTAACTAAGCTTTGCTCTGCATGAGCAGATACAACTTGTCTGAATAGGAATTTCTAGAAGCCACTCTAAAACTCCGACTTCATTTCAGGAAATTATCTGACCGTGCTTTTGGTGATACTTGCAATCTTTCTTCAATACAAATCCTTATCTACGCAACCTCTGACCCATATTTACTCTAGAACATTGCATTTACATTCATTGCAAGGAAAACAAAAATCATGAGTATCGACAAGAAAATTAGACAAATTGCTTTCTACGGTAAAGGCGGTATTGGTAAGTCTACCACTTCCCAAAATACCTTGGCAGCTATGGCAGAAATGGGTCAACGCATCCTCATCGTAGGTTGCGACCCTAAAGCTGACTCCACCCGTTTGATGCTCCACTCCAAAGCTCAAACCACCGTTCTTCACTTGGCTGCTGAACGTGGTGCAGTAGAAGACCTCGAACTTGACGAAGTAATGTTGACTGGTTTCCGTGGCGTTAAATGCGTGGAATCTGGTGGTCCAGAACCCGGTGTAGGTTGCGCTGGTCGTGGTATCATCACCGCCATTAACTTCTTAGAAGAAAACGGCGCTTACCAAGACGTTGACTTCGTATCTTATGACGTATTAGGCGACGTTGTATGCGGTGGTTTCGCAATGCCTATCCGCGAAAATAAAGCGCAAGAAATCTACATCGTCACATCAGGCGAAATGATGGCGATGTATGCTGCTAACAACATCGCTCGTGGTATTTTGAAATATGCACACACTGGTGGTGTACGTTTAGGCGGTTTGATTTGTAACAGCCGTAACGTTGACAGAGAAATCGAACTTATCGAAACTCTGGCAAAACGTTTGAACACCCAAATGATTCACTACGTACCCCGCGACAACATTGTTCAACACGCTGAGTTGCGCCGGATGACAGTTAACGAATACGCACCTGACAGCAACCAAGGTAACGAATACCGGATTTTGGCTAACAAAATCATCAACAACGAAAACTTGAAGATTCCTACCCCAATTGAAATGGAAGAATTAGAAGAGTTGCTGATTGAGTTCGGTATTCTCGAAAGTGAAGAAAATGCTGCAAAAATGATTGCTACAACTTCAGAAAGCAAATCTAAGTAAGTAATGTGATGCAGTTCTGATAGGGTTTATAACCCCGACTTGTTAACAAGTCGGGGTTATAACATTTGAATTTTCACTTGGTATAATGTCTGACTTATCCTTTTTAGGATGAGCATTTGATTGCTGAAATATAGGTAGGGCATCGCCTACGGTATCATACTTTTGGCTGGCAATGCCCACCCTATAGATACTGTGCTATGTCAATGCCAAACAAATACCTTGGCTTCGTAAGGCCCGATATCAGTGATGATACCATCATCACCAGCTTCAACATCATAATCGCCAGTCCACTCATGCCATGTACCACCAGAGGGGAAATTAGGGACATGATAGCCGGCGAGGAAATCTTTGGAGAAATTCGTCACCACTACCACACGAGAACCTTCATCATTCCAACGGCTGTAGACTAATACCTTGGCTTCTGGATTTTCGTGGATGAAATCAATATTTTCGGTATACAAGGCGTGATTATTCTTACGTAACCCAATCAATCCTTTGTAATAATCAAACAAACTACGATTAAGATCATTACCTAAGAGTGTCCAATCAATTTTAGATTGGTCTTGTTGTTTGGGTTTATATTCGCCGAATTCTTCTCCCATCCAAATCAAAGGTACACCAACAGCTGTCATTAAAATCGCAGTTCCTAGTTTAGCCCTTCTAAAAGCTTCGTCGTGAAAAATTTCTCGATTACCTAGCTCCACCATAATATGGTCATGGTCATGGTTGGTGAGATAGTTCACAACATTAGTTGCACCCAAGAAACCTTGACGTTTAGGGTCAATGACATCTTTGAGGTTTTCTAAATCGAAGGTGTCACCGCATATATGAGCTTTAATGGTGTGGTAAAAACTATCATGCCAGCATCCATCCATAGGCCCATCTAGATTAGTAATGCTGGTGGTTTCTGGGATGTGTTCAGCAACATTATAGAATGGTTTTGCCCCGGCAGTGTTCTTGGCTTCTTGAGCAATCCAGTGCATGAAATCATAGTTGGCTATTTGCCTTGCAGCATCGTAGCGAATGCCATCTAGATGATATTCTCCGACCCAATATCTGACTGTATCACCAATAAATTTTCTTGCTGGGTAAGTCTCTAAATTTTCATCATAGTGTTCGTAATTAAATTCTGGCCCCCAGTTATTATCAGGGTCGCGGGGTTCATGGTGATACCAATAGTCATGGTCAATTTGTGTTAATGGACTGGATGCTTCTGAGTGGTTATAAATCCCGTCCATAATGATGCGAATACCTCGTTGATGGCATTCATCAACCAATTTTTTCAAATCAGCTGTAGAACCATAGCTGGATTCGGTAGCAAAGAAATAGCGAGGATTATAACCCCAACTATAATCACCTGGATATTCTTTTACTGGTAATAACTCAATAGCATTGATACCCAATTCACACAAATAATCTAATTTTTCAATAACGTGCTTATATTTACCCCGTGCATAGGGGTCATCCTCTCCACCAGAAAAGTCACCTACGTGTAATTCATATATGACTAATTCATGGTCAGCAGGTAAAGGTTTATCATCATGTTGCCAAACATATGTATCAACAATTTTTTCACCATCTTTTATTTTGATGATGCCATTATCTTTACCACTTAATTCATCAATATCAGTAGCATAAGGGTCTGTAACATCGACCCATTGATCTTCTTCAAAAAACCATGATCTTGTTTGTACACGAAATTTATATTGATATGTACCATCTTCTAATTCAACGGTTGTGCGAAAATAACCATCATCACCTTTTTGCATAGGAATTTCTTGCCAATCGGAAAATGAGGCAATTAATGCTGCTCCTTTGTTATAGGGTGCAAATAAAGTAAATTCAATGGGCTTTGCCATAAAAATCAGTAAAATATAAAATGCTAGTATTAAGTATTTTCTAAATTATTAATCGATTTGCAAATCGGTCGTAGGAAATAATTAGTTTTATACTTCCTCTATCAGCAGATGGATGGTCTACTCTATCAATAGATTATTTATTGGTGACTCAAATATTTAAATGATGATGTTTCGACAAAAATACATTGTCTACTGTCACATCCGTGAGAGGTTAAAGTAATTGCACATTTGTCAAGAGGGTGCAGGAAAAGGGGATAGATCCAGCTTGAAGACTGGTTTTCGTAGGGCTTTGACTACGCCTAAATCTTG